>NZ_JAMXMH010000014.1:143657-205664 GCF_025818875.1 Cellulosimicrobium sp. SH8 | reverse complement strand
GTGCAGTTCACGCCGTGGGTGGAGCGCACGACCTTGTCGTGGGACCAGCGGTCGCGGTAGAACACGTCGCCCTGGCGTCCGCCGGTCAGGAACACCTGGCGCAGGTCGTCGGACACCTTCCCCCGCCGCAGGCGGCTGCCCAGGCGCAGCAGGGCGTCGGCGGGGTCACGGGGGGTGCGCTCGTCGAGTGGGGGCACGACAGCTCCTCGGGTTCTCTGGAGCGGGGACGGCGGACACGTCGCCGGACGTCCCCGGTCGGGGTCAGGAGGGGTTCGGGGCGCCCGGCCGGGCGTAGTAGTGCCACGTGAGCCACGTGCAGAGCGCGAAGAACACGGCGCAGCCGACGAAGAACGACCGCGCGGGGACGAGCGACAGGCCGATGCCCACGAGGAACGGGCCGAACGCGGCGATCGAGGCGGTCCAGCCGATCACCCCGCCCGCCTGGCGGCGCGGGAAGATCATCGGCATCTGCTTGAAGGTCCCCGCGTTGCCGATCCCGGCGAACGTGAACACCGCGAGCATCCCCGCGAGGAACCAGCCGAACTGCCCGACGTCGTGCGGGTCGAGGAAGAACAGCGAGAACACGGTCGAGACCGTCATGCCGATCCCGGCCACGAGGGTCCAGATCGCGCCGCCGAACCGGTCGCACAGCGGCCCGAACCCGGCGCGGGCGGCCGAGCCGAGCAGCGGGCCGAGGAACGCGTAGCGCAGCGGGTCGGGCGCGTTCTCGAACCCGCCGTACTGCGCGACGATGAGCAGCCCGAGCTGCGCCGCGAACCCGCTGAACGCTCCGAAGGTCATGAGGTAGATCGCCGTCATGATCCACGTGTGCTTGTTCCCGAAGATGTCGAGCTGCTCGCGGAAGTTCGCGCTCACCGGGACGCGGCGCAGGTAGAGGCCCGCGAGCACCGCGCCGAGCACGGTCCACGGCACGAGCACGAGGCCCGCGTTGTGCAGCCACAGGTGGCTGCCCGACGCCGTCTGCTGCGGTGTGAGGACCGCCGTGCCCAGGAGGCCGAAGCCGACGACCCACGGCGTGAGGAACTGGATGAGGCTCACGCCGAAGTTGCCGATCCCGGCCTGCAGCCCCAGCGCCGTCCCCGCCATGCGCTTGGGGAAGAAGTAGCTCGTGGAGGGCATGAAGCCGGAGAACGCGCCGCCGCCGATCCCCGCCGCGACCGCGAGCAGCAGCAGCATCGAGTACGGCGTGCTCGCGTCGCGGACCGCGAACGCCCAGCCGAGCATCGGCAGGAGGACGAGCGTCGCCGTGCCGCCCACGAGCGTGCGGGTGCCGACGACGGGCGGCAGGAACATGTAGACCATGCGGAACAGTCCGCCGGCCAGGCCCGGGACGGCCGTGAGCCAGTAGAGCTGCGCCGTCGTGAGGTCGAAGCCGACGTCGTTGAGCCGGGGCGCGACCGCGCTCACGAGGTACCACGCGCAGAACGCGAGCGTGAGGTTGTAGGTCGTGATCCACAGCGTGCGCCACGCGAACCGGCGGTCCCAGCGGGACTCGTCCTCGGGGTCCCACGTCGACAGGTCCACGCTCGACGGCGTGCGCACCGCCCGCAGCAGCGAGGGGGTCCTGGTGGTGGCAGGGGCGGTCATGTCGTCCTCCCGTCGTCGCAGGTCACGACCACCGTCGTCGTGACGCCGGGTCCGTACCCGGTGCGCCGTCAGCATGACCCGACGGCCGGGAGCCGCGGCGGGCCGCGGACCGTGAAAAATCAGCTCGCGCGCGCGAGCTGCAGCACGCAGTGGTGCGGCTCGACGAAGGGCAGCAGCGCCTCCGCGCGGACGGGCCCGCCGACCCCCGCGAGGACGCCCTGGACGAGGCCGAGGTGGACGGCGCAGACCACGTCCTCGCGCTCGGCGGCGAGCGCGAGGAACGGGCACCGGTAGAGGTGGAACCGCAGCCGGTCCTCCTCGAGCTCGGGGTCGAGCCCGAGCTGGTGCAGGTGGTCGTCGAGCGCGGCGAGCTGGTTCTCCGGCGTGGGCTCGGGCGCGTCCCGCCCCGAGGAGCGGAGCACGTCCACCAGCCGTCGCCCGGCCGCGCGCGCGGTCCCGGTGAGATCCTCGGCCCCGGGCGCAGGGTCGTGCGCAGCATCCTGGGCGGCGTCGTCGTGCCCGAGCACCGCACGGGTCAGCGCGGCCCGGACGAGCGACTCGCCGAGGCGCCGCGCCGCACCGTCGTCCCGCGGCGGGTCCTCGCCCGCGATGGCCTCGTAGAGGATGCGCGGGCGTCCGCGCGTCGTGCGGACCTCGGGGGCGCTGCGCACGAACCCCGCGTCCGCGAGGCGCTGGAGGTGCTCGCGCGTCGCGCTCGGGCACAGCGACGCCTCGCGGGACAGGTCGGCGACCGTCATCGGGCCGCGCTCCTGGAGGGCGTGGAGCAGCGTCAGCCTGCTCGACGACGCGAGCGCGCGGTACGTGGTCGACGTGTCCTCGGGCACGACGCCATCGTGCCCCGGCCCGGCGCCGCCCGACCGGTCCCGGGGCGCGTCCGACGCCGATCGGTGACGAAGGTCCTGCGGGCGTGGGCCGTCAGGCCTCGGGGGTGTCCCGGTCGAGCGTCGCGCGCAGGCCCGGCCAGGCGTCCGCGAAAGCGGGCAGCAGGTCGAGCGTCGCGACGTCGTCCACCGGGACCCAGCGCACCTCGACGCTCTCGGCGTCAGTCGCGCGCGGGTCGACCGCCGTGCCGTCCGCGACCTCCGCGAGGACCGTCGTGTAGCGCCACGGACCGTGGTCGAGCACGCGCTCGCCCACGACGCGCACGTGCGACGGCTCGATCCCCGCCTCTTCCTGCGCCTCGCGCAGCGCGCCCTGGGTGGGCGTCTCGTCCGGCCCGACGGCGCCGCCCGGCACCCCCCACGTGCCGCCCTGGTCGGACCATGGTGCGCGGTGCTGGAGCACGACGTCGGTCAGCCGACCCGCGCCGTCGCGACGCCCGAGCAGGAGCCCGGCAGCCCCGAACAGACCCCAGTGCCGACGGCCGCACTCGCACTCCACCCAGCCGTCGCCCGGCTGGAGGTGGCGGGGGAGCCGTGGGGCCGGCTCGCCGGGGTCGCGGGGCGCGGTCGGGATGGTCACGGGGCCATGCTGCCAGGCCGTGGCCACGCCCGGCACCGCACCGCACGCAGGCGTCCGGAAAAGGTTGCTCGGGCAGACGGCGTGGCGGCGTACGCTTCTCCGCTTGTGAGCAAGATCGGGGAGGTCGTCGCGCCGCGACGCATGGGCACCAGCTTCCGCTGGCTGCTGTCGTCGTCGTGGACCAGCAACGTCGGCGACGGCATCGCCCTGGCGGCGGGCCCCCTGCTCGTGGCGTCCCAGACCGACTCCGCCTTCCTCGTCGCGCTCGCCGCCCTGCTGCAGCGGCTGCCCTGGCTGCTGTTCGGGCTGTGGGCCGGGGCGCTGGCCGACCGCCTCGACCGGCGCGTCGTCGTCATGGTCGCGAACGCGCTGCGGGCGGTCGTCGTCGTGGCTCTCTGCGCACTCATCGCGACCGGGCACGTGAGCATCGGCGTCGTGCTCGCCGTGATGTTCCTGTACGGCGTCGCCGAGGTGTTCGCGGACTCCGCGTCCCAGACCCTGCTCCCGATGCTCGTCGAGCCGCGCGACCTCGGCACGGGCAACGCGCGGCTCCAGGCCGGGTTCCTCACCGCCAACCAGCTGCTCGGGCCGCCGGTGGGTGCGTTCCTCTTCGCGCTCGGGATGGTCTGGCCGTTCGTCGCCCAGGTCGTGTGCGTCGCGCTCGCCGTCGTGCTGGTGGGACGGATCGCGACCACGCCGGGCGGTGTGCGCGAGACGCAGACTCACGTGCGCCAGGACATCGCCGAGGGCGTGCGCTGGATCCTCGGGAACGCCCCGGTGCGGACGCTCGCGCTCGTCATCCTCGCCTTCAACGTGACGTGGGCCGCGCCGTGGGGCGTGCTCGTGAAGTACGCGCTCGACCACCTCGACATGGGCGAGGTCGGCTTCGGGCTGCTCACGACCGCGTCGGCCGTCGGCGGCGTGATCGGCATCGCGTCGTTCGGGTGGCTCGAGCGGCACGTGCGCCTGTCGACCCTCATGCGCGTGTGCCTCTCGCTCGAGGTCCTCATGCACCTCGCGCTCGCGCTCACCACGACGGGCTGGGTCGCGCTCGCGATCATGGTCGTCTTCGGCGCGTACGCGTTCGTGTGGGGCACCGTGTCCAACACGATCCGCCAGCGCGCCGTCCCGACGGAGTTCCAGGGCCGCGTCGGCTCGGTCTACATGGTCTGCGTGTTCGGCGGCAGCGTCGTCGGGCAGGCGCTGGGCGGCGTCCTCGCCCAGGCGTGGGGGATCACCGCGCCGTTCTGGTTCGCGTTCGTCGGCGCGGGCATCACGCTCGCGCTCGTGTGGCGCCAGCTCGGGCACATCGCCCACGTCGGCGAGGTCGCGACGGACGGCTGACCGTCCGCCGTCGGCGAATTCCGTGGACCGTGTGGGTGGCGGCCGTCAGGATGTCCGGGTGAGCCATACGCCGTACGAGAACACCGACGCCCCCACCGCCGACCTCTCCGACGGCGCGGAGAACGACACTCCCGTCGACGACACGCTCGCCCTGCCGCGCTGGCGTCGGGACACCGCGGTCTTCCTCTCCGGGCAGACGGTCTCCCTGTTCGGGTCGATGCTCGTGCAGTACGCCGTCATGTGGCACCTGACGATCGAGACGAAGTCCGGGGCGGTGCTCGCGCTGAGCACGCTCTTCGGGTTCCTGCCGCAGGCCGTCGTCTCGATCTTCGGCGGCGTGTGGGCCGACCGCGTGAACCGCAAGGCGCTCGTCATCGCCGCGGACGGCACGATCGCCGTGACGACGCTCGCCCTCGCGCTGCTCATGCTCGGCGGTGCGGACGATCTCTGGCTCATCTACGCCGCGCTCGCGATCCGCTCCACGGGCGCCGGCATCCAGACCCCCGCCGTCGCGGCGCTGCTCCCGCAGATCGTCCCGACGAGCAAGCTGCTGCGCGTCAACGGGATCAACCAGTCGATCCAGTCGGCGATGATGCTGCTCGCCCCAGCCGTCGCCGCGGCGGTCTACGCCAGCACGTCCATCGTCTCCGTCTTCTTCGTCGACGTCGTCACCGCCGTGATCGGGATCGGCCTCCTCCTGCTCGTCCCCGTCCCGACGCTCGCGCACGCCGCCGCAGGGGAGCGCGCCGGGTACTTCGACGACCTGGTCGAGGGCTTCCGCTACCTCGGTACCCACCCGTTCGTGCGCTGGGTCCTCGGCCTCTACGCCGTCGTCTTCCTGCTCATCGTCGCGCCGTCGTACCTCACCCCGCTCATGGTCGCGCGGACCTTCGGCGAGGAGGTCTGGAAGCTCACCGTGAACGAGGTCGCGTTCTCCGTCGGCATGCTGCTCGGCGGCGTGCTCCTCGCGACCTGGGGAGGGCTCAAGAACCGCATCGCCATGATCGTCGGCTCGACGTTCGTCTTCGGCGTGCTGTCCGTCGCCATGGGTCTCTCCACGAACATGTGGGTCTTCTTCGTCTTCATGTTCCTGCTCGGCCTGTCCGTCCCGCCGTTCTCGACGACGTCCATGACCGTCCTCCAGGAGACCGTCGAGCCCGAGCGCCAGGGCCGCGTCTTCGGGTTCGTCGGCATCGTCATGGCCGTCTCGATGCCGCTCGGCATGGTCGTGTTCGGCCCGCTCGCCGACCGCTTCTCCGTGGAGTCGCTCCTCGTCGTCTCCGGGATCCTCATGTTCCTCGTCATCACCGTCGCCGTCGCCCTCCCGTCGGGCCGCCGCGCGATCCGCGCCGCGGCCCAGCACGGCTAGCACTCGCCTCGTCGCGGTCGGGGTCGGGTCTACGGCCCGCAGGGTCGGGTCCGCGGCGGGGTCGGACCGTGTGCTCGGACTGGCGCACCGTCACCCTGGTCTGTCTGGCGGGAGTTCTGGGAGTGGGGCTGCACGACGTGGGCCGAAGCCGGGCCGGGGTGGGTGGAGTGTGAAGGGCGTCAGAGCCGCGCTCCTAGAAGTGCCACCCGACAGGCCAAGGTGACGGCGCGGCAGCCCGAACGCGCCATCCACCCCGGCCACCCAACCCGACCACGCGGGTCGTGAACCCGGCCCAGCCCGGCGCCTCGACCACGCGGGTCGTGCACCGAGTTCGACGGTGACGCGGTGGGTCAGTCGACGATCTCGCAGATGGCGGTGCCGGAGCTGACGCTCGCGCCCGCGGTGGCGGAGAGCGAGCGGACCGTGCCGGCGCGGTGGGCGAGGAGCGGCTGCTCCATCTTCATGGCCTCGAGCACGACGACGAGGTCGCCCTCGGCGACCTGGGTGCCGTCGGCGACGGCGACCTTGACGATCGTGCCCTGCATGGGGGAGGCGAGCGTCGTGCCGGAGGCGCCGCCGTTGGCCTTCGCGGCGCTGCGCCGCGCGGGCCGACGGGCGGCGTTGGCGGTGCGGGCGCGGCCCGCGGCCATGCCGAGGCCGGCGGGGAGGACGACCTCCAGGCGCTTGCCGCCCACCTCGACGACGACGCGCTCGGTCGCGAGGGGCTCGTCGTCCTCGTCGGCGGGGGCGGCCGGGGCGGGCGCGAGCGCGGCGAGCTGGTCGGCGAACTCGGTCTCGATCCAGCGGGTGTGCACGCGGAACGGCTCGTCGTCCGTGGGGACGAACGCCTCGGCGTCGAGCACGGCGCGGTGGAACGGCACGACGGTCGGGATGCCCTCGACCTCGAGCTCGCGCAGCGCGCGGCGGGCCCGCTGGACGGCCTGCTCGCGCGTGGCGCCCGTGACGATGACCTTGGCGATCATCGAGTCGAACGCGCCGGAGATCGTGTCGCCCTCGACGACGCCGGAGTCGACGCGCACGCCGGGCCCGGACGGGAAGCGCAGGCGCGTGATGCGGCCGGGGGCGGGGAGGAAGTTCGCGGCGGGGTCCTCGCCGTTGATGCGGAACTCGATCGAGTGGCCACGCACCTGCGTCGACGTGTAGCCGAGCGGCTCGCCCGCGGCGATGCGGAGCTGCTCGCGGACGAGGTCGATGCCGGTGACCTCCTCGGACACGGGGTGCTCGACCTGGAGGCGCGTGTTGACCTCGAGGAAGGAGATGGTCCCGTCGGCGCCGACGAGGAACTCGCACGTGCCCGCGCCGACGTACCCGGCCTCGCGCAGGATCGCCTCGGACGCCTTGTACAGCTCGGCCTCCTGGGCGGCGCTGAGGTACGGCGCCGGCGCCTCCTCGACGAGCTTCTGGTGGCGGCGCTGCAGGGAGCAGTCGCGCGTGGACACGACGACGACAGTGCCGTGCTCGTCCGCGAGGCACTGGGTCTCGACGTGGCGGGGCGTGTCGAG
The DNA here is from genome assembly GCF_025818875.1 of Cellulosimicrobium sp. SH8. Taxonomy (NCBI): domain Bacteria; kingdom Bacillati; phylum Actinomycetota; class Actinomycetes; order Micrococcales; family Promicromonosporaceae; genus Cellulosimicrobium; species Cellulosimicrobium sp. SH8. The sequence continues at coordinate 198,338 of NZ_JAMXMH010000014.1, read as the reverse complement.
GTAGCGCTCGACGAAGCACTCGCCGCGACCGAACGCGGCGGTGGCCTCGCGGACCGCGGACTCGTAGAGCTCGTCGATCTCGTCAGCGGTGCGCGCGACCTTGAGGCCGCGACCGCCGCCGCCGAAGGCCGCCTTGATCGCGATCGGCAGGCCGTGCTCGGCGGCGAAGGCGTGCACCTCGCTCGCGTCGGCGACGGGGTCGGGGGTGCCGGGCACGAGGGGGGCACCCGCGCGGTGCGCGATGTGGCGTGCGCTCACCTTGTCGCCGAGCGCGTCGATCGCCGCCGGCGGGGGGCCGATCCAGACGAGGCCGGCGTCGAGCACGGCCTGGGCGAACTCGGCGTTCTCCGCGAGGAAGCCGTACCCGGGGTGCACGGCGTCGGCACCGGAGCGGCGCGCGACGTCGAGCAGCTTCGCGATGTCGAGGTAGGTCTCGGCCGCCCGCGCGCCACCGAGCGCGAACGCCTCGTCGGCGAGGTGCACGTGCAGGGCCTGCCGGTCGGGGTCGGCGTAGACCGCGACGGACGCGATGCCGGCGTCGGCGCAGGCACGGACGATCCGGACGGCGATCTCGCCACGGTTGGCGACGAGGACCTTGCTCAGGGGGCGGGTGGGGTTCGCGGGCACGGCTCACGGTAACGCGTGCGCGGGGCGCCGTTCACGCTCCCGGGCCGGGTGCCGGACAAGATTGGAGAACAAACCAAGGCGAGCGGAGGGCGGTTGGAGGAAACCTCCATAGCGGCGCACCCCTGGGCGTCGCCCGGCGCGTGGGGTTGTCCGGCACCCACAAGGAGCGGCGACGGCGGGCGGCGGCCGTGCCGGGTCAGGACCGCAGCTCGTGCCACGCGACCCCGGCGTCGCGCAGCAGCGAGCGCAGCAGCGGGAGACTGATCCCGACGACGCCGTGGTGGTCGCCCTCGATGCGCTCGACGTAGGGCCCGCCGAGGCCGTCGACGGTGAACGCGCCCGCGACGTGCAGCGGCTCGCCGGTCGCGACGTACGCGTCGATCTCGGCGTCGGTGAGGTCGGCGAAGTGCACGGTCGTCGAGCTCGTCGCGCCCGCCGTCGTCCCGGTCCCGCCGGCGTCGGCGGGGCGGAGGTCGACGAGCCAGTGCCCGGTGTGCAGGACGCCGGCCCGGCCGCGCATCGCCCGCCAGCGCGCGCGGGCGTCGTCGGCGTCGGCGGGCTTGCCGAGCACCTCGCCGTCGAGCTCGAGCATCGAGTCGCACCCGACGAGGAGCGCGGGGTCGTCGATCGCCGCGCCGGTCCCGTCGTCGGCGAGCGTGCGCACGATCTCCTCGGCCTTGGCGCGGGCGAGGACGAGCACCGCGTCCGCGGGGGCGAGACCGCCGCGCTCCGCGGCGGCCGCCTGCAGGACCGCGTCCTCGTCGACCCCCGAGACGCGCACGAGGGGTTCGACGCCGGCCGCGCGGAGCGTCGCGAGGCGGGCGGGGGAGCGGGAGGCGAGCACGAGTCGGAGCACCCGCGCAGACTACCCGCCGGTCACCGGCGCGACCGGCCGTGCCGGCCGCTCGACGATGCCGCTAGGCGACCAGGAGCGCCGCGACGAGCAGCACGACGGGCGAGCCGAGCGTCGTGACGAGGATCGTGTCGCGCGCGAGGATCTCGCCCCGCCCGAACCGCGCCGCGTAGTTGTAGACGTTCTGGGCCGTGGGCAGCGCGGCGAGCGTGACGGCGGAGGCGACCGCGGCGTCGTCGAGCCCGAAGACGAGCCGGGCGACGACGAACGCCACGAGGGGCATGACGAGGAGCTTCGCCACGCTCGCCACTCCCACGGCCGCGCGCGGCTCGCCGCGGCGCAGCGGCCGCGTGCCGTGCAGCGACATGCCGAACGCGAGCAGGATCATGGGGATGGCGGCCCCACCGAGGATCTCGAGCGGCGCCATGACCGCGACGGGCGGGGTCCAGCCGGTCAACGAGACGACGGCGCCCGCGAAGGACCCGAGGATGATCGGGTTGCGCACGGGCTGCGCGAGCACGAACCGCCAGGACAGTCGCCCGCTCGTCGTCGCGTCGAGGACGAGCAGCGCGACCGGTGCGAGGACGAGGAGCTGGAGCAGGATCACCGGCACGACGGCGGTCGCGTCGCCCAGCACGTACACGGCGACCGGCAGGCCGATGTTGTTCGCGTTCACGTACCCGGAGCCGACGGCCCCGATGGTCGCCTCGGGCGCGGGGAGCCGGAGCCACAGCCGGTCGACGAGCACGAACACGCCCGCCGTCACGACGGCCGCCGCCGCCGCGACCGCGAGCGGCGCCTGGACGAGCGCGCCGACGTCGGCCCGCGCGAGCACGGTGAACAGCAGCGCGGGGCTCGCGACGAAGAACCCGACGCGGTTGAGCGCCGTCCTGGCGTCGGGGCCGCCGATGCCGAGGCGCGCGGTGACGTAGCCGGCGGCGACGACCACGGCGATGATGGCGAAGCCGGTGAGGACGGCGCCCACGGATCAGGTCCCCGGGGTGGGACCGACGCCGGTCGGCCCGGGCCGGCGCGAGGCCGACCCGGGCCGTGCCGACGACCGGGTCACGACGAGAGCGCGTCGCGCAGCACGTCCAGGCCGACCGAGCCGAGGTTCAGCGCGCGCGCGTGGAACGCCTTGGCGTCGAACGACTCGCCGCGGGCCGTGGCCGCGGCGCGCGCGTCGTCGCGCGTGGCCTCCCACAGGCGCTGCCCGACCTTGTACGACGGCGCCTGGCCCGGCCACCCGAGGTAGCGGTCGAGCTCGAAGCGCACGAACGAGTCGGGCATGTTGACGTTGGCGCGCAGGAACGTGAGCGCCTTGTCGGCGTCCCAGGTCCCGCCGCCCCACTGCTCGGGCGCGGGCAGGCCGAGGTGCACGCCGATGTCGAGCACGACGCGCGCCGCGCGCATGCGCTGCGCGTCGAGCATGCCCAGGCGGTCGCCGTCGTCGTCGAGGAACCCGAGGTCCGCCATGAGGCGCTCCGCGTACAGCGCCCAGCCCTCGCCGTGGCCCGAGACCCAGCACGCGAGCCGGCGCCACGTGTTGAGCGTCGCGCGCGCGTACACGGCCTGGCCGCACTGCAGGTGGTGGCCCGGGACGCCCTCGTGGTAGACCGTCGTCTTCTCGCGCCACGTGTTGAACTCCGTGACGTCCGACGGCACCGACCACCACATGCGGCCAGGACGGGAGAAGTCGTCGCTCGGCGGCGTGTAGTAGATCCCGCCCGTCTGGGTCGGCGCGATCATGCACTCGAGGTCGAGCACCGGCGTCGGGACGTCGAAGTGGACGCCGTTCAGCGCGGTGATCGCGGCGTCCGACGTCTCCTGCATCCACGACTTCAGGGCGTCGGTCCCGTGCAGCGTGCGGGCCGGGTCGGCGTCGAGCGCGGCGACGGCGTCCTCGACGCTCGCGCCCGGACCGGCGATGCGGCGCGCGATCTCCTCCTGCTCGGCGACGACGCGCGCGAGCTCCTCGAGCCCCCACGCGTACGTCTCGTCGAGGTCGACCTGCGCCCCGAGGAACGTGCGCGAGAAGAGCCCGTAGCGCTCGCGGCCCACGGCGTCCTGCTCGCGGGCCTGCGGGGCGAGCGTCGTCTCGAGGAAGTCCGCGAGGCGGCCGTAGGCCTCGCGCGCCGCGGCGGCACCGTGCTCGAGCTCCTTGCGCACGAGCGAGCACGCCGAGGAGTCGTCGAGCACGGCGTTCGCCTCGGGGCCGGCGACGAACGTCGTGAAGAACGAGCCCTTCGCGTCCGCGAGCTCGCGCGACTGCTGCACACCGATCCGCACCTGGCGGATCGCGGCGACGTTGCCGCGCGAGGCCGCCTCCGTGAGCGACGCCATGTACCCGTCGATCGCGGTGGGCAGGGAGTTGAGGCGCGAGGCGATGTTCTCCCACGCCTCGACCGTGCCGGTCGGCATGATGTCGAAGACGTCGCGCAGCTCCTGCACCGGCGACGCGATGTTGTTGAGGCTCGCGAGCGGCTCGCCCGCCTCGTGCAGCTCGAGCTGGAGGCCGACGCGCTCGCGCATCGCGGCCAGGGTGACGCGGTCGACGTCGTCGACCGGCTCCAGGCCCTCGAGCTCGCGCAGCACCGCGCGGTCGGCGTCGGCCCGCGCGTCGTGCCCGGCGGGCGAGAGGTCGGAGACGAGGTGGTCGTAGCCGGACAGGCCCATCGCGGTCGCGGCGATCGGGTCGAGCTCGGCGATCCGCGTGACGTAGGCCTCGGCGACGGCGTCGATCGGCGTGGGTGTGCGGTCGGGGGTCCCGGCGGATGCGCCGGCGGGTGTGGTGGTGGTGGTGTCGCTCACCCGGTCGAGACTACTCGGCGCCCGGTCGCGGGTCTGCCGGATTCCCGGGCGTCTCGCCCCGGTCGTCCCCGGCCGGGTCCGTGTCCGGGTCCTCGGGGCGAGCCTCGTCGGACCGAGCCCGCAGCGCGGCCCCGAGGTCGTCCGCCCAGGCGCGGTGGTAGCGCACCAGGACCACCCCCGTGGCGTCCGTGTCGTCCGCGGCGTGCCAGACGGCGACCGGGTCACCCGGGCGGGGTCCGACCGTACCGTCGGGCACGACGACGCGCGCCGGGCGTGCGGTCCTCGCACCGGAGGCGGTGGTCACGACCAGCGTCGCCCGCAGGACCGCGCGCCGGGTCGCCCGGGCGCTCGCCGCCGTGACGTCCGCGGTGCCCTCCGCCGTGCCCGTCGCCGAGTCCTCGGCGCCGACGCCCGGGAGCAGGAGCGTCCCGGTCGCCCGGACCGGCGCCGCGAGCAGCGCGTCCCGCCCGCGCGCGAGGCCCGCCACGACGCGATCGTCCAGGTAGCGCACGAGCGCGAGCAGCGCGGTGACGAGCAGCCCGACGGTCCCCACGACCACGACGGCGTCCGGCACGGCCCAGCCGCGCCCGGTGGCGAGGCGCTGGTACACGAGCAGCGCGACGGTCGGCACGAACGCCACGGCCCAGCCCCACCGCCGCCAGCCCGGGACCGGCTCCACCGGCGGGAGCGCCGTGGGGCCCGCCTCGACCTCGTCCGCGGAGGCGGACAGCTCGACGAGCACGGCCTGCTCGGGCAGGCGGCGCACGCGCGGCGCCGCGCTCGGCGCGGTCACGACCGCAGGCTCCAGCGCCACGAGTCGGCGTTGTGCCGGCCGGCGCGGCCGCCGAAGCTCTTCGCGGTCGCGCCGTCCCCGGTCCCGCGCAGCCCGCGCGCCCGGTTGGTCCACTCGTCGACGGGCGCGACGTCGTCCGGCAGCCCGCCCGCGGCGGCGGCCGCGGCGAGACCGGCGACGAGCGCGGCGACCTCCAGCTCGTCCGGCGCCCCGCGCACGACGCGGACGCTCGGGGCGTCGGGGCGCGGCGAGCTCACTCGTCGTCCTCGTCGTGGTCGTGGTCGTCGTCCGCCCCGCGCCCCACGCCCCACTCGGGGACGGCGTAGCCCGCCTCGACGAGCCGCTCGCGGGCCTCGTGGCCCCACCGGTCCAGGAGCCCGACGACGTCGTCGAGGTCCGGCCCGCCGGGGTGCGTCATGACGACGTAGTCGAGGGTGAAGGTGTCGTCCTGCACGTCCGCCGGGGAGGCGTCCTCGTCGACCTCCTCGTCGGCGCCCGGGTCCCACACCGACGTCGTGAGGTCGGCGTGGATGCCGAGCGTGCCGTGCAGCTCGTCGAACAGCCGGGCGTTGAGCGCGCCGATGCGGCCCTCGAGCGCGAGGACGCGCGGGTCCTCGTCCGCCTCGGACGCCCCGAACTCGGCCCGTACCCCGACGGCCGTCTCGACGTACTCGTGCAGCGCCGCCGTGAGCGCGTCGACCGCGGCGTGCAGCGGCGCCGGGTCCACCGACCCGAGCGGGACGGGTCCGTGCGTGGCGTCGTCGTGGCTCATTCCTGGTTCTCCCTCGCGAGGTTCGTCGGGTGCTCGTGCTCGCTCGTGGTCATCACAGCGGGATGTTGCCGTGCTTCTTGGGCGGCAGGGTCGCGCGCTTGGTGCGCAGCGCGCGCAGCGCGCGCACGACCTGCAGGCGTGTCTCGGACGGACGGATGACCGCGTCCACGTACCCGCGCTCGGCGGCGTCCCACGGGTTGACGATCGCGTCCTCGTACTCGGCGACGAGCCGGGCGCGCTCCGCCTCGACGTCGTCGCCCGCGTCGGCCGCGCGCTTGAGCGCCGCCCGCTGGAGGATGTTCACCGCGCCGCCTGCGCCCATGACGGCGACCTGCGCCGTCGGCCACGCGAGGTTGACGTCGGCGCCGAGCTGCTTGGACCCCATGACGATGTACGCCCCGCCGTACGCCTTGCGCGTGATGACGGTGACGAGCGGGACCGTGGCCTCGGCGTAGGCGTAGATGAGCTTCGCGCCGCGCCGGATGATGCCCTGGTGCTCCTGGTCGACGCCCGGGAGGAAGCCGGGGACGTCCACGAGCGTGAGCACGGGGATGTTGAAGGCGTCGCACGTGCGCACGAACCGGGCGGCCTTCTCCGCGGCGTCGATGTCGAGCGTGCCCGCCATCGCCAGCGGCTGGTTCGCGACGACGCCGACCGACTGACCCTCGACGTGCCCGAACCCGACGAGCACGTTCTTCGCGAACAGCGGCTGCACCTCGAGGAACGCGCCCTCGTCGAGCACGTGCTCGATCACGGTGCGCATGTCGTACGGCTGCGAGTCCGAGTCGGGCACGAGCGCGTCGAGCTCGAGGTCCTCCTCCGTGACGTCGAGCTCGACGTCGTCGGGCGGGAACGACGGCGCGTCCGAGAGGTTGTTCTGCGGCAGGTAGGACACGAGGTGGCGCACGTAGTCGATCGCGTCGTCCTCGTCCGCGCCGAGGTAGTGCGCGACGCCGGACTTCTCGTTGTGCGTCAGGCCGCCGCCGAGCTCCTCGAAGCCCACGTCCTCACCCGTCACCGCGCGGATCACGTCCGGTCCGGTGATGAACATGTTCGACGTCTTGTCGGCCATGACGATGAAGTCGGTCAGGGCGGGGGAGTACACCGCGCCACCGGCGCTCGGGCCGAGGATGAGAGAGATCTGCGGGATCACGCCCGACGACGCGACGTTGCGGCGGAAGATCTCCGCGAACTGCGTGAGCGCCGCGACGCCCTCCTGGATGCGGGCGCCGCCGCCGTCGGAGATGCCGATGAGCGGCACGCCCGTGCGCAGCGCGAGGTCCTGCACCTTGGTGATCTTCTGGCCGTGGACCTCGCCGAGGCTCCCGCCGAACACCGTGAAGTCCTGGGAGTACACGCACACCTGGCGGCCGTCGATCGTGCCGTGCCCGACGACGACGCCGTCGCCCGCCAGGCGCTTCTTCTCGAGCCCGAAGTTGTGCGAGCGGTGCTTCGCGAACGCGTCGAGCTCGACGAAGCTGCCCTCGTCGAGCAGCGCCTCGACGCGCTCGCGCGCCGTCTTCTTGCCGCGCGCGTGCTGCTTGGTCCGCGCCGCCTCCTCGGGCAGCTCGGTCGCCTCGGCGCGGCGACGGTCGAGGTCGGCGAGCTTGGCCGCGGTGCCCACGAGGTGGGGCGCGTCGGGCGATGTCGGGGGTGCCTCGGGCGTCGCGGGCGAGGTGGTCGCAGAGTCCGTCACGGACCCGAGCCTAGTTGGCGGGTGGCGCCAACTCGATGCGGGCGACGCCAGCACGCCGGGGGCGGGTCTTGGTGGGTGTCGACAAACCTGCCGCGGGCACCCGGGGGCGCGCCCACGGCCGCCCGCTCGCCCGCCCACCCTCGTGCCGGGTCGTCCCCGTGCGGGAGGATGGCGGGCATGGCGAGCGCGCGCGACGACGAGACCCGGCCCGACGGCGACGAGCGGCCCCCGCTGCGGGCGGAGTTCTTGCGGGAGCTGCTCGTGGCGCCCGCGGGGCCGCTCGCCCGGCTCGAGGTCGTGGCCGAGTCCGCCTCGACGAACGCCGAGCTCGCGCGCGCCGTCGCTGACGACCCGGGGGCGTGGCCCGCGCCCGCGCTCCTCGTCGCCGAGCACCAGCCCGGCGGGCGCGGCCGGCTGGGCCGCTCGTGGACGACGCCACCCCGCGCCGCGCTCCTCGGCTCGCTCCTCCTGCGCCCCGAGGTACCGCGCGAGGCGCTGAGCTGGCTCCCGCTCCTCGCCGGGCTCGCGACTGCCCGAGCGCTGCGCGCGACCGCCGGGGTCGACGCCGTCGTCAAGTGGCCGAACGACGTCCTCGTGCCAGACCAGGGCGCCGCGCCGGGGTCGCTGGACGTCGCGTCGCCGGGGGCCGGCGACCAGGCGCCGCTGCGCAAGGTCGCCGGCATCCTCGCGGAGGTGCTGCCCGACGGCGGCGTCGTCGTCGGCGTCGGGCTCAACGTCTCGCAGGAGCGCGACGAGCTGCCCGTCCCCACGGCCACGTCGCTCGCCCTCGCGGGCGCCGCGACGACCGACCGCGAGGTCGTGCTCGTCGCCCTCCACGAGGCGTTCGGCGAGGTCCTCGTGCGCTGGCAGGACGCCGAGGGAGACGCGCACGCCGCCGGGCTCGACGCCGACTGCGCGCAGGTCAGCGCCACGCTCGGCACGCGCGTGCGCGTCGAGCGCGTCGCGGGCGACGACGTCGTCGGGCTCGCGACCGGGCTCGCGCCCGACGGCGGCCTCGTGGTGCGCGAGGACGACGGGACGACGAGCGTCCACCACAGCGGCGACGTCCACCACCTGCGCCCGCACGGCTGACGTCCTGCGTCCCAGATCGGCAGGCCGGGACGCCGTCGGCGGTCACGACCGCCGATCTCGCGCGCGACCGCCGACCTCGCCGACCTGGGCGAGGAATAGGATCGCCGGGTGCCCGTGGACCCTGAGCAGAACGAGCCCGTCCCCACCACCCTGACCCCGAACGGCGGGGAGGGCGGCGAGCCGGCCCCGGACACCGAGGCGACCGAGGCGGTGCTCGACGAGGCGCTGCTGGGCGGCCCTCGCACCCTCACCGTCGAGCGGCTCGCGGAGCGCGCCGGCGTCGGCGAGGACCGGGTGCGCGCCTACTGGCAGGCGCTGGGCCTGCCCCTCACCGAGGGCGAGGAGCACGCGTTCACCGAGAAGGACGCGCAGGCGCTCGCGGACGTGTTCGCGTTCGCCGCGACGGAGCGGCTCGACGAGCGCGCGCTGACGACCCTCATCCGGTCCACCGGGCACACCACCGAGCGGCTCGTGCTCTGGCAGGTGGAGGCGCTCGTCGAGCACATGACGCGCCGGTTCGACCTCGACGACACGAGCGCGCGCCTCCTCGTCCTCGACCGGCTGCCGGAGCTCGCGCCGGTCCTCGAGGAGCAGCTCCTGCACGCGTGGCGCCGCCAGCTCGCCGCGGTCGCCGGACGGTTCGCGGTCGAGTTCTCCGACGCGCGGGCCACGGCGGTCGACGAGCACGAGCTCCCGCTGCCGCGGGCCGTCGGGTTCGCGGACATCGTCTCCTTCACGCAGCGCACGCGCGGGCTCGGGTCGAGCGAGCTCGCCGAGTTCGTCCAGCTCTTCGAGACGAGCGCGCGCGACGTCATCACCGCCGCGGGCGGGCGGGTCGTCAAGACGATCGGCGACGCGGTGCTCTACGTCGCCGACGACGTCGCCACCGGTGCCCGCGTCGCGCTCGGCCTCGCAGAGGCCGGCGGGCGGGAGGAGGACGTCGACGTCCCGCCCGTGCGCGTGAGCCTCGTGTGGGGCCGGGTGCTCTCGCGGTTCGGCGACGTGTTCGGGCCGAGCGTCAACCTCGCCGCCCGCCTCGTGGACATCGCCGAGCCGACGACGGTCCTCGTCGACCGGGAGACCGCGGGACTGCTCGCGGGCGACCAGCGCTTCGCGCTCACGGCGCAGCCCGAGACCGAGGTGCAGGGGCTCGGCACGATCGAGCCCGTGCGACTCCAGTGGGCCTATCGGGGCTGACGGCCGGCCGGCCGTGCGACCGGGTCAGACGGCCTCGAGCAGGCCGGGACCGTCGTTCGTCACGGAGTTGACCAGGGTCGAGATCTCGCGCGCGACCATCGGGACGTCGTCGTGCGGGCCGCCGAGCCCCAGCAGGTCGGCCGCGCCGCGGGCGTCGACCGCCGGGTCGAGCCACGCGTCCCACGCGCCGGAGGGCAGGGCCAGCGGCATGCGGTCGTGGATCTCGGCGAGGTACGGCGCCGCGTCCGTCGTGATGATCGTCGTCGAGACGAGCCAGCGGTCGGGGTCGTCGTCGGCCTTGGACCGGTCGCGCCAGAACTCGTAGAGCCCGGCGAACGCGGCGCTCTCGCCGTCGCCCGGCGCGATCCAGTACGGCTGCTTGGGGGCCTTGCCCCTGCGCGCGGGCGCACCCGCGGACCCTGCCGGCGACGCGGCGTCGGGCAGGACGCGCCACTCGTAGTACCCGTCCGCGGGGACGAGGCAGCGGCGGACGCCGAACGGCTTGGCGAACGCCGGCTTGTCGAGGATCGACTCCGCGCGCGCGTTGATCATGCGCGCGCCGCCCTTCGGGTCCTTGGACCACGACGGCACGAGTCCCCAGCGTGCCAGGCGCAGCGACCGGCGGACCTCCCCGGTGTCCTTCGCCGCGCGCTCGACGACGATCCGCACCGGGTCGGTGGGCGCGAGGTTCCACGACGGCGGCAGCAGCCGCGCGTCGTCGGCGATGTCCGCGATCGCGAACTCGTCCGCGAGGTCTTGCGCGTCCCGGAAGGAGGCATAGCGTCCGCACATGCCCCCAGCCTGCCGCACGCCACCCACACGCGGGGAGCGGGTGCCGTGAGGGTCTGCGGTGCCGTGGGCGGGCTGCGGCAGGAGAGGAGACTCACTCCCGCGCGGGCGGGTGCGACCCGATCGAATCGATACGATGGACGCCATGCCCTCTTCCTCGGTCGACCCCGCCGTGCCCCGACCGAGATCGAACGCCCGCTGGGTGCTGCTCCTCGGCGCGCTCGCCACGCTCCCCGCGCTCACGGTCGACATGTACCTCCCGCTGCTGCCCGAGGTGGGCGCCGAGCTCGGCGCTCCCGACTCGCTCGCGCAGCTCACGCTCTCCGGGATGCTGCTCGGCGGCGCGGTCGGCCAGCTCGTCATCGGCCCGCTGTCGGACCGCTACGGCCGGCGCCTGCCCGTCCTCGTCGGGCTCTCGCTGCACGTCGTCACGTCGCTCCTCTGCGCGCTCGCGCCCAACATCGGCATCCTCATCGGGCTGCGGGTGCTGCAGGGGTTCTTCAACGCGTCCGCCTCCGTCGTCGCGATCGCCGCGATCCGCGACCGCTTCACCGGGTCGGACGCCGCCCGCATCCTGTCGCGCCTCATGCTCGTCATCGGGCTCGCCCCGCTCCTGGCGCCGTCGATCGGGTCGTTCATCGGGGCCCACGCCTCGTGGCGCGCGGTGTTCTGGGTCCTGGCGCTCGGCGGCATCGCGCTCGGCGCGATCGTGCTGTTCTGGATGCCGGAGTCCCTGCCCGTCGAGCGCCGGCGCCCCGCCGGTGCGCGCACCGTCCTGCGCGGCTACGCGAGCCTCCTGCGCGACCGCCACTTCGTCGCCCTCGCCGTCCTGCCCGGCCTCGGGCAGGCCGTCCTCATGAGCTACGTCGTCGGGTCGCCGTTCGTCCTCCAGGAGGGTTACGGCCTCAGCCACGGGCAGTTCGCGCTCCTCTTCGCCGTCAACGGCATCGGCCTCGTCCTGTCCGCGCAGGCCAACGCCGCGCTCGTGCGCCGCGTCGCGCCCGTGCGCCTGCTCCGGACCGCGCTCGTCGTGCAGGGCGTGTTCGCCGTCGGGCTGCTGGTCGTCGCCGTGACCGGCGCGGGCGGGATCGTCGGCATCGTCGCCGCCCTGTTCCTCGTCCTGTCGATGCAGGGCATGATCCCGGCGAACGCCTCCGCGCTCGCCCTCACCCGGCACGGCGAGATCGCGGGCACCGCCGCAGCCGTCATCGGGGCGTTCCAGTCCGGCGTCGCCGGGCTCGTGAGCCCGCTCGTCGGCGTGCTCGGGGGCGACGCCGTCGCGATGGCCACCGTCATGCTCGGTGCGGTCGTCGCATCGCTGCTCGTGCTCGCCCTCGCCACGCCCGCGTTCCGTCGCGGCGGCTGGCACACGCCGGTCTGACGGGCCACGCCGACGGCGCGGCACGCGCTCGTCGACGACTCGTCGCCCGCCGGACGCCCCCGCCCGTCGCCGGGCGGGCGCTGCGAGTCTCCGAGGCGGGTCTTCGCCGCCCTTTCACACGTCCTCCTGCTGGTTCGGCGCACGCATCCACGCCGCACCCTCTACCCTCAGACCGTGCCAACGACCGCCCCCGCCTCGTCGTCCCCGCGCTCGCGGCCCCGCGCGACACCGACGACGCCCTCCCGGAAGGGCGGCGAGGACAAGCCCTCCGGCGGCCCGCACCACGCGCGCGCGCTGCGCTCGCACCGCGTGGCGCGGGCCGTCGGGCTCGTCCTCACGGGGGCCCTCGTGTTCGTCGCGGTGGGTGCCGGAGCCGTCTATCTTGACCTCAAGTCGAAGATCACCGTGAGCGACGTGTCGGGCCTCGTCGTCGGGGGGCCGACGGCAGAGCCCCCGAAGGACCCGTCGGACCCGTTCGCGGGCAAGTCGCTCAACATCCTCGTGATGGGCACGGACTACCGCGACGCCGAGAACGCCGCGATCGCCGGCGAGGAGGACGGCATGCGGTCGGACACGACGTTCATCGTGCACGTGTCCGGGGACCGCACGCGCATGGAGGTCGTCTCCATCCCGCGCGACTCGCTCGTCGACCTGCCTGCCTGCAACCTCCCCGACGGGTCGATGTCGGGCCCGCGGCGCAACACGATGTTCAACGAGGCGTTCCAGATCGGCTCGGGCGGCGTCGACGACATGACGTACGCCGCCGCATGCACGATCACCGCGGTGCAGGAGCTCACGGGCGTCCCGATCACCAACCACGTCGTCGTCAAGATGACTGGGGTCATCGGCGTGGTCGACGCGATCAACGGCGTCACCATGTGCTTCCCTGAGCCCGTCAAGGAGAGCCCGCGGTACGGCACCCTCGACCTGCCCGCGGGGGAGTACACGCTCAACGGGCACGAGGCGATCAGCTTCCTCCGGGCACGCCACGGCACCGGCATGGGCCTCGAGATGGGGTCCGACCTCACGCGCATCACGCGCCAGCAGGCGTTCATCGACTCGGCCGTGCGTGAGCTGCTCTCCCAGAACATCATCACCAACTCGCCCCAGCTCTACGGGGTCATCGAGGCCGTGCTCAGCTCGATCAGCGCGGACCCCACGATCGCGGACCCGACGGCGCTCGCGGGCCTCGCGTTCAGCCTTCGCGCGATCAAGCCGTCGGAGGTCGTCTTCACCCAGGTCCCCGTCGTGGAGGCGGCGAGCGACCGCAACCGCGTCGAGTGGACCTCGGAGGCAGACGTGATCTGGCAGCGCCTCATCGACGACGCGCCCCCTCCGGGCCACGAGCCCGTCACCGACCCGCGCGACGACGCGACGGCGCCCGCGGACGGCACGACCGACCCGGCGACCGGGACCGACACCGGTGCCACCGACCCCGGGGCGGGCACGACCGATCCTGGCACGACCGACCCAGGCACGACGCCCGAGACCCCGGTCGAGGAGCTGCAGCCCGGCGTCTGCGGCTGAACCGGCTCCGCGCTGTTCGGGTCGATCCAGATCAGGCGACCGGGTCGAGGCCCGCTCAGGAGCGAGGCGTCGTGCCGAGGCGGGCGAGACGCCCCACCGCCTCGTGCAGCACGTCCTCGCGCTTGACGAACGTGAACCGCACGCGCGAGGCCAGCGCGCGGGCCGTCGTCGACCCCGGCGTGCAGAACGCGCTCACGGGGACGGCGACGACGCCCGCGAGGGCGGGCAGGTCGCGGCACAGGGCGGTGCCGTCCTCGAAGCCGAGCGGGGCGCCGTCGGCGACGACGAAGTACGTGCCCTGCGGCACGACGACGTCGAACCCGGCCCGGACGAGGCCCTCGCACAGCAGGTCCCGACGCGCCGCGAGCGAGTCGGCGAGCGCGCGCGGCGTCTCGTCGTCGGACAGGGCGTCGGCGATCGCGGGCTGGAACGGCGCGCCCGACGTGTAGGTGAGGAACTGCTTGACCGTGCGCACCGCGGTGACGAGCGGCTCCGGCCCGTGCAGCCAGCCGATCTTCCAGCCGGTGAACGAGAACGTCTTGCCGGCCGAGGAGATCGTGATCGTGCGCTGCCGCATCCCGGGCAGTGTCGCGATCGGCACGTGCCGGGCGTCGTCGAACGTGAGGTGCTCGTAGACCTCGTCCGTGACGACGACCGCGTCGTGACGGCGCGCGACGGCGGCGATCGCGTCGAGCTCGTCGAGGTCGAGGACCGTGCCCGTGGGGTTGTGGGGCGAGTTCACGAGGATCAGCCGCGTGCGGTCCGTGACCGCGGCGCGCAGGGCGTCGAGGTCGAGCCGGAAGCGGTCCGGGCCCGCCACGAGCGGGACGGTGACGTGGTTCGCGCCCGCGAGCGCGATGCACGCCGCGTGCGCGTCGTAGAACGGCTCGAGCGTCACGACGTCGTCGCCCGGGCCGGCCAGCGCGAGGATCGTCGCGGCGAGGGCCTCCGTCGCTCCCGTCGTCACGAGGACCTCGGTCTCCGGGTCGGGGTCCAGCCCGTAGTGCCGGTACTGGTGGCTCGCGACGGCGTTGCGCAGCTCGAGGATGCCCGGACCCGGCGGGTACTGGTTGTGGCCCTCCTCGATCGCCCGGATCGCGGAGTGCTTGACCGCCGCCGGGCCGTCGACGTCCGGGAATCCCTGCCCCAGGTTGATCGCGCCCGTGCGGTGCGCGAGCGCCGTCATCTCGGCGAAGATCGTCGCCGCGACCGCGCCGTCCGCGCCGAGGAGGCCGGTCGCACGGGCGGCGGCCTGCCAGCGGCCGGGCGGGAGGTCGGTCATGGCCCGACCCTAGCCGTGTCCGCGCCCACGATGTGGGACGCCGCGGCCGGGTTCCTGGCGGGCGCGCGCCGTCATCCCGAGGCTCCCGGGTCCGCTGTCCACAGGGCACTCCCGCGGGGCCCGTCGATGCCCTACTCTCTCGGTCAGGTCTTTTCGGTCCGGCGGGGCAGCCGGCCAGCGGAGCAGGGGGAATGCTCGACATGTCTACGGACACGCACGCCGTCGGCGTGCTCGAGGGCGAGGTGCGCGAGCTCGTCCGGCGGCGCGGGGTGGACCCCGTGCGCGACCGGGCGGCGGTCGACGAGCTCGTCCGCGAGGCGGTCGCCGACTACGAGACGCGGAGCGCGCTCGGGGCCGTCACGCCGCTCGCCGACCCGACGGCCGCCGGTCGCGCGGTGGTCGACTCCGTGGCGGGCCTCGGACCGCTCCAGCCCTACCTCGACGACCCGGAGATCGAGGAGATCTGGATCAACGCGCCGTCCCAGGTGTTCGTCGCGCGGGGCGGCCGGTCGGAGCTCACGACGACGATCCTCACCGCGGAGCAGGTGCGCGACCTCGTCGAGCAGATGCTGCGCTCGTCCGGCCGTCGGCTCGACCTCTCGAGCCCGTTCGTCGACGCGTCGCTGCCCGGCGGCGAGCGGCTCCACGTGGTCATCCCCGACGTCACGCGAAGCAGCTGGGCGGTCAACATCCGCAAGCACGTCGTCCGCGCGTCGCACCTCGACGACCTCGTCCGGCTCGGCTCGCTCACCCCGCAGGCGGCGGCGTTCCTCGACGCCTCGGTCCGTGCCGGGCTGAACATCCTCGTCGCGGGCGCCACGCAGGCGGGCAAGACGACGATGCTCAACGCCCTCGCGGGCTCGGTCCCGCCCACGCAGCGCGTCGTCACGTGCGAGGAGGTCTTCGAGCTCCGGTTCGCCGTACGGGACGTCGTCTCCATGCAGTGTCGGCAGCCGAGCCTCGAGGGGACGGGCGAGATCCCGTTGCGCCGCCTGGTCAAGGAGGCGCTGCGCATGCGCCCCGACCGGATCGTCATCGGGGAGGTCCGCGAGGCGGAGAGCTTCGACCTCCTTGTCGCGTTGAACGCCGGAGTGCCCGGGATGTGCACCCTGCACGCCAACTCGGCTCGCGAGGCGATCACCAAGATGTGCACGTTGCCGCTGCTCGCCGGCGAGAACGTCTCGGACCGCTTCGTGGTCCCCACCGTCGCGTCCTCGATCGACCTGGTCGTCCACCTCGGCGTCGACGTCGACGGGCGGCGCGTCGTGCGCGAGGTCCTGGGGGTTACGGGACGGGTCGAGCAGGGCGTGGTGGAGGCGGCGGAGATCTTCGTCCGGACCGGGGACCGGCTGGTGCGGGCCGACGGGTTCCCGCCCGGCGCGGACCGGTTCGCGCGCGCGGGGATCGACCTGGCGACCGTGCTGCACCCAGAGCGCTCACACGTCCCGGCCGCCCCGGCGGGTGCCTCGGCGAGCCCGACCTGGTCGGGGGCGAGCTGACGTGGGCGTCGTCGTGGGGTTCCTGCTCGGCGCGGGCCTGTTCTGCGTGTGGTGGTCGTTCTGGGCGCCGGGCCCGCGTCGGGAGCGACGGGCGGACGGCTGGACGGCACGTACCCAGGACCTCCTCGTGCAAGCGGGTGCGCCGTCCGTCACGCCGGGCGCGCTGGTGGCGACGAGCGTGGGCGTGGGGCTCGTGGTCCTCCTCGTCGCGACGGTCCTCGCAGGGTCGGTCACGATCGCCACCTGCTTCGGTGCGATCGCCGCGTCGCTGCCGGTGCTCCTCGTGCGCTCCCGTGCCCGACGCCGCAGGGCCCGGTTGCGCGACGTGTGGCCGGAGGTGCTGGACCACCTCGCCTCCGGCGTCCGCGCGGGCCTGTCGCTCCCCGAGGCCGTCGGTCAGCTGGGCGAGCGTGGCCCGGCGGAGCTGCGGGAGCCGTTCACCCGGTTCGCGGTGGACTACCGCGCGTCAGGGCGCTTCGGGGACTGTCTGGACCGTCTCAAGGAACGACTCGCGGACCCGGTGGCCGACCGCATCGTGGAGGCGCTCCGACTGACGCGCGACGTCGGCGGCACGGACCTGGGGCGGCTCCTGCGCACCCTCTCGACGTTCCTGCGCGAGGACGCGCGGACCCGCGGCGAGCTCGAGGCGCGTCAGTCCTGGACGGTCAACGGCGCGCGGCTCGCCGTCGCGGGCCCCTGGGTGGTCCTCGGCTTCCTGGCGACCCGGCCCGAGACCGCGGCGGCGTACAACTCGCTCGCGGGGGCGCTCGTCCTCGGCGTCGGCGCGGCCTGCTCCGCCGCGGCGTACCAGCTCATGCTGCGGATCGGGCGACTGCCCGAGGAGGAGAGGGTGCTCCGATGAACGCGCTCGACGTGTCGCTGACGGGAGCCGCGATCGGCGGACTCGGTGCAGTGGGGCTGCTGCTCGTCGTCGCGGGCGTCCGCGGCCGCGCGATCCGGCTCGACGAGCGCCTCGCGCCCTACCTGCGAACGCACGACCGGACGTCGGTGCTGCTCCGCGACCAGCCGACCCGGACGCCGTTCCCGACGGTCGAGCGCCTGGTCGCCCCGGTGCTCGCCGACGCCGGCCGCGCGCTCGAGCGGCTCGGCTCGACGTCCGCCGACGTCCGCCGCCGGCTCGATCGCGCCGGCCGACGCCAGAGCGTGGAGCAGTTCCGTGCCCGCCAGCTCGTGTGGGGCGTCGTCGGGCTCGCGCTGGGCACGTTCGTCGCTGTGGTCCTCGCCGCGACGCGTGGCTCGTCCGTCGTGCTGCTCGTGCTGCTCGCGCTGCTGTGCGGGGTGGGAGGCGTCCTCGCCTGCGACCACGCCCTGACGCGCGCCGTGCGACGCCGCGAGGAACGCATGCTCGCGGAGTTCCCGACCGTCGCGGAGCTGCTCGCCCTCGCGGTGAACGCCGGCGAGGGCCCGGTGGCGGCGCTCGAACGGGTCGCGTCGACCGCCCGCGGAGAGCTCTCGGACGAGCTGCGCACGACCCTCGCGTCCGTGCGGTCGGGCACGCCGCTCGCCCGGGCGCTCGAGCAGCTCGCCGACCGGACGGGTCTGCCGAGCCTGACCCGCTTCGCGGAGGGGGTCGCCGTCGCGGTGGAGCGCGGGACCCCGCTTGCCGACGTCCTGCGCGCCCAGGCGCAGGACGTGCGCGAGTCCGGGCGCCGCGCGCTCATGGAGGCGGGCGGCAAGAAGGAGGTGGCGATGATGATCCCGGTCGTCTTCCTCATCCTCCCGGTGACGGTGGTCTTCGCCGTCTATCCGTCCCTGGCCACGCTGCGGCTCGGGTTCTGAACGGCGGCTCCCCCCGGGCGTGCCCGGGACCCGCACGGCTCACAGACGACACGACAGACGACGGACGAACGAGGGGGAACCATGCAGGGGTGGGGTCGCAGGACGCAGGGTGCACGGCGAGCGGCGCGCGAGGCGCTGGGGCGCCTGGTGCGAGGAGACGCGGAACGGGGCGACGTCCCGGGTTGGGTCCTCATCACCCTGATGACGGCGGGTCTGGTCATCGCGCTGTGGGCCGTCGCCGGGCCGGCGCTGACCCAGGCCTTCAGCAACGCGATCTCGAGCGTGGGCGCGCCCTGAGGTGGCGCACGGAGACGGTCTCGGCCCGGCGTCGGAAGATCGTGAGCGCGGGTCCGCGGTGGTCGACTTCACCCTCGTGTCCGTCCTGGTGCTCGTGCTGTTCCTCGGTGTCGTCCAGGTGGCGCTCGCGGTCCACGTGCGGGCGACGCTGGTGGACTGCGCCGCGGAGGGCGCTCGGGTCGCCGGGCGCGCCGACCGCGGCCCGCAGGACGGGGCTGCCCGGACGCGCGACCTGATCACGGCCGCGCTCTCGTCCCGCTATGCCCAGGACGTCGTGGCACGGCAGACGGTCGTCGACGGCCTCCCCGTCGTCGAGGTGACGGTCTCGGCGCCGCTCCCCGTGGTGGGCCTGCTCGGTCCTGCGGGCGTGGTGACCGTCGACGGGCACGCGCTCGAGGAGGCGCCGTGACCCGCCGGGTGCGGACGCTGCTCGCTCGCCTCGCCGGGGGTGGGCAGCAGGGGGAGCGGGGGAGCGCCGTCGTGGAGTTCCTGGGCGTCGCGCTCGTGCTGCTGCTGCCGGTGCTGTACCTCGTGCTGACGGTCGGGAGGCTGCAGGCGGCCACGTTCGCGGTCGAGGGTGCCTCGCGCGAGGCGGCGCGGGCGTTCGTGACCGCGCCGTCCGTGGACGACGGCGGGCGGTTCGCCGCGGCCGCGGTCAGGCTCGCGCTCGACGACCAGGGCTTTCGGCCCGGCGACGACGTGCTGACGATCTCCTGCTCCGCCACACCCTGCCTCGAGCCCGGGGGCGAGGTGGTCGCGCGGGTGAAGTTCGAGGTGCCCCTGCCGCTCGTCCCGTCGTTCGTCCGGGCGGCGGTGCCCCTCGCGGTCCCGGTCGAGGCACAGCACGTCGCGTCGGTCGACGAGTACGCCGCGAGGCGGCCGTGATGCGTGCGAGGCTCGGTCCGCGGCGACGCAGCGAGCCCGTCGACGGGCCCGAGGACGGCCGCATCATGCTTCTCACGACGGCGTTCGTGGCCTTCGCGCTGCTGCTGGTCACCGTGGTGGTGAGCGCGACGCAGGTGCATCTCGAGCGCAAGCGGCTGTACGAGCTCGCGGACGCGCTCGCCCTCACGGCGGCGGACTCGATGGCGCCGGAGTCGTTCTACACGGGTGCTGCCACCGCACCGGTCGAGAGCGCCGTCCTGACGCTCACGGATTCCTCGATCCGGTCGGACGTCCAGGACTACCTGACCCGGAATCCGGGGGCGCTCGACGGTCTGCACGACGTCGTCGTGAGCGAGGCGTCGACCGCCGACGGGCGCACCGCGACGGTCGGTCTCACCGCGCGGGCACGACCCGCGATGATCGGCTGGGTGACCCAGGCGTGGAGTGATGGCATCATCGTGCGTGCAGAGTCACGTGCCAGAGCGTGGTGAGCACCTGTTGCTGTTCGACGACGAGCATCCAGGAAAGGGCAGTTCGCAAGGACGCGTGAGCATGCTCCCGCGCCTTTGTTCACTTTCTTAACTTTGGATGGCCACTTCTGGTTCGACTCTGTCAAAACCCCAGGTTCGCCGCTATGGTGATCCGGTCCGACAACAACTCCAACGATGGAGAGCTACAACATGAACGCACGAGCAACGAAGAAGCTCGTCGCCGGGGGTGCCCTCGGCGCGATGCTCATCGGCACGGTCGCCCTCGCGTCCGCTGCCTCCGCAGACCAGGTGGGCGACGACCAGGGCGTCGACGTCTCGGTCGAGATCGAGTCGAACGTCGAGCCGGGCAACCTCGCCCTCTCGGTCGCCTCGAACGCGACCTCGCTCACCGAGCAGGACTCGACCGTCGCCGGCACCCGTGAGTTCACGGGCACCCTTCCGGACGTCACCGTCACCGACACGCGCACCGAGGTTGCCGAGGGCGCGTACTGGTACGTCGTGGGCAGCGCCTCGGACTTCACCGGCGACGCCGGCACGATCGCGGCGTCGAACCTCGGCTGGGCGCCGTCGCTCGTCAGCGAGAGCGAGAGCGGCCTCGTCGAGGCGGGCGAGGGTGTCGACCCCGCGCTCGAGGGTGGCGAGGGTCTTGCCGAGCAGGACCTCCTCGTGTCGGCCTTCGACTCGGCCGAGGTCAACCCGGAGGGCTCCTGGACCGCGAACGCGGGCCTCACGCTCCGCACCGCCGAGGACGTCGCCGCCGGCGCCTACTCCTCGACGATCACGCTCTCCCTCTTCGAGGACTGAGCACACCCGGTCCTCGTGACCTGACGGTCGGCCACGGTCGACCGTCGACCGAGCAGTCCACGGCGGGCCGCTCCACTCGTCCGGCTCCAGGTCGGATCGAGTGGGCGGCCCGCCGTCGTACGGAGAGAGCACCTGCGTGAACCCTGCACCACACCTGAGCCACCGACCGCGCCGGTTCACCCGTTGGTTCGTCGCGGCCGGCGCAGTCCTCGTCGCGGCCCTCGCGCCCGCGCTGCCGGCAGGCGCCGCGACCAGCGGCACCCTGCCGCTCGACACCGAGGACGTCATCACCTGGGGGGTCAAGCCCGCCGACGCCGACGGACCCGACGGGCGCACCCGCGTCGAGCTGGTCCTCGACCCCGGGGCATCGGCGTCCGAGCACCTCGCCGTGTCGAACTTCAGCGACGTTCCCGTGACCTTCTCGATCCAGGCTGCCGACGGGTACATCAATCCCAAGGGCCGGTTCAACATGCTGCCGTCCGACCGAGAGTCGACGGGAGCCGGGACCTGGATCGAGGTCCAGGACTCGGTCGAGGTGGCGCCCGACGCGACGGTCGTCGTGCCGTTCACCGTCGCTGTGCCGGACAACGCCACCCCCGGAGACCACGTCGCCGGCATCGCTGCGACGGTGAAGAGCACCGGCGAGGGCGAGGGCGGGACGAGCGTCGGCGTGGAGAGCCGCGTCGGCTTCCGGGTCTCGACGCGGGTCACAGGAGAGGTGCAGCCGCAGCTCGCCGTCGAGAACCTCAAGGCGTCCTACACGCCGTCGTGGAACCCGTTCGCGGCGGGCGACCTGACGGTCTCCTACGACGTCGCGAACGACGGCAACGTGCGTCTCGGCGCCGAGGGTGACGTCGCGACGACCGGCTTCTTCGGTGCGTTCTCCACCGACCGCTCGGCCGCGGCCATCCCCGAGGTCCTGCCCGGGGGCTCGCAGCGCTCTCGCGTCGAGACGTCGAACGTGTGGCCGCTCGGCCCGGTCCGCTCGACGATCACCGTGACGCCGACAACGGTGGACGACGACCAGGTCGACGCGCCGCTCGAGCCCGTCACGGTCACCGTGACGACCTGGGCCGTCCCGTGGCCGCAGCTCCTCCTGATCGCGATCGTCGTGGTCCTGATCGTGGGCGTGCGCGACGACCGCCGTCGGCGGCGCCAGCGCCTCGAGTCGATGCTCGCCCGGGCGCGCGACGAGGGCCGCCAGCAGGCGGCCGGGGGCGAGCCCGCGCCGTCGGGCACGACCTCGCCCGCCGCGAAGGGCGAGCCGAAGGCCTGAGCCACCGCCGCGCCGTCGGGCAGGGGAGACCCGCCCGACGGCGCGGAGCGTGCAGGACGTCGCGTAACCTTGAACCTCGTGGCCACCATCGACTTTCCGACCGAGATCAAGGCGCTGCGCAGCACGCTCGAGTCCATCGAGAGCGTGAGCGACCCGGAGGTGCTGCGCGCGAAGATCGCGGACCTCTCGGAGAAGGCGTCGGCCCCCGACCTGTGGGACGACCCGGACGCCGCGCAGAAGGTGACGTCCGCGCTCTCCGCGGTGCAGTCCGAGCTGGACCGGGTGAAGACGCTCGGGCAGCGCATCGACGACGTCGAGACCCTGGTGGAGATGGGCCAGGAGATGGAGGACGAGGACACCCTCGTCGAGGCGGAGGCCGAGGTCGGCGCGATCCGCAAGGACCTCGACCAGCTCGAGGTCCGCACGCTCCTCGCCGGCGAGTACGACGCCCGTGAGGCCGTCGTGACGATCCGCGCGGGCGCGGGCGGCGTGGACGCGGCCGACTTCGCGGAGATGCTCCTGCGCATGTATCTGCGCTGGGCGGAGCGTCACGGCTACTCGACCACCGTGCTCGACACGTCCTACGCCGAGGAGGCGGGGCTCAAGTCAGCCACGTTCGAGGTGAAGGCGCCGTACGCGTTCGGCCACCTGTCGGTCGAGGCAGGCACGCACCGCCTCGTGCGCATCTCGCCGTTCGACAACCAGGGGCGTCGGCAGACGTCGTTCGCGGCCGTCGAGGTCATCCCGCTCATCGAGCAGACGGACTCCGTCGAGATCCCCGAGTCGGAGATCAAGGTGGACGTGTTCCGCTCGTCCGGCCCGGGCGGGCAGTCCGTCAACACGACGGACTCCGCGGTGCGCATGACGCACATCCCGACCGGCATCGTCGTGTCGATGCAGAACGAGAAGTCGCAGATCCAGAACCGTGCGGCCGCGCTGCGCGTCCTCCAGTCCCGCCTGCTGCTCGTGCGCCAGGAGGAGGAGAACGCGAAGAAGAAGGAGCTCGCGGGCGACATCAAGGCGAGCTGGGGGGACCAGATGCGCTCCTACGTGCTCCAGCCCTACCAGATGGTCAAGGACCTGCGCACGGAGCACGAGGTCGGCAACCCCTCGGCAGTGTTCGACGGCGACATCGACGACTTCATCGAGGCCGGGATCCGCTGGCGCCGCGGGGCGCAGCAGGAGTCCTGACCCGGCGCGGGCCCGCCCCGGGCGGTTGATCCGAGCAACAGGTCGATGCGCCCGGGCGCGGCGTGTCCGCCCCGCCCGGCCGGGCGCGCGTGCCTACCCTCGGGATCGTGCGACGAACCTCGTTCGTCCACGGATCGACCCCCGACCCGAGGAACGTGCCGCTGTGATCCGCTTCGAGAACGTCACCAAGGTCTACGCGCGCGGCGCGAGGCCGGCCGTCGACGACGTGTCGATGGAGGTCCGCCGCGGCGAGTTCGTCTTCCTCGTCGGCGCGTCGGGCTCCGGCAAGTCGACGTGCCTGCACCTCGTCCTGCGCGAGGAGCGCCCGACCCGGGGGAAGGTCTTCGTCGCCGGGCGGGACCTCGGGTCGTTGTCGAGCTGGAACGTGCCCAAGCTGCGGCGCCAGATCGGGGTCGTCTTCCAGGACTTCCGCCTGCTGCCGAACAAGACCGTGTTCGAGAACGTGGCGTTCGCCCTCCAGGTCATCGGCAAGCCGCGGCACACGATCGCGATCACCGTCCCCGAGACGCTCGAGATGGTGGGCCTCGCGGGCAAGGAGAAGCGTCGCCCGCACGAGCTCTCGGGCGGTGAGCAGCAGCGCGTCGCCATCGCGCGCGCCATGGTGAACCGGCCGCCCATCCTGCTCGCCGACGAGCCGACCGGGAACCTCGACCCCACCACGTCGCTCGGGATCATGCGCCTGCTCGACCGCATCAACCGGACCGGGACCACGGTCGTCATGGCGACGCACGACGAGGAGATCGTCAACCAGATGCGGCGCCGGGTCATCGAGCTCGAGACCGGCACGCTCGTGCGCGACCAGGCGCACGGCGCCTACGGGGCGCGGGGGCAGGTCATCCCGGACCCTGACCGGCACGCCCCCGGCGCCCAGCCGGCGCCGGACGGGACGCCGGAGTCCGCGCCGACGACGATCGTCCCGCGCGCGCACCACGACCCGGCCCCCGGGGCGCAGGCCGTCGACGAGGAGCCTGCCGAGCCGCCGTCGCGACGCTCGGTGCGTCGCCACGTCGAGGCAGCGGCGGGGGAGTGATCGGCGTGCGACTCCAGTTCATCCTCGCGGAGCTCGGCCAGGGCTTGCGCCGCAACGTCTCGATGACGGTCTCGGTCATCCTCGTCACGTTCGTCTCGCTGACGTTCGTCGGGGCGTCCATGCTGCTGCAGGCGCAGATCGGCAAGCTCAAGGACGACTGGTACGACAAGGTCGAGGTCTCCGTCTTCCTGTGCCCCACCGGCTCGCCGTCGCCGACGTGCGCCGCGGGCGAGGCGACCCCGGACCAGATCGCGGCTCTCGAGGACGTCTTCGAGAACGAGCTCGCCGACGAGATCCAGACGGTCTACTTCGAGTCCAAGGACGACGCGTTCGCGGCGTTCCAGGAGCGGTACCCGGACGGCTACCTCGGCACGCAGCTCACCGTGGACGACATGCAGGCGTCCTTCCGCCTCAAGCTCACGAACCCGGAGAACTACGAGGTCGTCAACGACGTCGTCACCGGACGCCCGGGCGTCGAGGTCGTGGAGGACCAGCGCCGCATCTTCGACTCGCTGTTCCTCGCGCTCAACCGCGCGTCGCTCCTCGCCGCCGGCCTCGCAGCGGTCATGCTCCTCGCCGCGGTGCTGCTCATCACGACGACGATCCGGCTGTCCGCGCTGAGCCGGCGCCGGGAGACCGGCATCATGCGCCTCGTCGGTGCGTCCAACCTGTTCATCCAGCTCCCGTTCCTCCTCGAGGGGGCGATCGCGGCCGTGCTCGGCGCGCTCCTCGCGGTCGGCGGGCTCTGGGTGGGGGTGAAGTACCTCGTCACCGACTGGTTGTCGCAGTCCGTGACGTGGGTGGCCTACGTCGACGAGTCGGACGTGCTGCGCATCGCGCCGGTCCTCGTCGGCATCGCGTTCCTGCTGGCGGCCGTCTCCTCGGTCGTCACGCTCAACCGGCACACGAGGGTGTGAGATGACCCGGGACCTCCGCCGCGCGACCGCGGCCCTGATCGCCACGACGATGCTCCTCGTGGGGAGCGTCGCGTCGGCGTCCGCCGACGACATCGACGACCGGCGTGCCGCCGCGGAACGCCGTCAGTCCGAGATCCTCGGCGGCCGCGAGCAGCTCCAGTCCGAGCTCGAGGACACCGACGCCGAGCTCGCGCAGGCGGTTGTCGACCTCCAGGCGATCGAGGCGCGCCTGCCGGTCGCGCAGGCCGAGCTGGACGCCGCTGAGGCCGAGGTGGAGAGGACCCAGCGTGAGGCGGAGCTGCTCGCGCAACGGCTCGAGGACGCGCTCGGGCAGGAGGCCGCGATCAGCGCCGAGATCGAGCGCGGCGCGACCGACGTCGCCGACGCGAAGTCCAGCATCGCGGAGATGGCGCGCCAGGCGTACCGCGGCC
Source organism: Cellulosimicrobium sp. SH8 (assembly GCF_025818875.1). NCBI lineage: Bacteria > Bacillati > Actinomycetota > Actinomycetes > Micrococcales > Promicromonosporaceae > Cellulosimicrobium > Cellulosimicrobium sp. SH8. Next base: position 172,876 of record NZ_JAMXMH010000014.1, on the reverse strand, counting down.
AGGGCGACGTCTCGAGCCTGGGGATCGTCACGGGTGCGCAGAGCACCGAGGAGTTCATCGAGGAGTACGCGGTCTCGTCGACGGCGGCGCGCAGCCAGTCCCGGTCCCTCCAGGACCTCCTCGAGGCCGAGTCCGTGGCCCGCAACCGCGAGGCGCGCCTGCAGGCGGTGCGGGAGACGGTCGCCGACCTGAAGAAGCAGGCGGACGAGAACGTCGTCGCCGCCGAGGCCGCGCGCAAGGCGGCGGCGGACCGCAAGGCCGAGGTCGAGCAGCTCATCGTCGACCAGCAGGCGAAGAAGGCGACGATCGAGGAGCGCAAGGCCGCGGCCGAGGCGAAGGTCGCGGAGAACGAGGCCGCCCAGCAGTCGCTGCAGCAGGAGATCAAGGGGATCATCGCCGAACAGGCGGAACGTGACCGGAAGGCAGCGGAGGAGGAGGCCCGCCGCCAGCAGCAGCAACAGTCCTCCGGCGGAGGCGGCGGTGGCGGATCGTCGGGCGGTGGCGGTGGCGGTGGCGGTGGCGGGTCCTCGTCAGGGGGCGACCGCGGCAGCATCTCGAGCTTCCTGTCGTTCCCGACCGCCGTGCCGCACGTGACGTCGAGCTACGGGATGCGGCTGCACCCGATCCTCGGGTACTACCGCCTGCACGCCGGGACCGACCTGCGCGCCTACTGCGGGACCCCGATCATGGCCGCGGGGCCGGGGACGGTCGTCCACGCGCAGTGGCGCAACGGGTTCGGCAACCAGGTCCTGATCAACCACGGGACCGTCGGCGGGTCGAACCTCATGACGAGCTACAACCACCTCACGCGCTTCGCGGTGTCCTCCGGCCAGTCGGTCAACAAGGGGGACGTCATCGGCTACTCGGGCAACACCGGGCTGTCGGGGGCGTGCCACCTCCACTTCGAGGTGTACGTCAACGGTTCCACCATCGACCCGATGTCGGTCCTGGGCTGACCGACGTCCCCCCGAGCGCGCGCCTGTCGCGCACCGCGGCCTGGCCCGCGCCGTCCCGCCGCGGGGGATAATCGGTACCGGGCGTCGTCGGGCACCCGTACGCTGGTGCGCCGGCGACGACACGACAGCGAAGGACGGTAGGACACGGATGGCGAAGGACACCGGCCGCAAGGTCGTCGCCAGCAACCGCAAGGCACGCCACGACTACGTGATCGAGGACGTGTACGAGGCGGGGATCGTCCTGTCGGGCACCGAGGTCAAGGCGCTGCGGATGGGGCGGGCCTCGCTCGTCGACGGCTACGTCGCCGTGGACCGCGGCGAGGCGTGGCTCGAGAACGTCCACATCCCCGAGTACACCGAGGGGACGTGGAACAACCACGCCCCGCGGCGCAAGCGCAAGCTGCTCCTGCACAAGGAGGAGATCCTGCGCCTCGAGTCCAAGACGCGCGAGAAGGGCCACACGATCGTGCCCCTCGCCCTGTACTTCCTCGACGGTCGGGCCAAGGTCGAGATCGCCCTGGCGCGCGGCAAGAAGGAGTACGACAAGCGGCAGGCCCTGCGCGAGAAGCAGGACAACCGCGAGGCGCAGCGCGCGATGCGGCAGCGCGAGCTGCGCTGACCCTGGCAGGTCCGGGCCGACGGCGGTCCCACCCGCTGGTGGCGGCGTCGCCCTCGACGTACGGTCGAGGGCGAGACGTCGACCACGAACCAGGAGGCCCCATGGTCAAGCTCCGCCAGTACATCCCGCGGCTCGCGGCGGGCGCGTACATCCTCAACTCCGGACTGAACAAGCGCGGCGCGGACGAGGCGACCGCGCAGGGGATCCACGGCATGGCGGCGGGGACGTACTCGTTCCTCGGGGACGTCGAGCCGAAGCAGTTCACGAAGGCGCTCTCGACCACGGAGATCGCGCTCGGCGCGGCCCTGGTCGTGCCATTCGTCCCGACCGGGCTCGTGGCCGTGGGCCTGGGCGTCTTCTCGGCCGGGCTCGTGGGCATGTACCTGAAGACCCCGGGCATGACGCGCGAGGACGGCGTGCGGCCGACCGAGCAGGGCACGGGGCTCGCGAAGGACGTGTTCCTCCTCGGGATCGCGGGCGGTCTGCTGGTGGACGCGCTGAGCCGCAAGAAGTAGGCGCGCGTCCGGCGGCGTCCGGCCGCGCGGAAATATCGGTGCGGCGGCCGGCGTTCATCCCGTAGGCTTGTCCTGCTGAGCGAGGACCGGGTCCGCCCGGGAGCCGCGCAGTGATTGACAACTCCACAGGGGGTGATCGGTTTCGACGGTGGTCGTGCTTCGAGGAGAAGCGGGCCGAGGATGCAGGCTTATCTCGTTAACGATGTCTGCAAACCACAGGTGCCGATAACAAGCGCACCGACTTCGCCCTCGCCGCCTGAGCGAGCCCCGAAGTCCGTCAGCCCGAGCTAGCTCTCGACTCGGATCCTGGCGTCATCTAGAGAGCCACTGCTCGTAGTCCTCGTCATCGGGGCTGCGGGGACTTTCAGGTGACTGAGCCCGTCCGCATCTTGTCTGCGTGAGTGCGGGGGCCGAGAAAAACGACAGCAGACTGCGCCCGGAGAAGTCCTCGATCGGCGTCACCGGACCGGGGTTCGATTCCCCGCACCTCCACCCCTGCGGCAACGGCCCGCACCCTTCGAGGGTGCGGGCCGTCGTCGTCCCGGCAGGTGGTGCGATCGGTCGTGGGGCCCGTCACCACTCGTGCCGCGCCCAGGCGTCGGCCGCCTCCGCGCCGTCGAGCCACTCGACCCGCAGCCGCCGCCCCCGCACGACGAGGTCGTCGCCGTCCTCGCGGGGGAGCGGCGGTGCCTCGGGGTCGTCGCTGTACAGGTCCTCGGCCAGGGCCGGGTCGGCGTCGTCGAGGTGGGCGCGCCACTGCACGCGCGGCTCGGGGTTCACGTGCCGCGGGAAGGCCTGCGGGCCGACCGTGTCCCAGTGCGTGCACACGCGCGTCACGAGGTGCCCGACCGGTCGCGGCCCTCCGTCGCCCGTGTCGAGCCAGAGGCGCGCGACCCGCCCCGTCGGCGGCGTCTGCGTGCTCGTCGGCTCAGTCATGGGTGGACGCACCGACGAGCGGCCCGCGGCTCGCGGCCGGGGCGTCGGGGTCGTCGTCGGGACCCGGGCGGTCGGCGTCCCCCGGAGGCGTGCCGCCGTCCTCGGCTCGGTGCCGGAACCGGCGCAGGAGCCAGCGCACGACGAGCAGCACGACCCCGGCGACCACGAGCCACGGCAGCAGGGCACCCAGGACGACGACGAGCCCGTTGAGCGTGGCGAGCAGGGCGTTCCAGCCGTTCTGCAGACCCCCGAGGAAGCCGCCGGGAGCGAGCTGCTCGGTCGGCACGACCTGCACGACCGTGACGTGCAGGGTCGACATCGAGACCTGGTCGGTGAGCGCGGCGCGCTGCGCCTGCAGCGACTCCAGCTCGGCCTGGCGGCTCGTCAGCTCCTGCTCCGCGGCGAGCAGGTCGGCGGTCGTGGCGGCGTCGCCCATGAGCGTGCGCAGTCGTTCGACCGAGGTCGTCAGGGCGTCGACGCGGGCGTCGAGGTCGCGCGCGGTCCCCGTGACGTCGACGGCCTCGATCGACAGGTCGCGCACCTCGCCCACCTGGTCGAGGGCGTCGACGGTGGCGGTCGTCTGTGCCGCCGGCACCCGGATCGTCAGCTCGGCGGACGCCAGCGTGTCGCCCTCGGGCTCCGACTGCCGCCGGCTCTCGACCCGCCCGCCCGCGCTCTCCGCGAGGTCGGCGACCGCGTCGGCCGCGGCCGACGGGTCGTCGGCCACGACCGTGACCGACCCGGTGGTGACGATCTCCCGCTCCGCCGCGGCGACGGCGTCCTCGTCTCCCGGGGCGATCCCCGAGGCCACGTCCTCGGGGGCGTCCGCCGCGCCGCCGCCCGCGACCTCCGAGCCCGCGCCGCCGTCGTCCACGGAGAGGGCCGCCATGTCGCCCGAGGAGGCGGAGCAGCCCGCGAGGAGAGCGCCGCCGAGCAGGAGCGCCGCGACGACGGCGAAGGGGCGAGTGGTCCGCATGCTGCGAGGGTAGGGGGCCAAGCGTGCGAACCGGACACCGTGCGCGACATCGTGACCGTCTTGTGAACTGGTCGTGATCCAACCGCAGCGCGACACCTCGGACCGTGGACGGCGGCGCGGTCCCGGGGCGTGGCACGGCAGGATGGTCGGGTGCTCGTGTGCTGCGGTCTCGTGACCCTCGACGTCGTCCAGGTCGTCGACGCGCTGCCTCGTCCCGACGAGAAGGTCGTCGCACGGTCCGTCTCGGCCACCTTCGGGGGGCCGGCCGCCAACGCCGCGGCGACCGCCGCCGTGCTGGGTGTGCCCACGCGGCTCGTCACCGCGGTCGGGGACGGGCCGCTCGCGGAGGTCGTGCGTCGCGAGCTCGCGGACTGCGGGGTCGGTCTCGTCGACACCGCGGCCGGGACGAGCGGCGGGCGCCTCGCCGTCTCGACCGTGCTCGTCACGCGGGCCACCGGTGAACGAGCCGTCGTGAGCACCAACGCGTCCGGGTTCGGCGACCTCGCGGCCCGCGCGGCGGCGGGCGGCCCCGGGCTCCTCGACGGCGTCGGGCCGGGCGACGTCCTGCTGCTGGACGGGCACCTCCCGGGCCTCGCGCTCACGCTCGCGCGCGGGGCGCGCGAGCGGGGCGCGCGCGTCGTGCTCGACGGCGGGTCCTGGAAGCCCGACGCCGTCGAGATGATCGGGCTGTGCGACGCGGTCGTCGTGTCGGCGGACTTCCGGCCGCCGGGACTCGGGGAGGGTGACGTGCTCGCCGCGGTCGCCGCGCTCGGACCGCGGTTCGTCGCTCGCACGCGCGGTCCGTGTCCCGTCGAGGTGCTCGACGCGGGGGAGCGGTACGACGTCGCGGTTCCCGAGCCGGAGCGCGTCGTCGACACCCTCGGGGCGGGGGACGTGGTCCACGGGGCGTTCGCGGCGGGGGCGGCGCGCGGGGCGTCGTGGCGGTCCGCGCTCGAGCAGGCGGTCGTCGTCGCCTCACGATCGGTGGAGCACCCCGGTGCGCGGGGCTGGGCGGGCGAGGCGGCGGTCTGAGGGGCGCTGGCGGGCCCACGGGCCGTCCGCGGCCAGGACCCAGGTCCCGCGGCGAGGGCCGATCGGCAACATTTCGGTCACGAAGCCGCGAGGAAGTTGACAGCCACTTAGTAAAGGCAGTCTACTAACAAACATGACAACGGCAGTCACCGGGACCGGAGCACCGAGGAGGCGTCTGAGCACAGGGCTCAGGCCGACCTCGAAGGTGCTGCCCGAGCACGCTCGGGCCCACAACCGGTCCCTCGTGCTGCAGCACCTGTTCCACGAGGGACCCACCTCGCGCGCCGACCTGGCGCGCGCCACCTCCCTCACCCGCGTGACCATCTCCGACCTCGTCTCCGTGCTCATCGCGGAGGGCCTGGTCGAGGAGCTCGGCGTCCGCCCGGGCCAGCGCGTCGGCAAGCCCGCGATCCTCGTCGGGATGCGCACGAGCGCCTACCAGATCGTCTCCGTGGACCTCACCGACGACGAGGTCCTGCGCGGCGCCGTCCTCACGCTCACCGGCGACTTCGTCGTCCGGCAGAGCCTGGCGGTCGACGGACGCACCGGGACCGAGCTGGTCGACCTCCTCACGCGCTTCTGCCGCGGCCTCATCGCGTCCGCCACCCAGCCGGTCATCGGCGTGGGGATCGGGTCGCCCGGCGTCGTCGACGCCGAGGGCCGCGTCATCGAGGCGCCCAACCGGCGCTGGTACGACGTCCCGCTCGCCGCGCAGCTCACCGAGCGGCTCGGCCTCGCGGTCCACGTGGCCAACGACGCGAACATCGCCGCGCTCGGCGAGTTCACGTTCGGCGGCGCGGCCGGCGACGGGCTCCTTGTCCTCACCGTGGGCGAGGGCGTGGGCGCCGGGATCATGGTCGACGGCGCACGGGTGCGCGGGCACGCGGACGCGGCCGGCGAGCTGGGTCACGTGACCGTCGTCGACGACGGCGAGCCGTGCGCCTGCGGGCGCCGCGGCTGCCTGGAGACCGTCCTGTCCGTGCCGGCGTTGCGCCGCGCGGTGGACGGGCTCGACACCGAGGCTTCCGACGCCGTCCTGGCGTCGGTGGGCAGGACGCTGGGCATCGCTCTGGCACCTGTCGTCAGTGCGCTCAACCTCGCGGAGGTGCTCGTCAGCGGTCCTGCGGACCTGCTCGACGGGCCCCTGCGCGAGGCGGCGTTCGAGACCATCCGCTCCCGCACGATGCCGGTCATCGGCAGCGGGCTCCAGGTGCGGATGGCCACGCTCGACGAAGACGTCGTCCTTGCTGGGGCGGCCGTCCTCGTCCTGTCCGGACAGCTGGGGGTCTCCTGAGCCGACGACGCTCGGACTGACCTCCACCGCCCGACCGGGGCCGGGTCCTGACCCTGCCCCTCAGACCTCCTGGGAACCCCAGTGCAGCATCCCCAGGAACGCAGTACCCCTGCACGTGCTCGATTACGCAGGACTCCTGCCACACCTCCGGTGGCGTCACCGACGCCGCCACCAAGAAACACCGAGAGGAAGCACCCAGTGAAGAGGAACCGTCTCGTCGTCGCCTCCGTGGCGTCGACGATCACCCTGGCGCTCGCGCTGACCGCCTGCAGCTCCGGCGGCGGGAGCGACGACAACGGCTCCGGCGAGACCGAGGCCACGACCGGCGACATCCGCGTCTGGCTCAACGGCTCGGACACGCCCGACGCCGCGCGCGACTACCTCAAGACGACGTTCGAGGAGGAGAACCCGGGCAGCACCCTCACGATCGAGGAGCAGTCCTGGACCGGCCTCGTCGACAAGCTCACGACGTCGCTCTCCGGCTCGGACAGCCCGGACGTCGTCGAGGTCGGCAACACGCAGTCCCCGGCGTTCACGTCCGCGGGCTTCTTCCGTGAGATCACGGCGGAGGAGTTCGAGTCGCTCGGCGGCGACGACCTGCTCCCCGGCTTCGTCGAGGCCGGCGACTGGGACGAGAAGCACTACGCCCTGCCGTACTACGCGGGCTCGCGTGCGGTGTTCTACACGCCGCAGGTCACCGGGGCCACGGCCGTCCCGACGACGCTCGACGAGTACGTCGCCAACGCGAAGGCGATGTACACGGACACGGTGTCGGGTGTGTACTGGCCCGGCCAGGACTGGTACAACGCTCTCCCGTTCGTCTGGGAGAACGGTGGCTTCATCGCCGAGCAGAACGACGCGGGCGAGTGGGAGGCGGGCTTCTCGAGCGAGGGCGGCCTCGCCGGCCTCGCGCAGGTCCAGGACCTCATGACCAACGCGTCGCACGCTCCGAAGGACGGTCAGGAGACCGACCTCCAGGTGCCGTTCTGCGAGGGCACCGTCGCGTACGTGTCGGCCCCGACCTGGATCGCCGGGACCATCAAGACCTCGCAGACTCCTGAGGACCCCGCGCAGACCCCGGGCTGCCTCGAGACCTACGGCTCGGACCTCGCGGCGTTCCCGCTGCCGGGCAAGACCGCGGGTGAGCCGGCTGCCGTGTTCGCCGGTGGCTCGAACATCGCCGTGGCGCAGAAGTCGAACAACCCCGAGCTCGCGTACAAGGCGTTCGAGATCATGATGAGCGACGAGTACCAGACGATCCTCGCCCAGGCGAACATGATCCCGGCGAAGAAGTCGCTCGCGAGCGAGGTGCCGCAGGAGGACCCGATCGCCCAGGCGGGCGTCGCGGCCGCGCAGAACGCGCGCCTGACCCCGGCGTCCCCGAAGTGGGCCGACGTCGAGGCGCAGAACGTGCTCCAGAGCGCCTTCACCAAGATCGCGAACGGTGACGACGTCGAGACCGTCGCCAAGGAGCTCGACGCGAAGATCGAGGAGATCCTCAACAGCTGAGCCCGTCCGGTGATGCCCGGCGCTGGCCGGGCATCACCGGAGGCTCGAGCCGTCAGGGGTGGGGTCTCCTTCCTGAGGAGTCCCCACCCCTTCCCATGACGGGCCGTCGGCACGTCGCCTGCGCACCACCGCGCACCTCTGACGGAGTGAGGAAATGAGCTCAACCACCCTCGAACCACGCACCGAGCGTCCCGGCGCGCCGGTGCGACCCCCCAAGAAGCGGCGTCCGCCGATCCTGCCCTGGACGCTGCTCGTCCCCAGCCTCGTCGTGCTCGGCGTCCTCGTGGGATACCCGCTCGTGCGGCTCGTCATCATGTCGTTCCAGAAGTACGAGCGGGCGCAGCTCATGGGCCAGCCCGCCGAGTGGGTCGGCTTCGACAACTACGTCCAGGTCCTCACCGACGTGGACGGCTTCTGGACCGTGCTGCTGCGCAGCTTCCTCTTCATGGTCGCCTGTGTCGTCCTGACCATGGTGCTCGGCACGCTCATCGCCCTGCTCATGATGCGCCTCGGCAAGGGCTTCCGTCTGCTGGTCTCGGTCGGGCTGCTGCTCGCGTGGGCCATGCCGGCGCTCGCCGCGACCATCGTCTGGGGCTGGATCTTCGACACCCAGTACGGCGTGATCAACAACCTCCTGACGACGATCACGGGGGACAACTGGATGGGCCACTCGTGGCTCCTCAACCCGCTCCAGTTCTTCCTCATCGCCACGCTCATCATCGTCTGGGGCGCCGTTCCCTTCGTCGCGTTCACCATGTACGCGGGACTGACGCAGATCCCCGGCGAGGTGCTCGAGGCCGCGCAGCTCGACGGAGCGGGTCCGGTCCAGCGCTTCCGGCTCATCATGATCCCGTACGTGCGCAGCATCATCACCGTGCTCATCGTGCTGTCGATCATCTGGGACCTGCGCGTCTTCACGCAGATCTACGCGCTGCAGGGCGTGGGTGGTGATCGCGACAAGACGAACACCATCGGCGTGTACATCTACCAGATGGGCATGGCCCAGGGGCACTACGGTCTCGCGGGCGCCATCTCGGTGATCTTCGTGTTCATCATGCTCGGCATCTCGTTCTACTACGTGCGCCAGACGGTCCGGGAGGAAGAACTGTGAGCACCATCCAGACCACACCACGGACCACTGTCCGGCACGCCTCCGCCGCGGGCGGCTCCGCGCCTCGCGTGAGCCGTGAGAAGCAGCGCAAGAAGGCCGCCAACGTCGGCTACGCCATCCTGGCGATCATCGTCTTCGTCTCGTCGGTCTTCCCGGTCTACTGGATGATCAACACCTCGTTCCTGCCGTCGAGCCTCGTGCGGGGTACGGACCTCAAGTTCTTCCCGACACCGGACGTCTTCACGCTGAACAACTACGTGACGGCGGTCACCGACGACTCGCGAGCGCCGTTCGTCCCCGCGATGGGCAACTCGCTCACGGTGACGTTCTTCACGCTGGTCATCGCGATGGTGCTCGGGTTCCTCGCCTCGCTGGCGGTGACCAGGTTCCGCTTCAAGGGGCGTCGCACGTTCATCCTCGCGATCCTCGTGGTCCAGATGATCCCGGGCGAGGCCATGATGATCTCGATCTTCCGGATCATCGACAACTGGCAGATGCTCAACACGATCGTCGGCCTGGGCATCGTGTACGTGTCCGGCGTCCTGCCCTTCACGATCTGGACGCTGCGAGGATTCGTCAACGGCGTCCCCGCCGACCTCGAGGAGGCGGCCATGATCGACGGCTGCTCGCGCGGCAAGGCGTTCTGGAAGATCACCTTCCCGCTCCTCGCTCCGGGCCTCGTCGCCACCGGCGTCTTCGCGTTCATCCAGGCCTGGAACGAGTTCGTGATGGCGCTCATCATCATGCAGCGCCCCGAGTCGATGACCCTGCCGGTGTGGCTGCGGACGTTCCAGCAGGCCACTCAGGCGACCAACTGGGGTGCTCTCATGGCGGGGTCGGTGCTCATCGCGATCCCGGCGGTGGTGTTCTTCCTCATCGTCCAGGGTCGGATGACCGGTGGCCTCGTCTCGGGTGCGGTGAAGGGCTGACGTGAGCGACCTGAGCACGGCTGCCTCGCTGAACGGCGAGGCAGCCGCAGCCCTGGCCGGACGCCCCGGTCCCGCTGGCGCGCCGCGGTGCGACTCCCCGGGCGCCGGGACCGCGGTCGGTCTCGACATCGGCGGGACCAAGGTGCTCGCCGCGTTCCTCGGGCCTGACGGCGTCGCGCGGGAGACCCTGCGCCTGCCGACGGTGCGCGGGCCGCAGGGCGTCGTGTCCAGCGCGGCCCGAGCCGTCCGCGAGGTGGTGCGACGCGCGGGCGCGGAGCTCGCGGAGGTGGACGGTGTCGGCGTCGGCGTGCCGGGGCTGGTGGACCCGGAGGACGGCTCGGTCATGCACGCCGTCAACCTCGGCATCGAGGGCGGGCGCTTCGCGCTCGCCGAGGCGCTGTCGGCGGAGCTCGACGGTCTCCCGGTCCAGGTCGACAACGACCTCAACGTCGCCGCGCTCGGTGCCTCGCACCTGCGCGGAGACGACGGGTCGGACCTCGCGTTCCTCGCGCTGGGCACCGGCCTCGCCGCCGGGATCGTGCTCGGTGGCGAGCTGCGTCGGGGCGTGAGCGGTGCGGCAGGGGAGATCGGCCACATCCCGATCGACCCGCACGGTCCCGAGTGCGCGTGCGGCCAGCGCGGGTGCGTCGAGGTCTACGCCTCGGGCTCCGCGGTGTCCGCCCGGTGGCCGTCGCGCCACGGCCGGCCCGCTCCCGCGGAGCTCTTCGAGGCGGCCGCCGCGGGCGACCCGGAGGCGATCCGGATCAAGGACGAGTTCGCGTCCGCCGTCGCCTCCGCGGTGCGGATCCTGGAGCTGACGGTCGACGTCCGGCACGTCGTCCTCGGCGGCGGTGTGTCCGCCCTGGGGCAGCCGCTCCTCGACGCCGTGCGCGCCGCGCTCGACGCGCAGTCGAGCACGTCCCCGTTCCTGTCCTCGTTGCGTCTCGCCGAGCGGGTCTCGCTCGCTCCGGCGGACGTACCCGTCGCCGCGGTGGGCGCTGCCCTCGTCGGCCGTCGAAAGGTGAAGTGATGGAGGTCGTGATCGCTCCTGCGGAGCGGTTGGCGGTGCTGGCTGCGGACGCGATCGAGAAGGTGGTGCGGTCGCGGCCGGAGGCGGTGCTGGGGCTGGCGACGGGATCGTCGCCGTTGAAGGTGTACGACGAGCTGGCGCGCCGGCACCGTGAGGACGGGTTGTCGTTCGCGGGCGTGCGGGCGTTCATGCTCGACGAGTACGTGGGCCTGCCCGCGGAGCACCCCGAGCGGTACCGGAACGTGATCGAGACCGAGATCGCCTCGCGGGTGGACTTCGCCCCGGGCGCGGTCCAGGGCCCGGACGGCAACGCCGAGGACCTGGTGGCGGCGTGCGCGGCCTACGAGGAGTCGATCGCGGCGGCCGGGGGTGTGGACCTGCAGATCCTGGGGATCGGGACGGACGGGCACATCGCGTTCAACGAGCCGGGGTCGTCGCTGGCGTCGCGGACACGGATCAAGACGTTGACGGCGCAGACGCGTGAGGACAACGCGCGGTTCTTCGGGGACGACGTGGACCGGGTGCCGCGGCACTGCCTGACGCAGGGGCTGGCCACGATCATGTCCGCGCGGCACCTGGTGCTGCTGGCCACGGGCAAGGGCAAGGCGGAGGCGGTGCACCAGCTCGTGGAGGGCCCGATCAGCGCGTTGTGGCCCGCGACGATCATGCAGATGCACCCGCACGCCACGGTGCTGGTCGACGACGCGGCGGCCTCGCGCCTCCAGCTCGGGGACTACTACCGCCAGACGTACGCGTCCAAGCCGGACTGGCAGGGCCTGTAGCCGATCTGCCGACGAACTCTCGCGGGCCGTCGCCCGCGAGGCACAACCGCCCGCCGGCGCGCGGTCCACGCCCCTGGACCGCCGCGCCGGCGGGCTCTTGCCGTCGTCCGGTCGGGGCGGGGGCGGCACCCGCGGACGGCGTCGCGCCGCACGGGTGTCGGCGCACCGACGTAGACTTCCCCCCATGATCGAACTCCGTGCGAGCACGCCCCCCGGGGGTCCTGAGGACCCGTTCCGGAACCCTGCGACCGAGCCGACGACCGGCACGTCGACCGGGGTGCTCGAGCGCGAGGAGACGCGCGAGCAGACCGAGCCGGGCGACCACGAACGCTTCGCGCACTACGTGCGCAAGGAGAAGATCATGGAGTCCGCGCTCTCCGGCAAGCCGGTGATCGCGCTGTGCGGCAAGGTGTGGGTGCCCGGCCGCGACCCGAAGAAGTTCCCCGTGTGCCCCACGTGCAAGGAGATCTACGACGGTCTGCGCGACCCGCAGGACGGCGAGGGTGACTCCGGCAAGTGAGCGGGGAGCACCAGACGACGTCCACCGGTCACTCCGTCCCCGACTCCCGTAGCAGGACCACACCGCCCGCGCCGCAGAGCCCGTCGTCGGCAGCGGCGTCGCACCTCTCGCCCGCGTTCCCGCGCCGTGCCCCGTGGGGCTCGGCGTCGAAGCTGCGCGCCTGGCAGGCGGAGGCCCTCGAGCTGTACCGCACGCGCGCGCCGCGCGACTTCCTCGCCGTCGCGACCCCCGGCGCGGGCAAGACGACGTTCGCGCTGCGCGTCGCGACGGAGCTCCTGGAGCAGGGCGTGGTGCGGCGCGTGACGGTCGTCGCACCGACCGAGCACCTCAAGCACCAGTGGGCCGACGCCGCCGCGCGCGTCGGCATCCGCATCGACCCGAACTTCCGCAACAGCCAGGGGCGGCACGGCGCCCACTACGACGGTGTCGCGCTGACCTACGCGCAGATCGCCGCCAAGCCCGCTCTGCACGCGGCCCGCACGACCGCCGACCGCACGCTCGTCATCCTCGACGAGGTGCACCACGGCGGCGACGCGCTGTCGTGGGGCGACGCGGTGCGCGAGGCGTTCGAGGACGCGACGCGCCGCCTCGCCCTCACGGGGACGCCGTTCCGCTCCGACACCGCGGCGATCCCGTTCGTCGAGTACGAGCGCGGCCCTGACGGCATCCGCCGGTCGCGCGCCGACTACACGTACGGCTACGGCGACGCGCTGCGCGACCACGTCGTGCGCCCCGTGCTCTTCCTGTCGTACTCCGGCAACATGCGCTGGCGCACGAAGGCCGGGGACGAGGTGAGCGCACGCCTCGGCGAGGCGCTCACCAAGGACATGACCGGCCAGGCGTGGCGCACCGCGCTCGACCCGAACGGCGAGTGGATCCCGTCGGTCCTCGCGGCGGCGGACAAGCGTCTCACCGAGGTACGGCGCGCGATCCCGGACGCCGGTGGCCTGGTCATCGCGACCGACCAGACCGACGCGCGCGCCTACGCGGGACACCTCGCCCGGATCACCGGGAGGTCGCCGACGGTCGTCCTCTCCGACGACGACGGGGCGAGCAGCCGCATCGAGGAGTTCGCGGACGGCGACGGCCGCTGGATGGTCGCGGTGCGCATGGTCTCGGAGGGCGTGGACGTCCCGCGCCTCGCCGTGGGCGTGTACGCGACCTCGACGGCGACCCCGCTCTTCTTCGCGCAGGCTGTCGGGCGGTTCGTGCGGGCGCGCAAGCGCGGCGAGACGGCGTCGGTGTTCCTGCCCAGCGTCCCGCACCTGCTCGAGCTGGCGAACGGGCTCGAGATCGAGCGTGACCACGCGCTCGACCGCCCGCTCACGGCGGAGGAGCAGGGCGAGGGCTTCAGCCCCGAGGACGCGCTGCTGGCGGAGGCGAACCGGGAGGACAAGGCGTCGGGCGAGCTCGTCCAGGGCTCGTTCGAGGCGCTCGAGGCGCAGGCGTCGTTCGACCGCGTGCTGTTCGACGGCGGCGAGTTCGGGACGGGCGCGGACGTCGGGTCGGACGAGGAGCTCGACTTCCTCGGGCTCCCCGGACTCCTCGACGCCGACCAGGTCACCACGCTGCTGCGTCAGCGCCAGGCCGACCAGCTGAGCGCCCGCTCGAAGACCACGCAGTCGGCGGAGCGGGAGCGGTCGGAGCTGGACCACCGTCGAGCGGCCGAGCTCCGCAAGGAGCTCCAGCAGCTCGTGTCCGCCTGGTCGCGCCGCAGCGGGCAGCCGCACGGCTCGGTGCACACCGAGCTGCGCCGCCGCTGCGGCGGACCCGAGGTCCCGCTCGCGACGGTCGAGCAGCTCGACGCCCGCGTCGCTACCGTGCGCGGCTGGTTCGTCGGCAAGCGGTAGCCGACACCGGGCCCGTGCGTCAGGGGAGCGTGTGCAGGACCGTCGGGATCGCGGGGTCGCCGGCGGAGAGGCGGCGCGCGCCGCGGGGCAGCTCGGCGCGGGCCTCGCGGTGTCGGTGCGCGGCGTTCTGGACCCCGTAGGAACCGACCCAGCGCGAGTCGACCGCGCCGTCGACGACGAGCGGGACCTGGAGCGGTCGCAGGTCGCTGTCGTCGGGCTCCCACTCCTGGACGGGGAGGTCGGCGCCGGTGACGACGACCTCCTCGATCGCGCGCCCGTCGACGTCGTAGCGGCGCGCCGCGACCTTGCGCCCCCCGGTGCTGGTCTTGGCCGTGGACGCCTTGGCGACGGGCTGGAGCACGCCGGAGGAGTCGGCGCGGGCGACGAGCTTGTAGACCATGCCGCACGTCGGCGCGCCGGAGCCGGTGACGAGCGACGTGCCGACGCCGTACGAGTCGACCGGTGCGGCGGCGAGCGACGCGATGGCGTACTCGTCGAGGTCGGACGTCACGGTGATCTTCGTGTCGTGCGCGCCGAGCGAGTCGAGCTGGCGGCGCACCTCGACGGCGAGGACTCCGAGGTCGCCGGAGTCGAGGCGGACGGCGCCGAGCCGGCCGCCGGCGGCGCGGACCGCGTTCTGGACGCCCTTGCGTACGTCGTAGGTGTCGACGAGCAGGGTCGTGCCGGCCCCGAGGGAGGCGACCTGCGACGCGAAGGCGGACTCCTCGTCGTCGTGCAGGAGCGTGAAGGCGTGCGCGGCCGTGCCGATGGTCGCGAGCCCGTACCGGCGTCCCGCCTCGAGGTTCGAGGTCCCGGCGAACCCGCCGACGACGGCGGCGCGCGCCGCGGCGACGGCGGCCTGCTCGTGCGCGCGCCGCGCGCCCATCTCGAGGCACGGGCGCTCGACGGCGGCGCTCGTCATGCGGGACGCGGCCGACGCGACGGCGGAGTCGTAGTTGAGGATCGACAGCACGAGCGTCTCGAGCAGGACCGCCTCGGCGAAGGTGCCCTCGACGGTCATCACGGGCGACTGGGGGAAGAAGACCTCGCCCTCGGCGTACCCGCTGATGGTCCCGGTGAACCGGTAGCCGGCGAGGAACTCGAGCGTGCGGTCGTCGACGACGGCCTGCGCGTGCAGCCAGTCGAGCTCCTCGGCTCCGAAGCGGAACGACGAGAGCGCCTCGAGGACGCGCCCGGTCCCCGCGAGGACCCCGTAGCGCCGCCCGGGGGGCAGACGCCGCGTGAAGACCTCGAAGAGGCAGTGCCGGTCGGCGGTGCCGTCCGCGAGCGCGGCCTGGAGCATCGTCAGCTCGTAGCGGTCGGTGAGGAGCGCGGTCGACGCGACCGGCTGGAACGGCGGGCGCTGCGAGTCCGGGCCGGCCTGTCGTGGCGAGGCAGCGCTGTCGGTCGAGGAGTGGGCGACGCTGCCCGGATCGGCGAGGCTCATGCGGAATACGGTAGGGCAGCGACGGGTACGACGGGCGTCGACAGGCCCACGAATACAGTGGTGGCGTGAGCCCCCAGCCGATCTTCACCCGCGCCGTCGGCGCGCGGGCGTCCGTGACCGTGCCCGAGGAGGCGACGCGGGTCGACGAGACCGTCCTCCCCGACAGCCCGTGGGTCACCCTCGTGTGGAACGACCCGGTCAACCTCATGAGCTACGTCGCGTACGTGTTCGAGTCCTACTTCGGGTACGCCGCGGAGCGCGCCCAGGAGCTCATGCTGCAGGTGCACCAGGAGGGTCGCGCCGTCGTGTCGACGGGCGACCGCGAGCGCATGGAGGTCGACGTGCAGGCGATGCACTCGTTCGGGCTGTGGG
Organism: Cellulosimicrobium sp. SH8; assembly: GCF_025818875.1. Classification (NCBI taxonomy): domain Bacteria; kingdom Bacillati; phylum Actinomycetota; class Actinomycetes; order Micrococcales; family Promicromonosporaceae; genus Cellulosimicrobium; species Cellulosimicrobium sp. SH8. The sequence continues at coordinate 156,998 of NZ_JAMXMH010000014.1, read as the reverse complement.
CGACCCTCCAGAAGGACGGCGAGCAGTGAGGCCGTTCCGCGCCGAGGCGCAGGGGTACGTCGCGGAGCTCGAGCCGTCGGAGCGGATCGTGCTCGCGCAGCTCGCGGGCGACGTCGCGCAGATGCTCCAGGAGGGCGTGCCGGGGCGGGCGCCGGGGGAGCCCGGGCCGTCCGGGCCCGACGACGCGTGGTCGCCTCCCGGCTGGACGGGGCCGGTCCCCGGGGGGAACGTCTCGGACGCGACGCCGCCGCCGGACCCGGCCGTGCGGCGTCTGCTCCCGGACGCGTCGGACGACGTCGAGGTGGCCGCCGAGTTCCGGCGGTTCACCCAGGACGACCTGGCGGCGCGCAAGGTCGGGCGGCTGGTGCGGCTGGCGCGCCTGCTCGTGGACTCGGAGCCCGCGGAGGTGGCGCCGTTCGCCGTCGCCCGCGACGAGGCCGAGGACGTCGCGGGGGCGCTGACGGACGTCCGCCTCGTGCTCGCCGAGCGCCTCGGCCTGCGGACCGACGAGCAGGTCGAGGGCCTCTACGACGAGCTGGACCGCGAGGGCGACGAGGGCCCGGACGACGGCGAGGTGGGTGGCGCACCGCGCCGTTTCCTCGTGAGCGTCTTCCTGCTCACGGGCCTGCTCCAGGAGTCGCTCGTGGACGGCATGCTCGCCGACCTGCGGGCGGGGCGCGACGGTCGGTCCTGAGGGTCGTCCCGCGCGTCGGGCCGGCGCGGCGACCGCCCTGTGGGCGCTGCCACAGACGGGAGCCGCGGTTCGGTGCGCCCCGCGCGCGGGCGCGCCAGTAGGCTCGGGCGGGTGAACGACGCTCCCATCGGGATCTTCGACTCGGGCGTGGGCGGCCTGACCGTCGCGCGCTCGATCCTGGACCAGCTCCCGAACGAGTCCCTCCTCTACATCGGGGACACCGCGAACGGTCCCTACGGGCCCAAGCCGCTCGCGGCGGTCCGGGCGATGGCGCTGGCGATCATGGACCAGCTCGTCGACGACGGCGTGAAGATGCTCGTCATCGCGTGCAACTCGGCCTCCTCGGCGGTCCTGCGCGACGCCCGTGAGCGGTACACGCAGCGCCACGGCCTGCCGGTCGTCGAGGTGATCCTCCCGGCGGCGCGCCGCGCGGTCGCGGCGACGCGCTCGGGGCGGATCGGGGTCATCGGGACGCGCGCCACCATCACGTCGCGGTCCTACGAGGACGCGTTCGCCGTCACTCCGGGACTGCACCTCACGACCCAGGCGTGCCCGGACTTCGTGCCCCTCGTCGAGCAGGGCGTGACGTCGGGGCCCGAGGTGCTGGAGGTCGCGCACCGCTACCTGGACCCGGTCAAGGCGGCGGGCGTCGACACGCTCGTGCTCGGGTGCACGCACTACCCGCTCCTGACGGGCGCGATCTCCTACGTCATGGGCGAGGAGGTCACGCTCGTGTCGAGCGCGGAGGAGACCGCCAAGGACGTCTACCGCACGCTCGTCGCGCACGACCTCGAACGCTCGCGCGACGCGGGGACGCCGCGGCACCGCTTCCTCGCGACGGGGAGCGCGGAACCGTTCGAGCACCTGGCGCGCCGCTTCCTCGGCCCCGAGGTGCTCAGCGTGGAGGCCGCCTGATGCGCCTCGTCACGGTCGGGTGCTCGGGGTCGTTCGCCGGGCCGGAGTCGCCCGCGTCGTCGTACCTTGTCCAGGTCCCGGCCGCCGAGGCCGCGGCCGCGGGGTTCGCGGCGCGCGACTGGAACGTCGTGCTCGACCTGGGCAACGGGTCGCTGGGTGCGCTCCAGCGGTTCGTCGACCCGCTCGACCTCGACGCCGTCGCGCTGTCGCACCTGCACCCCGACCACTTCGTCGACGTCTGCGGGCTGTACGTCTACCTGCGCTACCACCCCGAGCGCGGCTCGACCCGGACCGGGGTGCCGAGCCGGCTGACGGTGCTCGGTCCGTCGGGGACGGCCGGGCGCATCGAGGCGGCGTACGGGGCCGAGCCGGGCGACGGGATGAGCGAGGAGCTCGACGTGCGGGTCTGGGCGCCGGGCGCGCCCGTGCGGGTCGGGCCGCTCACGCTCGAGCCGCACCGCGTGTTCCACCCCGTCGAGGCGTACGGCGTGCGCGTCACGGGGCCGTCGTCGCTGCGGCCGGGCGAGCGGGCCGTGCTCGCGTACACGGGCGACACCGATGCGTGCGACGGCGTCGTCGAGCTTGCGCGGGACGCCGACCTGCTGCTGTCGGAGGCCGCGTTCCACGAGGGCCGCGACGACGGCGTCGAGCGCGGCATCCACCTCACGGGGCGCCGGGCGGGCGAGGTCGCGACGGCGGCCGGCGCGCACCGGCTGGTCCTGACGCACCTCCCCGCGTGGAACGACCCCCAGCGGTCGCGCGCGGAGGCCAGCGAGTCGTACGCGGGCCAGGTCGACGTCGCGACGACCGGCGCGGTCTTCGACTTCTAGCCGCTGAGCGCGGGGGATGTGTCGCGCGCACGGCGTCGTGACGACGGATACCCCGCACTCAACGGGTGCCGGGCGGTCGGTAGGGTGGCGGCATGACCATCCCCGCATCGTCCTCGGACACGGGCGCGCGCCTGCGCGCCGACGGCCGCACGCCCGACCAGCTCCGCCCCGTGACCATCACCCGCCACTGGCTCGACCAGGCCGAGGGGAGCGTGCTCGTCGAGTTCGGTCGCACGCGCGTGCTGTGCGCGGCGTCGTTCACGGAGGGCGTGCCGCGCTGGCGCAAGGGGTCGGGCGAAGGCTGGGTCACGGCCGAGTACGCGATGCTCCCGCGCGCGACGAACGAGCGGAGCCAGCGAGAGTCGGTCAAGGGAAAGATCGGCGGGCGCACGCACGAGATCTCGCGCCTCATCGGCCGGTCCCTGCGCGCGATCATCGACGTCTCGGCGCTCGGCGAGAACACGATCGTGCTCGACTGCGACGTCCTCCAGGCCGACGGCGGCACGCGCACCGCCGCGATCACGGGGGCCTACGTGGCGCTCGCCGACGCGGTCGCGTGGGGCCAGCGGCACGGGCACATCAAGGGTGGCAAGCCGGTCCTGACGGACTCCGTCGCGGCCGTGAGCGTCGGGATCATCGACGGCACTCCCATGCTCGACCTCCCGTACGTCGAGGACGTGCGGGCCGAGACGGACATGAACGTCGTGGTCACGGGCTCGGGCACGTTCGTCGAGGTGCAGGGCACCGCCGAGCACGCCCCGTTCGACCGCGCCGAGCTCGACGCGCTGCTCGACCTCGCGGTCGCGGGCACCGCCGACCTCACCGCGATCCAGCGCGCGGCGCTCGCGGCGGACGCACGGTGAGCGGCGCGCCCGAGGCGACGGGCGTCGTCGTGCCCGACGGCGCCCGCCTCGTGCTCGCGACGCACAACCCGGGCAAGATCGCCGAGCTGCGCGCCATCCTGGCCGCGGAGCTCGACGCGCACCCGGGCCTCGCGCTCGCGCCCGAGGCGATCGTCGGTGCCGGTGACGTCGGCGCGCCCGAACCGGTCGAGGACGGCGTGACGTTCGCGGAGAACGCGCTCATCAAGGCACGCGCGCTCGTGGCGGCGACGGGCTTGCCGGCGGTCGCCGACGACTCGGGCCTCGCCGTCGACGTGCTCGGCGGCGCCCCGGGGATCTTCTCGGCGCGCTGGGCCGGGCGCCACGGCGACGACGTCGCGAACCTCGAGCTCCTGCTCGCCCAGCTCGGCGACGTGCCCGCCGAGCACCGGGCCGCGGGCTTCGTGTGCGCGGCGGCGCTCGTGACGCCGGACGGCACCGAGGTGGTGCGCACCGGCGAGATGCGCGGGACCCTGCTCACCGCGCCGCGCGGCGAGAACGGGTTCGGGTACGACCCGATCCTCCTGCCGGACGAGCAGCCGGACGCCGGCGCGCCCGCCCGCTCCGCGGCCGAGCTGAGCCCGGTGGAGAAGAACGCCGTGAGCCACCGGGGCAAGGCGTTCCGCGCGCTCGCCCCCGAGATCGTGGCCGTGCTCTTGTCGAGGTAGAGGCCCGGTCCCGCGAGGTAGAGGCCTGGTCGGCGACCATGCCTCTACCTCGCGTGACCACGCCTCTACCTCGGGGCGCGGAGGCGCGCGACGAGCGTGGCGACGAGACGCCAGCCGACGAGCGTCGCGAGCAGGAACAGCGCGGAGACGACGAGGAACGGCACGGCGAGGCCCTCGCCCGTCGCGGCCCGCAGCGCCATGCCGACGGCCCAGGTCAGCGTCCACGCACCGACGCCGACGGGCCAGGGCACGAGCGGGCGTCGCCACGCGCGCAGCACGACCCACGCGACCGCGAGGCCGGCGAGGAACGGCCACGCGATGCCCGCGACGGCGGTGAGGGGGCTGTCCGCGGCGTGGCTCGCGCGCCCGCCCGCGGCGAAGGCGAGGACGCTCACGACGTCGAGCACGACGGCGAGCGTCACGACCCGGGCCGCGGTCCGGCCCGTGGAGGGCTCCGGCGTCGTCCCGGGGGCGGCGGCAGGGGCGGAGGGGACGCTCGGCTGGGCCGGTCCGGAGGGCACGGTGCTCATGCGCCCGACCGTACCCCGCGCGCGAGAGCTGCCCGTACGGTCGAGATCGGCCCTCGGGAGGTCGATCTCGCGCCGCGGGGGTCGATCCCGCGGCCCCTAAGGTAGTCCCCGTGCATCTCGCCGCCGACGACCTCGCCTTCGCCTACCCCGGACGACCCGTCCTCGACGGCGTCGGGGTGCGCGTCGCGGCGGGGACCCGGCTCGGCGTCGTGGGGGAGAACGGCACGGGCAAGTCGACGCTGCTGCACGTGCTCTCGGGCGACCTGACCCCCGGCCGCGGCGAGGTCCGCCGCGCGGGCTCGCTCGCGCTCGTCGAGCAGGAGCTCGCGATCGAGCCGGGCCAGACGGTCGGCACGCTCGTCGCCGCGACGCTCAGCGGGTTGCGAGCCGTCGCCGCGGAGCTCGAGGCGGCGGCGCGGGACTTCGACCACGAGGCCGGCGACCTCGCCGAGCTCACGGAGATCCTCGCGCGGGCCGAGCACCTCGCGGTGTGGGACGCGGACCGCCGCGTCGACGTCGCGCTGTCCCGCCTCGGCGCGTGCCGGGACCGCGACCGCGAGCTCGCGACGCTGTCCGTCGGCGAGCGCTACCGCGTGCGGCTCGCGTGCCGACTGGCGGAGCGCGCCGACCTGCTGCTCCTCGACGAGCCCACCAACCACCTCGACGCGGGCGGGATCGACTTCCTCACCGGCGAGCTCGTCGCGTGGCGCGGGGGCGTGGTCATGGTCACGCACGACCGCCAGCTCCTCGACGACGTCGCGACCGAGATCCTCGACCTCGACCCCGCCATGGACGGGAAGCCGGTGCTCTACGGGCAGCCGGGCTACCTGTCCTACCGGTTCGCCAAGAACCAGGCGCTGCACCGGTGGCGCCAGCGGTTCCGTGCCGAGCAGAAGCGCGCGGAGAAGCTCGCCGCGGTGCTCGACGCCTCGTACGAGGGACTGTCCGACGAGTGGCGCCCGCCCAAGGGCAGCCAGAAGCACCGTCGCGCGACGCGCGCCCGCATCCACGTCAAGGCCGCGGACCGGCGCCTCCAGCAGCTCGAGGCAGAGGCCGTCGAGGTCCCGGTGCCGCCGCTCCAGCTCGTGTTCCCCGAGCTCCCCGCGATGTCCCCCGGCTGGGAACCGGGCGACCCGGTGCTCGAGCTGCGCAGCCCGCGCGTCGGACCCGACGGCGGCGCGCGCCTCGACCTGCCTGGCACCCGGCTGGCGCTCCCGCCCAGCGGGCGGCTCCTGGTGACCGGGCCGAACGGGAGCGGGAAGTCGACGTTCCTCGCGGCGCTCGCCGGGCTGGTCGCGCTCGACCGGGGTGCGCGGTCGGTCGTGGACGGCGCGCGGCTCGGGGTCGTGGCGCAGGAGGGCCCCGCGCTGCCCCCGGAGGCGGAGGACCGCACCGGGTTCGACGAGTACGCACGCGAGGCGCTCGAGCTCCTCGACACGAACCGGCTGGACCCGGACCACCTCGTGCCGGTCGCGTTCCTCGGCCTGCTGACCGAGGAGGACCTCGAGCGTCCGCTGCGCGAGCTGTCCGCGGGGCAGCGGCGCCGGTTCGACCTCGCCCGCGCGCTCCTGGCCGCGCCGCACGTGCTGATCCTCGACGAGCCGACCAACCACCTCTCGATCGACCTCGTCGACGAGCTGACACAGGCGCTGCGGGTCACGCCCGCGGCCGTCGTCGTCGCGACGCACGACCGGCGCATGCGCGAGGACCTCGCGGACTGGCCGCAGCTCGAGCTCGGGCGCTGACCCCGGCCGCGCGACCGGCACCGCCCGCGACGGCCCCGACCCGCGGTCCGCCCCGCCCGCCGGGCGGTCCCTCAGCGGCCCTCGGCCGGGCTCGCAGCGGGCACCAGCACCTTGCCCAGCGCGCGGCCCCACGCCCGCGCGCGGTCCAGCTCGCCGTCGTCGAGCGGCCCCTCGACGTCCCCGACGTAGAACGACGCCGGCGGAGCGACCAGGCGGAAGCCGGCTCGGCGCAGCACCTTGGCCGCGCCGCGCGCGGCGGAGCCGGGCAGGGACTTGACCTTGGTGACGCGCGTGTCGAACGTCGCGGCCAGTCGCGTCTCGTCCTGGCGCGGGACGGACTCGACCCACTCGCGCAGACCCGTCGCGCGGTCGGACACGTCGCTGCTCGCGCGCTGCACGGCCTCAGCACGCGTCGTGGGCCGGGTCATGCCGAACGCGTGGGTCGGGCCTCCGGCGACCACGAGGCCCATGTGCCGGAGCGCGTCGGGGCTCGCGGCGGGGTCGGTCACGTCGACCACCATCACGCGGACCGTCTCGCTCAGCCCCTCGGCGACGGCCTGCGCGACCCGTTCGCTGTTCCCGTACATCGACTCGTAGACCACTGCGGCATCCATGGCGCGCCCCTTCGTCGAACGCCCGTCCGGACCGGACGGGTCCCCTCCCTCCAGCCTCGGGGCGCGGGCACGCCCGGCCCAGGGTCGAGCGGACGGAGCGTGGGGGCCGTTGGTCCCGCGCTCGCCGCCGGTGGGCGAGGCGTCAGGGGGCCGGGCGCAGCCGCGCGTCGACGAGGCGCACGAGCCACGCCAGCGCGAGGAAGACGACCGCGACGACCGCCGTGTTGACCAGCGCCCGGCCCAGGCCGAGCTCGCCCACGTCGAGGAACGGGTACGGGTACCAGTCCACGACAGCGCCCCGGACGAACGTGTACGCGATCCACGCGAGGGGGTAGACGACGGACCACCACACCGTCGCGGCGTCCACCCGGGGGCGTGGCCCGACCACGAGCCACGCGGCGACGGCGAGCACGGGCGCGAGCAGGTGCAGGAGCAGGTTCGAGACCTGGCCGGCGGCGCTCAGCTCGGCGAGGCCGCGCAGGACGGTGTTGTAGACGATCCCGGTGACGGCGATGCACAGCAGCGCGTCGAGGTGCGCGACGCGGAGCACCGGGCCGTCGCGCTCGGGCCGCACCGCGAGGAGGACCGAGACGATCCCGACGAGCAGGTTCGACTGGATCGTGAAGTAGGAGAACAGGCGCACGAGACGCTCCGCCTGGCTCGGGGCCGTGCCGGGCCCGTCGACGAGCGCGATGACGAGCTCCATGGCGACGCCCGTGAGCGCGGCGAGCGCCACGAGCGCGTGGAGCACCCGCGCGACCGCGGTCCTTCGTCCGGCCGCCGGGACGCGCGGCGCGCCGGTCACGGCAGGCGGCCGACGTAGGCCATCGCCTGGCGCAGCAGCACCCCTTGGCCGCCACGCATCTCGAGCTGCACCTCGTCGCTGCACGCCTGCTCGGGCGTGAGCCACGCGAGCTCGAGCGCGTTCTGCTGCGGGCGGCAGTCGCCCGTCACCGGCACGACGTACGCGAGCGACACCGCGTGCTGGCGGGGGTCGTGGTACGAGGTGATGCCCGGTGTCGGGAAGTACTCGGCCACCGTGAACGGCTGCGGCGACGCGGGGACCTGCGGGAGCGCGACCGGGCCGAGGTCCTTCTCGATGTGCCGCAGCAGGGCGTCGCGGATGCGCTCGTGGAACATCACGCGGCCGGAGACGAGGGCGCGCGTCATCATGCCCTCGGGCGTGACGCGCAGCAAGAGCCCGACGGCGACGACGTCGCCCGAGTCGTCGACCCGCACCGGGACGGCGTCGACGTAGACGAGCGGGAGCTGTGCGCGCGCGACCGCGATCTCCTCCGGGCTGAGCCAGCCCGCGGGCTGCGGGTTCTCGTGGGAGAAGTCGTCGGGCACGAAGTCGGCGGTGTCGGTCACGCGACTGTTCTACCCCGTGCGGTGCGCCGGGGCGAGTCCGCTCACGGCGTACCGGGACCGGCGGGTGGCTCGGCGACCCGCGCGACGATCTCGACCAGCGCGCGTTCCGCCGCCTCCGCGGGCAGCACCTCCATGACGGCCATGAGCGGCGCGAGCCGGTCGGGCAGGACGGAGCGGGCCGTTCCGCCGCGCTCGCCGCCGTCCGCGGCGAGGGCCGCGAGCAGCGCCTCCCAGACGGCGTCGGCGGTGGGCTCCGGCGCAGCGCCGTCGGCGCCCGGGGCGAACGCGCCCGCGAGCGCGCCGAGCACGGCGCTCACGTCGGGACGCGGCTCGCCGCGCACGGCGTCCGCACCCTGGACGAGCGCCGCGCCGAGGCCACCGAGGCCGGCCTCCGTCACGGGGGTGACCGTGAGGTGGGTCGTGTGCGGCAGGTGGGTCCCGTCGTCCTGCGCGAGCCCCGGCTGGGGCTGGAGGACCCAGCCGAGCGACCGGACGGCGTCGGCCCACAGGTGCGGGTCGACCTGCCGCGCCGGCGGCACCGTCTCGTCGCACGCCACGGCGATCAGGGGACCGGTGGGGCGCCCGACGACGCGCAGCCCGTCGATCCCGTCGATCGCCTCGTGCAGGGCCCGGGTCGCGCGTACGCACCGCGCGGTGAGGGCCGTGTACCCGGCCGTGCCGAGGGCCTGGCTCACGGCCCAGGCCGCCGCGAGCGGTGCCGCCGAGCGCGAGCCGGACGTCGTCGGGTTGACCACCGGGTAGCCGGGCCAGCCCGTGGTCGCGAAGAACTGGCGGCGCTGGCGGTCGCGCCCGCGCACGAGCAGGACCGACGTCCCCTTGGGCGCGTAGCCGTACTTGTGCACGTCGGCGGAGATGCTCGTCACGCCCGGCACGGAGAAGTCGAACGCGGGCACCGGGTCGCCGCCCGCGCCCTCCCAGAACGGCAGGACCCACCCGCCGACGCACGCGTCCACGTGCACCGGCACGCCGCGCGCGGCCGCCGCGGCGGCGACCTCGGCCACCGGGTCGACGACGCCGTGCGGGTACGACGGCGCGGACACGACGACGAGCGCGACCTCGTCGCCGTCGGGCGCGCCGTCGAGCTCCGCGACGAGGTCGGCGGCCGCGAGGGTCCCGGTCGCGGGGTCGACCGGCACGAGCGTGAGGTCGACGTCGAGGTACTGCGCGGCCTTGCGGAAGGCGGCGTGCACGCTCACCGGGGCGACGACGCGCGGGCGCACGCCGGGCCGGGCCGCGCGGGCTGCGTCGCGGGCGATCTTCACCGCGAGGAGGCAGCTCTCGGTCCCGCCGGAGGTCACCGAGCCCACGACCGCGTCCGGCCCGCGGAGCATCGCGCGGGCGAAGGCGACGAGCTCGGACTCCATGACGGCGACCGAGGTGAACGTCGTCGGGTCGAGGCCGTTGACGGGCTGGACCGCGCGGGCCGCCGCGGCGGCGAGCTCGTCGAGCTCGGCGAGGCCCGGGTCGTAGACGTAGGACAGGACGCGGCCCCCGTGCGTCGGGGCGTCGGCCGCCCGGAGCGCGGCGAGCCGGTCGAGGATCCCGTCCGTGCGCAGCGGGACGTCGCCCGCCGTGGCCCCGGAGGGGTCAGTCGTGCGCTCGGTCGGTGGAGGCGTGGTCACGCGGCAGCTCCGGTGCTGTTTCGTCGATGTCCCCCTTGCGCAGACCGTACCGTACGAGCGGAACGAGGCTTGCCAGCACGAGGACCGCGGGGACGACCGAGAACGCCAGGGCGATGCCGTCGACCGCCGCGTCCGGCTGCGTCACGGTCTCCCCGGCGCGCGTCGACACGTAGCCCGTGACCCCGAGGACGAGCGAGAGCACCGCGGCGCCGAGCGCCATGCCCGTGGTCTCGCCCGCCGTCCAGACGCCGCTGAACGCCCCGCCGCGGCCCTCGCCGTGCGTGCGCGCGTCGTGGGCGATGACGTCCGGGAGCATCGCGAGCGGGAGCGCCTGCATGCCCGCGTACGCGATCCCGGCGAGCGCCGTCGGGGCGTACACCCAGGCACCGGGCGCCCACAGCAGCGGGATCATCCCGAGCGCGGCGACCGCGAAGAGCACCGTGGCGACGACGAACCCGCGTTCCTTGCCGTCGCGGCGCGCGAGGCGGGTCCACAAGGGCATGCAGAGCAGGGCGGGGGCGATGAGGGCCGCGAAGAGGTAGCTCACCGCGGCCTCGTCGTGCAGCACGTACCGGGCGACGTACGCCGCGCCCGCGAGCATGAGGCCGGTGGCGACCGCCTGGAGAAAGAACGCGGCGAGCAGAGTGCGGAAGGGCCGCGAGCGGCGCAGCGCGTCGAACGCCTCGCGGACCGCGAGGGTCCACGCACGCGAGGCCGACGTCGACGCGGTGGGGGCGAGCGACGTCGTCGTCGCGGCGTGCGGGCCGGCGTCCCGGGAGCCCGGGGCGCGCGGGGCGACGCGGGTGGCGACGAGCATGCCGACGCCGATGACGAGGCCGGACACGACGCCCATGACGAGGTAGCCCGAGGTCGAGTCGCTGCCACCGCGCAGCGCGGGCCCGCCCGCGCCGAACAGCAGGATCGCGAACGCGAGCGCCGCGACGCGCCACGCGAGCAGCCGCGTGCGGCCGTCGTAGGTGGCATCGAGCTCGGCCGGCAGGGCGATGTACGGGACCTGGAAGAGGGAGAACGACGTCGCGGCGAGGAGGAACGCGACGAGCACCCAGATCGCCGCGGCGGTCGGTCCTGCCGCGGCCGGGACGGCGAACGTCAGCGCGAAGAAGACGGGCAGCGTGAGGGCGCCGATCGTCATGAAGCGCCGGCGCGACCCGGTGCGGGCGAGGTCGCGGTCGGAGCCGTACCCGATGAACGGGTCGATGACGACGTCCCAGACCTTCGCCCCGGTGACGATGAGCCCCGCGACCGCGGCGGGGACCGCGAGCGCGTCGGTCAGGTACACGAGCAGCACGAGCCCGGGCAGGGTGCCGAAGCCCCCGGTGCCCACGGAGCCGGCGGCGTAGCCGGCGATCGTGGCGCGCGAGAGCCGAGGGGAGGCGGTGGCGTTCGTCACAGGGGCAGCGTAGAGGCTGGTCGGGCGCGGGGCGGGCCGGGGCGCGCGCCGTGCCCGGGGAGCGAGGGGAATACGTGGGGGAGGATCGTTGCTCTACGAGGCAGACACCCCCACCGTCCCAGGAGGATCATCCATGGCCACGCAGACGCTCACCGAGTCCACCTTCGAGCAGACGATCACGGAGAACGACATCGTCCTCGTCGACTTCTGGGCCGACTGGTGCGGACCCTGCAAGATGTTCGCCCCGGTGTTCGAGGCGTCGTCGGAGGAGAACCCGGACGTCGTGCACGGCAAGATCGACACCGAGGCCGAGCGCGGCCTGGCCGCGGCGGCGAGCATCACGTCGATCCCGACGCTCATGGCCTTCCGCGAGGGCATCCTCGTCTTCTCTCAGCCGGGCGCGCTCCCCGCTCCGGCGCTCAAGCAGGTCGTGGACGCCGTCAAGGGCCTCGACATGGAGGACGTCCGTCGCCAGATCGCCGCGGCGAACGACGGGACCCCGGCGCAGGACGCCTGACCCCCTCCCCGCACACGAACGGCCCGGCACCTCGAGGGTGCCGGGCCGTTCGCGTCTCGGTCAGAGGCCGTCGTGCGCGCGCAGGACGCGCCTCGACGGAAGAAGCCGGTGCCCGCACCGGCAGGGGGCAATGGTGCGGACACCGGCTCTGACGTCAGGCTAGCCGCCCAACTGGACGGGCGTCCAGTTGATGGCCGGGTGAAAGCCGGGGCGTCGCTCCAGGGTGCGCGAGGCGGGACTCGAACCCGCACGTCCGAGGACACCAGGACCTAAACCTGGCGCGGCTGCCAGTTACGCCACTCGCGCGCGGTGGTCAGTCTACGGCGCGAGCGCTGCGTCCCCGGTCGGGCGCTGCGTCCCGGGACGCAGCGCTCGCGCGTGGACGCAGCGCTCGGCGTGAGGACTACTTCGGGTCGATGCCCAGGTCGCGGCGCAGCTTGGCCACGTGGCCGGTCGCCTTGACGTTGTACTGCGCGAGCTCGACCTTGCCGTCCGGGTCGACGACGACCGTCGAGCGGATGACGCCGACGACCGTCTTGCCGTAGAGCTTCTTCTCGCCCCACGCGCCGTAGGCCTCGAGGACCGTCTTGTCGACGTCGGAGACGAGCGGGAACGTGAGGTGCTCGGCCTCGACGAAGGCCGCGATCTTGTCCACGGGGTCGGGGGAGACGCCGACGACCGAGTACCCCGCGCCCTGGAGCGAGGCGAGGCTGTCGCGGAAGTCGCACGCCTCGGTCGTGCAGCCGGGGGTGCCGGCGGCCGGGTAGAAGTAGACGACGACGTGCTTGCCGCGCAGGTCGGAGAGCGTGACGGTGCTGCCGTCGGCGGCGGGCAGGGTGAAGTCGGGAGCGGTGTCGCCGACGGTGAGGCGCGTGGACATGGATCTCCTTCGGTCCGGCCAGGGTGTGGGTTCGAGCGTAGGTGAGGCGTCGCGGCACCGGTAGCGTTGTGGCTGTGAGCAAGACGACGTCCGCGCCCTCCACCTCCTCGCCCCGTTCGTCCTCCGCCCGGCCGGCGGCCCGCGACCTCCCGATCCGGATGCTGCACGACCGGCTGCTCGTCGACCCGGAGGTCGACGCGAGCGAGCGGCAGAGCTCGGCGGGCCTCGTCATCCCCGCGACGGCGGTCGGTCCCAAGCGCCTGGCGTGGGCCGTCGTCGTCGCCGCTGGTGAGCACGTGCGCCAGGTGGCGGTGGGCGACCGCGTCCTCTTCGACCCGGACGACCGCGCGGAGGTCGAGCTCGGGGGCCGGGACCTCGTGCTGCTGCGCGAGCGCGACGTGCACGCCGTCTCCCAGGAGATCGAGGAGGACGGCCCGACGGGCCTGTACCTCTGAACCGGGCCGTGGGCCCCGCCGCGCGGTCGGGGCGTCGGGCGCTGTCGTCGACGTCACACGGGAGCGGGCGGAACGGATTTTCCCGGCGCGCCTGCGGCTGCTAGTGTTTTCTCTCGCGCGCCATTAGCTCAATTGGCAGAGCAGCTGACTCTTAATCAGCGGGTTCGGGGTTCGAGTCCCTGATGGC
>NZ_JAMXMH010000014.1:0-143647 GCF_025818875.1 Cellulosimicrobium sp. SH8 | reverse complement strand
CTCTCGCGCGCCATTAGCTCAATTGGCAGAGCAGCTGACTCTTAATCAGCGGGTTCGGGGTTCGAGTCCCTGATGGCGCACCACCACCGATCGGGCCGTCCGTACGCGGGCGGCCCGTGCCGTGCCGGTCGAGGGACCGGGGCGGCGGGAGCGGAACTCCTCGTGCAGGACGACCCGCGGCCGCTGGTAGTGTTCCCTCTCGCGCGCCATTAGCTCAATTGGCAGAGCAGCTGACTCTTAATCAGCGGGTTCGGGGTTCGAGTCCCTGATGGCGCACCCTTCCTGACCAGGCCGTCCACCCTCCCGGGTGGACGGCCTTCGTCGTTCCTGCTGGTCGCCCGCAGCAACCGTCGCCGTCCGTTTCGCCGGAGTTCGCTCCGCGCCGACCTCGTGTTCACCCGCGCCGGGAAGGGTCCGGTCCGGGCGCCGTCGCCGTTCGGCAACGTCGCCCGTCGACCAGCTCGCCACGGAAGGGAACCACGATGGACACGTCCGTGCCCACGCACAGGACTTCGAGACGGACCGAGAGACGGACCGCCGCCAGGGTGCGGCGCCGCGGCGCGGTCGCCGGGGTGCTCGGGACCGCGCTCGTCGCCGGCCTGCTCGCGCCCGGCGCCGCCGCTGCGACGGACCCGGTCACCGGCGCCGCCCGGACCGCTGCCGGCAGCACCGCCGGGACCGCCGCGGAGACGCGGCCGGTGCTGAGCCCGACGTCCGGCACCTTCCTCGACGGCACCGTCCGTGTCGCGGCCGACCCGGTGCGTGCGGGCGACCCCGTCACCGCGCTCGCGGTGGACGGCACGGCGCTCGACGCCGCGGCGACCCCCGCGACGGCGCGCCTGCTGTTCGACGTCGGCAGCAACTCGATCGAGAGGCGCTACGGCAGCTACGTGCTGGTCAACGGCGAGCGCCTCGAGCTCGACCGCGACATGGTGTCCGAGCGCGTCGCCCTCGACGTGCCGGCGCAGTGGCTCGCGCAGGGCGAGAACACGGTGCGGTTCGTCGTCGGCGCGGTCACGACCTCCTGCGGGTCGAACTACGACGACTACGACCTCACGGACGTGTCGCTCGAGCTCCTGGGAGAGGCCGCCGACGGGTCGGCCAACAGCTTCTCCTACGCGTTCGGCGACGGGTCGTGCGGGACCAACACCTCGCGGGTGCTCTCGGCGGACCTCACGTTCGACCTCGCGCAGGACCCGGCGGCCACGACGGGCCTCGCCGCGGACCTCGACACGACGACGCTGGACAACGGCGCCCACACGCTCACCGCGACGACCGCCTCCGGCGCGTCCGCGTCGAGCGCGGTCACCGTGAACAACGGCGCTCCGGGCGCCCCCGTCGTCGTCCCCGCCGACGGCGCGCTGCTGCACGGGCCGCAGAGCCTCCTCGCGACGCCGCCGGCCGGTGGCGACGCGCCCGTGGACATCGAGCTGGACGGCGACCCGCTGACCACCGTCGCGACGCTCGGCGCCGGCTCGTCCCGGTTCGTCTTCACCGTGGGCTCCAACTCGATCGAGGCCCGCTACACCAACCACCTGCTCGTCAACGGACAGCGCATCGACCTGGTCGACCGCGACTACGTGAGCGAGACGGTGCGGATCGACGTCCCGAACGCGTTCCTCCTGCCCGGGCGCAACACCGTCCGCTTCGTGACCGGCACCTACCCGACGTCGTGCGGGGACAACCGCGACGACTTCGCGATCTCCGGCATCGGTCTCGACGTGACCGACGGCACGGCGACGGGCGTGGGCATCGCGCCGTCCTACTCGTTGGGCGACGGCGACTGCGGCACGAGCACGACGAAGCCGCGCGAGGTCGACCTCGTCTTCGACGTCGTGCGGGACGCCGACGCGCCCGCGACCGGCCTGCGCGCCGACGTCGACACGACGACGCTCGCCGACGGCCAGCACACGATCACGTCGGCGACGGCCGCCGGCGCGGTCGCGCGCCGGACCGTCACGACCGACAACACCGGTCCCGCGGTCGTCTCGAGCACGCCCGCCGCGGGTGCCGAGCTCGCCACGGCGACGAGCCTCGCCGTCGAGCTCGAGGACGCCTCGGGCGTCCTGTCCGGCCCCGACGTCACGCTCGACGGCGAGCCGCTCCCGCTCGGCGCGCCCGTCGGCCCCGGCCTCGCCCCGGGCGAGCACACGCTCGTCGTCGCGGCGACGGACGTGCTCGGCAACGCGAGCACCCACGAGATCGCGTTCACGAGCCTCGGCGTGCCCGACGTCCCGACCGACCTGGCCCCGGCGCACGGCACCCGCGACGTGACCGGGAGCGTCGACCTGTCGGCGCGCGTGACGGCGCCCGGCGGCGGCGACGTCACCGCGACGTTCTCCCGCGCCGACGTCACCGCCCCCGCGCTCGTCGCGCAGGGCGAGTCGGCCGAGATCCCGACCACGCTGCCCGTCGCGGGCGAGCAGCCTGCCGCCGCGGACGCGCTCGCACCCGGCGACGACCTGACGCTCGACTCCCCGCAGAGCCGCGACGTCACCTACCAGCGCTTCGAGCTGCCCGCCGACGGCGACACGGCCGGGCAGGTCGCGCGCTGGGAGGGCGTCGTCGACCCGCAGCGCCTCGCGACGCTGCACGTGTGGGACGGGGAGCGGTGGGAGCCGCTCGCGTCCGCGCGCGGTGCCGCCGAGGGCACGACAGCCCTGAGCGCCGTGCTCCGCGGCGGCGCCGCCGTCGACGGGACGGTGCACGTGCTCGTGACGGGCACGGACCCGTTCGCCGACGACATCGCGGCGGGCGGATCGCGCGACGAGACCGACTTCGCGTCGCGCGAGGACTACGACTTCTCGCTCGTGCACTTCACCGACACGCAGTACCTGTCCGAGGGCGCGGTCGAGCAGGAGACGGCCGAGGAGCGTGCCGTGTGGGCGAAGGCCTACACGGACCTCACGCAGTGGGTCGTGGACAACGCCGAGGAGCGGGGCATCGCGTACGTCGGCCACACGGGCGACGTGAACGAGAACTACACGCGCCTCCCGGCCGACGACGCGATGGCGGCCCAGGTCCGCGGCGAGTACGAGTTCTCGTCGTCCGCGCAGAAGATCCTCGACGACGCGAACATCCCCAACGGCGTCCTCGCCGGCAACCACGACAACCTCACGGGCCAGGACAACGGGCCCGGGGCGCTGTTCAACGAGTTCTACGGGCCCGAGCGGTACGAGGCCCTGTCCGCGGGCTGGGAGGACGCCTCCTACGGCGGGCCCTGGCGCGACGGCGACAACCAGAACCACTACGACCTGTTCAGCGCGGGCGGGCTCGACTTCGTCGCGGTGTACCTGTCGTACGGCGTGACGGACGAGGAGGCGGCCTGGGCGGACGGCGTGCTCAAGCAGTTCCCCGACCGCAACGCCGTCGTCCTCACGCACGACTACCTCGTGCCCAGCACGAACCCCGACGGGCGCGACTCCGAGATCTCGACGCCCGACGGCCGCCTCGTGCACGCCAAGGTCGTCGAGCCCAACCCGAACGTGTTCCTCGTCCTCGCGGGACACCGTCACGGCGTCGGCATCAACGTGCGCCAGGACGTCGGCACGCCGGGCAGCGGCGTCGTCGAGCTGCTCGCCGACTACCAGTTCTACGAGGTCACCGCCGAGGAGGCGGGGCTCACCGAGATCGGCGGGTACGCGCCCGACCAGGGCCTGCGCCTCGGCGCGAGCTTCCTGCGCCTGCTGCAGTTCGACGTCGACCGCTCGGAGATGATCGTCGACACGTACTCGCCGTGGCTCGCGAACTTCGGGGCCACCGAGTACGACGACGAGCTGCGCTACGACGGCCGCGAGGACGACTTCACGGTCCCCGTGGACCTCACCTCGCGCGTGACGAGCCTCGTGACGGACTCCGTGTCGCTCTACGCCCCGGCGCAGGAGATCGGCCGCGTGACCGTGCCGTCGGGCGAGGTCGCCACGGTCACGTGGGACGGGCTCGAGCCCGGCGCCCTCCACGCGTGGACCGTCACGGCGACGAGCGCGGGCGGCGGCACCTCCGTCTCGCCGGTGAGCACGTTCACGACGGCGCCCGGCGAGGACGGGCTCGTCGTCGCGACGACGGCGCGCAGCCAGTGCATGGCGGGCACGGCGTACGTCGCGGTCCGGGCCCTGAACGCCGACACCGTGCCGGTCGACGTCACGCTGAGCACGCCGTACGGCGAGCGCACCGTGACGGGCGTGCAGCCGGGCGCGTCGGCGTACCAGGCGTTCGCGGTCCGCTCGGCGCAGGTCTCGGCGGGCAGCGCGCACGTGGCCGCGACCGGCGACGGCCGCGCGTTCGCGGGCGACGTCGCGTTCGACGCGCTGGCGTGCGGCTGACCCGTGCGCCGCGCGGCTGACCGGGGCGACCTGGTGACACGCCGCGCCGAGAGGTGAGACGTGGCCCCCGAGCGCTCGCGCTCGGGGGCCACTTCTCCGTCCTCGGCGCGGGAGCCGTCCGGGTCAGACGGCGGCCCACCCGCCGTCGCTGTGCAGGACGGCGCCGGAGACGTTGGCCGAGTCGTCCGAGAGCAGCCACGTGATCGCCGCGGCGAGCTCGTCGGCGCTCGCGGCGGGCGGGACCGTCGTCGCCATGATCGGCCCGAGCCGCTCGCCGGCGTACTGCGAGCGGAAGGGTGCCTCGATGCTCGTCGCGACGGCGCCCGGCGCGACGACGTTCGCCCGCACGCCCTGCGGGGTGTAGAAGAACGCCGTGCTCTTCGTGAAGCCGACGATCGCGTGCTTCGACGTCGCGTACGCGGTGCCCGAGGCCGAGGCGCGCGACCCCGCCTCGGACCCGACGTTGACGATCGACCCCTTGCCGGCGTCGAGCATGAGGGGCAGCACCGCGCGCGTGAGGCGCATGACGGCCGTGACGTTGACGGTCATGACGAGGTCCCAGGTCGAGTCGTCGACCTCGGCGCTCGGCAGGAAGCCGTCCATGATGCCCGCGACGTTGGCGAGCGCGTCCACCCGGCCGCCCGCGGCGGCGACCACCGCGTCGACCGTGGTCTGCGCGCTGACGTCGCCCGCGACCGTCACGAGGGCGTCGGACCCGACGTCCGCGACGAGCTTCTCCAGGCGGTCCTCCCGGACGTCCGTCGCGACGACGCGCGCGCCCTCCGCGAGCAGCCGCTCGACCGTCGCGCGCCCGATGCCGGCGCCCGCGCCGGTGACGATCGCGGTGCGGCCCTCGAACCGGCCGGGAACGTGGTTGCTGACCATGACGGCTCCTTCCGTCCGCGCCGGCACTGCCGTCGTCCGGCGTCCTGGTCCCATCCCAGCTCCCGAGCCCTCGCGCGCGCGAGAGCCGATCGTCCCTCGGCCGGTGCCGGTGGTCCCTGCCGGTGTCCCGACCGTGCGCGTCGGGGTAGGGTCGGCGTCGTGACGCACCCGTCCGTGACCCCCTGGTGGCCGGCCGCCTGACGGCCGGTGACCTCATCCGGCCGTGCCCCGACGACGTGGGCGGCCTCGGCGGACCCCGGTGCACGCGTCGTCGGCCCAGCGGCCTCTACCTCCCGAGTACCCCTTCGAGTACCCCTGAGCTGGAGCCCCCAGAATGACGACACAGCAGTCTCCCGTCCCCGTCCGGTCCCTCGAGCCGACCGGCGCCGAGGTGCCCTCGACCGTCCCGACGCACTGGTACAACCTCGCCGCGGACCTGCCCGAGCCCGTGCCGCCGCACCTGCACCCGGGCACGCGCGAGCCGCTCACGCCCGACGACCTCGCGCCGCTGTTCCCGCTCGCGCTCGTCCAGCAGGAGGTGACGACGGAGCGCTACGTCGAGATCCCGCAGACGATCCGCGAGATCTACGCCCTGTGGCGGCCGTCGCCGCTCGTGCGCGCGCGACGCCTCGAGCGGGCCCTGGGCACCCCGGCCCGCATCTACTACAAGTACGAGGGCGTGAGCCCGGTCGGGTCGCACAAGCCGAACACCGCGGTCGCGCAGGCGTACTACAACGCGCTCGAGGGCACGACGAAGCTCACGACCGAGACCGGTGCGGGCCAGTGGGGGGCGTCGCTGTCGTTCGCGGGCGCGCTGCTCGGGCTCGACGTCGAGGTGTGGCAGGTGCGCGCGTCGTTCGACTCGAAGCCGTACCGCCGCGCGCAGATGGAGGTCTACGGCGGGATCTGCCACCCGTCGCCGTCGGACCTCACGGAGGCCGGGCGCGCGATGCTCGCCGCCGACCCGGGGACGACCGGCTCGCTCGGCATGGCGATCAGCGAGGCCGTGGAGACCGCGGCGAAGGACCCCGCGGCGCACTACGCGCTGGGCAGCGTGCTCAACCACGTCATGCTGCACCAGAGCGTCATCGGCCAGGAGGCCCTCGTCCAGCTCGACGAGGCGGGCGAGGGGGCGCCCGACGTGGTGTTCGGGTGCGCGGGCGGCGGGTCGAACCTCGCGGGCCTGACGTTCCCGTTCCTGGGGCGCAACCTGCGCGAGGGCACGACGACGCGGCTCGTCGCGTGCGAGCCGGCCGCGTGCCCGTCGCTGACCCAGGGGGAGTACCGCTACGACTTCGGCGACGTCGCGGGCCTCACGCCGCTGCTCAAGATGCACACGCTCGGCAAGGACTTCGTCCCGCCCGCGATCCACGCGGGCGGCCTGCGATACCACGGCATGTCGCCGATGGTGTCGCACGCGGTGAACCTCGGGCTCATGGACGCGGTCGCCGTCGAGCAGGACGAGGCGTTCGTCGCGGGCACGCTCTTCGCGCGCAGCGAGGGCATCATCCCGGCGCCCGAGTCGACGCACGCCGTCGCGGCCGCGATCGCGCACGCGCGCGCCGCGACCGAGCCCGAGGTGATCGTGTTCGGCCTGTCGGGCAACGGCGTCCTCGACCTGCCGGCGTACGCGGCGTACGTCTGACGGGCGCCTCCGGGCGCCCCGCGCGGTAGGACCTCGCGCGGGGCGCCCGTACCCTGGTGCGATGCCCGACCCGACCCCCGACACCCTCGACGACCGCCCGCGCTACCGGACGCAGCCGGTGTCGTTCGTGCGGCGCAGCGGGCGCCTCGCGCCGCGCCAGCAGCGCGCGTGGGACGCCCACCGGGACCGCTACGTCGTCGACGTGCCGCGCGACGTCGCGCGGACGTCGGTCGACCCGGAGTTCGTGCTGGACGTCGCGGGCACGTTCGGGCGCGACGCGCGCCTCGTCGTCGAGATCGGCTCGGGCCAGGGCGAGGCCGTGGTGGCGGCGGCCGAGCGCGAGCCGGGCACCGACTTCCTCGCCGTCGAGGTGTACGCCCCGGGTCTTGCGCAGACCGTGCTGCGCGCGTCCCAGCGCGACCTGACGAACGTGCGCCTGGTCCAGGCGAACGCGGCCGAGCTGCTGGCCACGACGCTGCCCGCGGGGAGCGTCGACGAGCTGTGGGTCTTCTTCCCCGACCCGTGGCACAAGTCCCGCCACCACAAGCGGCGCCTGGTGACGCCGTCGTTCGCGGCGCTCGCCGAGCGGGTGCTGCGTGCTCCGGGAGAGGGAGACGACGCCCGGCCGGGCGGCACTCTGCGGCTCGCCACAGACTGGTCCGAGTACGCCGACCAGATGCTCGACGTGCTCGACGCCGCGCCGGGGCTGCGCAACGTCCACGGCCCGCGCGGGGTGGCGCCGCGCTTCGAGGGGCGCGTGCTGACGGGGTTCGAGCGCAAGGGCGAGACGGCGGGCCGCGTCATCACCGACCTGGAGTACGTGCGCGTCTGACGCGTGGTGACCGGCGGCCCGACCGGCCGCGTCAGGTTCTTGCGGACAGAAGTGATCTACGGCACATTGTGCCGGGGGAGAAGGTCGCCCCGGGCACGCAGTGTCGCGTGCGGTCGCGTCGACAGGTGGCCGTCTGCGGGGTGCGGGCTCTCTGTCAGTCAACGGAATGAGCCAACGGAGGCGTCATGACCGACGTGACGGCCGTCCCCGGACCGGGGCCCGCCGAAGAGACCGACTACCAGCGCGTGCAACGCTCGCCCGAGTTCCAGGACCTGCGCAGACGGTTCCGGAACTTCGTGTTCCCGATGACCGCGCTCTTCCTCGTGTGGTACTTCGTCTACGTCCTGCTCGCGAACTACGCCCACGACTTCATGAGCACCAAGGTCTGGGGGAACATCACCGTCGGGCTGCTCTTCGGCCTGGGGCAGTTCGTGTCCACGTTCGCGATCACCATGATCTACGCGCGCTGGGCCAACAGGCGGTTCGACGCCGCGGCCGACGAGCTGCGCCGCGAGATCGAGGAGGACGAGCTGTGAGCGCGCCGACGCTGGCCGCGGAGGCCACGGACGTCGGCAACCCGGTCGTCAACATCGCGATCTTCGGCGTGTTCGTCGCGGTGACGCTCGTGATCGTGCTGCGCGCGTCCCGGCAGAACAAGTCGGCGGCCGACTACTACGCGGGCGGCCGCTCGTTCACCGGGCCGCAGAACGGCACGGCCATCGCGGGCGACTACCTCTCCGCCGCGAGCTTCCTCGGGATCTGCGGCGCCATCGCGATCAACGGGTACGACGGGTTCCTCTACTCGATCGGCTTCCTCGTGGCGTGGCTCGTCGCGCTCCTGCTCGTGGCCGAGCTGCTGCGCAACACGGGCAAGTTCACGATGGCCGACGTGCTGTCGTTCCGGCTCAAGCAGCGGCCCGTGCGGATGGCGGCGGCGCTCGCGACGCTGGCCGTCGTGTTCTTCTACCTGCTCGCCCAGATGGCCGGCGCGGGCGGGCTCGTGGCGCTGCTGCTCGGCATCGACACGACGGCAGGCCAGAGCGTCGTCGTCGCGGTCGTGGGCGCGCTGATGATCCTCTACGTGCTCGTCGGCGGGATGAAGGGCACCACGTGGGTGCAGATCATCAAGGCCGTGCTGCTCATCGCGGGTGCGGCCGTGATGACGGTGTGGGTGCTCGCCAAGTTCGGCTTCAACCTCTCCGACCTGCTCCAGGGCGCCATCGACAAGGCGGGCGTCGGCGGCGAGGCACTCATCGAGCCGGGCAAGCAGTACGGCGCGACCGGCACGACCAAGCTCGACTTCCTCTCCCTCGCCCTGGCTCTCGTGCTCGGCACGGCCGGGCTGCCGCACGTGCTCATGCGCTTCTACACCGTGCCGTCGGCCAAGGAGGCCCGCCGCTCGGTCGTGTGGGCGATCTGGCTCATCGGCATCTTCTACCTGTTCACGCTCGTGCTGGGGTACGGCGCCGGGGCGCTCGTGGGGCCGGAGACGATCAGCGCGGCCCCAGGGGGAGTGAACTCGGCGGCGCCGCTGCTCGCGTTCGCGCTCGGCGGGGAGATCCTGCTCGGCTTCATCTCCGCCGTCGCGTTCGCGACGATCCTCGCCGTCGTGGCGGGTCTGACGATCACCGCGGCGGCGAGCTTCGCGCACGACATCTACGCCAACGTCATCAAGCGGGGCGAGGTGAAGCCCGACGGCGAGGTCAAGGTCGCGCGCATCACCGTCGTCGTCATCGGGATCCTCGCGATCCTCGGCGGCATCTTCGCCCAGGGCCAGAACGTCGCGTTCCTCGTGGCGCTCGCGTTCGCCGTCGCGGCGAGCGCGAACCTGCCGACCATCCTCTACTCGCTGTTCTGGAAGCGGTTCAACACGTCCGGGGCGCTGTGGAGCATGTACGGCGGGCTCGTCTCGTGCGTCGTGCTCATCGCGTTCTCGCCCGTGGTGTCCGGCAAGGTCGACCCGGTGACGGGCGCGAGCCTGTCGATGATCAAGAACACGGACATCGACTTCGCGATCTTCCCGCTGAGCAACCCCGGCATCATCTCCATCCCGCTCGCGTTCCTGCTCGGGATCCTCGGGACACTGCTCAGCAAGGAGAAGCCGCACCCGGAGAAGTTCGCCGAGATGGAGGTCCGCTCGCTCACCGGCGCGGGCGCAGAGAAGGCGGTCGTGCACTAGCGCGCGACGCCGTCTCGCGCACCTCGCGAGGAGGCCCCGGTCCGGGCGACGGGCCGGGGCCTCCTGCGTGTGCCCGTCCCGGGAATCCTGTGGCCCGGGCGGTCGCCAGTGGCGTACCGTCCCGCCATGCCCTCCCCGTCCCGGCCCGACGCCGTCGTCCCCGAGGCCGGCCAGGCACCCGTCCTCGTGGTCACCGGGGCGATGGCCTCGGGCAAGTCGACGGTCGCCGACGCGCTCGCCCGGACGTTCCCCCTGGCGGCGCACGTGCGCGGCGACATGTTCCGCCGGTTCGTCGTGAGCGGGCAGGCGTCGATGGCGCCGCCGCTGTCGGGCGCGGCCCGCGCCCAGCTCGACCTGCGGCAGGTGCTCGCGGCGCAGGCCGCGGACACCTACGCCGCGGCCGGCGTGGCCGCCGTCGTCCAGGACATCCTGCTCGGGCCCGACCTGGAGCGGTTCACGGCGCGCGTGCGCACCCGGCCGTGCTACGCCGTCGTGCTCACCCCGGACGCCGCGACGCTCGCCGTGCGCGACGCCGCCCGGCACAAGCAGGGGTACGGGGACTGGACGCCGGACGAGTTCGCCGCGGCGGCCCGGTCGACGCCGGGCGGACTGCACCTCGACACCACAGGGTGGTCCGTCGCCGAGACCGTCCGGCAGGTCCTCGACCGGCTCGACGAGGCGCGCGTCGCGTGAGCCCGCCGACGAGCCCGCCGACGAGCCCGCCGACGTCCCGTTGAGCGACGACCGCGACACCGCGTGAGGATGGGCCCATGACGAGCGACCCGCAGCAGGAGACCGCGCCCGACGAGACCTACGACGTGATCGTGATCGGCGGCGGTCCCGTCGGGGAGAACGCCGCCGACCGCGCCGGGCGCACGGGCCTGAGCGTCGCGCTCGTCGAGGCCGAGCTGGTGGGGGGCGAGTGCTCCTACTGGGCGTGCATCCCCTCCAAGACGCTCCTGCGGCCCGGCGCGGCGCGCGCCGAGGCGCGGGGCGTCCCCGGGGTGGGCGTCGACGACGCGCTCGACGTCCCTGCCGTCCTCGCGCGCCGCGACGCGATGGTCGCGGAGTGGGACGACGGCGGCCAGGTCTCGTGGGTCGAGGGCGCGGGGATCGCGCTCGTGCGCGGGCTGGGACGGATCGTCGGGCCGCGCGTCGTGGAGGTCGTCGCCGAGGAGCCCGACGCCGACCCGGACGACCTCCCGCGGACGCGGCGGATCGCGGCCCGGCACGCGGTGATCGTCGCGACCGGGAGCGTCCCCGTGCTCCCGGACGTGCCCGGCCTCGCCGACGCGAACCCCTGGACGAGCCGCGAGGCGACGGCGGTCGAGGACGTGCCGGAGTCGCTCGTGATCGTGGGCGGGGGAGTGGTCGCGACCGAGATGGCCGTCGCGTTCACCGACCTGGGCGCACGCGTCACGGTCCTCTCGCGCGGGGGGCTGCTCGGTCGGACGGAGCCGTGGGCGGGCGAGGCGGTGGCCGCGTCCCTCCGGGGGCTCGGCGTGGACGTGCGCCTCGGCGTGGGCACCGAGTCGGTCGAGGCGCTGCCCGACGGCGGGGCGCGCCTCACGCTGTCGGCCGCCGGGTCGCGGCGGGGCGAGGGCGGCGCCGACGGGGCGCCGGACCTGTCGCCCGTGACCGCGGCGCGCGTGCTCGTCGCGACCGGCCGCGTCCCGCGGACCCAGGACCTCGGCGTCGACGCGGTCGGGCTCGTCCCGGGGCGCGCGCTCGACGTCGACGACACGATGCTCGTCCGAGGGGTCGCGCCGGGCGCCGACGACGCCGGCGGCTGGCTGTACGCCGCGGGCGACGTCACCGGGCGGGTCGCGACGACCCACCAGGGCAAGTACCAGGGCCGGGTCGTGGGCGACGTCGTCGCCGCCCGGTTCGGCGACCCGGACGCCGACGGGGCGCCGACCGCGGGGGAGCGGGCGCCCGCCGTCGGGTCCGCGCCCGAGCCGTGGTCGCGGTTCGCCGCCACGGCCGACGGCGTCGCGTCCCCGCAGGTCGTGTTCACGCGTCCCGAGGTCGCCGCCGTCGGGCACACCGAGTCGTCCGCGCGCGAGGCCGGGATCGACGTGCGGGTCGTGCGGTACGACCTCGCGAACGTCTCCGGCGCCGCCGTGCGCGCCGAGGACTACGCCGGCAGCGCCCAGCTCGTCGTCGACGCCGCGCGCGAGGTCGTGGTCGGCGCCACCTTCGTCGGCCCCGACGCGGCGGAGATGCTGCACGCCGCGACGATCGCCGTCGTCGGCGAGGTGCCGCTGCGGCGCCTGTGGCACGCGGTGCCGTCCTACCCGACGGTGAGCGAGGTCTGGCTGCGCTTCCTGGAGGAGTACGGGCTGTAGGCGCACACGGAGCCGCCGCAGGAGCGCACGCCGCCCGGGCGGGCACGTCACAGGGGCCGGACGCCCGCGCGGCGGCCCCGTCCCCTAGGCTCAGGGCGTGACGACCGAGACCTCAGCCCCGCGCGTCGCTCTCGCGACGTGCTCCGTCCTGCCGCACCTCGACCCCGACGACGCGCCGCTCGTGCGCGCGCTCGACGCCCGCGGCGTGGCCGCGCAGCCCGCCGTCTGGGACGACCCGGACGTCGACTGGGGCGCGTTCGACGCCGTCGTCGTGCGCTCGACGTGGGACTACTCGACCCGGCGCGACGAGTTCGTCGCGTGGGCGACGCGCGTCCCGCGCATCCTCAACACGGAGGCCGTGCTGCGCTGGAACACCGACAAGGGCTACCTGCGCGAGCTGGAGGGCGCGGGGATCCCGGTCATCCCGACGCTGTGGCTCGACCCGGCACGCAACCTGTCCTCGCGCGCGATCCACACGCGCCTGCCGGCTCAGGGCGACTTCGTCATCAAGCCGGTCGTCAGCGCGGGCGCCAAGGACACGGGCCGCTACCAGGCCGGCGAGGCGCACTCGCGCGGGCTCGCGATCCAGCACGCGAAGAACCTGCTGGTCTCGGGGCGCGAGGTCATGGTGCAGCCGTACGTGACGAGCGTCGACACCGCGGGCGAGACGGGCCTCGTCTTCGTCGACGGCGAGTTCTCCCACGCCGTGCGCAAGAACGCGCTCCTCACCGGCCCGCACCGCCCCACCCGCGGCCTGTACCAGCAGGAGGAGATGAGCCCGTTCACCGCGACCGAGGAGCAGCTCGACGTCGCGCGCCGGGCGCTCGCGGTGGCGGCCGACGCGGTCGGCGGCGGGGACGTGA
Organism: Cellulosimicrobium sp. SH8; assembly: GCF_025818875.1. Lineage (NCBI taxonomy): Bacteria > Bacillati > Actinomycetota > Actinomycetes > Micrococcales > Promicromonosporaceae > Cellulosimicrobium > Cellulosimicrobium sp. SH8. The sequence goes on along the minus strand of NZ_JAMXMH010000014.1, from coordinate 130,573 downwards.
CGAGCTTCCTCTACGCCCGCGTCGACGTCGTGACGGGCAACGACGGTGGCGTCGTCGTCATCGAGCTCGAGCTCACCGAGCCGTCGCTGTTCCTCGCCCTCGCCCCGGGGTCGCTCGACCGGTTCGCCGACGCGATCGCCGCGCGCGTCGCGCACTGACGTCACCTCCTGACGTCGCGCACCGACGTCGGGAACCGGCTGCCGGCCGGCTCGTGACCGTGGCCCGTCCCGGGGACCGGGACGGGCCACGATCCTGCAGGGCCGGCGGTCAGGCCAGGCCGTTCTCCGACAGCCAGTCCGCCGCGATGTCCTCGGGCGAACGCTGGTCGACCCGGGACTCGACGTTCAGGGCGATCAGGCCCTCCGGGGTGAGGGCCGCGCTGACCGGGTTGATGACGTCCGCGATCTCGTCGGCGAGGTCCGCGTTGACGAGCGGCACCACGTTGGACGCGAGGAACAGGCCCTCGGGGTCCTCGAGCGTCACGAGGTTCTCGGTCTGGATGCTCGGGTCGGCGCTGAACACGTTGGCGATGTTGACGGTGCCGGCCACGAGGTCCTGCACCGTGGTGTCGCCGGTGGCGACGAAGGAGACGTCGACGCCGTACACGTCCTTGAGACCCTGCGGGCCGTAGGGGCGTTGCTCGAGCTCCGCCGGGCCGCCGAGCGTGAGCGGCACGTCGAGCCCGGCGAGGTCCGCGAGGCTCGTGAGGTCGTGCTCCGTGGCGAAGGCCTCCGTGACGTTGTACGAGTCCTGGTCGGTCGCGCTCGACTGGTCGAGGACCGTGAGCCCGTCGGGCAGCGCGTCCTGGAGCGCGGCGTAGACGTCCTCGGGGGACGTCGCGGTGGTCTCCGGGTCGAAGAACTGCAGCAGATTGCCCGTGTACTCCGGGAAGAGCTGGATCTCGCCGTCCTCGAGCGCGGGCATGTAGGCGTCGCGCTGGCCGATCGAGAAGTTCCGCTCGACCGTGAAGCCCTCGGCCTCCAGGGCCTGGGCGTAGATCTCGGCGATGATCTCGTTCGAGTCGTAGGCCTGGGAGCCGATGACGATCGTGTCGGACGAGGCGCTGCCGTCGGACGCCCCGGTGTCGGCGTCGAGCGGGTCGGACCCGCCGCCGCAGGCGGTGAGCGTGAGGACGGCGGTCGCCGCTGCGGCGACGAGGGCGGCGGTGCGTCGGGTGCTGCGCATGTGTCTGCCTTTCTGAGGGCCGTCCCGGGGGCCGGGAGGGTCGGGCGGAGTGCGGTGCGGGAGGTCGGGCCCGAGTATCAGGCGGTGGTCGGTGCGGGGACCCGGCGACGGCGCCGCCGGGCGGGTGCGTCGTCCGAGGAGCGGCCGACGGTCACGCCGCGCGGGACGACGACCCGCTGGAGGATCGCGAACAGCGCGTCGAGCACGACGGCCAGGACGACGACGAGGAGAGAGGCTCCGAGGATCTGGGAGAAGTCGCGGATCTGGATGCCCTGGACGATGTAGAAGCCGAGGCCCCAGTTGCCGATGTAGCCCGCGAGCGTGACGGTCGCGACCACCTGGAGGGTCGCGGAGCGGAGACCGCCGATGAGCAGCGGGAGCCCGAGCGGCACCTCGGCCTTGAAGAGCACCTGCCACCCGGTCATGCCGACGGACCGGGCGCCGTCGACGACGCGCCGCTCGACGGCTTCCACACCGGCGTAGGCGCCCGCGAGGATCGGCGGGATCGCGAGGAGGACGAACGCGGTGACGGACGCGGTGACCTTGTGCGTCACCCCGAAGACGAGGACGAGGAGCAGGACGAGCCCGAACGACGGGACGGCGCGGGCCGCACCCGAGAGCGCGACGGCGAACTCCCGGCCGCGACCCGTGTGGCCGATGGCCCAGCCTGCCGGGATCGCGATCGCCGCGGCGATGAGCACCGAGACGAACGTGAACGCGAGGTGGCTCCAGATCGCCTCCGGGAGGGGGAGCGCGCCGGTGAGCCGGGCGGGGGAGAAGATCCAGGCGATCGCGTCAGAGAACAGGTTCATGCGCGCACCTTCCTGGACCAGGGCATGACCGCTCGCCCGGCGAGCACGAGCAGCAGGTCGACGAGCAGGGCGATGACGACGACCGCGACGACGCCCGAGAGGATCTCGGCGACGATCTGCCGCTGGTAGCCGTTGGTGAAGAGGTAGCCGAGGTTGTCGATCCCGATGAGGATGCCGACCGTCGCGAGCGAGATGGTCGACACGGCGGTGACGCGCAGCCCGGCGAGCACGACCGGTCCGGCGAGCGGGAGGTCGACCTGCCAGAAGCGCCGCCACGGCCCGTAGCCGACCGCGAGGGCCGCCTGGCGGACCGTCGGGTCGACCGAGGCGAGGGCGTCCGCGACGAACCGGGTCATGATGGCCACGGCGTAGATCGTCAGGGCGACGACCAGGTTCAGCTCGGACAGGAAGCTGATGCCGAGGAGCGGCGGGAGCAGCGCGAAGAGCGCGAGCGACGGGATCGTGTAGAGCAGGCCGACGAGCGTCAGGACGAGGCCCCGCGTGAGGCGGAACCGGAAGGCGAGCCAGCCCAGCGGGATCGAGACGAGGAACCCGAGCACGATCGGCACCACGCACTGGCTGAGGTGCTCGACCGTGAGACGGCCGATGAGGTCGAGGTTGTCCAGGACCCAGGTCATGCGCCGCCCTCGGCGCGGTCGTCGACCAGGACGCCCTGGGTGCGTCCCGTGCCGTCCACGAGCACGGTCCCGTGCTCGGTGCGCTTGGTGTGCAGAGCCCGGGCGCCCCGCTCCGCCCCGATGAAGCTCGCGACGAACTCGCTCGCGGGGTTCTCCAGGATCTCGCTCGGGGACCCGATCTGGGCCACCTGCGCCCCCTTCTCGAGGATGACGACCTGGTCGCCGAGCAGGAACGCCTCGTCGATGTCGTGCGTGACGAACACGACCGTCTTGTCCAGCTCGCGCTGCAGCCGGATGGTCTCCGTCTGGAGCTCGGCGCGCACGATCGGGTCGACGGCCCCGAACGGCTCGTCCATGAGCAGGATGTTCGGGTCCGCGGCGAGCGCGCGCGCCACGCCGACGCGCTGCTGCTGGCCCCCCGAGAGCTGGCTCGGGTAGCGGTCCGCGAGCGCGCGGTCGAGGCCCACGGTGTCGAGCAGCTCGAGCGCACGGTCGCGCGCCTGCCGGCGCGGGGTGCCCTCGAGGCGCAGCACCGTCGCCACGTTGTCGACGACCTTGTGGTGGGGGAGGAGCCCGCCGTTCTGCAGGACGTACCCGATGCTGCGGCGCAGCTTCACGGGGTCGCGGTCGAGGATGGACGCGCCGTCGATCTCGATCGTGCCCGACGTGGGCTCCACCATGCGGTTGATCATGCGCAGGAGCGTCGTCTTGCCGCTCCCGGACGACCCGACGAGCACCGTCGTGCGGTGGGGCGGGATCACCAGGTCGAAGTCCGCGACCGCCGCCGTGCCGTCGGGGTACGTCTTGGTGACCGATCGGAACTCGATCATGGGGCGCTGCCTCCCGACAGTCGGTGAACGGCCTCCACCCAACCACGACCGCGGTTCGGCCAGTCAAGCGCAATGCCTCGCGTCTCACAGACCGTACGACGAACCACCGACACGTCGCACTCGCACCGGTACGTCGGCTTCGCGCCGTCGCGCACCACGCCGGTCCGGCGCGGGCCGCCCGGGGGCGCCGCGGGATTCTCCCGTGACGTACACCACGTCGGGGCCTATCGTGGCGCTGTGCCGCCCCTCGACTCCCTGCTCGCCTTCTCCCTCGCCTCGCTCGTGCTCGTCGTGATCCCCGGGCCGAGCGTGCTCTTCGTCGTCGGCCGGTCGCTCACGCTCGGGCACCGGGGTGGGGTGCTGAGCGTCCTCGGCAACGAGCTCGGCGCGCTGACGCTCGTCGTCGCCGTGGCGCTCGGGGTCGGCACGGTCGTCGCGACGTCCGTGGCCGTCTTCACGGCCGTCAAGCTCGTCGGCGCGGCCTACCTCGTCTACCTCGGCGTCCAGGCGATCCGGCACCGGCGCGAGGGGGCCGTCGACGTCGACGTCGACGTCGCGCCCGTGCGCGAGCCGTGGTGGCGCGTCGTGCGGCAGGGCTACGTCGTCGGCGTGACGAACCCGAAGACCATCGTGTTCTTCGTCGCCGTCCTGCCCCAGTTCACGGACTTCCACGCCGGTCGCGTGCCCGCCCAGATGATGGTGCTCGGGCTGGTCTTCACGGTGATCGCGTTCGTCTGCGACAGCGCGTGGGCGCTCGCCGCCGGCGCGGCCCGGTCCTGGTTCGCCTCCTCCCCGCGGCGCCTGAGCGCGGTCCGCGCGACGGGCGGCGGCATGATGATCGGCCTGGGCGGCGTGCTCGCCGTCGCCTCGCACCGCACGACCTGAGCGGCGACGGCCCTCGACGGCCCTCGATGGCCGAGCATGACGCCCGTCACCACTTGACCAGGGTCAAGGACAACTGCGGCCGGTCTCCCTAGCGTCGTTCTCGTCGGCCCACGAGGGGCCGCGCGACGACGGGAGAACCACGATGAGCACGACGATGGACGTCACCACGATCCTGCGGGCGGACGGCTTCTCCTGCCCCTCGTGCGTGGCGAAGATCGAGAAGCAGGTCGGTCGGCTCGACGGCGTCCGGTCGGTGCGGGTCCGGTTCGCGTCCGCGCGGATCGAGGTCGTGCATGACCCCGCGGTCTCCGGCGTCGAGGACCTCGTGGCCGCGGTCGCGAGGGCGGGGTACGTCGCGCGCCCCGCGCTCGCATGAACGCCCCGGGCGGGTTCACGGCCCGCAGCGCCGGCCCGCGCCTCCGTGCCTGGGCGCGGGGTCGATGGGCGGTGCCGGCGGCAGCCGGGACGCTGGTCCTCGCGTCCTTTGCGGCCTCCGCGCTCGCCGGGCACGGGTGGTGGTCCGACGCCCTCATGGTGTCGGCCGCCGTCGTCGCGGGCGCGCCGGTCGCGGTCGCGGCCTGGCGCGCGCTCACGGCGCGGAGCATCGGCATCGACCTCCTGGTCGCGGTGGCGGCCGTCGGAGCGATCCTGGTCCGGAACTTCTGGGAGGCGGCGGCCGTCACGTTCCTGTTCGCCGTCGGGCACGCTCTGGAGTCGGCCACGCTCGACAGGACCCGCGCCGCGCTGGCCGAGCTGGTCGCCGTCCTGCCGGACGCCGCCGTCGTCCTGCGCGACGGGCGCCAGGTCGAGGTCACGGCGGCCGACGTCGCGGCGGGTGAGACCGTGCTGGTGAAGAACGGGGCCAAGGTCCCGGTGGACGGCACGATCCTCCGCGGCGTGGGGGCCGTGGACGAGTCCTCCGTCACGGGGGAGTCGATCCCGGCCGAGAAGGTCGCCGGGGACGCGATGTTCGCGGGGACGATCGTCACGGCCGGGCTCCTCCAGGTGACCGCCACGGGCGTGGGGGAGGACACGACGCTCGCTCGGATCATCCACCGGGTCGAGGAGGCGCAGGACGCCCGAGCACGCGCCCAGGGGTTCATGGAGCGGTTCTCGGCCTGGTACACGCCGGCCGTCATCGTGCTCGCCGTGGCCGTCGGCGTGCTCACGCGCGACGTGCTGCTCGCCCTGACTCTGCTCGTCGTCGCGTGCCCGGGCGCGCTCGTCATCTCGATCCCCGTGTCCGTCGTCGCCGGCATCGGCCGCGCGGCGCGGGACGGGGTCCTCGTCAAGGGCGGGGAGTTCCTGGAGACGGTCGCCCGGGTCGACGCCGTCGCGCTCGACAAGACCGGCACGCTCACCGAGGGCCGGCCCCGCCTGACCGACGTGGTCGTGCTGGACCCGGCGGCCGACGAGGACGACGTCCTGCTGACCGCCGCGCGCGTGGAGGCAGGCTCGGAGCACCCGCTCGCCCGCGCGGTCGTCGACGCCGCCGCGGAGTCGGGGCACGTCGTCGTCGGTCTTCCCGAGCACACCGAGCCGGTCCCCGGCAGGGGCGTGCTGGCGGTGCTCGACGGCGTGCCGGTCGCCGTCGGCAACCTTGCGCTCCTGGCGGGGCGTGACGTCGTGGGCGCCGGGCGCGCCGCTGCCGTCATGGCGGAACGAGCAGCGGCCGGACGGACCCCGATGGTGGTCACCCGGGGCGACGCCGTGCTCGGCGTGGTCGCGGTCGCGGACCAGGTGCGACCCGACGCGGCGTCGATGGTGTCCCGGCTGCGCGCGGTCGGCGTGCGCCGGATCGTCGTGCTCACCGGCGACGTCGACCCGGTCGCGCGGGCCGTGGCCGCCGAGACCGGCGTCGACGAGGTGCGGTCGGGGCTGCTGCCCGAGGAGAAGCTCGCGGCCGTGCGGGACCTCCAGCGCGAGGGGTACACCGTCGCGATGGTCGGCGACGGCGTGAACGACGCCCCGGCCCTCGCCGCGGCGGACGTCGGGGTCGCGATGGGCGCTGCGGGGACGCGGGTCGCGATCGAGACGGCCGACGTCGCGCTGCTGGGCGACGACCTGCTCAAGGTGCCGCACGCGGTCTCGCTCGCGCGCCGCACGGTGCGCACCATGCGGCAGAACATCGTGATCGCGCTCGTCACGGTCGCCGCGCTGCTCACCGGGATCCTCGTCGGTGGGGTCACCATGGCCGTCGGGATGCTCGTTCACGAGGCCTCGGTGCTCGTGGTCGTCGTCAACGCGATGCGGCTCGCCCGCCGGCCGCGGTCGGCCGCCGCCGTCCCGGGCGGTCAGGACCGCGCGGCGAGATCCATGAGGACGTCGGCATCGAGGACGACGATCTCCCCGCCTGCGCGCTGAGCGATGACGCCGGAGTCGTGGAGCCTGCGCAGCTGTCGGCTCAGCGACTCCGGCGTCGTGCCGAGCAGCGAGGCGACGTCCTTCTTCGCGAGCGGGAGCCGGACGACGGTCTCCGGCGCCGCCCCGGTCGTGGTACCCGACCGCGTGCCCCGGGCCGGCAGCGACAACAGGTACTCCGCGAGCCGGGCTCCCACCCCGCCGGAGACGACGGACGCCAGGCGCTGCTCGACGTCGTCCAGCCGGGCGCTGACCGCCTGGAGCATCCGGAAGGCGATGGAGGGGTGGCGCCGCACGAGCTCGCCCAGGTCCGCGTGCCGGAAGACGCACAGCCGGCCCGGTTCCAGTGCGGTGACGACGTGCTCCGAGCGCCGGCCGGTGAGGAAGCCGGACTCACCGAGGAAGTCGCCCGGGCCCAGGACCCGCAGGACCTGCTCGCGCCCCTCCGCGTCCGAGCGTGCGACCTTGAAGCGGCCCGCGTGCACGACCAGGAGCAGTGACGTGGCGACGTGGGCGAAGGGGCGGTCGCCCGGGCGCACCGTCGTCGGTCGGGCGACCGCGGCGACGCCGAGTTGCTGCTCGGGCGTGAGCCCCTGGAAGACCGGGACGACCCGGACGCACAGGTCGCCACGGGTGCTCGGACCGGTGTTCTCGGCCACGACTCGCCTCCCTCGCGGGCCGGTGTCGTCATGGCGCTGCGCGGGGTGCGCGCCGGACGACGAAGGCCCGGGTCCGTCGGAGGAGCTCCTCCGACCGACCCGGGCCTCGTATGACTGGGGTGAGTAACGGGACTTGAACCCGCGACCCCCTGGACCACAACCAGGTGCTCTACCAGCTGAGCTATACCCACCATGACCGGGCGTGAAGCACCGGCCGTCGAAAAGTGTACCCGGTCCGCGGGGTGCTCCCGGACCGCTTTTCGAGGTCAGGCGTCGGTGGGTCCTGTGACGGTGGCCACGGACGTCTCGACCTCGTCGTCCGCGGGTCGGGTCCGGCCGCGCGTGACGCTCGTCGCCACGACCTGCTCGGCGACCTTGCGCGCCGTCGCGGAGTCGGGACCGGGCTGCGGGACGAACACGGCGGCGCGGTAGTAGCGCAGCTCGTCGATGCTCTCGAGGATGTCCGCGAGCGCGCGGTGCCCGCCGTGCTTCTCCGGCGACGAGAAGTACGCCCGCGGGTACCAGCGGCGCGAGAGCTCCTTGACGGAGGACACGTCGATGATGCGGTAGTGCAGGTGGCTCATGAGCGCGGGCATGTCGCGGTCCAGGAACCCCTTGTCGGTGCCGACGGAGTTGCCGGCCAGCGGCGCCTTGCCCGGCTCGGGGACCCACGTGCGGACGTAGTCGAGGACGCGCTGCTCGGCCTCGGCGAGCGTCAGGCCCTCGTCGAGCTCGTCGAGCAGCCCGGAGGTCGTGTGCATCTGGCGGACGAAGTCGCCCATCTGCTCGAGCGCCTCGGCCGGGGGCCGGACGAGGACGTCGACCCCGTCGCCGAGCACGTTGAGCTCGGAGTCGGTGACGACGGCGGCGACCTCGACGAGGGCGTCGGCGCCCAGGTCCAGCCCGGTCATCTCGCAGTCGATCCAGACGATGCGTTCGTTCGCGTTCACAGGACTCACGGGCCACAGCCTATCCGCGGCGCGCACGACGAAGGCCCCGGCTGTCCGGTCCACCAGGGTCCGGACGGTCGGGGCCTTCGACGGGGTGCGCCGCCGCCTGTCGGGGAGGGGCCCCGGCTCGGCGAGCGGTCGGTGCGCGTCATGCGGTACGCCGCGGCAGGCGGGCCTGCCGGGTGTTCGCCGGGACGCGGGTCGTGGTGCGGCGCAGCTGCGACCGGCGCAGGGTCTGCTCCTGCAGCTGCTCGCGACGGCTGAGGGCCGCCACGTCGTACGTGATCAAGGGATGCATGGTTCTGCTCTCGTGACGCTGGGTTCGTGGGTCTGGCCGGACCCTCCACCGCCCGGTACGGACCGGACGGACGTCACCGCGGTGTGGGTACATACGACCACGGGGGTCGTGGGCGGTGCATCCTTTTTTCGCCACGAGCGTCGGGTCGCGCCCCGGTGCCCGACGGCGGACGGTCGCGGTGCGGCGTCGGCCCGCCGTGCGTAGCCTCCGGGGATGAGCGCGGGGGAGAGGCGGACGGGCGGGACGCCGGGCGGCGCGTCGCTGCGCGGGGTCCTCGTGAGCGTGTGGCCGGGCCTGCTCCTGGTGCTCGCGGGGGTCGCGGGCTTCGCCCTCCTCCTGGACGCGGTCCGCGAGCAGGACGACCTGTGGCGGCTCGACGAGCCCCTGCTCGCGTGGATGGTCGCGCACCGAACGCCGGTCGTGACGGGCGTCCTCACGGTGGTCACGACAGTGTCGGGGCCGTTCGTGCTGCCCGTTCTCGTCGCGGTCGGGTGCGTGGTGTGGGCGCGGCGCACGGGGGCGTGGTGGGAACCCGGCCTGCTCGCGGGGGCCATGCTGCTCGCGACGCTGGTCTCGACCGTGCTCAAGGCGGTGATCGCCCGGCCGCGGCCGCCGGACGCGTCGATGGTCGTCGCCGGGGTGGAGCGATCGTTCTCCTTCCCGTCCGGGCACACGATCGGCGCGGCCACGCTGGTCCTGGTGGGCGGGTACCTGGTGTGGCACCGCCACCACGACCCGCGGGTCCTCGCGGTCTGGGCGGTCGCCTCCGTGCTCGTGATCGGGGCCGTGGCGCTGAGCCGGCTCTACCTCGGGTACCACTTCCTCACCGACGTCCTGGCGGGCCTGTCCCTCGCCGTGGCGGTCCTGGGCGTGGTGGTCGTGGTGAGTCGCGTCCACGACGGGCGGGTGCGGCGTCGCGGCGACTCGGAAGAGGTGCCGGAGTCTCGCTAAAGAACTCTTGCGCAAGAAGTCTTTCGTGAACTAGCGTGAGGGCATGAGCACATCGGCCGACCCTCACGCCACCGGCCCGGACGACCCGGGCGCGCCCAGCGATCCCGCCCCCGTGCCGTCGTCGGACACGCTCCCGCGCGGCCCCCGGCCCGAGGCGGGCCAGGTCGTCGCCCGCGACCCGGCGACCATCCGGGCGCTCGCCCACCCGCTCCGCCTGCGGATCCTCGCGCTGCTCGACGACGAGGGCGAGGTGACCGCGACGCGGTGCGCCGAGGTCATGGGCGAGTCCGTGGCGAGCTGCTCCTTCCACCTGCGCATGCTCGCCAAGTACGGGTACGTCGAGCCGGCGGAGCGGCGCGGCAAGGAGCGGCCGTGGCGTTCCGTCGGGCGGGGGCGGCAGACGACGTTCGACCCCGACGTGCCCGAGACGCTGCACGCGGCGGGCGCGGTCGCGAGCCTCATGATCGACCAGGAGGCGGCGCGCGTGCGGACGTGGCTCGCCGGCGCGGCCACCGACGACCCGCAGTGGCTCCTCGCCTCCACGATGACCGGCGCGTCCTTCTACGCGACCCGCGAGGAGCTCGACGCCCTCGCCCGCGAGGTCGAGGCGCTCACCGACCGGTTCCGGGGGCGCTGGGAGGACCCGTCGCTCCGTCCCGCGGGCGCGCGCCGTGCGCGTCTCTTCTCCGTCGTCAACGCCGATCTCCCGGAGGCCCCCCGATGAGCGCGACCCCCGAGCCGACCGACGTCGCCGCCCCACCCGCTCCCGGGGACGTGCCCCAGGACGCGCCCCAAGACGCGCCCCACGTGGCGCCCCAGGTGGCGCCGGAACCCGGCACCGCGACCGCCCCCGTCGCCGAGCTCGACGACGCCCCGGACCCCCGGGCCGCGCTGCGGTCCCGCGGGTTCCGGCTCCTGTCGGTCGCGTGGGGGTTCACGAACTTCGCCGACTCGGTCCTCGCGATCATCCTCGCCGTGTGGGTGAAGGACCTCACCGGCTCGAACGGTGCCGCGGGGCTCGTGTTCGCGGCGCTCGGCCTGCCGGCGCTCGCGTCCCCGCTCCTCGGGCAGCTCGCCGACCGGGTGTCGCGGCGACGGATGCTCGTCGTCACGTACCTCGTCGGGGCCGTGAGCCTCCTCGCCCTTCTCGCCGTCCGCGGGCCCGAGCAGGTCTGGCTCGTGTTCGTGGTGACGGTGATCTACTCGGGGGTCGGGTTCGCGACGGCGGCGGCCCAGGCGGGCCTCGTGCGGGACATGCTCCCGGACGAGGCGATCGCCCCCGCGAACGGCCGGCTCACGACGATCGACCAGGTCTTCCGCCTCCTCATGCCGGTCGTCGGCGCGGGCGCCTACGCGCTCGCCGGCGCGTGGCCGCTCGTGGTCGCCGCCTCCGTCGCGTTCGCCGTCGCGGGGACCGTCATCGGCCGGATCCGGCTCGTCGAGACGCCGCCGACCCCGACCGCCGAGCGCGAGCCGTACCTGGCCGAGATGACGGCGGGCTTCCGCCACCTCGTGCGGACGGCACCGCTCGGCGTGCTCACCCTCGCCATGCTCGTCGCGTTCGCGGGGGTCGGGCTGCTCAACGCGGTCAGCCTCGCGATCGTCGAGGACGGGCTCGGGCTGGCCCCGGAGCTGCTGGGTCCCATCTCCTCGGTCCAGGCGCTCACGGCGATCGTCGCGGGGCTCACGGCGGCCCGCCTCGTCGCCCGCTGGGGTGCGCAGCGGCTCGTCGCCCTCGGGCTGCTGGTGCTCGCGCTCGGCATCGTGCCCGCGACGGGGACGAACGTCGTGGCGATCGTGCTCGGGCTGGGCGCGGTCGGGCTCGGCGCCACCTGGTCGATCGTCGGCTTCGTCACCGAGCGGCAGCTCCGGACGCCCCCGGGCCTCCAGGGGCGCGTCGCCGCCGCCAGCCTGCTGCTGGTCAACGTCCCGCAGCTCGTGCTGACCGTGGTCGGCGCGGCCCTCGTGGGTGCCGTCGACTATCGCGCCCTGCTGGTCGTGACCGTGGTCGGCATCCTCGTCGCGGCGGTCGTCTCCCTCCGCGGCCGCCGCGCCACCGGCGAGCCTGCGGCCCGATGAGAGCGCCCTCTCCGCGAGGTAGAGGCCTGGTGCGGCGAGGTAGAGGACTGGTACAGCGAGGTAGAGGTCTGGTCGTGACCAGGGCTCTACCTCGTGAGACCAGCGCTCTATCTCGGCACGACGGCGGGACGGGCCGTCAGTCGTCGAGGCCGCGGGCGCGCAGCGCGTCGCCGAGCGCGTCGGCCTGGCGCAGGGCGCCGACGACGAGCGGGACGGCGTAGGCGCGGACGTCGTGCTCGCGGCCCCGGGCGCGGCACGCGTCCCGCACGCGCTGGGCCAGCGCGGCGACGACGGGGACGCAGCGCACGGCGAGCGACAGGACGAGGGCCGCACGGTCGGCGTCGACGCCGAGGCGGCGCAGCGGCCGCAGCCCCCGCTCGATCGCGGCGAGGACGGCGGACGTCCGGGTCGTGAGGAGCACGAGCCCCGCGAGCGCGACCAGCGCGACGAGCCGGGTCGTGAGCACGACCGCCGGCACCAGGCCGAGGGCGAGCCACTGGACGGCGAGGAGCACGGGCACGACCACGCGCAGGGGGCGCACCTGCTCCCACGCCGCACGCCGTCCCACGCCGGCGACCGCGTAGAGCGCGCCGACGGCGAGGACCACCGCGCCGACCCCCGCCGGCGAGGACACGAGGAGCACGACGGCCGACGCCGCCGCCAGCCCCACGAGCTTGGCCCCGGCCTGGGCGCGGTGCAGGACCGACGACCCCGGCCGGTAGGTGCCCGGGGTCACGACGCCCCGTCGACGAGGCGCAGGTAGCGCGCGACGGCGGGCCCCGGCGCGTCGTCGGCGACGACCCGTCCGTCGTCCACCACGAGCACGCGGTCCATCGCGTCCATGAGCGACAGGTCGTGCGAGACGAGCACGACCTGCTGGGGGAGCGCCGCGAGCTCGGCGGCGAACCGCCGCGTGTTGCGCAGGTCGAGGAGCGTCGTGGGCTCGTCGGCGACGACGAGCCGCGGCCCCGCGGCGAGCACCGACGTGAGCGCGAGGAGCTGCTTCTGCCCGCCCGAGAGCAGGTGGGCGGGGTGGTCGGCGTGGTCCGCCAGGCCGCGCGCGGCGAGGGCCGCCCGCACGAGGGCGTCGCGCTCGGCCGGAGAGTGGCGGCGCAGCGAGTACGCGACGTCCTCCGCGACCGTCGGCATGACGATCTGGGCGTCCGGGTCCGTGAACACGAACCCCACGCGCCGACGGACCGCCGGGCCGTCGCGGCGCGTGTCGAGGCCGTCGACCAGGACCCGGCCCGACGTCGGCACGACGAGCCCGTTGAGCAGGCGCGCGAGCGTGCTCTTGCCCGAGCCGTTGGCCCCGACGATCCCCACGCGCCGCTCGCGCAGCTCGAGGTCGACCCTGCGCAGCACGTCGCGCTCGCCGAGGCGCACGTGCACGTCCTCGAGCCGGACCGTGCAGGCGGGCCCGGCGGGGTCGTGGTCGGGCGTCGCCGGGGTGCCCGTCGCGAGGAGGGCGCCGGACCCGTCCGCCGGCGCGGTCGAGATGATCCCGGCGGCGGCTCGTCGCCGCCGGGCCGACCGGGCGCGCGCGATCACCGGACGACCTCCAGCACGGCCGCGACACCCAGGCCGCCGCCGACGGCCGCGGTCGCGAGACCGAGCGTCCCAGCAGGTGCACCCGCGCGCACGAGCCGGGAGAACAGCCGTACGACCGACACCGCGCCGCTCGCGCCCCACGGGTGCCCGAGCGCGAGCGCGCCGCCGTCGGCGCAGACCCGCGCGTCGTCGGTGGGGTCGCCGAGCGGGTCGAGGCCGAGCGCGTCCGTCACCGCGAGGACCTGCGCGGCGAACGCCTCGACGACCTCGACCGCCGCGACGTCGTCCAGCCGCGTGCCCGCGCGGTCGAGCGCCGCGCGCACCGCAGGGACCGGCCCCCACCCGGGCAGCGCCGGGTCGCAACCGACCGTCGCCGACGCGAGCACGCGCAGACCCGGGACCCCGAGCCCGCGCCGGACGCGCTCGGGCACGACCGCGACCGCCGCCGCGCCGTCGCTCACCGGGCTCGCGGTGGCGGCGGTGACCGTGCCGCCGGGCGTGAAGGCCGGCGAGAGGCGGGTGAGCACCGCGGGGTCGAGGCGCCGCGCCCGTTCGTCGCGCGCGAGCGACCGCGTCGGCGCGCCGACCCGGACCGTCTCGGCCGCGAACCGTCCGCCCGCGTGCGCGGCGAGGGCGCGTGCGTGGCTGCGCACCGCGTACGCCTCCTGGCGCTCGCGGGTCACGCCGCGGCGGCGCGCGAGCGCGTCGGCGGCGGCACCCATGCCCGGGTCGGCCCACGGCGTCGGCGCGAACGCGGCGCGCGCGTACGGCACGTCGCCCCACGACGTGCGGTGGGCGCGCGTGGGAGCGAGGGACGCGCTCTCGGTCCCCCCGGCCAGGACGAGGCGCGCCTCGCCCGCGCGGACCTGCTGCGCGGCGAGCAGCACCGCGGCGAGACCGGAGGCGCACTGCCGGTCGACGGTCAGCCCCGGCACGGTGACGCCGAGGCCCGCGGCGAGCGCCGCGGCCCGGGCGACGTTCCCGCCGGGCCCGGTGCAGCACCCCAGCAGGACGTCGGCGACGTCGTCCTCGACCCCGAGGGCCCGCGCGTCGCCGAGCGTCGCGCCGAGCGCACCGGCCGCGAGGTCGACCTCGGACGACGACCGGTGCCCGTGCCCGGCGGTCCCCACCCACGTGCGGCGCGCGGCCACGACCACGGGCGCGTCCGCCCACGCCCCCGGCGCGGTCACCGCAGCGGCTCCAGACCCGACCGCGCGGGGTCGGTCCCCAGCAGGGCCTCGCTCACGGCCCCGCGCGCGGGCTTGCCCGACGGGGTCCGGGGGAGGGCGCGCGTGCCGTACCAGCGCCGCGGCCGCTGCGCCGGGGCGAGCGCCGCGCGCGCGACGCGCTCCAGGTGGGCGCGCAGCCCGGGGCGGTCGTCGCACTCCACGACGGCGCTCACGACCGCCCCGAGGCGCCGGTGCGCGGTCCCGAGCACGACGACGTCGCGGACCCCCGGCACGGCGCGCAGCACGACCTCGACGTCCTCGGGCACGACCGTCGACCCGCCGGTGAGGATCGCCCCGTCGCCGCGGCCGCGCAGCACGAGCCTGCCGGGCGGGGCACCGGCCGCGGACAGCGACGTCGACGGGTCAGGCAGGGGGTCGGCGAGGTCGCCCACGGTGCTCCACGCGCCGTCGCGCCGCAGCGGTCCGGTGGCGCGCGCGAGGTAGCCGCGGGACACCCAGGGCGAACGGACCCAGACCTCGCCGACGCTCGCCTGCGGCAGCGGCCGGACCTCGAGGTCGACCCCCGGGAACGCACGCAGCCCCGACCCGTCGGGGTCGTAGGCGACGAACGAGAGCTCGACCGCGCCGTAGTAGGCGAGCACGTCGATGCCGAGCGCCGCCGCGCGCGACCGCGCCCCGGCGGCGAGGGACGCCCCGCCGACGACCGCGTGCCGCAGCCGCGACGGCGCCCCTGCGGCGACGGCGTCGAGCACGTCGTCGAGGACCTGCGGCACGAGGTGCACGACGTCGCTGCTCGCGAGCGCGGAGGTCGTGGCGGCCGGGGTGCGTGTGAGGTAGGCGCACGCACCGACCGCGAGCGTGTGCACGGCCGCGAAGCAGTAGAGCGACGACGCGAGCGGGCCGGGGACGAGCACGGTGTCGGCGGGACGCAGCCTGAGGAGCCGCGTGACGTCGTCGAACGAGCCCGCCCACGACGCGCGCGTGCGCACGACCGCGCGCGGCCGGCCCGTGCTGCCCGAGGAGAACCCCGCCCACGCGAGGTCGTCCGGACCGGGCTCGTGGCCCGTGCCGGGGTCCGCACCCCCCTGCGGCGCGAGCCCCGGCACGAGGTCGGGGAGGGCGCCGGTCCCGCGCGGCAGGGGCACCTCGACGAACGTGCGCGGCGCGAGGGTGCGCAGGACCTCCGCGCGGTGCGCGCGCGGCCACGCCGGGTCGCACACGAGCGGCGTCGCGCCGGCGTGGTCGGCGGCGAGGACCGCCGTGAGCAGGTCCAGCGGGTCGGGCAGGGACACGGCGACGACGTCGCCGGGGCGCGTGCCCGTCGCGCCGAGGTGCGTCGCGCCCGCGCGCACGTCCGCGGCGAGCGCGGCGTAGGTGCGCGACCGCTCGGGGGTGCGCAGGGCGGGACGGCCGCGCACCGCCGGGTCGGCGGCGTGCGTCAGGACCTGGTGGGCGACGGGCACGCGGACACTCTCGCAGGTGTCAGGAGGCGGTGCGGCCGGCGGCCATGGGACGGCCCGCAGAACGGCCCGACCGGCGCGCGGCCGGGTAGGCGCGCACGACGCCCACGGTGATCGCCGCGGCGGCCAGCGCCTTGAGGACGTCGCCCGGGAGGAACGCGAGGGAGAGCTGCGCCGTCGTCGCGAGCGGCACCCCCGTGACGGCCGACTGGACCGGCACGCCGCACGCGTAGACGACCGCGACCCCGCCGACGAGGCACGCGACGAGCACACCGCCGAACGTCACCCGGCGCAGCCGGTCGACGAGCCAGCCCACGACCGCCGCCCCCGCGAGGAACCCGAGCAGGTAGCCCGCGGACGGTCCGACGAACGCCCCGAGGCCGCCGCGCCCGCCCGCGAGCACCGGGAGGCCGGCCGCCGCGAGCGCGAGGAACGTCGCGACCGCGAGCGTGCCGCGCCACGCGCCGAGGATCGTCCCGGCGAGCATGACGCCGAGCGTCTGGAGCGTGATCGGGACCGCGTTCCCGAACAGCGCGATCGACCCCGGCATCCCGAGCGCGGCGATCAGCGCCGCGAAGGTCGCGACGCGCGCGGCGTCGCCCGCGTCGAGCGCGAACGGCCCGCGGCGCCCCGCTCCCGGACCGGTGGTCTGCGTGGCGGGCGCGGGCGTCCCGGGGGTCGCCGTGGTCGGTGCGTCGGTCATGGTGCTCCCTGCGTCGTCGTGACGGATCGGTGCCCGACCCGTCGTGGCCAGGTCCACTCTCCCGGCCCTGCGCGGTGCGCGACGACGGGGTCGCGGACGACGACGGTGTCGCCGCGTGCACGGATCGCACAACGGGTTGGAGGGTTCCACCAACCTGGCTGTCGTCGCGGGATCCGGTCTCGGAGGAAGTCGACAACCGCCCCTCTGCCGCGTGCACCGGGACGGCCCACGGCGGCTCTTGGCACTCTCCGGGGGAGAGTGCTAGAACAGAGGTGTAGCCGCCCGCGAGGTGCCTACCTCGCGGGACCACCGACCGGTCCCGGACGGTCCGGGACCGACCGACGAGGAGGTGAGAGGTGTGGCTGCGATGATCGACCCGTTCACGACCACCTTCGATGCGATGGACCGCCTGGTCGGCCAGCTCGCGTCCGGGGCGCGCGCGACCGCGGCGTCGGCGTCGGGCGGCATGCCGCTCGACCTGTTCCGGGCGGGCGACCACTACGTCCTGACGATGGACCTTCCCGGTGTCGACCCGGGGACGATCGACGTGTCCGTCGAGGACCGCACGCTGACGATCCGCGCCGAGCGCAGCCCGCGGACCGATCCCGACGTCCAGTGGCTCGCGCGCGAGCGGCCCTCGGGGACCTACGCGCGTCAGCTCACGGTGGGGCGCGGGCTCGCGCTCGACCAGATCTCGGCGTCGTACGAGGACGGGGTGCTGTCGCTGACGATCCCCGTGGCCGAGGAGGCCCGGCCGCGCCGGATCGAGGTCGCGCACCGCGCGGGCAGCAGCGGTGCGGCGACCCAGATCACGGCCGAGGCCGAGCCTCGGACGACCGAGGGCTGAGCCGGCTCAGACCTCGCCCGGGAGCGCCTTGCGGACGACGAGCCGCGTCCACGCGCCGAGGTAGACCCGGTCCCCGTCGGACAGCTCGCGTCGCTGCCCGGCGGGGACCGGGTCCGTGGGGAGCGACTCGCCGGCGGGGCTCACGTACGTCCCGTTCGACGACTGCAGGTCCTCGACCCACCACCGCTGACCGTCCGTGCTGAGCTGGCAGTGCCGGCGGGAGACGCCCGTGTCCGCGCCGCAGTCGACCTGCGGGTGGATGCCGCGGGACACCGATGGGCGGCCGACGAGCACGCTGCGCTCGCGCAGCACGACGAGGCCGGGCAGGCCCGCCGAGGGCATCGGGTCCTCGGGCTGCTGCGCCGCGTACCAGTCGGGGTCGATCCAGATCTCCACGACCCACTGGTCCGGCCCCGGGACCGGGGGCGTCGGGAGGTGGGTGCCCGACGTCGCCGGCTCGCCCGGGGCGCCCGCCTCGGGCGGGGCGGCGGGGCTCGGGGCGGGCAGCGGGGGCGGGGTCGACGACGACGGGGACGTCGCGGCGGACCCTGCCGCGGAGGTCGGCAGCGGGGGCGGCGTGGACCCGGAGGGCGTGCCCGGCACCGGGGGTGCGGAGGTCGCGGGCGCGGGCGTCGGGCGCGACGGCGGGTCGAGCGAGAGCGCGGACGGCGGCTCGACCGGGTCGGGCAGGGCGCCCGTGGTGAAGTCGTAGCCGCAGTTCTCGCAGAACAGCGCGCCGCCGGGCGCCGGCGACCCGCAGTTCGGGCACGTCGTCGCGGGCGCGGCCGCCCCGGCGCCGCCCGGCGCGGGCGTCGCACTGCTCGCGACGGGCGCGGACGGGGCCGACGCCGCGCCGATCGGCTCGCCGCACACGTCGCAGTAGTCGGTCGACTCCGACGGGTGCCCGTTGGGGCAGACGACGGCGCTCACCGGCGGACCCGCGTCGTCTTCGTCGAGGCCGTGTCGAGGGCCATCTCGTCGAGGGTCGAGGTGTTCCGCTTGAGGCGCACCGTCCCCTGCTCCTCGTTGTCGATGTCGACGACCTTGCGCAGCCGCGACGTCGCCTCCTCGTTGCCGGTCTGCTGCGCGAGCTGCACGGCGCGCCCGAGCTTCACGGTCGCCGTCGCCTCGTCGCCCGACGCCTTGGCCGCGAGGCCCTCCTGGATCGCCGCGGCGAGCTCGGTCTGGCCCGTGTAGTGCGCGACCTCGGGGTTGATTCGCGTGGTGAGCGACTCGTCGTCGGACCACTTGGCCTTCACCAGTCCGGAGGAGACGACCTCGCCGTTCACCGCGAGCTGGACGCGCGCCGCGAGCTGCTCGGAGCCGACCGGCTTCGACGCGACGCGGACCGCGACGTGGTAGTCGCGCGACTCGTCGCCCCACGAGCCGGTCGGGTAGGCACCCGTGAGCGGGTTCACCTCGGCGCGGCGGTGCGTGAGGTCCTCGACCGTCGGCGCGACCTGCCGCACGAACAGCACCTGCGAGCCCTGCGGGGCCCACACGCGCAGGTCGGCCGAGGCCACCCCGCGGGCCATGGACGCCTGCATGAGCGTCTCGAAGTCGGCCGCTATCTCGTTCGGGTCCGCGATGAGGCCGACCGAGCCGAGCAGCGCGGTCGAGATCTCGCGCAGCTCGTCGACCTGCCAGCGCGAGCCGACGCCGCGCGCGTCGCACTGGAAGTGCCCGGTGACGTCGCGGACGGCGGCGGAGAGGTTCGCGCGCGGCTCCGACTCGTTCTTGCCGTCCGTGAGGAGGATCGCGTGCCGCTGCGCCGCCTGCGGCACCGTCGCGAAGAGCTGGTCCGCGAGGCGCAGCCACGTGCTCATCGCCGTGCCGCCGCCCGGCGTGAGCATGGAGATCGCGCGCTTCGCCTCGGCGCGCGCCCCCGGCTCCATCTGGACCATCGCCATGCGCGCGTTGGGGTAGGGGAAGACGCGGTTGGCGACGTGGCTGCCGCCGACGATCGCGAACCACGTGCCGTCGAGGATCTGGTCCACGGCCACCTGGGCGGCGTGCTTCGCGGCCTCCATGTTCCGGCCCGACATCGACCCGGACGTGTCGACCATGATGATCTCGGCGACCCCGCCCGCGCCGCCGACGCTCCCCGCGCTCCCGGCCCCCGTGCACGTCACGGTGACGATCGCGTGGACGTCCGTGGCGCCCTCGGACAGGAACTCGTTCTGGTAGACCTCGGCGGCGAACTCGGCCATGGGGGCTCCTTCGGTGGTGCGGGTGTTCGTGCAGGCTATCGGGTCGTGGGTGGGTCGTGCGTGGGCGGGGACGCGCCGTGGCGCGCGGCTGGCGTCAGGTCGTGGGGATCGTCGTCTCGAGGTCCGGGTCGAGCTCCGGGGACGCAGGGGCCGACGACCGGTCGAACCGCGCGAGCGTCGCCGTGATGTTGTCCCGGCCGCCCTGGGCGTTCGCCCAGTCCACCAGCGCGCCCGCCACCGACTGCGGGTCGTGCCCGACCCGCTCCTGAGTGGCGTGGAGCAGCGCCCCGAGGTCGGCGGCGGGGGAGCAGTAGTTCCACAGCCCGTCGGAGCACACCAGCACCCAGCCGTCGCGGTCGGGGAACGTCGCGGCCGTCCGGGCGACGGGGTCCGGCGCGTCGGGGCCGAGCCAGCGCGTGATCGCGTGGGCCTGGGGGGAGCTCTCCGCCTGGGCGCGGGGGATGCCCTGCGCCATCATCTCCTGCGCCCAGGAGTCGTCGACGCTGAGCTGGTGCGCCTCGCCCGTGTCCGGGATCCAGTAGGCGCGCGAGTCGCCCACCCAGCCCGTGACGACGAGCGGGCCGTCCACGACCGCCGCGACGAACGTGCACGACGGGGGGTTCTCGCGGTCGGCCATCGCGCCGACGGTCGTCAGGATCGCGTCCTGCGCGGCCCGCGAGGCGTCCGCGACGAGCGCCGACCAGGCGGCGACCCGCGCTGTCGGCTCGCCGACGACGGGGGAGGTGCCCTCCGGGGCGCCCGCGGCGAGCAGGTCGCGCGCCGCCCGCGCGGCCGCGAGGCTCGCGACGTCGGAGTCGGGCGCGGAGGAGACCCCGTCGCACACGACGAGCGCGGCGAACGCGCGGTCCGCGGCCGCGGACGGGCTCGCGGCGAGCGCCATCGCGTCCTCGTTGCGGGAGTGCCGCACGCCGCGGTCGCACACGCCGGCGACCCACGTCGCGGGCCGCTCGGCCCAGTGGTCCCGCTCGGACGCTGCCGGCTCGCCGCACTCGGTGCAGTACCCGTCCTCGGCGACGCGGCCCCCGCACCGCACGCACGGCCGGGTACCGGGGTCCGGCGCGCCGTCGCCCGGAGCCGTCCCGCCGCTCACCGGGTCCGGGTGCGAGCCGTCCGTGGGTGCGGCCGGGCCGTCCGTCGGCGCGAGCCGAGCCGCCCGGGGATCGACCGCCGCGTCGTCGGCCGGGGGGAGCGGGGCGAGCGGCGTGCCGCACGCCTCGCAGAACCGCGCCCCCTCGGGCGACGGTTCGCCGCACGCGGGGCACGCGAGCACCCCGGCCGACGCCGGGAGCGCCTGGTCCGGGACGGCCTGGTCAGGAACGGGTGAGGGGGCGGGAGCGTCGCTCATCGGACCGTCCACCGCCGCACCTCGTTGGCGCGGTCGACGAGCGTGATGCGCTCGTCGCGCGAGTCCGAGAGCGCCGCGAGCTCGCGGTACGCACCCTCGAGCGCGTCGCGCAGCGCGGGCTCGTCGGCGGGGACGCCCGCGATCCGCGTCGTCGGCTCGGGCCCGGACCGCGTGACGGTCTCGAGCGCGGAGCGCAGCACGCCGACGGAGAGCTCGGCGCGCTCGCGCGGCGCGATCGACACCGCGGCGACGCTCGCCATCGCGTCGGCGAGCGCGGGCAGGCCGCGCCCCGACTCGGCGAGCAGGTGCGCGCGCAGGGTGCGGGACTCGACGTAGGACCCACGGGTCGGCCCGACGAGGTCGAGCGCGTGCAGGGCGCCGTCGAGGTCGCCCCGCGCCTCGCGGATCCGCATGAGACCGAACGCGGCGGGCGCCGTGTAGTTGGCGTCCGTGCGCGCGCAGATCACGTAGAGCGACTCGGCGATGTCCGGCTCGGCGCTCAGCTCGCAGGCCGCGGCGAGCGCGAGCTTGGGCGCGAGCTCGCCGGGCACCTGGCCGTAGACCGCGTTGAACGACGCGCGCGCGGCGACCGGGTCGCCCTGGGCGAGCTCGCCCAGGCCGCCGAGCCAGGCGGCGCGCCACTCCCACGGGTCGTCGGCCAGGATCGTGCCGATCGTGCCGCGCAGCACGTCGAAGCGGCCCGCCTCGATCGCCGCGCGGGCGCGCGCGAGGTGCACCTCGACCGTGTCCTCGGGCGCGTCGGCGAGCGCGGCGAGGCGCGCGTCCGGGTCGACGACGTTGACGCCGGCGAGCCAGCTCGCCATCGGGTCGTGGTCGTCGCGGCGCAGCGTGGGGAGCTCGTCCCAGGCGAGCGGACGGGCCGCCACGTCGGCGACCGGGGCCTCGAACAGCACCGACGCCGCGGAGTGCAGCGCCGGGCTGCCCGGGCCCGCGTCGGCGGCGACGACCTCGCGCAGCACCCCGAGGAGCTGGGTGCGCATCTCGTCGGCCGTCGCGAAGCGGTCCGCCGGGTCGAGCGCGCACGCCTTGGCGAGCAGCCGGTAGAACGAGTCGTACCGCTGGAACACGGGCGTGTCCGCGACCGGGGGCAGCGACGCGACGTACGTCGTCGTGTTGCCCCGGAAGTCGAGGACGAGCGTCGCGAGCGTGCGGCCGATCGTGTAGATGTCGGAGGCGATCGACGGGCCGACCTCCGCGACCTCGGGCGCCTGGTACCCGACGGTCCCGAAGATCGCCGACGTGAGGTCGTCGCTGCGCCGCACGCCGCCGAGGTCGATGAGCTTGACCCCGTCGCCCTGCTGGATGACGTTCTCCGGCTTGAAGTCGCAGAACAGCAGGTTGTGGTCGTGCAGGTAGGCGAACGCGGGCAGGATCGCGAGCACGTAGGCGAGCGCCTGGTCCACCGGCATCGGGTCGATCGCGCCCTTGTTGGCGTCCCGGCGGTCCTGGAGGATCTCCTTGAGCGACTCGCCGCCCACGTACTCCATGACGGTGTAGCCGGCGCCGTCGTGCATGGCGAAGTTGTAGATCTCGACGATGAGCGGGTGCTCGACCTCTGCGAGGAACTGCCGCTCGGAGATCGCGGCCGCGTAGGCGTCCGGGTCGCCCGAGTTGAGCAGGCCCTTGAGCACGACCCAGCGGCCCGACACGTTCTGGTCGCGGGCCAGGTAGATCCAGCCGAGGCCGCCGTGCGCGAGGCAGCCGACCACCTCGTACTGCCCGCCGACCAGGTCGCCCGGGGAGAGCTGGGGCGTGAAGTCGAAGCGGTTGCCGCAGTGGGGGCAGAAGCCGGACGTCCGGCCGGGCTGCCCGTCGCGGCCACGGCCGACCTTCTCGCCGCACGCGGGGCAGTAGCGCTTGCGCTCTGCGACCTCGGGCACCGCCATGACGGACTGCAGCGGGTCGCGCGCGGGGACGGACGGGACGGTCGTCAGCCCCGCGCCGAGGCCGCGACCGCGCAGGCGCGTCGACGACGTCCCGACGCGACGCGTGGCCTTCGAGCCGGTCGCGGCGGTGCGCGCCGAGCCGAGCGCGGCCGTCGCGAGACGGCTCGAGCTCGTGCGGCCCGTGCGCGTCGAGCGCTCGGCGTCGGGGTCCGGGCCCGCGGTCGCCCCGGTCCCGGGGCGGCCCTGGACGAACCCGGTGCCGAGCATCGCGGACGGCGACGCGGCGGCGGCGGTGCCCGGCGCCGGCGCGCCGGTGGTGCCGGTCGAGGTCCCCGTCGGCGTGCCGCCGGAGCCGCCCGCGGGAGTGCCGCAGACGTTGCAGTAGCCGTCCTCGATGCTGCCCGGGCAGCCGGGCTCCGAGCACGGGACGGTCGCGGTGGTGGTCACGACGACGCTCCTTCCGGGGTGGGCAGGTCGCGGGTGAGGAACTGGTACTGCTCGACGAGGAAGCGGGCGAGCGTCACGTCGCACGGGACGGCCTCGACGGCGTCGCGCGCCTCGGCGTGGCCGGAGCGCACGGTGGGTGACGCGGAACGCCCGTTGGCCTCGGCCTTCGCGGCGAGCCGCTCCAGGCTGTAGCGCAGCTCGGCGCGGGCGCGCAGGGGGCGGGTGTAGGCGTCCTCGACGGTCTCGACGGCGCGCGCGACGGTCGCCAGGCGCGCCGTGTAGGCGTCGAGCTCGAAGCGGGAGTCGGGCACCGGGCCGAGCCGGGAGACGTCGGGGACCGCGAGCCGCGGCGGGTGCGCGATCTCGCGTCGGCACCGCGCGACGAGCTCGCGCAGGGCGGGCTCGCGCGCCTCCAGCGCGTCGCGCTGCTCCTCCGTGCGGGCGCGGTCGCGGCGCAGCTCGCGGCGCTGCGCCGACGCGACGATGAGGTCGCGCTCGGCGCGCGCGACCTCGGTCTCGAGCTCCGCGAGCGGGCCCGAGACGTCGGCCCCGCGCGCGGCCTGGGCGACGAGGTGGTCGAGGCGGCCACGCAGGGTCTCGACACGCCCCCGCGCGTCCGCGTCCGACCCGGCCAGGTCCTCGCAGCGCACGAGCTCGGCGCGGACACCGCGCAGGCGCGCGACCTGGTCGGCCGTGTGCGGGTCGAACGACAGCCGCGTGCGCAGCTGCACGACGAGCGCGTCGCACAGCTTCACCGCCTCCACCAGCGAGACGAGCGCGGCGCCGGACCCGGAGTCGAGGCGCCCCCAGACGAGCTGGGAGATCTTCTCGCGCGCGACGGCGTCCGCCCGGCCGGAGTCCCAGACGGGCCGGATCTCGTCCGCGCGCGTGCGGATCGCCTGCCAGAGCGAGAGGGCGAGCACGAGGTCGGCCGTGTAGACGTCGGGCGTCGCCGCGGCCTGCGCGGCGGCGTCGAGCCGGTCGAGCTCCGTGCGGCGCTCGTCGAGCCACGTCTCGAGCGCGGCGAGGTACGCCAGGAGATCGGCGGCGGGGATCGCCTCGCCGAGTCGTCCCGGCGCCTCGGGTGCGGTCGTGCGGGTCACGGCGTGCGGCCGTACACCGCGGTCGGCGGGGCCGGGGCCGGTCCGAGCCCGCCGAGCCACTCGCCGTAGATCGCGGCCCAGCGCCCGTCGGACTTCATCTGCTCCAGCACGCCGTTGACGAACCGCACCATGTCCACGTTCTGCGCGGGGACGCCGATGCCGTACGGCTCGTCGCTGATCGCCTCGCCGACCACCTTCGCGTACGGGTCCTGCGCGGCGAAGCCCGCGAGGATCGTGTCGTCGCCCGTGATCGCGTCGACCTTGCCCTGCTGGAACAGCACGAGGCACTGCGTGTGCGTGGTCGCCGGGACGGGCTCGATGCCGGAGAACTGCTCGAGGCGGGTGAGCGTCGTGGTGCCCTCGGGCGCGCACACGCGCTGGCCCTCGAGGTCCGCGATCCCGTTCGCGGTCGAGTCGCGCGTGACGAGCACCTTCTGGCCCGCGTGGTAGTACTCCGCCGAGAACGCGATCGACTCCCACCGCTCGCAGTTGATGGTGAACGCACGGGCGACGAGGTCGACCTCGCCGTTCTCGAGCACCTCCAGGCGCTGGCCCGAGGTGATGACGCGGAACTGGAGCCGGTCAGGGTCGCCGAAGATCGCGCGCGAGATCTCGTGCAGCACGTCGATGTCGAAGCCCTCGATCTGGCCCGACAGCGAGTTGCGCGCGCCCATGAGCAGCGTGTCGGCGGAGACCCCGACGACGAGCGAGCCGCGGTCGCGGATCGCGGCCATGGTGCTCCCGCCGGGCAGGGCGTCCGGACCGGGCAGCGCGCCCTCGGGCGCGTAGGAGGCGAGCGGGTCCGCACACTCCGCGGGTGCCGCGGGGGCGGCGGGGGCCTCCTCGGTGGCCTCGTCCTGGGGTGCCTCGGTGAGGCGGAGGTCGTCCGCGCCGGACGGGCCCGAGCACGCGGCGAGCGCGAGCACCGCGGCGAGCGCGGTGGCGACGGCGCCGGTGCGGCGCCGACGGGCGCCGGCGCGCCGGTTCCGGACGGACCGGTCGGGGGTGGCGAGCGTCGTGGTCACCGGTACTCCTCCAGTCGTGCGGTCACACCGCGCCACGCGAGCAGGGCGGCGACCAGGCCCGCGACCAGCAGGAGCCAGCCCGCCACGGTCGCGGTCGTCGCCGCGCCGTCGAGGCGCTCGCTCGTCGCGGCCGCGTTGGTCTCGATGTCGTCCCGCGCCGACGCGGAGAACGCGTCGAACGCGGCGTTGGGGCTCTCGGGGTCCGTCGCCGTGGCGAGGGCGACGGCCTCGTCCCACCTGCCCGCGTCGTCGAGCGCGCGGATGTCCGCGTGCCGGGTCACCCACGCGTCGAGCGCCTGGGCGGTCGACCCGTCGAGGATCCCCTCGGACGCCGCGGTGTCGAGTCGCGCCGTGGCGTCGTCGGTGGCCGCGACGAACGCCTCCTCGTACGCCTGCCCGGACCCGCGCTTGATGAGCGTGAACGCCTCCATCGACTTCGCGTCGTTGGCGAGCGAGTACGCCTGGGACGCGGCGAGCGTCGCGGCGTACGGCCCGGTGCGGACGTCCTGCGCGCGCGAGCTCGCCTGGGCCAGCAGGACCGTCGAGACGATGCCGACGACGAGCACGACGGCGGTGGCGATGGCGAGCCCGACGTTGAGCACGCGGTGGGTGCGGCGCGCGAGCCAGACCTGGCTCACGACGAGCACCGCGAGCGCGACGAGCCCGCCCGCGAGCACCCACAGCGCGTTGCGGACGCCCGAGAAGTCGGCGGCGACGCGGTCCGCGTCGTCGAGCACGACCTCGTCGAGCGCCGGGAGCATCTGCTCGCGCAGGATCGTCGACGCCTGGTCGAGGTACGCCGATCCGACCGGGAAGCCCTGGCGGTTGTTGGCGCGCGCCTGCTCGACGAGACCGGTGTAGACCGTGAGGTCGGCCGCGACCTGGCCGAGCAGCTCCGCGTCGCCCTCGTTGCTCCCGGAGAGCGTGGCCAGGCCGCTCGCGGCCTGGTCGACGAGGTCGTCGTACCGAGCGCGCTGGTCGGCGGGCTCCAGGCCCCCGACGAGGAACGCGCCGGTCGCCGTCGCGTCCGCGGCGACGAGCGCGTTGCGCACCTCCTGGACCCCGACGAGCTGCGCGGTGTCCTCGCTCGCGGCCTCGAGCGCCCGGGACTGGACGCTGCCCGCCTGGAAGCCGAGCACGCCGAGCGCGACGGCGGCGAGCACGCACAGCGCCATGACGAGCCGCAGCTTGCCGGGCGTGCGGCGCAGCGCGCCCCGGGCGCGGGATACGCCGGCGCTCGGCGCTCCGCTCGGGGCGCCGCTTGGGGCGCCGGCCAGGCCGGGGGCGCCGCCCGGCGCGGGGCCGCCCGCGGGGACGATCTGCTGGCCCGCAGGGCGGACCGGGGTGGTCGTCATGCGTTCTCCTCGGCGGTGGAGGGGGCGGTCTCGGACGCGTCGTGGGACGCGACGTCGGGGGACGGCGCGTCGTCGGTGGGCGCGTCCGCGGTGGGGGCGTCGTCCGGGGCGTCGTCGGGATCGGGCGGGTCGAGGGTGGCGAGGAGCGCGGGGGCGCCCTCGCCGTCGACGACGTCGACCGGCAGCAGGAGGCGGAGCTCGTCGATCGTCGGCGCCTCGGTGTCCTTGAGGCGCCACGCGTGGCGCGCGATCGCGCCGTCGAGCACGTTGCGCGCCCAGCGCGCGTTGCCGAAGCCCTCGGTGCGCGGCTGCGCCGCGGCGAGGCGGGCGAACAGGTCGAGGGCCTCGGGCGTCGGCTCGAAGTCCGACTTCGCCGCCATGCCGGCGAAGATGTCGCGCAGCTCGGCGTCGGCGTAGTCCTCGAACGTGATGGTCGTGGAGAACCGCGACTCGAGGCCGGGGTTCGTCGCGAGGAAGTCCGCCATCGGGCCCGGGTAGCCGGCCACGATGACGACGAGCTCGTCGCGGTGGTCCTCCATGTCCTTGACCAGCGTGTTGATCGCCTCGGCGCCGTACTGGTCCTCCGCGAGCCCGTACGCCTCGTCGACGAACAGCACGCCGCCGAGCGCGGTCGCGACGACCTCCGACGTCTTGACGGCGGTCTGCCCGAGGTAGCCCGCGACGAGCTCGGAGCGGTCGACCTCGACGAGGTGGCCCTTCTCGAGCAGCCCGAGCGCGCGGTAGATGCCCGCGACGAGCCGTGCGACCGTCGTCTTGCCCGTGCCCGGGTTGCCGAGGAACACGAGGTGGCGCGTCAGCGTGGGACGGGTCAGCCCCGCCTCGGTGCGCAGCTTCTCGACGCGCAACAGCTCGGTCTGGCGGTGGATCTCGTCCTTCACGCGGGTGAGCCCGGTGAGCGCGTCGAGCTCGGCGAGCAGCTCCTCGATCGAGCGGGGAGGCTCCTCCTCGGCCGCGGCCTCGGCGGTCGTCGCCGCCTCGGTCCGTGTGGCCGTGGCGTCGGCGCCGTCTGCGGGCGCGCCGCCCGGCGCCGTGCCCGACGGCGCGGGGGGCGTCGGGCCGGGCGTCGCCGCGGCCAGGCGCGCACCGAGCGCGTCGAGGATGGACTCGACCGACGGGACCTCGGGCGCAGGCCTGCGCAGGGCGTCGAGCGAGCCCTGCGCGGCGAGCAGGTCGCCGAGGTCGAACGGGTCCGCACCGCCGGTCGCCGGGCGCGCGACGACCGGCCCGCCCGCGGCGGGAAGCGCCGTCGGGCCCGACGGCGTGCGACCGGCACCCGGGAAGGCTGCGGGGGGCGGCACCGGGGCGCCGCCCGACTGCTGCACCGCGGCGGTGGCCGCGGCGACCCCGGCCACGTGCGGGCCGGGGGAGCCGAGGTGCGCGGCTGCGCGCGCGACGTCGGCGAGCGCCTGCCCGTACGTCGCGGCGTGCTTCGAGCGGGCCGCACCGAGCGCGGCGAGGACGTCCGAGGGCGACGTGCGCCAGCGCCTGGCGCTCGACGCGGCGGTGAAGAACGCGCCTGTCGCGGCGGGGTCGTGCCCGAGCGCGGCGAGCCACGCGGCGGGTGCCCCGGGAGAGGACTCGGCGACGGCCGCCGCGAGGCGGGCACCCTCGTCGCGCGCGGCCTCCTCGTCCACGCCTGCGGCGCGCGCCGCGGCGTCCAGCGCGTCGAGCGCCGCCGCGAGGCTCGGGGTCACCTGGCCGGTCATGGCGCCTCCAGTCGTCCGGGGTCCGACGTCGAGCCGCTCGGCGGCTGGGCCGTGCCCTGGCCGGCCCCGGGGTCGAGCGCGATCGACGAGTCGCGGAACTTCTCCGCCAGGAACGCGCCGTGCGCGACGAGCGCCGCGGCGTCGGCGCGCGAGACCGCGTCGGAGATCTTGTCGAGCGTCACGCCGAGCAGGTCGAGCTGGTCGCACAGCAGCATGAGCGACGTCTTGCCCTGCGCGACGACCCGCCGGTCGGCGAAGTCACGCGGCAGGCGCAGGTACGCGCCGACCGCCTCGGGCAGGTAGCTCGTGGCCGTCGCGACGACGGTGTGC
The DNA here is from genome assembly GCF_025818875.1 of Cellulosimicrobium sp. SH8. Taxonomy (NCBI): domain Bacteria; kingdom Bacillati; phylum Actinomycetota; class Actinomycetes; order Micrococcales; family Promicromonosporaceae; genus Cellulosimicrobium; species Cellulosimicrobium sp. SH8. The sequence goes on along the minus strand of NZ_JAMXMH010000014.1, from coordinate 101,704 downwards.
GCCTGCTGCGACCCGCCGCCGAGGCGGTCGAGGCGCGGCACCATCTCCTCGACCGTGCCGGTGATGCGGTGCACGCGCGCCGTGACGGCGGGCGGCACCCGCCCCTCGATCTGCTGCTCCACGCGCTCGACCGAGGCGAGGATCTCGGTCGACGTCGGCGGGGCGGGCAGCTCGAGCGCGGGCTCGGGCGCGGGGGACCGGCCGCCGAGGCGGCCGATCACGTCGGAGAACCAGCCCATCTAGCTCGGGGTCCGATCTGTGGTGCGGGGAGCGGCGGTCAGGCCGCGGGAGGACGGGGGGCGTACCTCGCCAGGGGTCACAGGCGCCCGATGTCGAGCGAGCCGTTGCCGACCTGCGACTGGTCCGAGCGGCGCGCGCGGTCGAGGTACTCGTTCGCCTTCGTCGTCTCGGTCTCCAGCACGCCGATGGTCTGCGCCATCGAGTCGAGCGCCTGCGTCTTGAACGTCGAGATCGAGTCGAGCGTCGCGTAGATGTTCGCGAACGCCTGCTGGAGCTGGGGGAGCCCGACCGTCGCGCTCGCCGCCTGCTGCTGGATGCTCGCCGACTGGTCGGCCAGCATCTTCGAGGTCGAGGCGATCATGTTCGACGTCGTCGTGTTGAGCGCCGTGATCTGGTCCAGCACGAGCTTCTGGTTCGCGAGCGCCTGCGCCACGATGACGGCCGTGCGCAGCGCCGAGACCGTCGTCGTCGTCGCGCGGTCGACGCCCTTGATGAGCTCGACGTTGTTCTTCATGATGATGTCCATCGCGAGGTAGCCCTGGATGGACACCGCGAGCTGCGTGAGCAGGTCCTGGTGCTTCTGGCGGACGTAGAACAGCACGTCCTCGCGCAGCGCCTGGGCGCGCTCGGGGTCGCTCGCCTCGAGCTCGGCGATCTTCGTGGAGAGCTCGGTGTCGAGCCGCTCCGCGATGAAGATGTACTGGTTGAGGCGCGCCATCGAGTCCCAGAGGTTCTGCTTCTCGAGGTTGAGCGCGGCGTTGTCCTTGCGGAGCTCGTCCTGGCCGTTGTAGAGCGACTGGACGATCGCGTTGAGCTGCTTCTGCGAGCTCTCGTAGCGGCGGAAGTAGTCCTGGAGCTTCCCGCCGAACGGGATGAGGCCCAGGAACTTCTTGCCCATGCTGGCCTCGCTGGGGTCGAGGTCCTCGACCGTGCGGCGCAGCTCGAGCAGCGACTTGCTCACCTTGGAGCTCTCGGAGACGCCGCCCTCGCGCAGCTCGCGGACCGGCATCTCGAGCATGCGGTTCGAGACGTCGGAGGCCGCACGGATGTCCTTGTCGCCCATCTTGCGGATGTCGTCGGCCTTCGCCGCGAACTCGGGCGAGCGCGTGTCCGTCGCGAGGAGCTGGTCGAGGTACGAGGAGACCTTCGACTGAAGTCCCGGGATCGCGGCCTCGTCCACGCGCGGCGCGAGCGACGGCGCCTGCGTGGTGGCGACGGGCTTGACGGGCTCCGGGGCGCTGAGCGTGAGCGTCTCCGTCGGAGCGGGGGGCTGGAGCGGTGCTGCCTCGGTCATGTCTGTCCTTCGCTCGTGCGTGCCGTCGGACGCCGTCGGTGGCGGGTGGGGGCGGCTCTCGCGAGCTCCCCCTCGACCCGGGCGAACCGGGCGGAACCGGCCTGCGCCGGTCGGCCGAGTATATCTACGGCGGGTGGCCTGATCTTTACCCTTTCCGGGGATCGGGAGGGTGAGAACTCCCCATGCCAGACCCAACGTCCGGGCGGCCGATGAGTTCCGCCCGCCCGCGCCGTCGTCCGTGTGCGAGAGTTCGCTGCGCACGCCGTCTGCCGACGTGCGCGCCGCCGTCGGGGAAGGGAAGACAGATGCAGCTCGCCGGGAAGAACGCGGTGGTCTACGGCGCCGCCGGGTCGATGGGGTCGGCGGTGAGCCGCGCGTTCGCCGCCGCGGGCGCGCGCGTCTTCCTCGCCGGACGCACGGCCGCCACGCTCGACGCGCTCGCGGACGAGATCCGCGCCGCCGGCGGGCAGGCGCACGCCGCCGTCGTCGACGCGACGGACAAGGAGTCGGTCGACGCGCACGCCGCCGCGGTGGTCGAGCAGGCGGGGAGCCTCGACGCGTCGTTCAACGCCGTCGCCTACGACGTGCTGCAGAACGTCCCGCTCGTCGACATGTCGCTCCAGGACTTCGTGGCGCCCATCGTGTCCGCGACGACGACCCACTTCCTCACCGCGACCGCCGCGGCCCGGCACATGGTGGCCCAGGGGTCCGGGGCGATCGTCATGCTCTCGTCGACGGCCGCGCGCGAGTCGCGGCACGAGATGGGCGGGTTCAGCCTCGCGTGCGCGTCGATCGAGACCCTCGTGCGCAGCCTCGCCGGCGAGGTCGGCCGCCACGGCGTGCGCGTCGTCGGGCTGCGGCCCAACTTCACGCCCGAGACCGTCGGCGCGTCGGACGACGACCTGCCCATGCTCGTCAAGGACACGCTGCTCGGCCGCCTGCCCCGCCTGTCCGAGGTCGCGGGCACGGCCGTGTACCTCGCGTCCGACGCCGCGGGCGCGACCACGGGTGTCGTCGTCGACCTGTCCTGCGGGGCGATCGTATGAGCGCCGGCTTCGTCCCCGGGCCCGCCCATGTCCCCGAGGTCGCCCGCACGCTCGTCGCCGGTCCGCACGTCGCGCACCTCGCGACCGTCCTGCCCGACGGCGGCCCGCACGTCGTGCCGCTCTGGGTCGGCTGGGAGGGGGACCGGCTCGCGTTCCTCACCGGCCCCGGCTCGCGCAAGGCGCGCAACCTCGCGCGCGACCCGCGCGTCGCGGTGTCCGTGACGGAGACCAGGAACCCGTACGTCATGGCGACCCTGCGCGGGCGCGTCGTCGAGGTGCTCGACGGTGACGCGGGCTGGGCCGTCGTCGACCGCCTCTCCGTCCTCTACACCGGCGGCCCCTACCCGCGCGGGGAGGAACGGCACGCCTACCTGGTCGAGATCGACCACGCGACGGCGCCGTCGTTCGGCTGAGCGCGGACGGCCGGGCCGTAGCGTAGGCACGTGGCCGACGAGAGGACGGACGAGACGATCTCGCGGTACCGGGTCCTACGGGACGGGAGCGTCGCGCTCGTCGTGCGCGGCGAGCCGGGGGTGCTCGTGAGCGTCTCCGTGCCGCCCCCGCTGCCCGGAACCGCGCCGGTCACGCACCCCTTCGCGACGGCGACGTTCACCGCCACGCTGCACGAGGGGACGCTCGGGTCGCTCCTGCGGGAGGCGCCCGACCTCGCGGCGTTCCTCGCCGCCGTCGAGCGCGCGGGCTTCACCGTCGAACCGGACGCGTGAGTGGTGCCCCGAGCAGGACTCGAACCTGCAACCTACGGATTCCCAAGGCCGGAATATATAGACACAGGTCCACGATAAATAGACAGTGGTGGACGATCCTCCCTGGGATTGTGGACAGGCGTCTATTTGCACTGTACGCCCGCCGTGCTGCGGCAAAGAGCGACGCGTCGTTTCCGTGGGGTAACCGTGGGCTCATGTGGCCGAGCTGTGCTGGATGGATGCGGGAGGGCGGTACGGTCGGGCGGGTGACCCCCGCAGAGCTCGCCGATAGCCTCGGAGTCTCCCCATCGGCGGTGCGCCGATGGTTGCGCGACGAGGTCGACCGGGGCGGCGAGTCCGGTCCGTGGCTTCTCGACGAGGACCTCGCAGGCCGTGTTCGCGCACGCTTCACCGCGACTGCCGCAGCGCGCGCCGCGCGCCCGACCGCGTGTACGGTCGAGGGGTGCGACCGGCCGATCAAGGGCCGAGGGCTGTGCGTGATGCATTACAACCGGTGGGACCGCCACGGATCGACCGAGCGCCGCGATGGTGCGGACCACCAGCGGGCGAAGACACATTGCCCGAATGGGCACCCCTACGACGATGAGAACACGATCGCGTTCCCTTCGGACGGGCGGCGGCGGTGCCGCACGTGCAGGCGCGAAGGGCGTCGCACGTCCTGACGATTCGAACAAGCGTTCGACTGCGGCGTACCCTCGTGCCGTGGGCGAGCATGACGAAGGACGGCGGCTGATCCGTCGCAAGCGCGACGACCGGCCCGGGTTCGGCGCGTCAGCCCCGCGCCCCGATCAGCTCGAAGACCGGTCATGGTCGGAGCGGCGACCGCTGAACTACGACAACCCGCCGCGCTCTCCCGTGAAGCCTTCGGGAGACCTGCCCGTGATCGTGCGGCTGCTCTGGGAGACGCACGAGGAATTGCTTCCGGCGCGCGCGATCCGGTGGACCGACACCCACGTCATGGTCGTCATCAAGCCGCTCGAGCCGCCGTACAACCAGCACGAGCTGATCGCCTGGCTCCGTGTCGAGGACGTGTTCCGCAGTATCCCGCGGCGGAGTCGAGGTGGAGGTCGCAGTGGGTGAAATCCGGAGCGTCCGTCCAGGAAGCACACGGGAACGTGTAACTTCTCGGCCATGGCAGGGAGCGAACTTCAGTCTGCCAGCGCACCGTCGCCGCTTCGACTCGCCGACGACGGCGAACTGCTGGTGGCGGGACGCCATCGGGCGACGATGCAAGAGGTCGAGGACATGTTCGTCCTGAACGCGCCCTACGAGGCGGATCGGCGGCGCATCTGGAGCGCCTTCGAGGTCTACGAGTCGGAAGTTCGACGTCTGCTACCGGGTGCCCGACTCTGGCTCGACGGTGGCTTCGTAACGCTCAAGCAGTGGGGTGCGCCGAAGGATGTCGATGTCTGCATCGTCGCGACGAGGGAGGAGATGGCTGCAGTTGGTGCCGCCGCCATTCGCCCACTTCTGACACAGACGACCTCCGAGGGCGAACGTATCCAGCCGATGAGCGGCCTCGTCGACGGCTTCCTGACCTACTCCAAGCCGGACCCAAACGCCCAGACGGCGTACTGGGCGCACCAGTGGTCCAGGGTGCGAGACTGGCAGGGAAACGAGGATCCAGCTCGCCGCAAGGGCTACGTGGAGGTGATGACGGCGTGAACGAGAGCTCTCGCCTACTTCGCGATGCTTGGAACCTCTCGACCGGCGACGAAGGGCTCGACCAGCTCCTTCAGATGTCCCTCGCGGCGCACGCGTCCGATGCGCCCGAACAGGTGGAGACACTGCGCGCTCTGCAGCTAGCGGGTCGAAGCCAACTAGACCTACACGTCGAGGGCGAGCGTGAGTCCGCTCACGAGACGTCGGCGCAGTCGCTCGGTCAGTTCTTGATCCGGGTCTCGGACGCGGTACGCGCGGTTGCCAAGTCCGTGTCGGGGATGCAGCGGATCTGGGGAGACGTCAACGTCCTCGCGCCGTCCCAAGGTTCGGTTCGTGTCATCTTCGTCGAGCAGCACGATCGAGTTGTCGAGGGCGTCCGCCGACGCAGCGATGCTGCCTGGGCCAATGGCCTCGAGATGGTCGCGTCGACGTTCGAGCTTGCCGACGAGGGACGCGATGAGCTCGACGCTGCGCTGCTCGACCTCGATCTTCCGTCGCGACGCGCACTGCGCCTCTTGGGACAGACGGTTGAGGAGAACGACTGGGGTTTGGCTGGTTCGCTCACTACCCGTAGTGGCGCGACGCGGGATGTCAGGCTGAGCAGTTCTGCGGCACGCCGGCTCATCGACGCTACCGGGAGTACTCCAGCGCGGACCTATCCGAAGGTGGTCCCGGGGGTTGTGGATGCATGGCGCTGGTCGACCTCAACGATGAGGCTCTCACCAGACGCGGGTGCTGCAATCGAGGCGTTCGTACCCAGGGACCTTCAGCTGGCCGTCGCGGACGCCAATGCGCACCCTGGGCGTCGAGTCGATGCGACCTTCGAGGTCGTCGAGACCCTAGGGGGAGGTCGATCCGGCAATATGAAACGGGTCTTCACTCTCCAACGCCTCGACGTGCTACCTACCTTGATGGACGGTGTCGAGCAGGAGGGCACGGAACAGTAGAGACGGCAAAGCGCCCCCGTCCCTCCACATGGGAGGGGCGGGGGCGCGGTCGCGTGCAGGCGGGTCAGCCGGCGCGGTGTCGGCCGACGGCCTGGACCTTGTCCGTAACGCCGGTCGGCTTCCAGAGGCCGTAGTGCGTCGCGACGGAGACGACGAACGCGGGGATCGCGGCGAGGAGTGCGACGCCGAAGTCGTAGGTCACGCCCTGCGCGACCGCCCGGCCGAGTTCGACGAGGAGCGACGTCACCAGGGAGAGTGCTGCGAGCAGCCACGCCTTCGCCGCTCCCGAGGTCACGCGAGTCGTGACGAGCCCGACGAGTACGGGCAGGACGATCGCGACGAGGATCTGCACGACCGTCGCGGGATCGAGCGTGAACGCGAACGCCGGCGGGGCGGTCGCGGTCCCGGTGTCGAGCGCGACGGCGGTCGCGCTGGTGGCCGTAACCGTGAGGAACGCGCCAGTAGCGAGCCAGAGCGTCGCGAGAGCCGCCGCTATCCGTCGAGCGGGTCGGGTGAAGAACATGGATCCTCCTGGTGGAAGGGCTGGTGGCCTGGCAGGCTGCGGGGCCATGGGAAAGGGACACCGCTTCGTTCGGATCAACGTCGAGTACGTCGTAGAGGTCGTCGACGAGACCGCGCTCGAGGCGGCGGTGCTGCGAGGTGGGATCGAGGAGGGCGTCGGTGCACCCGGCGACTTCGCGCCGCCCGGGCACCGGAACGACGTCAACGCCACCGACGTCCTCACGGGCTTCGTTTGGCGAGGCGCGTCCGGGAACGACCTGCACGAGACGCTCGAAACCGCCGGGCTGAGGCTCGTGAGCACCAGAGCCCAGCCCCGGATCCGCAAGGACGACGACCCCGATACGTACCAGGGGATCCCGGAAGAGGCCGCGATGCGGGACGACGGGACGTTCGCCGACCAGGACGCGTGAAGGCTCAGCCCTCCGGAGCGGTGTCGACCGCGTCCGCGGTCTCGGGAACACGCACGTTGACGTCGACCTGCACGGTCTCCGCGCGCAGCACGGCGCGGGTGTCGGCCTGGATGCGGTCGTAGTCGATCTCAACCGGCGCGCCACCTCCGGCGAGCGCGTCGACGAGCTGCTGGATGAGCGCACTCTGAGCGGCCAGCTCGGCGCGCAGCGCGATCGTGTTCGTCTTGGCGTCGGCGACCTCCTGGCGCAGCGAGACCGGTCCGGCGCGGCGGATCGGGCCGGTCTGCGCGACCGCGGTCTGGGCGAGGGTCTTGGCGTCGGCGAGCTCCTGCAGCGCCGAGATCCTCACGGACTTGCCGTCGACGCTGCGCTTGACGGTGCGCGACCAGACAGCGTCGGCGATCTCCTGTGCGGTGGGCATGTCGTCTCCTTCGAGTATGGCCGCGACCTCGAGGCGCATGCGCGCCATGTCCCAGTCGCGGATATCGATCTTGCGGTTGGGGGCCCACTCGTTGTGGCCACACACCATGTCGGGGCCGAAGCCGCCGAGGTCGCAGAACGCGGCGTTGATGCGTGGGTAGGCCCAGCGCTGGGCATCGGTCCAGTCACCGTTGCCGGCGGACTCCGCCTCGGTCCCGAAGACCGAGGAGTTGCCGACCAGGCCGTGCCACCCGCCCACCCCGGCGTGGTTCGCGCGACCCGCGGCCACCACGACGACGACACCGGAGCGTGCGAGGAACACGTTCGCGAGCGGGCCGGGCAGCCCGGCGCGCCCGTCGCGCACGACCTTGAGGGACGGCCGGTCGCCGGTCCGCGCGCCTGCGGTCCAGTGACAGACCGCGCCGCGCGGGGCGAAGCTCGACGAGCCGCGCCTGTGCCAGCCGTCGACGACCTCGACGGTGAGCCCGCGGGCCGCGAGCGCCGCGGGTAGGCCGGTGGCGTACCCCATCAGTCGTCGTCCTGGTCGGGGTCGTAGGGGCGGGTCGTCACTGCGTCGTCCTCGGTAGCGGCGTCGCGCATGCGCCCGTCCCGCTCGCGCGACCAGTCCAGGTCGTCGCGCTCGGTCGGTGAGCTCATGGTGTCCTCCTCATGGCATGACGAGGCCCCGGTCGCCGTAGGGCGGCCGGGGCCGTGGGGTGGGTGGGGGTCAGGTGCCGGGCCAGGGCGGGAGCTCGGCGGGTGGGACGCCGCGCTCGAGGAGCATGCCGCGCAGGGTGGAGGCGTGCTCGGCGTACAGGCGACGTGCGCGGTAGGCGTCGTCGCGTTCGGTCTCGGCGGCGCGCAGCCGGGTGTAGGCGTCGTCGCGCTGGGCGACGAGGTCGGCGTTGCGCCCCCGCTCGCGCCCGGCCGCGCCCGACAGCCACTTGATGAAGCCAGCGACGAGGTCGCGCACGACCGCGCCTGCGCCGATCGCGGCGAGGATCGCCGCCCATGCCTGAGCCGTCGTCAGGTCGAGTCCCACGGTGCCCCCTCAGACGTCGTGGCGGTGGACGGGCGGCTCGGGGTCGTAGGCGTAGCGGCGGATGCGGAACCACCTGGTACCAAGTCCGAGCGCCGCGATCGCGATGACGCCCGCCTGCGGGAGCCGGTTCCCCGAGGCTTCGGCGAAGTGCAGGTTGAGCGCGACGGCGCAGTAGATCGCCAGGCCGGTGACGACGGACAGCACCGCGGCGCGCTCGAGCCACCAGATGCCCGGCAGGGTCGCGACGACGCCGATCGTCCCGCCGAGCACGAGGAACCCGGCCCACATCCGGGTCAGGCCGAGCCCGATCTCGCCCTCGATCGACGATGGTGGGTCGGTCAGGGCGGTGAGCCCGACGACGAGCGTGACGAGGTAGATCACCCACACCAGGCACGTGATGACCTTGGGCTCTTGGATCTTGCCCCACAGGGCGCGCGCGGCGCTCACGACTCGGGCCAGGTCAGGGGCCAGCACAGCCCGGACAGCGGCAGGACGAAGCTCCCGGAGCCGGTGAGGTTGCCGTACCCGGCGATCGCCTTGAGCTCGTTCGACCCGAGGAACATCACGCCAAACGTGGCGTTGCTCGCGACGGCGACCCCGACGGGGCGGGTGTCGATGGTCGGTGGCTGCGCCTCGGGCGGGATCTGCAGGATCTGGCCCACAGACCCCGTCGTGCGCTGCACCGAGCCGAACAGGTACGCCATGTTCCCGATGCGCTGGATCCGCAGGCGGTGCCCGGCACCAGCGACCGACGTCCAGCCCGTCATGAGGGTCGGGGTGATCGGCGCGGACTCCGAGGAGAGAGTGCGCCACTTCGCGCCGTCGGTGGACATCTCGAGCTGGGCACCCTCGGGCGCGTCGGCGCGCTCGACGATCAGCGGGGTGCTCGTCGAGACGGGACGCGACGCCGCGGCGAGCGCGGACACGACGGCCTGGCGGTCGGTGGTGTTGGAGACGGGCACGATGGTGCGCGCCGACTCCATCATCTTGCGCAGGTCCTCGGTGAGCGCGTAGGAGTCGCCGGCGGCCGGGACGCGGGTCCGCTCCGGCAGGATCACAGGCATGAGGAAGCTCCGATCTCCCCGCCGGTGCGGGGGTCAGCGAGACAGGGGTCAGAGGGTCCAGTCGATGGCGACCGTGCCGGACTGCGGGCTCTCCCCGCGGCCGACGATCCCGGCGTAGCTGCCGCCGGCGATCCCGAGCCCGCCACCGCCCACGACGACGGCCGCGAGCGCCGTGGGGATCGCGATCCAGTCGCCGCCGAAGCCGGGCGGGATCGTGATCGGGTACGGCCCGGCGACTCGGGTGGGGTCACCGCCGGGGCGGTGGGTGGAGGTGTGGGCGTAGAGGTTGATCGTCACGGGCGCGTTGTAGGAGCCCTTGCGTTGGCGGAGTCCGAGCCAGATGCGCGAGCCGGACAGACCGCGGCCGCCCAGCCCGGAGGGCCCGGTTCCGTAGAACCAGGACCCGGTGTAGGACCGCGAGCCCCAGGAGCCCTGGGTGAGGTTCTGCCCGAAGCCGTACCTGTCGAGCCACCCGGACCCGAGCTGGTACGTGCCGGAGTCGATCGCGGCGAACGTCGCCGTGCCCGACGTCGCGACGGGCGGTGGAGGTGGCGGCGGCGGAGGGGGTGGGGGAGGAGCGGCGGTCGAGCCGACCTTGCCCGTCACGTTCGGCGTGCCGGCCGCCCAGGACAGGATGACCTTGTCGCCGACGACCGGGGAGTAGGACGCGAGGAACGTCGCGACGACGGTGCCCTCGGTCGTGCTCACGGTGATGGTCTGGGAACCGACGGGGACGGACGCGACCGTGCCAGTGGTGGGGCGCGGGCGCGCGGTGACGCGGCCGAGGACGGTCGCCTGGGACGGGCCGGTCGGACCGGCCGACATGGCGATCAGCAGCGGGTCACCCTCGACAATCGTGGTCGGGTCCACCCACGCCGCGGGGACGATGACGCCGGACGTGGACGCGGCGAGCTTGCCCGCGGAGTCGAGCACCGCGACGCCGTTGAGCAGGCGCACGGAGTCGGCCGGGGTCGGCGCGCCGAGGAGGGGGTCAGGACGCACGGCGCACCGCCTGGGCGACGGCCTGGACCTCGGCGTACCCGCACGCGACGGTCAGGACCATCGGTGAGACACCGGCGGCGGCCGAGCCGCGCATGCGGATCGCGGTGACGCGCCCGACGAGCGGGACCGGGTCGCCGGCGACGACGGGGTTCGCGACCAGCACCCAGTCTCCGATCTGCAGGCCCGGGTGGGGCAGGCACTCGACGACCAGGTCGACCGAGCGCGCGGCGCGCTGGTTCGCGCGCAGCGTCTGGGCGGCGAGGTCGACCGCGGACTGGGTCTTGAGCAGCCCGGTGGAGGCCTGGAAGTAGGGGTCGGGGCCGTGCGGCCCGGTGTAGCGCAGCGGGCCGGCGTCCTCGAACGCGCGCCCGATGAGTTGGCGGCCGTCGTCGTCCTGGCCCTCGACTACCCACGCGTTGTTCAGGCCGTCGATCGACTGCTCGCGCTGCACGCTGATGAGCACGCCCTCGTCGCCGCCGACGACCTGCCACACCGGGTCGGTCTTCGCCAGCGGGTACACCTCGAGCTGCCCGTCGTTCGTCATGCGGCACCCGGCGTCGATGCGCGCGACGAGGTCCTCTACGGCGTTCATCCGCTCGCGCTCGTAGACGAGGGTGCGCGGTACCGCGACGTCCGTCACGCCGGGCGCGACGGCGACGGGCATGATGTCGCGCAGCAGGCGGCGCACCTCGGACAGCACCGTCGCGCCGGCCGGTGGGGAGTCCGGGGCGAGCAGGCGGGCGCGCACGGCGAGGCGGGTCAGGTCGTCCGCGGTGATCGGCACCCGGCCGCCACCGGACACGAACCGCAGGTCGTCCCCGTGCTCGCCGAGGCGGTACACCCGCCACGACTCCGCGGGCGCGTTCGACGCGATCCGGAACCACCCGATGTCGACGGTGTACCCCAGCGGCAGGGTGTAGATCACCTGCAGCCGGGGGCCGCCGACGCCGAGCGGGTCGTCCACGGCCCACGGGGCGAGCTCGCCGTCGGGGTCGTCGATCGTCGCGGTGAACTGGCCCTGCACCTGCTGGTCGGCGTAGTTGAGTCCCCAGTCGGAGATGGGGAGCCCGGTCTCGGGGCCGACGAGCTGCCCGTCGTACCAGGCGAACGCCCGCACCCCGTCGCCCGACCGGGACCCGGCCAGGATCGACAGCGCCTCCTCGCTCATCGCGCGCACGTCACGCACCCCCCACCGTCGGGTCCTTGAGCACGTCCATGTAGGTCGCGTTCGCTGCGACGGCCGCGGCCTGCACGTCGGCGTAGGACTCCCACAGCTCCTCGACGTCGCCGTAAGTCCAGATCGGCACGACGACGTTGATCGACTGCGGCGCGACGAGCGTGCCGCCCGAGACCTGCCACGTGAACAACCGCCCACCCAGCACCCGCCGTGGTGTCGCATCGACGACCGCGGGGTAGGACGCGTACAGCAGGTCGGGCAGGTCACCCCACGACGGCAGCGGACGGATCAGCAGCGGGTACGCCTGACGCAGCAGGTTGCCCAGCGCGGTCGAGCGCTCGGCGACGTCAGTCACCATCCGGAAGTCGATCCCGTTCGCGGCCAGGCGCTGCCCACCGAGACCGACCGGCTCGTCCGACCCGAGGATCGCGGCGAGCTCGACGCCCATCTCGTAGCTGAGCTCCTGCAGGCTCGGCGTGACGAACCCGACCCCGCCGACGTAGGTCTGCGGCGACAGCGGCAGCATGCTCGACGGCACGAGCGGGTCCTGCACCTGGCCCCACCCGTTGTCGAGGGTGACCGTCGCCGCGAGCGTGTCCGGCACGACCGCGCCCGCCACGACCTGCAGCTCGTAGGTCACCGGTCGCCCGAGCGGGACCTCCGCGTCCTCGACGTACCCCGACCCGTAGACGACATTGCGCGACCAGCCGCGGACCTTGCGCCGCTTGCCGCCCGGGGAGGACCGCCACAAGGTCACGACCGACGGCCCGGAGATGTCCAGGCCGTCGACCGTGATCCCGGCGCGCGGGCCGGGGGAGTCCAGGAGCGCGACGACGTCGAGACCGCTCATGGCTGGTACCCCCTTCGCCCGCGCCCACGCGCCTGGGCTTCGCTGATCCGCCCGTCGGCGACCTCCTCGAGGTACGCCTCGAACTCCCGGCCGCCCACGACGAGCCGGACCTTCGTGCGCGAGGTCCCGCCGACGTTGGTGTTGTTCCCACCCCACGACGGGGCAACGTCCACCCTCGCCAGCGGCTCGGGCTTGCCCGTGTTGTTCACCACGACCGACGGGCCCGGAGGCAGCCACCCGCCCTCGTCGAACTCGAGCGGCAGGACTCCACCGTTCGCCAGGGCCCAGTGCACGTGGTTGTAGTGCATGCCCTTCGTCGGCTCGGGGAAGACGTGCGAGCGTCCCTTGTAGAGCTGCTGCGCACCCATCGGGGAGTAGATGAGCTCGTAGGACCCGGGGTAGGCGGCCTTGAGGGTCTGGAAGATCCGCGTCATGCCGACGGTGTCCATCGAGCCCACGCCCGCGATGTCGACCGCGCGACCCTGCCCGTGCATCGACGGGAACCCGGTCGCGGTGATCGCCCCGGGCCGGAACGTCGAGGTGATCCGCGCCCAGGGGAGCAGGTCCTTCACGATCCCGGCCATGCGCTGCCACCCGAGCGCACCGGCCGCGGGAGCGGCCGCCGCGGCGGTCTCCTCGTTCTTCCGGGAGACCAGACCCTTGACCGTCTCGACGAGACCGGACACGGCCTTGCGCGGCAGCTCCGAGACGATCGTCCCGAGATCCCCGGCACCGATCCCGCCGAGCACCGCGTTCATCGGCTTCGTAATGAGGTCCGCGAGCGCCCCGACGGGGTCCTTGAGGAACTTCGCGACGGACTCGGCGGCGTCCCCGGCCCAGTTCCAGGCCGCGGACGCACCGCGCGCCACGCCGTCCCAGACGTCCCCGGCCCAGCCGGTGATGTTGCCCCACACGCCGCCGTTGGCGAACGCCTGCCCGGTGCGGGCGGCGGCGTTCATCCGCTCGACGGCGGCGGGGCCGCCGACCGCGCGGGTCCACTCGGGACGCATGATCGCCTCACCACCGGAGAGTTCGAGCAGCCCGCCGGTGGGGGAGACGAAGCGGTGCACGTCACGGCCCGGGGTGTACCCGGGCATCACGCCACCCGTGGCGAACTTGATCGGGTTCACCACGGGCAGCTTGAGGTCGAGCCCGACCTTGGACGCGATCGAGTCCCACGTCTTCTTGATGCCGTTGGTGTAGACGGTCTCGATGATGAAGTTCACTGGGGCCGCCGCGGCCGCCTTGACCTTGTCCCACGCGGCGGAGATGACGTCCTTGGTCTTCTGGAACACGGTTCCGACCGCCTCGACCCCGGTCTTGATCGGGGAGAACACCCAGGTGTTGATCCAGTCCCACCCGGTCTTGAGGACGGTCTGCACCCCGTTCCACACGGGGGTGATGACGTTGTCCTTGACCCAGCGGAACCCGTCGCCGACGAGCTGCCACCCGAGCTTTATGGGCTGGAAGACCCACCGGTCGAGCCAGTTCCACGCGTTGACGCCAGCCTGCAGGAGCGTGTTCCACACCGGGACGAGCACGTTGTCCTTGACCCAAGCGAAGCCCTGGCCGAGGAGCTCCCAGCCGACGCGCATCGGGAGGAACACGTGCTCGTCGAGCCAGGCCCACATGATCTGCGCGCCGACCTTCACGGCCTCCCACACCGGGGAGAGGAACGTCTCCCAGACCCACGAGAAGCCGTCCGCGAGAAGCTGCCACGCGGTGAGGATCGAGACGAACACGACCTGCAGCGCGGTCCACAGGAACTCACCGCCGGCCTTGATCCCGTCCCACACCGCGGAGAACACGGGCAGGACGGAGGCCTGGAACCAGTCGACGACCGGCTGGACCGCGTCGAGAATGCCCTGCCACAGGTCCCCGAACCAGTTCCCGATCGGCTCCCAGATGTCCTTGAACCACGCGACGACGGAGTCCCAGTTCTCGACCAGCGCCCAGATCGCCGCACCGACAGCGACGACACCGGCCACGATCCACGTCATGGGGCTTGCGAGCATGGCGCTGTTCGCGGCCCACTGCGCCGCGGTGTACACGCCCCACGCGGTGGCGAGCGCGCCGAGCGCGATCGCGAAGACCTGGAGTGCGGCGGGATTCTCCTGGACCCATCCGAGGATCGACTCGGCCGGGCCGAGGAGCGGCTGCACGCCGTCGACGAGCACGTCGACGAAGCCACGCTTGAGCCGCTCCCACCCGGTGGAGGCGTTCCCGTTGAGGGTGTCACCCATGGCCTCGGCTTTGCCCGTGACGTCGCCGAGCTCGGCGCTGGTCGCCGAGAGCGAGTCGAGGAACGCCGGGATCTTGTCCGTGCCGATGTCCTCGAGCGGGGTGCCGAACAGCGCGATCGCCGCGTTCGCCTTGTCGGTCGGATCGGAGATGCCCTGCAGCCCGGTCACGAGCTCGGACAGCGCCCCCGAGGCGACGTCCCCGCCGGCGAGGAACTTCGCGGACATGTCCTCCGCGGACAGGCCCGCGAGCTCGTACGCCGAGACCGAGGCCGTCGACATGTCGGTCGCCCGGATCGTCAGTTCCTTGAGCGCGTCGCCGGTCTTGTCGATCGCGTACTGCCCGTTCGCGGACGCCGCGACGAGCATGCTCATGGACTGCTCACCGGTCAGGCCGAGCTGCGCGAAGTACTGGCTGTACTCCTGCGTCGCGTCGACGACCTCGCCGCGCAGCGCCTCCGGCACCCGCTGCAGCGACGCCGTCATGAGGTCGAACGCGTGCACGGCGTCGGTCGCCAGCCCGGTCTGGATGAGGATGCCCGCGTTCCGGGTCGACTCGGCGACGTCGACGTCGAACGCCTGCGCGAAGTCGAGAGCCTTCCTCGTCACGGACTCGAGGTCCGCCTCGGACGCGTCGCGCATGCCCGCGATCGACGACATGACCGTGCCGACTGCGCCGGACACCTCGGTCAGAGACTCGCCGTAGGCGTCGGCGTACAGGGCACCGGCCACCTGGCCCGCCGTGGCGGACTGCGCGGCGGTCAGGTCGAGCGACGCGGCGACCTTGTCGACCCCCGCGTCGAGCTCCATGTTCTGGGCCCACGCCTCGCCGAAGAGCGCGGCACCGCCCGCCGCGGCGGCGAGCCCGGCGACGAGCCCGCCAACACCACCGGTCGCCTCGTTGAACGAGTCCTTGGCCTGCGCGACCGACGACTTGACCGCACCCCACTTACCCGGCTGCTCGTCGACCTCGTTGTTTAGGTCCGACGTCGCCTTATCGAGCTGGCGCGTGACCTCCCGGTGCTCGCGCTGCGCGGCGACGAGCTGGTCCTCGACCGAGGTCGCCTTCGCCGCGGCGGCGCGCTGACGTTCGCGAGCAGACTCGAGGCGCAGCTCCGCGGCCTGAGCGCGCGCCGAGTCCTCTCCGCCCTTCTGGCGGGCGTCGGTGAGCGCCTGCTCTGCGAGCAGCACCTTCGCCGCCGCATCGCGCTCAGAGGCGCGTGCCTTCGCGATCGCCTGTGTCTGGTCGTCGACGATCTTCTTCGTGCGCTTGGATGCGGCCTCGAGCTCGTCGGCCGCAGACTTCGCGGCACCGTTCTTTGCGGTCCCGTCGAAGCCCTTCGCCCATGCGAGGCCAGACGACTTCCCGGCCGCGGTGGCGGCCTTCGTCGTGCCGGTCGCGAGTTCCTTCGCGAAGGTGTCCATGGCTGGGAGGACATCGATCCACGTCACGTCGCCAGCCATGGGCACCTCCTATGCGGTTGTGGTTCCGTCGCCGTGCTCGACCTGCGCACGCGACAGCACGGCGAGTAGGTCGACGCGCTCTTCGGCTTCGTCGAGCTCCTGCTCCTGCTGGTCGTGCTGGTACTCGGTGAGGTCGGGCCCGGGGATCGGGACGAACTGTTGCTGCTCCTGCTTCGCCTTCGCGGCCTGGATGTTGTTGGTGAGGGTGAGCAGCGCGCCACCGTGGTTCGCGATCGCGTGCAGCAGGCGTTCGGTGTCGCTCCACGGCCCGTACAGGGCTCGGTGGAGGGCGCTGCCTGGGGGCAGGTGTTCGATCATGACGCGGAGCTTGCGGAGCGTGATCCGCCCGTCGAGATACTCGGCGAGCGGATCACGCGGGGCGTACTCCTGTAGGAGCGCCGCCTCCATCGCCTCGGGCTCAGGCCCGAGTAGTTCGCTCAGCCCGCGTAGCGGAAGTTTCCCAGGCGCTCCTGCGCCGCGCGGGACTCGGTGCCGAAGAGCATCGCGAGGTCGTCGACCGTGTACCCGGCCGCCTTCCACGTCGCGAGCTGGTCCTCGGCGGAGATCTCCGGGTGCCCGCCGAGCACGACGAGTGCGAGCTCGTCGGCGTCCTTCGCGGTCTTGACCTGCTCTCCGAAGTCGTCGTCGGCGGAGAGCGCGAGACCGACCTTCACGTAGACGGTCGTCTCCTCGCCGTTGACCTCGACGTCGACCGGGACGAGCTGGTCTTCGGGGAGGACGTGCTCGGCGACCTGCTGCTTGAACTGCTGCATCCGCACACGGCGGCGATTGGGCTTGCCCATGCTCTGGTCTCACATTCTGGGGAGTCTGGGGAGTCTGCTGGGTGCGGCCGGGCGGGACTCCCCGCACCGCCCGGCCGTACCCGCTCATGCGCTCAGTCGCCGGACTCGTCCGGGAAGCCCGGACCGTTCTCCATCGTGGCGAGCGACTTCCCGACGACGGGGTCCTTGAACAGGCCGAACGTGAAGCCGATCGACTCGTTGGTCGAACGCGCGTGCGTGCGGTCGGTCGTGGCCGTGACCTTCGCCCGGTACCCGTACTCGATGCGGTAGAACGCCGCCTCCTCCGGACCGTCCGCGGAGATGAGCCACAGCCGGTAGTACGGGAAGTCGACGAAGTCGCCGTCGTCGAACACCCAAGGGGCGTCCTTCTTGGCGGGCCACTCGCTGCACGGCTGACCGTGGCGGAGCGCGTGCAGCCACGAGCTCGACGACTCACCGAATGCGGCGGTAACCGACTTCTCGATGCCGGTGATGTCGGTGCGGACCGGCTCGAGGTCCTGGTCCATGTTGGTCGGCTCGGTCGAGACGTTAGACGGCAGGACCACGCCGTCGGTCGTGATGTATCCGAGGACCTTCGCGTCGGCCGGCAGGACCGGCGTCTTCGTGGTCGTGTCGAAGAACGACGTCGGCACCGGGGCCGAGTAGTCCTGCAGGGCGACGAGCTTGCGACCCCACTTGCGCACGAGGCGCGCGTTGGTGTCCATGAGTTCGCGGACGTCCGGCATGGTTCCTCCCGTGACGAGAGCCCCGGCCGGACGGCGCGGGGCTCGGATGATCTGGTGGTGGGTTGGTCGGCCCGCGGGCCGTGGATCCGCCCGTCAGCGCGGGCGGACGGTGAGCGTGTACGTCGCGATCGCGCGGCGCACGTCCTGGCTAGGCATCGGGTCAGCGGCAAACGCGAAGGTCTCCTCGACCTCGTCGACGTACATGCCTGGCGTGCCGTTGGTGGCGAGCGCCGCGAACGCGGTCTCGACCTCGCCGACGAGCGCCCACATGTCGCCGCGGGTGCGCGCGTGCACGGCGACCTCGATCTGGACGAGCTTGTCCAGCGGGCCGTCTCCGCGCCCGCCCGCGCGCTCGACCTTCACGTACTTCTCGGGGACGGTCGTCGTCGTCTCGGTGACGACGCCGGCCGACCCGACGGAGAGGCGCGGGATGAGCCACGCCCGGACCTCGCGCTCGGCGTTCGCCCACCGCAGCACCTCAGGCACTGGAAGCCCTCCGCAGGATCTGCCGGCGCGTGATCTTCGCGCCCGCGTCGGCTGCCTGGTCGTCGTCGGTCAGGGTCGCTGTGACGCGGGCGTAGGGGCGGCGGAACCCGCCCTCAGCCTTCGACCCGGGGCGGGTGCCCTCCTCGACGCGCAGCCTGCGGCCGAACCGTTGCGCGCCTGCCGCGGCGGCAAGGCGCTGCGCCCGGGGCAGCGCGCGGGCCGCCTTCGCGCGCAGCGCCGCGCGTACCGCGAGTGAGGACGCCGCGCGCTCGAGCAGCTCGGTCGACGGCTTCATGGGCCTCGCCATGGTCACGCCCCCTTCCACGCGATGAGGACGACCTCGGTGTGGTCGAGCGAGCCGCCGCGGTAGTGCTGCGGCTCGCCGTCGACGCGGTACGCGGTACCGCGCCACCGGAGGCGGTCCCCGGCCTGCAACCACTCGGTCAGTGGCCCAGAGGCACGCCACCGACCGGTGACGACCTCCGCATCCCCGAGGGACTCGTTCGTCCCGACGGGCTGCACGTTCCAGCCAGGGACGGCCTGTTCGACGACGTCCTCGGTCGGGACGCCGTCGTCGTCCGGTTCCCCGGTGGTCACGACGAGCACCGTGAGCGTCTCGCGGTGCAGCAGGCGAGGGAGCCTCATGACCGGTCCCCGTGGCGAAGTTCGTAGCGGGCGACGGCGTCGGACCAGCGTTGCGTGACGCCGCTGGCGGCGGTCGCGAAGAACGCCATCTGCTCACTGCCTGCGGCGACGTTAGCCACGGACGGGAGCACCCAGTACGTCGCCTCGGCCTGCTCAAGCACGGCGTCGGCGATGTCTCCGGGGACGCTGTCCCAGCCGTGCGTGTACGTGACCTCGATGTTCTCGAGCCCGTCAGGCCAACGCGCGTCGCGCCGGAGGATTCCGGCGCGACGCGCGACCTCGAAGTCGGTCACGGGCGACCCGCCGATGACGACCGTGACGTCGCCGACGACGGGGACCGCAGGGAGGAGGAGAGTGCGGGTGCCGTCTCCCGAGAGGTGGACGACGTCGTCCTCCACCTTCAGGATCGGGTACCCGACCTCGCCCTCGAAACGGTCACTCGCCCGCTGCAGAGCCAGCAGCAGACCCAGATCGCTTACCGCGACCCCGAGACGTGTTGCGAGGTCGCTTGGCTTCGCCAGCTGCGCCACCGTCGGCCTCCTTCACGTCGACCTTCTCCGTGGGCTCAGGTCCCTTGCTCGGGCCGAGCCCGAGGCGCGCCGCATCCTCGTCGCGGTAGCGGACGCCGTTGACGACGATCACGGCGTCTCGTCGGCGAGCTCGGCGACGAGGAGCTTCGCGGGCTCACGGATGAGCAGGAGCTCGCGGACCTCGGCGCGGATGTAGGTGAGGTTGTGACGGGCGTCGTCCTCGTTCTGGTTGAACGCCTCGATCGTCAGCCCCTCGCGCTCGAGCAGCTGGACGGTGGAGAAGTCGCCGAGGACCGCGGAGCCCTCGGTGACCTTCGAGGAGACGAAGCGGGGGCGACCCCAGATCGTCGACGGGCCCGCGCCGAACGGGCCGTTGCCGTAGTACCGCTGGTTCGCGTCCTGCAGCAGGTCGAGCTTCTCGTCGTCCGCGGGGTTGAGGACCACGGCCTGCACCTCGGTGTCCGACGTGACACGCAGCTTGGTGATCGCCTTGCGGATCGTCGTCGGGATGTCCGTCGCGAACGCCTGGTTCAGGACGCCGGTGGTGTTGAGGATGCCGCGCGGCTCGTTGGTGCCCGTGCCGTTGAGGACGAGGTCCTCGATCTTGGCCCAGACGTTCCGCGTGAGCACGGAGTCGATGAGCGCGGCGATGATGCCGTCGTCGGCGAGCTCCTGGTTCGTGACCTTGATGCCGTCGGCGACCACGTGCGCGGCGGCCTGGGCGACCTGCGTCGTGAGCTCGCTCAGCGGCTTGAGTCCGCGCTCGGGGACGACGGCGGCGGCGGCCGTCGCGGCGACGAGCTGCCTGTACTCGACGTACGACGTCGCGGTCGTGCCGCGGGTGATGAGGTCGAGGAGCGTGGGCGGCTTCGGGTAGGTCAGGTCGACGATGCCCGGGAGGCGGTCGTAGACGATCGCTCCGCCGAGGTTCGTGCCGAGTGGGGTCGGGTCGCCCTCGGCCTTGGCCGCGAACGATCCGAGGCCAGCGGCCTTGATCGAAACCGGCTTGCCGGAGACCCCGAGCGGGTTGGCCTCGCGGTGGGCCTTCATCGCGTCGGAGTTGATGAACCGCTGGCCGAGGGTGCGGCCGGCGGGCTGCTCGCCGTCGTCGTCCTTGGTGCGGACGTCCGACGTGCGACCGCGACCGGCCTCGGTGAGTGCCTTGGCCGTCTCGTCGCGCTTGCGGATGATGTCCGCGAGCTCGCCGATGCGCTTCACGACCTCGTCGGCGCGGGTGACCTCCTCGGGGGTGATGGTCCCCTCGTTGGCCTTGGTGAGCAGCTCGGCGCGCTCGGCGTCCAGCTGCTGCAGCTCGAGCTTCGGGTCCATGTCAGGCCCGTCCTTCCGTGGTAGACAGCGCGAGGCGCGCCTTGAGTGATGCGGGAACGACGAAGGCCCCGGCGTCCGCCGGGGCCTTCTGGGTGGGTGGTGCGCCAGGCGTGTCGCCTGGGGGCTCGTCGGGCGGGTTCTTCCGCTCCGTCTTCTCGGCCTCGCTGATGAGCGCGCCGAGGGTGTGGTGCACGGACTTGAGGGTGTCGACGTGGCGGGCTGCGAGGTCGGTGCCCTCGCTGTCGATCTGGTCGCTGAGCGACTTCACGCCCAGGAGCTGGGTCTCGGCGTTCGCGCCCTTGAAGCAGGGCCCGGCCTCCCAGAGATCGACGTCGATGATCTCGTAGTAGGGCTCCTCGCCCTCCTTCTCGACCCACGCTCCCTCGCGGATGCGGCCGGACCAGGAGAACTCGACGACGAGGCCCTCGGCCATGAGCTTGCGAGAGAGCTGCCCCGACTCGGTGTCGAGGTACTCGGCGTGGAACAGCAGCCCGTCGGCGGTCTCCTCGGCGGACGCCTTCCCGATGAACGCGCCCATGTCGTAGAACTGGTGCGACCACAGCACGGGGATGGGGTTGTCGCCCCACTCCTCGAGCGTGCGGGTGAACGCGCCCTCGCGGACGACGTCGCCCTGGCTGTC
The DNA here is from genome assembly GCF_025818875.1 of Cellulosimicrobium sp. SH8. Lineage (NCBI taxonomy): Bacteria > Bacillati > Actinomycetota > Actinomycetes > Micrococcales > Promicromonosporaceae > Cellulosimicrobium > Cellulosimicrobium sp. SH8. The sequence goes on along the minus strand of NZ_JAMXMH010000014.1, from coordinate 80,441 downwards.
CACGTTGCCGAACACGGCGACGAGCGCGTCGAACCCGCCGTTCGGCCCGGCGTCGACCTTCGTCACGGTGGCCGCGTACCGCTTGAGGACCGCGGCCCCGGTGCGCGAGTCGGTCATGATCCCTCCTATGCGCCGGTCGGCGCGGTGTCGGCGGGCGACGCAAGGCCGCCCTCGGTGACGTTCTTCGGGACGACGAGCTCGTCCGCGCCTTCGAGCGCGGGAAGGTTCTGCCGGGCGCGGGCTTCGTTCCGCGTGAGCCAGGGACCGCCCGTCGACCGGGAGAGGACCTCCGCCTGCTCGGTGAACGACCCGGCCATTGCGGTCTCACGGTTGAACTCGACGTACATGCCCTGCTGGTCCGCGAGCGCGGGAACTATCTCGGCGTTGAACGCCTGCTCGAATCCCTCCATGACCGGCCCGAGGGTCGGGCCGAACAGCATCTGCCGGAATGCAGCAATGTTCGCGAACGTGCCTTCGCGCGCACCGACGAGCTCGGGCGGAATGTGGTACGCGGAGGCGACCTCGGCGTCCGTGAGCTGGCGGCCCTCGATGTCCTGAGCGTCGACCGGCTTGAGCCCTTCAAGCTGCTGGTACTCCATGCCGTCTTCGAGGATCGGCGTCCCGCCGGCACGCTCACCGACTGTGCGGAAGGCGCGCCACGAGTTGACGAACCGGTCGCGCTTCGTACCCTCGAGCGACTTCGGGTGCTTGAGGACGCCGGACACCTTCGCGCCCTCGTCCCACTGCGCGGAGCGCCACTGCACGGCCCGTGCCTGCTCGTCGAGCAGGTTCGACAGGGTCGCCAGCGGCGATACGCCGTGCGCCTTCGCGGGGTGCCACCCGGCGTCGAACGCGAGCGGGAAGTCGTCGAGCGTGACCTTGCCGGCGGGAGTGAGCATCCGGATGCGGGTCACGGCCCCGAGGAAGTCCGACTCGACGTCGAGGAGCCGCGGGGGGATGCGCTGCAGCACGCCGTCGATCAGCGCTACGCAGTACAGGTCGTACATGCACAGGTCGACGGTCAGGTCGTGCATGAGCCGGTACCCGGTGACGTGCCGCTGCGGCAGGTGCAGCGTGCGCTCGAGCGTCGAGCCAGCGGCGCGACGCCGGTCCGTGTCCGACACCCGTTCGAAGGCGTGGAGCGGGACCGACGCGACGCCGCGTGCGGCGAACTCGACCACCTTGCGGACCGAGGGCTGCGACTTCCAGACCCGTAGCGGGTCGTGCTTGCCGCCCCCGGTGATGACGGACAGCGGCGTGCCAGGGTCGACAACCGGGATGTCGCCCCATGTCGTGCGCGCCGGTACGCCGGTGCCCCACGTCACGGTGCGCCCGTCGGGGTTCGCGAAGGTCACCATCAGCCGCTCACCTGCCCGACGAGCACGGATCGGTGCGGCACGAGGACGTGCCCGGCGATCGGCGCGACACCCTGCGGCGTGACGGCTTCCGCGTCGACGAGCTTCATGACGCGCCACCGCCACGACCGGACGACACGACCACGCACGGCCGCACCATCCGTGAGGGTGAGAAGCACCACGCTTCCGGTCTTGCAACGCACGGGGCCTCCTCGGTTCAGGCGATGATCAGGTCGTGGTCGTCGTAGGCCGACATGCCGGCGTCGTCGGCGATCGCCTCCGACATCGCGGTGACCAGCGCTGACCAGCCGTCGATCTTGTTGCCGGACGTGCCGCCGCGCTGCTTCGACGGCTTCACGTTCTCCGCCGCATCGGTCTCGACCGCGAGGTTGTCGGTCATCCAGCGCATGACCGGGTTCCCGCCGTGGCGGAGCATGGGGCGCGCGGCGTCCTTCTGGGAGCCGAGCAGCAGCAGGCGCTGGCACTCCTTGAGCGCGGGGGAGAGCGTGAGGAACCCCTGCCGCACCTTCACCATCGGCAGTCCCTTGCCCGCGAGGTTGTTCACGAGCTGAGTCGCGCCGTAGGGGTCGAACCCGAACGACCGGATGTCGAACTTCTCCGTGTCGGCCAGCGCCTGGGACTCGATGAAGTCGTAGTCCGTGACGTTGCCCGGGGTGACCGTGAGCCACCCCTCCTTGACCCAGCGTGACGCCGCGCCGGCGGTCCGCTTGTCGAGCGCCTCGACGTTCGCCTCGGGGGTCCAGAACCGCCAGACGGCGTCGAACCCGCCACCGTCCGCGGGGAAGAGGTGACACATCGCCGACAGGTCCGACACCGACGCGAGGTCGAGGCCGGAGTAGCACGCGCGGCCGACGAGCTCGTCCTCGCGCACGGTCATGCCCGCGTTCGCGTCCCACACGGCCAGGTCGATGTACCGCGTCTCCTGCTTCGTGCGGATGCCGAGGTGCAGGCGCAGGAACGCGGCCAGGTCCGCCGGACTGTTCTTCGCCTTCCGCGACTCGGCCGCGAGGTACGCCCGGGTCGGGCTGATCCCGTACCCCGGGTTTGCCTTGCGCCACGTCGTCTCCGCGTGCGGGTCGTCGCCATCGTCCGCGGCCCACACGACGCCGTACACCGACTCGTCCTTGATGACCGCTCGGGCGAGCTGCTCGACGTACCGCCGCTTGCGGTCGTAGATCGTGTCGGGCTTCCCGGAGTCGGCCGTCGTGATGATGACGACGAGTGGCTGGGTGCGGGACCCGCGGCCGGTCTCGATCGTCTCGACGAGGTCCGGTGTCTTGTGGACGTGGAGCTCGTCGATGATGCCGCCGTGGATGTTCGCGCCGTGCTGCGCGTCGGCCGACGACGACACGACCTCGATGTACGACCCGGAGCGCACGTGCACGACGCGCTTCGCGAACGCCTTGACCTTGCCCTTGAGCGCGGGCGTGCGCTCCGCGAGGGTCTTGATCGGGTTGAAGACGAACCCGGCCTGCCGCTCGCTCGTCGCTGCGGTGACGACCTGCGCGCCCGCCTCCCCGTCGGCGCACGCGAGGTAGATCGCGAGGCCCGCCGAGAGCGTGCTCTTGCCGTTCTTGCGCGGCACGTCGACGTACAGGTCGCGGATGATCCGGACGTAGTCCCCGGCGTCGTCGTCCCACCGGACCCACCCGAACGTCGGCGCGATGATGTACGCGACCTGCCACGGGTCGGGCGTGAGCGGCTTCCCGGCCCACTGGCCGGCGACGTGCCGCAGCGCGGTGAACGCGCGGAGCACACGGTCGACGTGGTCGAACGAGAACTGCGCGCCGCGCACGGTGCGCGGCTCGGGGGTCTTGACCTTCGGCGGGCAGTCGGGGAGCGGGATGCCCCGCGCCTCCATGTACGCCGCGACCTCGGGACTGATCTTGAGACGGCGCAGCGCCGCGGCCGACGGCCCGCGAGGCTCGGGCGCGGTCGCGCGCTTCGCCGGGTTCCCCGACTTCGCCGCCCGGCTCGTGCTAGTCGAACGGGTTCTCGTCGTCGTTGCCACGGCCGTCACCCCTTGCGAGCGCCTGCTCCGTGCTCGGGGTCAGGCCGAAGTGCGCGGCGATCGCGCGAACCTCCTTCGCGGCGTTGCGCTGGATCGCGACCGCCGGGTGCGGGATGAGGCCCTGCTTCGCCTCGATGAACAGGCCGTGCACGCGAATCTGGTCCGTCGCCTCGCAGAACACGGCCCACGCCTCGCAGTACGTGACGAGCGTCGCGCGGTCGCCCTCCTTGAGGAGGTCGAGCCGGACGAGCTCGGGCACGACCCGGTTCCACTCGTCGAGCGCCTCGCCGACGAGGTCGTCAGGCGGCGTCGGCGTGATGCGCCGGAACATTGGGCCCGTCTCCACGGGACGGCCGCCCGAGTCCTTGCCCTCGCCGCGACCGTTGAGGAGGCGCAACTTCGCGGGAGCAGCGGTCCTCGCCATTTCGCCCACCACCTCTCTTCCTGCGGGGCCCCCAATGAGGCAGGATTACGCGGTGACCAGGACTAGAACGGGGTCTGTTGCCGCAGCAACGATTCCCTACGCCCATCTCGCTCTCGGCGCGACCGTGATTGCGATCGCGTCCCTAGCCGTGTTGGTTGTCGTCACATCGATACGGGATGTTGACGTCCTGAGCGTTGTGGCGATGGTTCTCGCCGTTCTCGCCTTCGTGGTTCAGATCATCGTCTTCATCGTGCAGACAGCCGAGGCCGGTCGGCAGGCGCGCGACGGTCAAGAACTGCACGCGCAACTTGTGGCGCTCGTCTCACGAGTCGAGGAAAGGACCCACGGTACCCAGGTAACGGTGGACCGGATGAATGAACACTTGTTCGCTGGATTGCTCGGGAAGTCACGGAGCGAAGGGCTAGATATTGCAGAAACGGCGCGCGAACTCGCAAGCGCCGTGACTGCATTGCCGGACTCAGCCGACAACACGGCAGCTAGAGGAGGTAGTGCGAGGTCCCGAGGAGCGGGAACGTTCACGGGCTATCCGCCGGCTTTGAGCGCATCCGAGGCAAGCAGGGTCAGAGCGACGCTGGCGCTGTGGCCAAACGCGACCGATGTCGACGAGATCGCCTCCCGTCTAGCGTCACTCGCCCAGTCGGAACGCTACCAACTGTTCCGGCTCGCGCATGATCTCTGGGAGTTCTCCGAGCCCGGGAGTCACGTGGGTCCTGGATTGCGCTCGATGAACTCTTCACGGTTGGTCGACCTGGGCCTTGTGGCTCTCGAAGGCGGTGTCCACACGTTGACTCCCGAAGGGGTGCGGCTTGCCCGAGTGGCTACCGCACAGGGCCAACTTCCACCTGAACTTGGCGCGCTGCGACGCTTCCGAGATGAAGCCATGGATGTGTATGACGAGAGGTTGTCCAGGGAGTTGCTGTCTACAGAAGATTGACACCCCCTTCGTCGTTTGTGAGCAGCCGGGAAGAGGCGATCGGCGGCGCGGCCGGAGCCGAGGTCGGGCAGGATCGCGACACCCCCCTGGGGAGGGTGGTCAGCGGCTCCTGTACCCGACCTCGGGGACCTGGACGGTGACGTCGATGTCGTACTGGCGGTTGCGAACGTGGGCGAGCGCGAGGCGCACGTCGGCCGGCGTGCCGTCGAGGATGACGAGTCGGTCGCCGTCGATGAAGCGGAGGCCGCGCGCGGTCGATGGTGTCGTGCACAGGCGGACGTGGGACGGGTTGAGCGTCTGGCTTGCTCGCCAGTGGTGCGCGGCTTGCTGCGTCGGTGCGGCGATGAACACGAGCGGCCCTCGGTCGAGCAGCGCAGGGTGCGTGGTCGGCGCGGTGTCGGTTGGCTGCTGCTCGTCGCGTCGTCGGGTCATCCGGCCGACCGCGTACCCGAACAGGGCAGCGACAGCGAACCAGAGGCAGAAGAAGAACCCGCCGAGGTCGAGGAGCGCGGTGGCGACGTCGCTCATGACTCGCTCCACAGGACGTAGTCAGCCTTCGTCGTCTCGCGCGCCCGCTTGATCGCGGCCAGGACGAGGGCGAGAGCGGCGGCCGTCACGGGTTCACCCGCACCGTGGCGTGCGTGCCCCGGAGGGCGTCGAGCACCTGGGGGAGCGTGTCGTGCTCGGCGTGGACCGTCACGTTGACGACGACGTCGAACGCGGGGGAGGCAGGCTCGTCGAACACGCCCTGCTTGGTGCCGCGGTCGAGCTCGCCCTCGAGCGTGAGGACGACGCCGCGCTGCTCGAGCGCGGCGACGAACGCGGCAGCGTCCCGGTGGGACGTGAGCTCGCCGACGAGGTTGCCGAACTTCTCGTCGCACGTGATGCGGACGAGGTCGACGACGTCGTCGGTCGCGGCCGTGGGCTGGGGGTCGGTCATCGGTTCGCTCCTCGTCGTCGTGCGCGCATGCGCTCGGTGTCGCGGTAGGTCTTCACGTCGTGGCACGGCTCGCAGAGGCCCTGCCCGTTGCGGGTGTCGGTGCGTGCCCCGCCCTCGCCGATCGGGACGATGTGGTCCGCCTGTGTCGCGGGGGCGGTGCAGGGGCCGGGGTGGTTGCCGCACCAGCCGGTGCAGCGGCACACGGGGTCGTGTTCCAGGACGAGGCGGCGGAACCGGCCGCGCTCGGCACCCGTGAGGGCGCGCGTGTTCGCGGACGGGTTCTCCCACGGCTTGCGCTGGTGGTCGGCGCAGCGGCCTCGCTCGGTGGTGAGTTGGTGGCACCCAGGGACGGGGCAGCGGGACGGGGGAGCGACAGGCACCGGGCGTCACCTCCGTGCGGTCGCTACCCTGCGGCCATGAGCGAGGAGCTGCAGGTCAAGGGTGTCAACGGGTCGTGACGTTCGACGGGTCGTTCGTGACGATCGAGCGGAAGGGTCTCGCGTGGGCCACGATCGGGAAGGGCACGAAGCGCATCCCGGTCGCGTCGATCACCGCGGTGCAGTGGAAGCAGCCGGGCGCATTGGTGAACGGGTTCATCCAGTTCACGCTGGGCGGCGGTGTGGAGCGGCGGTCGTCGTTCGGGTCGCAGACGTTCGACGCGGGCAAGGACGAGAACTCCGTCATCATGACGAAGAAGCAGGGCCCGGAGTTCGAGGCGCTACGCGCGGCCGTCGAGGCTGCGATCGCGGCGCACCACGCGCCGTCGGCACCGGCCGCGCCGGCGTCGGGAGCGGAGGAGGTCGCGCGGCTCGCGGACCTGCACCAGCGGGGCATCCTCTCGGACGAGGAGTTCACGGCGGCGAAGGCGCGGGCGCTAGGTCTGTGAACGGGTGGCGGCCCCGCCGTCCGGGTGCCGTCGCTGTCACCGGAGGGCGGGGCGTGCTGTGGGTGTGCCGCGAGCGGGCCGACGGCGTGCGCTTCGGTGCCCCGAAGGTCCGCCCCCGGGAGCTCGTGCAGCTCGACCGGGGGCGGACGGTGTCGCGCCACCAGTACGCCCGGGAGCGAAGCGGGCACACGTGTAGCGCTGCATCGAAGTGTGGCCGACCTGTACGTCTATTGCAAGTAGCCGTGCGTGCGCGATGTGGTGGACGGTTTGGGCGCGTGTGTCTTGGCAACCTCGTAGACCTGCGCGAGGTCGACGAGGGTTCGGCGGTGCTTGCGTCCGTGCGGGGTGATCCAGCCCTTGCGGAGCCAGTCACGGATCGTCGCTGGGGAGCGGTGCACCGCGACTGCCGCAGCGTGGGTGTCTACAAGTTGTGTCATCGGGTAGGAGTACCTTTCTCAGCCATGGGGATGATCGCGTCGATTCGACGACTCTGGTACGGACCGGACACCAGCCAGAACATCGATCTCATGATGGGCAGCGCCCGCCAGGACTGGATTCACAGCGGGGTCGTAAGCGTCACGGACGTCCAGGAATCACTGACGCTCGCCTCGTCAGCGTTCAAAGGAGGTCTTCATCATGCCCCGCCCGGCAGCGTCGTCGTCGTGCGCTCGTACTCGGGTACTGGCACGATCCGCCACGATCCCGTTGCCGCCGACATCAGCGCGGCGGAGTGGGAGAGTGTCGGCTTCACCGTCGGGTTCGCTACCGAGGCCGAATTGGCCCGGGACGAGTGGAACCGGTACCAGTTTTCGCACTCGGTGACCCTCTCGATCAGCCCGACTGACGTAAACGTCAATAGCCACGTCACTCACGACGCGTCCGCCAGCGTTCCTCCGGCTGACCAGGTTGTCCGGGAGGCGCATGACGCCGCGGTCAAGGGGCTCAGTGCTGGTCTGAAGCGGCGGACGCCGCCGGTTCGCTGGGCTCAACTCCGGTCGATCGTCATGCCGCTGGTGATCCTCGCACTCTGGTTGTGGGCAATGCTGACGTCGGTACCGGTTCTCCCGGTGTGGCTGTTCTCCGGAGCGATCACTGTGTATGTGGCGTACGCGACGCTGCGCTCCGTCTCGGTCCCGAAGGCCATGGCGGGTGGGTCGACCTCGTGGGTGTACGGAGCGCCCCTCGTTGACCTGACCCCGCGTTCGGAGATGCTAGCCCGACGTGCCAGCGGACACCGCGACGCGAAGGTTGTCGCGGTGTCCGTGGCCGCAACCCTCGTCGCTGCCGTCCTGACCGCATACTTCACGGGCCTGTGGACGCCGGGGGCGGCGGATTGAGAAACTTCACCCTCATGGGTCTCGTCCGCAACTTCTAGACTCCGCACATGGCATGGACTCCCCTCTCGGTACGACGCGGTCGCCGCGCCCCCTTCGAACTCGTCGACGGGGTCCCGGACTATCTGAAGGTGCCCCTCCTTGAGTGGGTAGAGTCGCTGCTCATCGACCTCACGTTCGGTGTCCGAGAAGAGCTCCTGAATCAGTTGCTGATCAAGCTGCAGATTCCCGTCGCCCAGAGGGACGCACCGAGGAGGTACGAGGCACTTGTCGGCATGATCGTGCGCGACGACGATCTCTTTCTCGATGTTCTGGACGCGCTGTGCATCGTGGCGGCTGACTCGCGACTCCGCGAACTTGACGGACTCCTGGACAACGGAATGTCGATGTATCGGGTGCGGCGCACGGAACCTAACGGCCTTGAGGAGCGCCTGGGCGACGAAGTGCGTACGGCGGTCTCGAGCGCCACGTCCAAGCGTGACCGGGCCTCCGACGAGCTCGCTGCCGCGTGGGCCGCGGCGTTTGGGCGTCACCGCGACGCAACCGCAGCGTGGAACTCCGCCGTCAAGGCCGTTGAACACCTGATGCACTCCATCGTCGAGCCAAACAACACGAAGGCGACGCTGGGTAGCATGGTCGCCGCACTCCGCAACAAGCCGGAGAAGTGGCGGTTCGAGATCGCGGCGAAGAACGACGACACGACGGCGCGTCCCTTTCTCCAAGCACTCGAGCTCATTGGATACGAGCCCGGCAGACACGGCACCGATCCCAAGAGGGCGACGATCGAGCAGGCGCGCATCGTCGTGCTTCAGGCGGTCACCATCGTGGAGTGGCTCCGCGCCGGGGCGCTCACGCGTGCGTCGTAGCCTCATCGTCGGACCGGCTTGAGTCTCTTGTAGAAGAAGAACGCAGGTTGCTCAGTGCCAGGAGTCGTCCACTCGCGGCCAAAGAACGGCGGCAGCGGCTCGCCGTCCTGGAGCACCGTGAAGCCGTGGCGTCCATAGAACTCGCGCAGACCTCTGACTTCCAGGTCGGCGGTCGCGTTGCCGAACCACACCTTCGTTCCACGGTGCCGGAGCGAGCGCTCGAGGTATCGGATGAGGTCCGTTCCAACTCCTCGGCGGCGAGCATCAGGAGACACTGCCATCAAGTCCAGTTCGCTGACGGCGTCCAGGTCGCCGACAGCGTGTCCCAACTGCGAAGCCATGGCGAGTCCAGCCGCCCTCTGAGGGCGACATGTGAGCGCTGCGCCAAGGAGGTCGTCGCCGTCACGCACCTGGGCAACGATTGGCCGGTAGATCGCGTCATGAGCCGTTCGCGGCACTGCGTTTGGCGCGATGTCGTCGAAGGTCTGAGTAAACAGCTGTTGCACTTCGGCGCGCTGGGTATCCGTCACGGCAAGCGTCACATTCATAGCGGTCACCGTACTGCGCGTCTGCGGGGCCATAGGGCGCTCACTCGGCCGTCCCGCTTCCGTCGCAGATCGTCCTGATGGCGGAGTCGAGCACGCGTAGGACGCCGCGGCGGATGGCCTGCAGCTCGGGGTTGTACCTGCTCGCGACCGCGTCGGACTCGAACCGGTGGCGGGCGGCCTCGACGTGGTGCGCGGCGAGCGCGCGGTCGGCGTCGGGCGGGGTCGGCCACAGGATGGCGACGGGGTAGGCGAGGTCGGTGGACTCGACACCGTCGGTGAAGCCGGTCGGGAGCCAGGGGCGCGGCCCGCCGGCGTTCTCGACGACAGTCCCGTTGGAGTCGCGCAGGACGGCGCGCGCCGGAAAGCTGTCGACTTGATCCGGGCTGGTCAAAGTTGCGGCCGGAACCTGGACGTCGTCGCCGGTTGGTCCAGGTTGCGCGGGCTCGAGGAGCACGGCCCCGGCCTGCGCGACGGCGAACGATCCGACGAGGGTCGGGCCGGTGATCGAGAACGTCTCCGCGCCGGACGACGGCCGGGTGCCGACCTTCACGGCGGCTCCCGGGCAGCCGCGGCCGTCGGTGAAGCCGACGCGCGCGCCGAGCGGGAGCGCGTCGAGCTCGTCGTTGGTGAGGGTGGGGTGGTCGGCGTTCGTCATGCGGGCACCTCCTGGGTGCGAAGGAAGTCGGACACGGTGGTCTTGCTCAGGCCCACGTGGTCGGCGATCGCGCGGACGGACAGTCCGTCTGCCTTGAGGCGGACGATCGTGTCCGCGTGGTCGGTTGCTCGTGGGGGGCGGGGCTGTCCGGCGACGCGGTGTCGGCGGACGGTGCGGGGTCGGCGACGGGCAGGGGAGCCGAGCTCGTCGACGATGGAGACCCAGTCCGTGCGGGTGGGCCGTCCGGTGTCCGGGGTGGCTGCCGCGTCCGGGGTGTCCGGGCGGGCGATCATCCGGTCAGCGATCTCGTGGCAGCCGAGGAGGCTGCCGATCGGGAAGAGCCCGGCGAGGATCGCGCCCACGGTTCCCTGCCACCCGCCGGGGCCCATGCCGAACGCGTGCGCCGCATTCGCGAGGCTGGACACGGCCGTCCAGAGCGCGACCCACGTCCACGGCCGGACAGCGGACTCGCCGCGTGCCCGGGCTGCGAGGGCCGAGTACGTGTAGACGAGGATCGCGCCGTCGATGAACAGTGGGACGAGGGGGGCGAGGAACCACGGGACCGCGGCCCACGGGGCGAGGGCGGACAGTCCGGCGAACGACAGGACGAAGGACACGGCCACGAGTAGTCCGGTCGCGGACATCGCCGCGACGAGCGCGTGACGGGTGTCCGGGTTGATGCGGGCCGGGCGGTGGTGCGTGGTGGGCATGATGCTCGCTCGCTCTCGGTTGTTGGTGTCCGGGGCGCTGTCCGGGACGGTGGTGGTGTCCGGCGTCCGGGCCGGATGGGCGGACGCGGTCACGCGTTCACCCAGTCGCGGCCGCGGTAGCGGACGGGGTCGCTCCACGGCTCGCCGGGGCCCTCGGCGAAGAGGGACAGGCCCTCCGCGCCGTCCTCGGCGCGCTCCGACGGGCCGACACGCCACGACGGGTCGGACGCCCACGCGGCACCGAGCTCGAACAAGAGCTCGGGGAGCTGCTCGGCCGCCTCCTCGCGGAGCGCGTCGAGCGTGCGGTCAAGGCCGGCGTACTCGAGCGGGAACTCGACGACGAGCGTGCTCATCGCGCATTCCCCGCCCTCGTCGCCAACGGCTTGATCCCGATGGACTCGAGGTATCGCTCCTGCTCCTCGCGCTTCCGTCCGTAGGACACCCGGAACGCCTCGTCCTCGTCGAGCACGGGCCCCACGAGCTCCTCCCCGGACCAGGACTCGTACAGCTCGCCGGTATCGCCGTCGTCAGCGCCGTAGTCCCACGAGGTGCCGCAGGACGGACAGGTCCACCCGTCGCCGCCGTCGTTCTCGAGGTCGACGTCGCACGTGCTGCACGTCGGGTAGTGGATGACGAGGCTCGGCGCTTCCGCGAGCTTGAGGTACTCGGTGCTCATCGGGTCGCCTCTGCGTGCGCGCGGACCGCGGTGGTGAGCGCGGTCGAGAGCGCGGACTCCCGAAGGCTGCCGCCGTCGGGGTCGGCCCACAGGTCAACGAGCTCGCGCGCGGCGTCGACGACAGAGCGCGCCGCGAGCAGCGCGGAGCCGTTGGCGGCGGCACGCTGGTGCGCCGCGAGGTGGTTCGCGCGCTCGGCCTCGAGCTCGGCGGCGAACGCCTCGGCCGTCGCGCGCGCGACGACGAGGGCGTCCTGCGCGCGCTGCGTCTCCTGCCGGGACTCGGCGAGGATCGACTCGAGCGTCGCGATGCGGACGGCGTGCTCGACGTCGACCTGGTGCGCGACGCCGGGCGGGGTGCCGACGAGGAGGGACGCGAGGGCGTCCGGCGAGTAGGCGCGGCGTGCTTGCGGGGGCGGGGCGACGAGTGTCGTGCCGCCGTTCTCGGCGACAACGGCGCACACGTCGGGAACAGCCGCGACCGCGGGGCGGTGGGCGTCGGCTCCGCGGCGTGACCCGGAGGCGCTGTAGGTCTGGCACAGGGGTGCTCGGGCTGCGGGGCCGTCGATGATGACGTCGAACGCGTCGCGTGCGGCGAAGTGGATGCGGTTGCCGTCGGCGTCGGGCTCGTCGAGCCGGATGACGTAGTCGTAGGTGCGCCCGACGACCGGCGTGTTGCGGTGGTCGACGACGGTCGCGGTCGCTCCGTCGGTGCAGCGGACTCGAGTGCCGGTGGGCACACGGTCGGTGGTGCTGGTCATGATTCGCTCCATGTGTTCGATCGTCTACAACAGGTGGACGTTCAGGGCGTGCGTCGGTGCGCGCGGTACGCGATGAGGACACCCAGGGTGATCGCGAGGCCGAGGGTTGCCCGGCCGTCGAGCCCGCCGGCGGCGGGCGGGGCGAGGATCACGGAGGCGAACAGGCCGACCATGACGGCGACCGCCGCGAGGGCGAGCGCCTTCATGCGAGCCTCCGGGCGGTGAGTCGGGGCCGGGCCTCGGTGCGCTCGACGATCGTCTGGTCGACGGCAGTCGGTGCGGCCGGCGGCTCGGTGTCGATGCCGAGCATGGCCAGCAGCTCGCGAGCGTCGTCGAGGCTGGTCGAGTGCTCGGCGACGGTGACGCGCGCGGAGTGCGTGAGGTCGGCGGTGCCCTTGAGGGCTGCGCGTCGGGCCATGGGTTCACTCCCTGGACGAGTGTCTAGTTTCAGTGGACGGGGTGGGCGCGGGTCGACCGTCCGTGGTCGGGTCGACCCACGCCCGGGTCATGCCGCCTTGATCACGCCGGGAGGCGCGGCCTTGGCGATGTTGGCGAGGACGTCCGCGACGGCGGGGATGAGTGCCGTCGGGATGGGCTCGTCGTCGGTGACGGTGATGCTCACCGCGACGCCGTCCTGGTCGGTCCAAACTGCCTGGACCGTCACGACGCGTGCGGGTTCCCCGTCGGGGCCGATCGGGCCCCACCCGAGGGTGACAGGCTCCTTGTGGGAGAACCCGTCGTCGTCGATCGGGCTCCAAGCGGTGTGGGTCATGTTCGCTCCTTCCCGTCTACTAGTTGTAGACGATAGTGCACAGTTCGTTGTGATGTCTACCTCTCGCCGCGGTCGCATCCGAACATGCACACCCGTATTAGTTCGAACACGTGTTCGAACCATAGCGGGTTGCGGACGGACCCGGCTCCCAACTCGCCCGGACATCACCCCCCGACCTGCGACGACGACCCCGAGGAGTGCACGAGGCGCGATGCCGAAAGAGGCCAACGACCCCCACAGCCCGGCATCCCGCATGCCACGGTCGCGGACTCGGGCTCGAGCCAGAGCGACGGCATCCCGCACTCGTGGCACTCCGCCTCGAGCCGGTACGCGCCCGAGACGATCCCGAGGACGACCCCGGTTCGGTGGTGCAGGCGGAACCCGTCCCGGGCGACCTCGTCGCCGAGGTTCGGGTCCTGCTCATACACGCCCGGCAGGCTCGCGGCGAGGAATCCGACCCCGGTCGGCACCGACCTCGTGCTGCCGAGGCCCATGCGCAGCGTGCCGCGCACCGTCGGGACGAACCGCTCGACGAACGCCTCGACCTCGCGCATGAGGTCGATCACGTCCACCCGGACCGGGACCCGCGGCCCGGCGTGCGCCGGGCCGGACGGGCCGTCCGTCGACCCGCCCGAGCCCGCCGGCACGTGGCCGTGCAGCTCGATCCACCGCTCGCCGACCTCGCGCACGACCCGCGCCGCCTTCGTCACGTACAGCGCGAGCTCGCGGGCCCGCTGCTCCTCGTACAGCCTCGTGCTCACTCGTCCCCCTCCGTCGTCGTGTTGCCCTCGGCCGCCGCGCGGCGAGCCTGCTCGACGAGCTCACGCCCGAGCCGAGCCCGCTCCTCCTGCTCGGGGCTGAGGTCGTGGTCGCAGACCCGCGCGCCCTTGCCCGGCACGGAGATGTACCCGCGCTCGTCACACAGTGGGCAGAACCGGATCGCGGCCCGGGCCTGCACGGCGGCCGTGTGGCGCTCCTGGCGCTGCCGCTCAGCCTCGGCATGCGCTGCGTCCTTGGCTGCCTGCTCGGCGCGCTCCCGGGCGGCCTTGCAGCCCCAGCACGGGGGAGCGTCGTCGTCGAGCTGGTGGCGGGGGCACCGGTCCGGCCGCGTCAGCGGCACGGGCCCGGGTGCGGTGTTCCCTCCGAGGTCCTCGAACGGGGAGGGGGCGTCGCCGAGGTCGTCGCGCGCTGGTGACGCTTCCTCGGGAGCCTCTCTCCTCGGACGGTTAGTGGATGGTTCAAAGGATGGTTCCCCGGACACCCACGTCCCCCCGTCCCGGACACCCACGTCCCCCCGTTCGGACACTGGCGTCCCCCCGTCGCTGCCACGGGAGGACGTGCGTGTCCCCCCGTTCGTGGGACGGGCGGACACTGACGTCCCCCCGTCGACGAGGCGATGACGCGCCGTCCGGTCGCAGTTCGACGGGCACGCGACGAGCACCTCGTACAGGTTCGGGCGACGGTCGCCCGGGGTGCTCCGGTCACCGCCCCCGTTGACGTGCACGCGAATCTCGCCGAGCGCCTCGAGCTCGCGCAGCGACCGCCGCACGGTGCGCTCGTCGACCCCGCCGGCGTACCGCGCGAGGGTCGACAGCGCGGGCCACGCCCCGCCGTCGCCGTCGTGGTTCGCGATGCCGAGGAGAACGAGCTTCGTCGTGCCCTTCGCCCGCGAGTGATGCAAGGCGAGCGCCATGGACTCCACGCTCACGGTGCACCGCCTCCTTCCGGGTGGAGCTCGAGCACGACGACGTGGTCGCCGCGCTCCGTGTGGTTCTCGGATCGGTCGTAGGTCTCGGGGCGCACGTGCCGGGGCCCGTCACCGGCGAGCACGCCCGCGGTGACGAGGCCGTCGAGGAGCACCTTGCAGGTCGGGTGCCCGTTCGCGGCGTCGCCGTGCTTCCACCCGGTGCCCTTCGGGTAGGCGATGCGCCAGACGGCGTGCACACGGCCCGTGACGGGCGCGAGGGACTGCTCCTCGGCCGCGTCCTTCGCGAGCCCGTGCAGGGCCCGCACGAGGCGCGCCTTGTACGCGTGGTTCGTGATGGGCCGGTTCGACGTCAGCCAGAGCGCGGGCGGCACGACGACGCGCAGCATCGAAGGGCCGTTGCGCGCCCGTGCCGGGCCACGCGCGGTCACCGGTCAACCTCCGCGCCAGGTCCACTAGCATTCAGCGGCATGGAATGGCTGCAGTCCGCTGGCAGGGCGGTGCTCGACTGGCTGCTCGAACCGGGCGGTGTCGTTACTGTCGTCGTCGTCGCCGTTCTCGCGCTGGCGTGGAGTCGGATACTCGGTGGCGTTCGCGCCGCAGCCCGGCGAATCGCTGCGTGGCACGCCAACCGGATGCGGGCCAAGTGGTCAACGCCCTGCGAGCGGCCGCATCTGGACGAGGCGGCCGAGGGGCTGGACCCCGCAATCGGGCCTGCGGCTCGCCCGCCGACGTCCTCGCTGCCAGCTGGTGGACCTGCTCCAAGCCCCTTCGTCCGGCCGGCGAAGTTCGAGGTCGTTGGAGAGCATCCCAGGTCCGGCGACCCGGTCGTTCGGACGATGCTCGTCAACCGCGGTCCGGGCGTAGCCCACGACGTGCTGGTCGCGACACACCCGCTTGGCAACTGCAAGGTCCGGGGAGCGTCGTATGCCGAGGTCATGGAAGTCGATGACCGCTTGCTGATCACCGTCGAGTGTTCGATCGAGGATCTGCTGTACGACATGGAAGTCCTGGTCTCCTGGACAGACTCCGGGAATATCCGACACGAGCAGGACGACGTCGAACTGCTGGAATCTGCGCACAGCACGTTGATCATTCGATAGTCACTGGTCATCGGTCGGCCCCCCGAGTCGAGCTCGCAGTCGTGGCTGGGCTCATCCGTGTGCAGACCTCGAGTGCGTCGTCTTGGTTGAGGGTCACGATGTTGTCGATGCAGTGCGAGTTGATGAAGTCCTTCACGCCGCCACGTCCTCTCCGGTGATGGCGGCAGCGACGGTCGCGACGAGGTCGCGCGCGGTGGGCGGGGTGACGGCGTTGCCGGAGAGCTTCACCTGCTCGCGCCGGTTGCCGACCATGACGTAGTCGGCGGGGAACGCCATGGCCTGCTTGATCTCGTCGGGCTCGAGCATCCGGAAGCGGACGTCGTCGATGTTCACGGTCGGGCGGTCGGCCGCGAGGACAGACTGGTGGCCGCTCGTGGTGATCGTCCGCACGGGCTCCGACGAGGGCGTTGTCATGGCCGACTGGTCGCCGCGGTTGTTGTTGTGCCGGTGGATAAGCGCGTGCCGCGCGAGCGTCGTGACCGTCGAGAGCGCCTCGTCGGTCGGGGCGGTGCGGCCCGTGCCGTAGTACGGCATCACGAGGCCGTGGTGGTTCCCGGACGCGGTGACGGTCGCGAGCGGGTCGGACGCCGCGCGGGCGGTCGAGCCGCCACCGCGCAGCTCGGCGAGGAACGGCGGGAACGCGAGGCCGTCCGTCTCGCGGGTCGTCCTGGTCGTCATGACGTCGCCCGTCGGCTTCGCGCGGTCGTTCCACGTGCCGCCCGCAGGGACCATGAGCGGGTGGTACGCGAGGCCCTTGGATTCGCGGGTGTGCATCGTCTGCGTCGGGTCGGTGATCGGCCACGCGCGGTAGTACGACGCTGGGTTGCCGAACCCGGGGTGCTTCGGGTCGGCTGCGTCGTAGGGGTTGCCGCCGTTCTCCGCGAGGATCGGGGACCAGTACCGTTCGATCCCGACCTGGATGCGGCGCATCGTCTTCTCCGCGAGCGGCTTGTCGCGGTCGCCGAT
This sequence comes from Cellulosimicrobium sp. SH8, assembly GCF_025818875.1. NCBI lineage: Bacteria > Bacillati > Actinomycetota > Actinomycetes > Micrococcales > Promicromonosporaceae > Cellulosimicrobium > Cellulosimicrobium sp. SH8. The sequence continues at coordinate 63,756 of NZ_JAMXMH010000014.1, read as the reverse complement.
CCGCGTGCCCGGGTTCGACCAGTCGATGATCGAGCTCGCGGGCAGCCATGCGGGCTCGACGACCTCGTTGCGGCACGCGACGTTCGGGCACCGGTAGAGGTACTGCGACCGGTACCGGCCCGGCCGCGTCTTCCCGTCGCCCTTCTTCCACCACTGCATGGCGTCGACGACCTCGTCGCAGCGCGGGCAGTACGCGCGCGGGCGCTGCATCCGCTCGAAGTCGGGCGCGCGCTCGCCGGCGCGCCAGAACGCGATGTAGACCCGGTCGCGAGACTGCGGCGCGGGCAGCCCGTACCCCTGCGCGTGCATGCTGTTCATCGACACGATGTGGTGCCGGTAGCCCATGGCGTGCATCGCGCCGAGCCAGGACTGGAAGAGGCCGCCCTTGACGCCCCACTCGGCGGACCAGTCGACGACCTCGACGACGTTCTCGACGAGCACAGCCCGGTAGTGGTGGGTCTCGGCGAACCGGACGACGTCCCACATCGTCGCGCGGGACCGCTCGGCAGCCTCGTCCGGGAGCACGTCCCCGAACAGGTCGGGCTGCCGGTGGGCCTTGCGGCCCTTCGCGCGCGAGTGGTTCGTGCACTCCGGGGAGGCCCAGAGGATGTCGGTCGTCGGGACGTACCGGGGGTCGGTGTTCGAGATGTCGGCCTGCAGGTGGTCGACGTCGGGGTGGTTCGTGTTGTGCGTCTCGATCGCGCGATCCCAGTGGTTCGCGGCGAGCCGAACGGACACGCCGGGGACGGACACCGCGCCCGTGGACGAGCCGCCAGCGCCGCAGAACAGGTCGGTCATGGTGAGGTTGGACATCGAAGTTCGCTCCTTCGTCTATTACTAGTGGACGTTGACGGCGCGCCAGAGCCGCGCCTTGCCGCCGTTGGCCGACCGCCCGACCTCGTCGGGCACAACCTCGACCAGGCCGTCGTCCACGAGCTCGTGGCAGCGCGTCCGGATCGACGACGCCGTCGCGTGCGGCCAGTCGAGTTCGTCGACGCCGCGGCGCGTGAACGCCCGGATGAGTTCGTCGTGCGTCAGAGGCCCGTTCACGGTCAGGACCGTCAGGACGCAAGCCCGGACGGTCGGCGCGTGCTTCTTCGCGCGCTTCGCTGCGAGGTGCGACGTCTCTGGGTCGGTGCGGCGGGCGAGGGCGGTGCTCATGTCGTGCTCCTTCGTGTCGTCGGGACGAACGCGCGGCCGTCGGGCAGGACCCAGGTACGGCCGTGCAGGTGCAAGGGAGTGGTGGCGGGGTCGGCGTGCGAGGCGACCATGAAGCCGAGCCGGGTCGCGTCCGCCGGGTGGTGGTGCACCCAGTCGTGGCAGTGCCGGTGCAGCGCGACGAGGTTCTCGAGCGAGTCCTCGCCGCCGCGCGACCGCAGCTTGCGGTGGTGCGCGTCGAACGCGTTGCCCGCGAGCGGGATGCGGCACAGGTCGCAGTACCCGCCCGCGCGGGCGTAGACGTCCGTGCGCAGCCGCGCGGGGATGACGTGCGGCACGTACCGCTTCGTCCGCGCGCGGGGCTTCGGGGGCGTCGCGGACCGCGCGAGCGGCGTATGTCGGGTCAGCGGCTTCGACCTCTTCACGCCGTCGGTTCCGAGATGAGGAAGTAGGAGACGAGGCGTGTTGTGGGAGACGCCACCGCGAGCATGCGGCACCGCTCGATCGCCTCCTCGTGCGTCGGCGCGGACACGACTGCGCCGTCGGAGCGGTCGAACACGTACCAGAGGCCCGTGGCGGACGAGCGACGGACGCGGAACCGGGGGCGCTTCACTGAGCACCGGCCTCGTCCGCGCCGAGCAGCTCGAACAGGTCGGCGAGCACGAGGTCGCCGAGCTCGACTGGGCCGGACTCCGCGACGTCGGAGAGCGCGAGGGAGCGCGCGCCGGCGAGCGTGAACCGGCGGTGCCCGGTGGCCTGCACGACGACGTCGGTCTCGAACGTGAGGTCGCGCTGCGTGCGGATGCGGCCGAGGGCGTCGTCGACGATCGTCTCGCCGTCGACCCGGGCCGTGAGGACGACCGGGCCCGGGAACGTGCGCAGCACGGTGAGGAAGTCGGCCCAAGTCGAGTTAACCGCGGCCCACCCGCCGGGCCCGAGGTCGCGCCCGCCGCGCTGCGCCTCGCGGGACAGGACGGCCCAGAGGCTGGTCGCGCCGTCGATTGCGAGGACGTTCAGCCCGCCGGGCGTCGGCTCGGCGGCGCACTCGGCCTGGATCGCGGCCGTAATGTCGGCCCACGTGCCGTCGTGCTCGACAAGCTCGGCACGCGCGCCGGGGATCGCGCCGTAGGCGTCCATCGCGCCCTGGTCGCCGCCGACCTCGACGACGGCGAGGCGGGCGACGCGACGGTCGGCGGACGCCGCGGCGAGGGCGTAGGACTTGCCGACCTTCGGCCCGCCGGCGAGGAGCACGAGCGGGTGCTGTGCGGTGCCGGTCAGCGGTCGGGTACGACGCTCGCGCGGAGCGGCCGGGGCCTTGCCCGTGCGCGCCGCGACGACGTCGAGGAGCGACGTGCGGGAGGTGGGGGAGTCGATGGTCATGGTCATCCCTTCACGCGGAACGAACGTCCCGTCTTGGTGGGTCGCCAGGTGGCGAGGATCGTGCCGAACTCGTCGGCTAGAGCGGTGTGGTCACCGAGCGCGCGCTTCACGAGGAAGCCGCTGCGGTCCATGTCCTCGATCGCCTCGTCACGACGACGGCGCGCGTCGACGTAGTCGGCGAACGCAGCGAGGACCGTGTCGTCTGCGACGAGCGGGTCAAGGTCGAGGTCGCCCGGGTGCACGACGGCGAGGTCGGCCCGGTCGGCGTAGGTCAGTGGGGGAGGGGTGCGCCCGTCCACGTACTGCGACCACCACTCGCCCGCGTACTCCGTCATCCGCGCGATGACCGCGTCGTCACGCTCGACGCGGAACGGCTCGGGCATGTACTGACCGCCGACGAGCACCGCGACGAACGCGTGGTCGTAGCCCGTGACAGCGAGTTGCTGCTGCACCTGGACGAGGATGTGCGTCGGCGGGACGCCGTCGAGCCAGTGGTGGCGATACATGTGCTCGCTGACCGTCTTCACCTCGAGCGGGCACGTCGGTGCGGCGTCGCGCTGGCCGCGCGGGACGAGGAGGCGGTCGAGCGTCGCGAGCATCCACGGGTACTCCTCATGCGCCAGGAGGCCCGGCGTCGGCGCGATCTTCCCGAGTTCCGGGTGCCGGGTCGCGACCTTGCGCGCGACGACGGCCTCGAGCTCGGAACCCCACTCCGCGGCCTCGGACACGACGCGGTCGACAGGTCGCGCGGCGGTGACCTTGTCGGCCCACACCGAGTACGGCGTCGCCCACGGGTTGAGGCCGAGCACGGCCGACGTGTCGGACGCACCGAGCCCGGTGCGGCGCGCACGCAGCCACGGGAGGCGCGCGCGGCGGTACTCGGCGGCGGGGAGGACGAGCCGGCCGCGGAGTCCGTCAGGAAGCGTCGTCGTCACCGGCGGCCTCCTCGGACTCGCTCTCGACGGCGGCGACGCACTCGCGGCACAGGTCGCCGCCCTGCTCGACGGGCTCGTCGTCGCAGCGCAGGCACCGCCGCTCGTCGTGCCGCTCGACCTCGTTCGCGAGGAAGGACTCGTAGCTCACTGGACGCCGCCGAGCGGGTCGCCGTTCTTGTGAGCGAACAGCCGCTCGACGGGCTCTCCGAGGACGCTGGCGAGGGCCTTCGCGCGCTCCTCGTCCATGGCGTACCGCTGGCCGTCACGCACGAGGTTGTTGATCGCGGATCGCGACTGCCCGGTCTTCTCCTGCAACTCGCGGTAGGACAGGCCGCTCTTCTTGATCGCCGCCGCGAGCGGACCGCGCTTCGCGATCACCGTCAGCTTGCTGGTCTTCGTGGTCACGGTCACCCCTCGTAGTCGCGCGTCTATTTCTAGTAGACGCTCCGAAGGTAGCACCGGGTCGGGTGATCGTCTATCCGTACTGGTCAGCGTGTCGTCCACTGCTAGACGCGATCGTCTACAACTTGTAGACTCCCGCGCATGACAGATGGAGCGAACCCGAGCACGCCCACGCGGTTGAGCCTCGCCGAGCTCATCCGCCGACACCAAGACGCGACGGGGGACTCCTACGCGGACATCGCTCGCGCCGCCGGCCTCTCGAAAGCGCGCGTCGGGCAGCTCGCGATCGGCAGCGGCGCGAAGGTCCCGCGCGACGAGACCCTGAGCAAGCTCGCCAAGGGCCTACGGCTACCGCCCGAGGTCGTGAAGCGCGCTGCGCTCGTCTCGTCCGGCATTGCGGAGAGCGACACGTTCCCCGACTCCGACATCAGCGTGATCGCGGACCGCCTGCAGCAGATCACCCCGCAGTCGCGCCAGATCATCGCCGACCTCGTCGACGTCGTCTGGGCGCGCGAGACCAAGGATGGGTAGGCCGCCCCTCCCCGTCGGCACGTGGGGGACCGTCTTCGTGACCACCCTCCCGCGAGGCGGCTACCGGGCCCGGACGCGGTTCCGCGACTACGACGGCGTCACGCGCCTCGTCGAGCGCACTGGTCGCACGAAGAACGCCGCGCGCTCCGCGCTCACGACGTACCTCACCGAACGCTCCGCGCCCGCCGGCGACGACATCACCGCCGACACGCGGCTTCGCGTCGTCGCGGAGGTCTGGCACGCCGAGGTGCGCGCACGCGACCTCGCCGCGGGGACCGTGCGCCGCTACCGCGAGGTGCTCGACGACCACGTCCTCCCGGGCGTCGGCGGGCTCCTCGTGCGCGAAGCGACCGTGTCCCGTCTCGACGCGTTCCTCAAGGGCGTCACGACCCGCGTCGGCGCTCCCACCGCGAAGCTCTGCCGAACCGTGCTGTCCGGCACGCTCGGGCTCGCCGTACGCCACGGCGCGGCCACCGCGAACCCGGTCCGCGACGTCGCCGACATCACCGTGACCCGGCCCGAGTCTCGCGCGCTCACGCTCGAGGAAGTCGCGACGCTGCGGGCCGCCGCGCTCGCGTGGCAGGAGGGTCGCCCGATCAAGCCGACGAACGGCTTCGTCGAGCCCGCGCGCGGCCCCCGCCGAGCCGACGACCTCCTCGACATTGTCGACGTTCTCCTCGCGACCGGCGCGCGCATCGGCGAGCTCCTCGCGATCCGGTGGGCCGACGTCGAGCTCGACCCCGACCACGCGGCCGTGACGATCACCGGCACGATCATCAACGTGAAGGACGACGCGGGCCGCTGGCACCTCGAGCGGCAGGCGCACCCCAAGACGTCGACGTCTCGCCGCCGCCTGCTCCTCCCGCGCTTCGCCACGGACACCCTCCTGCGTAGGCGCGTCACCCAACCCGCGGGGAACGTGCACGACCTCGTGTTCCCGTCCAGAAACGGCGCGCTGCGGGACCCGAACAACGTCCGCAAGACGTGGCGGAAGGTCCGTGACCAGGCCGGGTTCGGGTGGGTCACGCCGCACACCTTCCGCAAGACCGTCGCGACCCTCATCGACGCGAACGCAGACCTCGCCGCGGCGGCCGGGCAGCTCGGGCATGCCGGGACCGATGTCACCGCGCGGCACTACGTCCAGAGGACGCACGCCGGCCCCGACGTCCGTGCTGTGCTCGACACGATCGTCCCGCGGGGGACGGCGTGATCGAGCTGTATGAGTTCCTGCTCGCAAGGCTCGACGAGGAGGAAGCGTGCGCGCGTAGTTCACCTGGCCCGGCGCGCTTGCGCGAGGTGGTGCTCGAGACGGCCGCAATGAGCCGCGAGACAGCATCGGGCCTGCTGCGGCTCTATGAGGACTCGGAGAGCCTTCCTCACGAGAGCTCCCGTGTGGCGGTGCGAAGCGCAACCCACGCGATTCTCCTGCAGATGGTGCGACGGTACGCCGACCATCCTGACTACGACGGGAAGTGGGGGTTGTGATGCTCCTACGGGTGCGCCTCGACCTGTCCAGCGACCGCTACGGCGAGCACACGTTCGAGCGGGAGATGCCCGCCGCTCCGAGAGCGGGGGACTACGTCGACATCGACTCCAAGCGATTCACCGTGGCAGGTGTCACGTGGACGCCGGACTCTCCGGACGTGGACGTCGTCGTTTCCATGACCTGACCTGCGCGTTTCCGTGGGGAAAACGTGGGCACAGGCGAAAGTAGACGAAACCCGTAGACGGCCCGTGCCAGCGTTTGCGCTGGTCACGGGCCGTTTCGACGGTGCCCCGAGCAGGACTCGAACCTGCAACCTACGGATTAGAAGGCCGTTGCTCTATCCATTGAGCTATCGAGGCGCGCGCCCATCGTAGTGGGCGCGGGGCGTGCTCGGGAGGTGGAGGCCGTGGTGGCGGACGTGCAGGTGGCGCGGTCGCGCGCCGTGCGGCGCGTGCGTTTGGCGGGGCCCCCGGCAGCCGTCACTATGAACCAGTGAGAACCCCAGACGCCGCCACGAGCGACGCGAGCCCCGCCGCGCCCGGCCGGTCGCCGGGCTCGTGGAGGCCCGCGCAGGCGACCGAGGAGCTCGGTGTCACCGTCTACGACGTCGCGCGCGACCTGCGCCGCGACGTGGCGGACGTGCGCCTCCCGCTCGCGATCGACGGCGCGTCGGAGTCGGACGCCTCGCGGCGCCGGCTCCTCACGCAGCTCGACGAGCACCTGCTGCCGCGGCTGCGCGAGCTGTCGTCGCCGGCGATCGTCGTGATCGCGGGCTCGACGGGCGCGGGCAAGTCGACGCTGTACAACTCGCTGCTCGGCGAGGAGGTGTCGCAGGCGGGCGTGCTGCGGCCCACGACGCGCGAACCGGTCCTCGCGTTCAACCCGCTCGACGCGGACGTGATCGTCGAGGGCCCGGTGACGCGCGTCGCGCGCGTCGTCGACCACGACGGCGTCCCGCGCGGCACGGGCCTGCTCGACGCCCCGGACCTGGACTCGCTCCTCTCGGAGAACCGGGACACCGCGAGCCTGCTGCTCGAGGCGGCGGACCTGTGGCTGTTCGTCACGACCGCCTCGCGCTACGGCGACGCGCTGCCGTGGCAGGCGCTGTCGCGCGCGAAGGAGCGCGGCGCGAGCGTCGCGATGGTGCTCAACCGCGTCCCGCGCGAGACGCTGACGACCATCCGCGGCGACCTGCTCCAGCGTCTGCGCGACCACGGCATGGACGGGACCCCGCTGTTCGTCGTGCCCGACGTCGGGCCGCACGAAGGTCTGCTCGACCGTTCGGTCGTGGCGCCGGTGGCGCGCTGGCTGACGATGCTCGCGGGCCCGGACCGGTCGCGCGCGGTGATCGTGCGCACGCTCAAGGGGGCGCTCGGCGCGCTGCCCGCGTGGGTCACGGGCGTCTCGGACGCGGTGGAGCAGCAGGTGGAGGCCGCGGCCGACCTGCGCTCGGCGGTGGAGAAGGCGGTCCCGCCCGTGCGTGATGCCGCGCGGCAGGCAGCGCTGGACGGTGCGGTCGCGCACGGGTCGCTCGAGGCCCGCTGGGCCCAGGTGACGGGCGCCGAGCGCGTGGACCGCGTGAAGGTGCGCGGCGGCGTGGTCCGGTCGTCCAAGCGGCGTGGACGCGCGCGCGACCTCGTGCTCGCCCCGCTCCTCGAGGAGACGCGCGACGCCGCGCACCGCACGCTCGCCGCGGACGGTGTCCTGGCCCACGACGCGCTGCGTGCCGCGCTCGACGGGGACCGGCCGCTGCCGGGCGCCGCCGACGTCCTGCCGACCGAGGAGGACGCCGCGGCGCGGCGCGAGGCCTCGGCCACGACCCAGGTGCTCCAGTGGTCCCGGCGGGCGGAGCAGGTCGTGACCGAGCTCGCCGCGCCGACGGCGAGCGAGCCCGCCCGCGCGGCGGTGAAGGCGTTCGGCGAGACCGGCCTGGCCGCGCTGCTGCTCGCGGGCGCCGCGGGCAGCGACGACGCGGCCGGCCTCGTGCGGATCGTCCTCGCCGACACCGGTGACGACGCGCTCTCCGCGCTGCGCGAGGACCTCGCCGACCGTGCCGCGACCATGGTCGAGCGCGAGGCCGAGCCCGTCCTCACCGCGCTCGCCGACCCCGCGCTCGCCGCGGACGCCGCCGTCGGGCTGCGCCTACGACTCGCCGAGCTGAGGAGGCTCATGTGACGTCCCACGACGCCCAGCTGCGTGCCCGGGTCGACGACCTCGCGCGCGCGGTGGACCTCGCGGGGGACCGCCTCGACCCCGCGGTCGCGGCCCAGGTGCGCGACGCGATCGGGGGCGTGCGCGAGCGCCTCGCGCTCGGCGTCGACCACACGGTCGTCGCGCTCGCGGGCGGCACCGGGTCGGGCAAGTCGAGCCTGTTCAACCGCGTGTCCCGGCTCGACTTCGCGGACGTCGGGGTGAAGCGCCCGACGACGGCGCGCGTCACCGCGTGCTCGTGGAGCGGCGCGGCGACGGCCCTGCTCGACTGGCTCGACGTGGACCCCGAGCGCCGGATCACGCGCGACGGCGAGCTCGACGCCGAGGACGAGGCGGCGCTCGGCGGCCTCGTCCTGCTCGACCTGCCGGACCACGACTCGATCGAGCCCGCGCACCGCGACGTCGTCGACCGGGTGCTCCCGCTCGTCGACCTGCTCGTGTGGGTCGTGGACCCGCAGAAGTACGCCGACGACGCGCTGCACTCGGGCTACCTGCAGAAGTCGGCGGGGCTCGAGGGGTCGATGGTCGTCGCGCTCAACCAGATCGACACCGTCCCTGAGGCGCGGCGTGCCGCGCTCGTCGAGGACATGGGGCGCTTGCTCGAGGAGGACGGGCTCGACGGCGTCTACGTCACGACCGTCTCCGCGCGCACGGGCGAGGGCCTCGACGAGCTGCGCTCGCTGCTGGAGCAGGCCGTCGCACGGCGCAGCGTCGCCGCGAGCCGCGTCGCGGGCGAGCTCGACCGGGCGGGCGCGCTCCTGCTGGAGCAGCTCCCGGGCGACGTGCCGTGGACCATGAGCACGGCCGTCGAGGAGGAGGTCGACGCGCTCGCCGACGCGACGGGCCTCGCCGCCGTCGCCGGGCAGGTCGGCGCGGCGGTGCGCAACGGCTACGGTCGACCCGAGTTCTCGCCCCCGCAGCCCGACGCCGTCGCGCTCTCGCGCTCGCGCTGGCTCGCGCGCGCCGGGCGGTCCCTGCGCCCGGGGTGGCAGAAGGCGCTCGACGACGCGGTCGCGCCGTCCGGCAAGGTCGCGGAGGCGACGCGGTCCGCGCTCGCGAAGATCCCCCTCGACACGCGCGGGCCGTCGTCCTCGCGCCCGACGCGGCGCGGGGCGTGGGTCGCGCTCGCGGTCGGGGTCGTGGCGGGCGTGCTCGCCGTGCTCGGCTCGCTGCGCGTGCTCGACCTCGGGCGGACGCTCGTCACCGTGTGCGCGGTCGTCGCGGCGGTCGCGGTGCTCGGCGCGGTGGTCGCGTTCCTCGTCGCGCTCCAGGTGCGCCGCACGCTCGCGCGACGCCGCGAGCAGCAGGTGCTCGCCTCGGGCCGGGGAGCGATCGAACGGGTCGTGCAGGACGCGATGGGCAAGCCGACGCAGGCGCTCCTCGACACCCACCGGCAGGTCCGCGAGCTGGCACAGTCCGCGCGGGACAAGGCCCCCGCGGCGCCGCTCACCGGGGCGCTACGGCTACCCACAGGCCCGGATGTCGCGGGCCCGTCCACAGGCGACGGCACGACGACGGACGGCGCCGCCGCTCCCACCGCACCCTGAGGCGGTGGCCGGGACCAGCCCGGCCGCCGACCTCAGGAGGAACCATGCCCGGTGACGTCACCGTCACGCTCTCCGGCTTCGTCGCGACGACGCCCACGCTGTTCCGATCGCAGTCCGGCAACGACTTCACGAGCTTCCGCATCGCCCAGACGCGCCGCTACCTCGACCGCGAACGCGGCGAGTGGGTCGACGGCCGCACGCTGTGGTTCACGGTCAAGGCCTGGAAGCACGTCGCCCGGAACGTCGCGCTGTCCCTGCACAAGGGCGACCCCGTGGTCGTCACGGGGCGGCTCTCGCTCGACGAGTGGGACGGTCCCGACGGCCCGCGCACCAGCCTCGTCGTCGAGGCCACCGCGCTCGGCCCCGACCTCACGCTCGGCGAGGCGCGGTTCGCCCGGACGGTCCACCGGCGCGAGGACGACGGCGCGCGCCGTGCCGACGGAACCGGCGTCGCCGCGTCCGGGACGGCCGGTGGCGAGGGCGCGACGGGCCGGGGAGACCTGTCGACCGGCGGACCGGGCTCCACGGCGCACGACGGCACCGCCTTCGGCGACGCGCCGCTCGACGGACCTGCGCCCGACGGACCCGTGCTCGACGACCCGTGGACGCTCGCGGACTCCGGCGCGGCCCTCGCGGGCGAGCCTCGCGGGGAGTCCGACGCCGACTCCAACGCCGACTCCGACGTCGACCCCGAGGAGCCGGCCGACGCCGACGTCGAGTCCGGCGCGCTGGCGTCCGCCTGAGCCGGGACGCGCGGGCGGTGCCGCGGCCCGGGCGGGTCGCGGCGCCGTCGGGCGCGGCCCGGCGGTCCGACCGCGTAGGCTGAGTGGTCGACGAATCCCGTACCTCTCCCGACCGAAACGGTGGAACGACAGGCTGTGGCTGAGTTCATCTACTCCATGTACAAGGCGCGCAAGGCGCACGGAGACAAGGTCATCCTCGACGACGTCTCCCTGAACTTCCTGCCCGGCGCCAAGATCGGCGTCGTGGGCCCCAACGGTGCCGGGAAGTCCACGATCCTCAAGATCATGGCCGGCCTGGACACGCCGTCGAACGGCGAGGCGCGGCTCTCCCCGGGCTACACCGTCGGCATCCTGCTCCAGGAGCCGCCGCTCAACGAGGAGAAGACGGTCCTCGGCAACGTCCAGGAGGCCGTCGCGGACATCCTCGCCAAGAAGCAGCGCTTCGACGAGATCTCCGCGCTCATGGCGGAGCCCGACGCCGACTTCGACGCGCTCCTCGCCGAGATGGGAACGCTGCAGGAGGCCATCGACGCCGCGGACGCGTGGGACCTCGACTCCCAGCTCGAGCAGGCGATGGACGCGCTGCGCTGCCCGCCGCCGGACGCCGACGTGTCGGTGCTCTCCGGTGGTGAGCGTCGCCGCGTCGCGCTGTGCAAGCTCCTGCTCGAGAAGCCGGACCTCCTGCTGCTCGACGAGCCCACGAACCACCTGGACGCCGAGTCCGTGCTGTGGCTCGAGCAGCACCTCGCGACGTACCCCGGCGCGATCCTCGCCGTCACGCACGACCGGTACTTCCTCGACCACGTCGCGGAGTGGATCTGCGAGGTCGACCGCGGCCGCCTGTACCCCTACGAGGGCAACTACTCGACCTACCTCGAGAAGAAGGGCGAGCGCCTCCAGGTCCAGGGCAAGAAGGACGCGAAGCTCGCCAAGCGCCTCAAGGAGGAGCTCGAGTGGGTCCGCTCCAACGCGAAGGGCCGCCAGACCAAGTCGAAGGCTCGCCTCGCCCGGTACGAGGAGATGGCGGCCGAGGCGGAGCGCACGAGGAAGCTCGACTTCGAGGAGATCCAGATCCCGCCGGGCCCGCGCCTGGGCAACCTGGTCCTCGAGGCGAAGGGCCTCCAGAAGGGCTTCGACGGTCGTCAGCTCATCGACGGCCTCAGCTTCACGCTGCCGCGCAACGGCATCGTCGGCGTCATCGGCCCGAACGGCGTCGGCAAGACGACCCTGTTCAAGACGATCGTCGGGCTCGAGCCGCTCGACGGCGGCGACCTCAAGGTCGGCGAGACCGTCTCGATCTCGTACGTCGACCAGTCGCGCGGCGGGATCGACCCCAAGAAGACGCTGTGGGAGGTCGTGTCCGACGGGCTCGACTTCATCAAGGTCGGCAACGTCGAGATCCCGTCGCGCGCGTACGTCGCGTCGTTCGGGTTCAAGGGGCCGGACCAGCAGAAGCCCGCGGGCGTGCTGTCCGGTGGTGAGCGCAACCGCCTCAACCTCGCGCTCACTCTCAAGCAGGGCGGCAACCTCCTGCTGCTCGACGAGCCGACCAACGACCTGGACGTCGAGACCCTCGGCTCGCTCGAGAACGCGCTGCTCGAGTTCCCGGGCTGCGCCGTCGTGGTGTCCCACGACCGGTGGTTCCTCGACCGTGTCGCGACGCACATCCTCGCGTACGAGGGCACCGAGGAGGACCCGGCGAACTGGTACTGGTTCGAGGGCAACTTCGCGTCCTACGAGGAGAACAAGGTCGAGCGCCTCGGTGCCGACGCGGCCCGTCCGCACCGCGTGACGTACCGCAAGCTCACGCGCGACTGACGTCGCGACCTCGATCGACCACGACGCCGGGCGGGACGCGTTCCCGCCCGGCGTCTGCGCGTCCGGGTGCGTCCGGGTGCGTCCGGGTGCCCGTGGGTCCCGGAGCCCGCGGTCCCGCGCCCGCGCTGCCCCGGGGCGCGGAATCCCGTTGACGCCGCCCTCGGGCCCTCGGCAGGATCGCGCGGCATGACCCTCGACCTGGCGCCCGCACGGGTACGCCCCACCTGGCCCGACCTCCCGCAGGCCGTACGCGCCGCCGTCGAGTCCCGGCTGGGCGCCGCCGTCTCGGGGTGGACGAGCCACGACGGCGGCTACTCGCAGGGGCTCGCGTCGACGCTGCGGACGAGCGGCGGGGACGTGTTCGTCAAGGCGGTCGGGCCCGAGCACGCGTTCACCCGCGACCTGTACCGGCTCGAGGCGCGCGTCGCCGCGGCGCTGCCCGCGCAGACCCCGGCTCCCGCGCTCCGGTGGGTCCTCGACGACGACCTCGACGGGGCCGGCGAGTGGGTCGCGCTCGCGTTCGACGCCGTGCCCGGGCGGTCCGTCGCCACGCCGTGGCGGGACGACGAGCTCGCCGCGGTGGCCGACCTCGCGCGCCGCGTCGCGGAGGTCGAGGTCTCCGGGGACGCGCCGCTCCCGCGGTTCGCCGAGACCGTCGAGTGGCGTGAGTGGGAGGACCTGGCGGACCGCCGTCCGCAGGGCCTGGGCACGTACGACCCGTGGGTCGTGGCCCGGCTCGACCGGCTCGCCGCCCTCGCTGAGCCGTGGCCCGAGGCCACCGCGGGCGACCACCTGGTCCACGGCGACCTCCGCGGCGACAACGCCCTGCTCGTGGACCGCGCGGCTCTCGGGATCGCCGACCGCGACGAGCGCGCCGGGGACGGGCCCGTCGCCGTCGCCGTCGACTGGCCGTACGCCGCGCGCGGCGCCGCGTTCTGCGACGCGGTCGGCATGCTCCCGGCCGTGCAGGTCGAGGGCGGGCCGCCGCCGGAGGAGGTGCTGCGGCGCCACCCCCTGCCGCGCGACGTCGAGCCCGACGCCGTGACCTGCTACCTCGCGGCGCTCACGGGGTACTTCCTCACGTCCTCGCTCGACCCGGCGCCCCCGGGCATCCCGCACGTCCGGGCGTTCCAGCGGGCGCAGGCCGAGGTCGGGGTCGCGTGGCTCCGACGTCGCCTCAAGGACTGAGCCACGACCGTGAGATCGACCCGTGCGTTCCAGATCGACCCTCGGAGGGCCGATCCGGTACCGGGCGGGTTGATCTCGTGCGGCGCACCCGGCGGCCGGCCCGTGTCACACCGGGCCTGACCAGCGGCGTTCCGGCAGACTGGCGGCATGACGGCCAGCGGTGACCCCGGAGACGACGCGGTCCGCACGGGCGCGTCCGCCGGGGAGGCCGTGGCACGGGACGGCACCGCCCCGGGTGGCTCGGTCGCCGCGGGCGCCGCGGCGACGGCCGGGCTCGTCGAGTCCCTGGAGATCCTGCGCGGCCGGCTCGCCGCCGCGCGGCTGCCGCTGGATCTCCCGGGCGCGGCTGCCGCGCGCGAGGACCTCGACCTCGCGGTGCACCAGCTCGACGACTACCTGCTGCCGCGCCTGCGCTCGCACGCCGCGCCGCTGCTCGTCGTGGTGGGCGGGTCGACGGGCGCGGGGAAGTCCACGCTCGTGAACTCCCTGCTCGGCGAGCACGTGTCGGCGCCGGGCGTGCTGCGCCCGACGACGCGCGCGCCCGTCCTCGTCCACCACCCGCTCGACGAGCGCTGGTTCTCGACCGACCGCGTCCTGCCGGGGCTCGCGCGCGTGACCGAGCACGCACCGCGACCGGGCGCCGACGCCTCCCCGGGCCGGGCCGCGCCCGCGGCACCGCCCGACCCGACGCGCACGCTGCGGCTCGTGGCGAGCGACGCGCTCCCGCAGGGCCTCGCGCTCGTGGACGCGCCCGACGTCGACTCCGTGGAGACGGCGAACCGCGAGCTCGCGGCCCAGCTCCTCGCCGCGGCGGACCTGTGGCTCTTCGTCACGACGGCCGCGCGCTACGCCGACGCGGTCCCGTGGGACCTCCTGCACCGTGCGGCCGAGCGGCGCGCGCAGGTCGCGATCGTGCTCGACCGGGTCGACCCGGGCGCCGAGGCGGTGGCCGACGACCTGCGCCGCATGATGGACGAGAACGGGCTGGACGCCGCGCCGCAGTTCGTCGTGGGGGAGTCCGAGCTGGTCGACGGCTTCCTCCCGGAGGAGTCCGTCGCCCAGGTCGCGTCGTGGCTGTCCGCGCTGGGGGCCGACGGCGACGCGCGCGACCGGGTCGCGACCGCGACGCGGGACGGCGTCGTGGACGACCTCGTGCGCCGGGCCGTGCTCGTGGCCGGCGCCGCCGACGCCCAGGCGACGTCCGACGCGCGCCTGCGGGCCGTCGTCGGGCGCGCGTACGACGAGGCGGCGGCGACCGTGGACGCCGCCACGAGCGACGGGGCCCTGCTGCGCGGCGAGGTGCTCGCGCGCTGGCAGGACTTCGTCGGGACGAGCGAGCTGTTCCGCTCCGTGGAGCAGGGGGTCGGGCGCGTGCGCGACGCCGTCGCGGCGTTCTTCCGCGGGCGCCCGGCGCAGGCGCCGCAGGTCGAGCAGGCGATCGCGCACGGGCTGGAGGCCGTCGTGCTCGACGCGACCGACGTGGCCGCGGAGCGCGCGTACGGCGGGTGGCGCGCCGACCCGGCCGGCGCGGCGCTGCTGGACGGGCTCGACCTGTCGCGCTCGTCGGCCGGCGTGCGGGCAAGGGTCGCCGAGGAGATCCGGGGCTGGCAGTCGGACGTCCTCGACCTCGTGCGCGAGCAGGGCGCGGGCAAGCGTGGGGCGGCTCGGGCGCTGTCGTTCGGGATCAACGGGCTCGGGCTGAGCCTCATGGTCGTGGTGTTCGCGTCGACGGGCGGCCTCACGGGCGCCGAGGTCGGCATCGCCGGGGGGACCGCGATCCTCGCGCAGAAGCTCCTCGAGGCCGTGTTCGGCGACGACGCGGTCCGGCGGCTCACGCGGACGGCGCGGGACCGCCTCGCCGAGCGGGTGCGCGCCGTGCTCGACGACGAGGTCCGGCGCTACACGGCCCAGCTCGACGCGCTCGGCACCGCGGAGGCGGACGAGACGGCGCGCACCGTGCGCGAGGCCGCGCGGGCGGTCGAGGCGGCGGCGCGGGTCGAGCGCACCGCGCGCGGGCGGGACCAGGACACGGCCCGCCCGACCACGGGGCGGCACGCCGCGCGGCTCCTGCGGGGCGCGGGTTGGAGCGGGTCGGCGGAGGACGAGCCCGCGAGCCTGCCCGAGGGCGACGACGAGCCGCGCCGCAGGCCCGGGTTCTGGCGACGGCTGCTGGGCGGTGAGCGCGCATGACGATCGACCTCGCGGCGCGCACGACCGCGCTCGAGACCGCCGTCCGTGCCGGCGAAGGTCGCCTCGACGCCGACCTGCTCGCCGACGCACGCACCGTCGTCGCCCGGGCTCGCGAGCGCGCGGGCCTCTCGGCCGACCACACCGTCGTCGCGCTCGCCGGTGCGACGGGCTCGGGCAAGTCGTCGGTCTTCAACACGCTCGCCGGGGACGAGCTCGCGACGGTCGGGGTCCAGCGCCCGACGACGTCGCACCCCCTGGCGGCCGTGTGGGGCACCGGCGCTGTGGCGCACCCGGCGGGCGGAACGCCGTCCGGTACGGCGCCCGGCGCGGCCGGGGCCGGGGCCCTCCTCGACTGGCTGGAGGTGCGGCGCCGGCACGAGATGGGCACGCCGCTCACGTCGGGCGACCCCGACGACGCGCGCGCGGGCGGCGGGCTCCGCGGGCTCCTCAAGGGCCGGCGCGCCGCGGAGGTCACGAGCGGCCTCGTGCTGCTCGACCTGCCCGACCACGACTCGGTCGTCGTCGAGCACCGCGTGCGCGCGGAGCGCCTCGTGGAGCGTGCGGACCTGCTCGTGTGGGTCGTCGACCCGCAGAAGTACGCGGACGCCGCGCTGCACGAGCGCTACCTGCGCCCCCTCGCGGGGCACGGCTCGGTCGTCGTGCTCGTGCTCAACCAGGTCGACCGGCTCTCGCCCGCCGACGCGGACGCGTGCCTCGCGGACCTGCGCCGGCTCGCCGGCGAGGACGGGCTCGGCGACGCGCGCGTCCTCGGGGTCTCGGCGCGCACGGGGCAGGGGCTCGACGAGCTGCGCGGTCTGCTCGCGGACGCCGCGGCGCGACGGCGTGCGGCGAACGACCGGCTCGCCGCCGACGTCCGTGCCGTGGCCCGGCGCGTCGCCGCCGCGTGCGGCGAGCCCGTCCCGGAGCGTGCCGCACGCCGGGCGCGTGACGGCCTCGTCGACGCGCTCGAGGCCGCGGCGGGCGTGCCCACCGTCGTCGCGGCGGTGCGGGGCTCGGCCGTGCGCGACGCGCGCGCCGCGACGGGCTGGCCCGTCACGCGCTGGGTCGGGCGGTTCCGGCCCGACCCGCTGCGCCGCATCGGGCTCCGTACCGGCCCCGCGCCCGGGTCGGCCCGGGCCCGCGCCACGAAAGACCTCAACGCCGGGGCCGGCGAGGCCCGTCCCGAGCTCGCCCGGACCTCGCTGCCCGCGGTCCCGGCCGCGCTCCGTGCGGGCGCGCAGACGGCCGTGCGCGACTACGCGAGCGACGCGACCGCGGGGGTGCCGGACGACTGGGCGCTGGCCGTGCGGCGTCGGGCCTCCGAGGGGGCGGCGGACCTCGCGGACGCGCTCGACCAGGCCGTCGCCGGGACGGAGCTCGAGGCGTCGCGCCGGCCGGTCTGGTGGCGCGTCGTCGGCGCCTTCCAGTGGCTCGTGCTCGCGGCGCTCGTGGTCGGGCTGCTGTGGCTCGCCGCGCTGTGGGGGTTCACCTACCTGCGCCTGCCCGAGCCGCCGACGCCCGTCCTGACGCTCGGCGGTCCCGGCGCGCTCGAGATGCCGTGGCCGACGCTGCTCGTGCTCGGTGGGGTCGTCGTCGGCATCCTCGTCGCGATCCTCTCGCGCGCGGCCGCCGCGGTGGGTGGGCGTCGCCGGGCCGCCCGCGCCCGACGCCGGCTGCGTGACGCCGTCGGCCAGGTCGCGGACCGCCTCGTGCGGCTCCCGGTGGGCGAGGAGCTGTCCGCGCTCGCGAGCTGCCGCGCCGCGGCCCTCGTCGCCGCGTCCTGATGCCCCGCCTCCCCGCCGAACACGAGGTTGCTCTCGAAATCGGGCCGAGAACGACAGCGACGTCGTGCTCGACGGCGCGGAACGTCGTGGTCAGCGGTCGGAGGAGAATGGTCGCGCCAGCCGTCGAGCGAGAGGACACTCCATGACCCGCCTGCACGTCCCCGTCTCCTTGAGGTGGTCGGACCTCGACGCGTACGCGCACGTGAACAACGTCGAGATGTTCCGGCTGCTGGAGGACGCGCGCATCACGGCGTTCTGGACCCACCCGGACGCGGGCGAGGACGCCTGGCCGACGGCGGTCCTGGAGACCGGGCCGGCCGCGACGAGCCACACGCTCGTCGCGCGGCAGGAGATCGAGTACCTGCGCCCGCTCGGCTTCACGCGCACGCCCGTGCGGGTCGAGCTGTGGATCGGGCACCTCGGCGGCGCGAGCCTGGAGGTCTGCTACGAGGTGCACGACGGCGCCGCGCGCTTCGAGCGCACCGGCCCCACCTCGGGCGGCGCCCCCTACGCGAAGGCGGTGACCACGATCGTCGTGGTCGACGCGGCGACCGGGGCGCCCCGCCGCATCACCGAGGCCGAGCGTGCGGCGTGGGAGCCGTTCGTCGAGGAGCCGCTGACCTTCCGCCGCCGCAGGTGACCGTCGCTCGCGCCGGGGAGCAGCGTCCCGGCGCGAGCGACGCTCGTGGGCGAGGGCTCACCCGACGGTGCACTCCGTCCCGCCCGACCCGTCGACCAGCGTGAACCGCGAGGGCGGCGTGCTCACGCCGCCGTGCGCGACGTTCGCGCCGACCTCCACGGAGGCACCGGGGGCGAGCGTCCCGTTCCAGGCGGCGGACCGCACCGTGACGTCGGCGCCGGTCTGCGTCCAGGTGGCGCTCCAGCCGTTCGTCACGGTCTGCCCGGACCGGAAGGTGAACGCGAGCGCCCACCCGTCGAGCGCCGTCGTGCCCGTGTTCGTCAGCCGGAGGGTCACCGTCCCGCCGGAGCCCCAGTCGCTCGACGACCAGCGGACGGCGCAGGCGCCGGGCGCGGGACCCGTCGACGTCGCCGGGGTCGTGAACGTCGCCGCCGGCCCGGGCGCCGACGCGTTCCCGGCCCGGTCGGTCGCGACGAGGGCGACGCGGTAGGTCGTCTCGGGCGCGAGTCCCGTCAGGGCCAGCGTCGTGCCCGAGGTGGTCGCGACCCGCACGCCGTCGAGCAGGACGTCGTACCCGGAGACGCCGCTGCCGGCGTCCGTGGACGGCGCCCACGCGACGGTCGCCCCGGCCGCGGTGACGGCCGAGACCGTCGGCGCCCCCGGGGTCGACGGCGGCGT
Organism: Cellulosimicrobium sp. SH8; assembly: GCF_025818875.1. Lineage (NCBI taxonomy): Bacteria > Bacillati > Actinomycetota > Actinomycetes > Micrococcales > Promicromonosporaceae > Cellulosimicrobium > Cellulosimicrobium sp. SH8. Next base: position 45,065 of record NZ_JAMXMH010000014.1, on the reverse strand, counting down.
GGTGTCCGGATCGACCGGCCCCGCCGACGGCTCGTCGCCCCACAGCAGCTCGTCGCCCTCGTACAGCGTGATGCGCGCGTTCTTCGTCAGGGCGTCGCCGGTCGCGACCTGTGCGAAGGACCAGTCGTCCGCGGCGTCCCAGACGTCCGCCGTGACGCGGAACTGCACCTCGCGGCGGTGCTGGGACTGGCCGCCGGGGGAGACGACCGAGCCCGAGCAGTCGATCTCGACGAAGTACTGGTCGCCGCCCGCGTGGCCGACGCCCGCCGTCGCGCCGGGGCACTCGGAGTAGTTCGTCGTGGCGCGCAGGGTCGCCGGGTCGGCGCCGTCGTCGAGCGTGAACCAGTACCGCAGGCGCACGTCGTCCAGCACGCGCGCCGGGAACGCCGACCGGTTGCGCAGGACGGCCTTGATCTCCGTGAACGCTGTGCCGGGCTGGTTGAGGCGCGACTCGACGAAGAACTCGTCCTGGTCCGGGGCCTCGGGCTGCGGGAAGTCGGCGAGCGGGGCGCCCCCGTGCTCGCCGACGAGGAAGGCGAGCGCCGACGTGAAGCCGGCGTTGTAGTCCGTGGCGACCTCGTTCGCGACGTAGTCCGAGCGGCTGTCCGTGTAGGCGTCGTCCGGTGCGCCGGGGCCGCCGACGAGCGCGCCGTACAGGACGTGCCGCGTCGCGACCGGCTCGGCGAGCGAGTCGAGCCACGAGCCGTGCGCGGTGCGGTGGTGCGGGTTCTGCGGGGAGTCCTCGCCGTACCCGACGACGTACGACGCACCCCGCGGGTTGTCGCCGAGCGCGTAGCCGATCTGGCGCTCCCCGAAGTCCTGGTACGTCTGCGCGCGGGTCGTGTCGCCGCGACCCCGCAGCCACTCGCCGTAGGTCAGCGCGACGAACGCCGTGTTCGCGGCGTAGCGCAGCGAGCCCCACGAGTCGAGGAACGCCTGCCCGCCGGGGGAGTACCGCGCGCGCGACCCCTGGTAGCCGGTGGTCCAGTAGTCGAGCCACCGGTTCGCGTCGTCGACGTACTGCTGCTTGCCGGTGGCCTGGGCCAGCAGCGCGTACGCGCCGTACGTCTTGTCGTCCCACGCGATCGTCCAACGGTACGACGGCGTGCTCGTCTGGTTCTCGCGGGAGAGACCGGCGTACTCCTGCTCAGCCTTGGCGAGGTACGCCGGGTCGCCCGTCGCCTCGTAGAGCCAGGCCGCGCCCCAGACGAGCTCGTCCTGGTAGCCGGACCACGAGTTGTAGAACGCGCCCACGGGCACGCAGTCGGAGTACTTGCCGCGGTACGTGTCGGCGAAGGCGTAGAGTTGCTCGGCGTGCTCGACGAGCTCGGCCGCGTACGCCGGGTCGTCGTCCGCGAAGACGATCGACGACGCGGCCATGGCCGCCGCGGTCTCGCCCGCGACGTCGCTCCCGGGGCACGACCGGTCGACCTTGTACGCCGGCCGGGCCATCTGCATCGCCTCGGCGGGGCCCCACCACTTGTGGTCCGCGTCGCCGTCGCCGATCTGCGCGTACAGCACGTCCGGCTCGGGGTGGGCCTTGATGAAGTAGTCGTTGACCCAGCGCAGCGAGTCGAGCAGCTCGTCCCGCTGGTCCGACGCCGCGTACCCGTCGGGGCTCGCGATCGCGCCCCACGCGAGCATCGTGGTGGTGAACGCCATGGGCAGCCCGAACTTCACGTGGTCGCCCGCGTCGTACCAGCCGCCCGTGAGGTCGAGCCCGACGTCGGCGCCGTCGTCGAGCGCGGAGTCGCCGCGCCAGCTCACGCGGAAGTCGTCGGGGAGGTCGCCCGAGCGCTGGGCGTCGTAGAAGAAGAGCGACTTCTGGAGTGCCTCGGCGTAGTTCGGCTCGGCGGCGGCAGCGGCGGCCGCTGTCGGGACCGGTGTCGGGTCCGGCGCGGCCGAGGCCGGGGTCGTGGCCGCGAGGCTCGCGACGAGCAGGGCGCCCGCGGCGAGGACCGCGGTGGGTCGTGGGTGCATGGCTGCCTCTCGGTCCGGCTGCGTCCGCGTCGACGCAGGTCGTCGACACTGTCCGGAGGCGGCGGAGCCGGGGTCAAGGACTCGTGCGGCCCTGAAACGTTTCGCCGTCGCGCGCGGCGCGCTCCGCCGCCGCGGCGACGTTGCGCTGCATCCCGCCGAACACGATGCCGTGGAAGGGCTTGACCGCCCACCAGTAGAGCTGGCCCGCGAGGCCGTGCGGATAGAACAGCGCGCGCTGCGCGAAGTACGTCCGGCCGGGTCCGCTCGCGTCGTCGGGCGACGGCCCGGGTGCGTCGGGGTCGGTTGCGTCCGGGAGCTCCGCGGCCGCCTCGTCGACGCGCAGCTCGAGCCACGCGAGCCCCGGCAGGCGCATCTCGGCCCGGAGCAGCAGACGACGGCCCGGCTCGATCGCCTCGACGCGCCACCAGTCGAGCTCGTCGTCCACGCGCAGGTGCCGCTCGTCGCGCCGACCGCGCCGCAGACCGGGCCCGCCGACGGCGCGGTCCAGGAGCCCGCGCACGCGCCACGCGAGCGACCACGAGTACCAGCCGCCCTGCCCGCCGATCTCCTCGACGACGCGCCAGAGCACGTCGCGCGGCGCGTCGACGACCGTCCGCCGCTCGTCGACGTACAGCGAGCCGCCGGCCCAGTCGGGGTCGCTCGGCAGCGGGTCCGACGGCGCTCCCGGCACCGAGGCGGAGGACCAGCGCGTCACCACCTCGCCGTCGTGGATGCGTTCCAGGGCCAGCTCCACGGCGCGGTCGAACCCGAGGAGGCCCTCGGGCGGGTCGGGCACGTACCGCCGGATGTCGTGCTCGCGGCACACGACCTCGTGCTGGAGCGACTCGACGAGCGGCCGCGCGATGCCCGACGGCACGGGCGTGACGAGCCCGACCCAGAGGCTCGACAGCTTCGGCGTGAGCACCGGGACGCTGACGATCGCGCGGCGGGGGAGCCCGGCCTCCTTCGCGTAGCGCTGCATCATGTCGCGGTACGTGAGGACGTCGGGCCCGCCGACGTCGAACGCGCGCGAGACGTCGGGCGGCATCGTCGCGGACCCCACGAGGTAGCGCAGCACGTCCCGCACCGCGATGGGCTGGATGTGGTTGTCGACCCACTTCGGTGTCGTCATGGCCGGAAGCCGCTCGGTGAGGTAGCGCATCATCTCGAACGACGCGGACCCGGAACCGAGGATCACCGCGGCCTGGAGCACCGTCGTCGGGACGCCCGAGGCGAGCAGGATCTCGCCGACCTCCTTGCGCGAGGCGAGGTGGCGCGAGAGCTCGCCCTCCGGGACGTCGGGGAACATCCCGCCGAGGTACACGATGCGCCCCACGCCCGCCTCGCGCGCCGCCCGGGCGAACGTCAGCGCGGTGCGCCGGTCGCGTGCCTCGAACGTGCTCCCGGTGCCGAGCGAGTGCACGAGGTAGTACGCCACGTCGGCGCCCTCGAGCGCGGCCCGGATCTGGTCGAGGTCGGCGGCGTCCGCGGCGACGGCCTCGACGTCGTCCACCCACTCGCGCCCCGCGAGCCGCTCGGGGTGGCGTGCCAGCGCGCGCACGTCGAACCCCGCGCGCAGCAGCTCGGGCACGAGCCGACCACCCACGTAGCCGGTGACGCCGGTGACCGCGGCCCTCACGAGAGGAGCTCCAGGAGCTCGCGCTCGGCGCGCGTCTGGGAGCGGGTCGAGCCGATGGTCTCGCCGCGCTCCCACAGGTCGAACAGTCGCGGGTCGATGTACGAGGACCGGGCGACGGCGGGCGTGTTGCCGAGCTCCTCCGCGACGTCCTTGACGATCCCCGTGACGACCCTGCGCCGCGCCCGCTCGGAGGCGGGCGCGGCCCCGGCGTCCGCGAGCGCGCGCGCCGCGAGCACCGTCGCGTGCCAGGTGCGGAAGTCCTTGGGCGTCGCGTCGTCGCCGAGCCGTTCCTTGATGCCCGCCTGGACGTCGGCGCTCGAGACGTCGTGCCACGCGGCGCGCCCGTCGGGCCCCTCCTCGCGCCACGCGAGCAGCTCGACGCCGCCGCGGCGCCGCTTGAGCGTCGTGACGAGCTCGGCGACCACCGGGTCGTCCACGACGACGTCGCGCACCTGGCCCGACTTCGCGGGGTAGTGGAAGTGCACGCTCCCGTCGCGCCGGACCCGCGCGTGCTCCTTGCGGATCGTCGCCAGGCCGTAGCTGTTGTTCCGCTGGGCGTAGATCTCCCCGCCGGCGCGGAAGTACGCGAGGTCGAGGAGCCGGAACGCGAGGGCGAGCACCTTCTCGCGGCCCATGCCGGGCTGCGCGAGCTCGCGCGCGACGCGGCGCCGGGCCGCGGGCAGACGCCGGCCGACGTCGAGCACGTGGTCGTGCTTGCGCCGCGCACGGCGCACCTGCCACTGCTCGTGGTACAGGTACTGGCCGCGGCCGGCGACGTCGCGCCCGAACGCCTGGATGTGCCCGTTCGGGTACCGGCAGATCCAGACGTCGGACCAGGCCGGCGGGACCACGAGGCGCGTGCACCGGGCGACCTCGTCCTCGTCGGCGAGTGGGAGCCCCTCGACGTCGAGGAACACCCAGGAGTCGCCCTTCGGGCGCCGCGAGTACCCGGGGGAGGTCACGGACACCCGACGCAGTCGCACCCGGTCATGGTGCGGGACGCGTCGCCCGCTCGCGCGGCAGGGGTGCCGAGGCCGCACGGCGCATGGGGAGCGGTCCTCATCGCCCGGGCCTCCGGCCGGGCCCTGTCGCGGCTAGCGTGGGCGGGCGCGGACGAGGGAGGGGACATGACGACGTCGGAGAGCCCGTGGTGGCGGCGCCGCAGGGGACGCGTGCTGGTCGGCGGAGCGGTCGTGCTCGTGCTCGCCGGCGCGCTGACCCTCTGGCTGGTCGCGCGGGGTGGCACCGATCCCGTCGACGCACCGGTGAGCTCGTCGACGCTCGAGGGCTACCCGACCCGGGGCGGTCTCACCGAGGACGGCGCGCCGTCCGAGGACCTCGAGGCCGCCGCCGACGCCTGGCGGCGCGAGGACGTCGGCGGGCAGGAGGAGCCGCCCGCGGCCGACGAGCCTCTCGAGGTGCTGTGGGCCGGGGACGTCCCCGCGGCCGACCTCGCGTTCGAGAGCCGCTACGGGCTCCGTCTCGACGACGCGCCCACCGGCCGTCTCGTCGCGCTCCGCTCGGGCGACCACGTCGCGACCTTCCTCGCGCCGGTCGACGCCGAGGGCGAGCGCACCGACGCCTACCGCATCCTCGCGGACAGCGACGAGCAGCGGTGGCCCGCGCGCGCGACCGTCGAGCTCGACGACGGCCTGCTGCTGCTCGCCGAGTCGCTCGCCCGCAGCGCGGAGCCGGACGGCGTCGAGGTCGCGCATCCCGAGGGCGAGGACGACGACGTGCCGGTCCTCGTGACCGTGCCCGTCGACGACGGACTCCTCGTCGGCCAGCGCGGTGGCGTGATCCGGGCGGCCTCGGTGAGCGCCGTCCCCGACGGCGACGACCCGGGTCTGCTGTTCACCGACGGAGGCGTGGTGACCACGGCCGACCTCGACGTGCTGTGGGGCCGGCTCCTCGATCCTGCCGCGGGGGCTCCGACCTGGAGCGCGCTCCTGGCCGCCTACCACGGCACGGAGGAGCGGCGCCGGGCCGACCCGCCGGTCGCGGCGATCTGGGACGGGTCGGCGCTCTCCGACGGCACGCCCCTGGCGGTCGTCGCGGTCACGACGAGCGCATGGGACCCCCGGGCGTGGTGGGAGGTCTACGCCTCGAGGCCGGCCCCGGCGGCCGTCGACGGCGAGGAGCCGGGCGACCCGCGGACGGACCGGCTCGGCGGCGGCGCGGTCGCGCCGGGGTCGCCGCTGGCGACGCGCGTCCCGCCGCTCGTCGCGCAGTGGGTCGACGGCGGTCCCGGCGGCGACGCCGAGCCGCGACCCGAGCTCGTGGTGGCGGGCGGGAGCGAGGTCGTGCGGGTCGACGTCCTCGCGTCCGTGGACGGCACGAGCGTCGAGGGGTCCACGGTCACGTGGCCGCGCCCGGACCCGTCTACCTGGGTCCGCGACGCGGCCGACGTCGCACAGGTCGGCTCGACGGACCTGCCGCCGGTGGTCGTGGTGGGTCGCACCGCCGACGGCACCCCCGTCCCCGTCCTCGCGGACTGAGCCGGGGGCGCGGCCGGGTCACCACGGTGCGGGAGCCCCTTCCGCCGCGGGGGGCGGACGCCGCCCGGGGCGGCCCCTGCGCGCCCCGGACGTCGCTCGTCGGTCAGACGACGTCGCAGGCGGCGCCGTCGAGCGTGAAGGAGCTCGGCTCGGTGTTGATCCCGGAGTGGGCGCCGTTGAAGCCGACGTCCACGCTCGCACCCGCGCCGAGCGTGGTGTTCCACGGCGCCGGCGTGACGGTGACGGTCGAGCCCTGCTGGGCGTACTGCGCCGACCAGCCCTGGGTGACGGTCTGCCCGTCCGGGAAGGCGAACGTCAGGGTCCAGCCGTGCAGCGCGACGGCGGAGTCGTTGGTGATCCGGAGGGACCCGGTGAAGCCGGTGTTCCAGGAGCTCGCCGCGTAGGCGACGGTGCAGGCCCCGGTGGGTTCGCCGCCACCCTCCGCGGTCTCGCCGGTCACGGTGCCGGACGTCGCGGACGCGTTGCCCGCCGCGTCGACCGCCCGCACCGCGTAGACGTGCGAGGCGCCCGCCGCGAGGCCGGTGTCGGTGAACGACGTGCCGGAGACCTCGGCGACCTGGGTCCCGTCGCGGTACACGCGGTAGCCCGCGACGCCGACGTCGTCGCTCGAGGCGTTCCACCCGAGCGAGATCGAGGAGGTCGTGGTGCCGGAGACCCGCAGGCCGGTCGGGGCGGACGGCGCCTGGTCGTCGCCGCCCGGTCCGTCGTCCCGGGCGCCGAGGACCTCGGCGATCGCCGCGTACGCGGGCTTGGGCGCGTACGCGTCGTCCCAGACGAGCGCGGCGCCCTGACCTGGGAAGACGCCCGGGATCCACGAGTACCTGTCGGTGATGCCCCACAGCGTCACGCCCGTGCAGCGGTCGACGTCGAGGCATGCCTGGAAGACCTTCGCGTAGTCGGACGCCTGCTGCGCGAGCCTCGACGCGTCGGCGGGGGTGCTCATGCGGACGTCGAGCTCGGTGATGCGCACGTCCACGCCGAGGTCGGCGAACCGCTGGAGGTTCTGGGTCAGCGTCGACGGGACCTGGCCGACGATCAGGTGCGCCTGGAACCCGACGCAGTCGATCGGCACACCGCGAGACGTGAAGTCGGCGACGAGGTCGTAGATCGCCGTGCTCTTCGCGTTGATCCCGTCGGTGCTGTAGTCGTTGATGCACAGGTCGGCGTCCGGGTCGGCAGCCCGCGCGGCGCGGAACGCGTCCTCGATGTAGCCGTCTCCGAGCCGCCGCTGGAAGACGCTCTGCCGTCGGGAGCCGTCGTCCTCGAAGGCCTCGTTGACGACGTCCCACGCCTCGACGTCGCCGGCGAAGTGCCCGGCGACGGCGCGGACGTGGTCCGTCATGGCGGTACGCAGATCCGTGCCCGTCAGGCCCTGGACCCAGCCGGGGAGCTGTTGGTGCCACACGAGCGTGTGCCCGTAGAGGTCCGCGCCCTGCGCGGCCGCGTAGCTCGCGACCTGGTCCGCGGCCCCCCAGGAGAACGAGCCCCGGGAGGGTTCGGTCGCGTCCCACTTCATCGCGTTCTCCGCGACGACGAGCGAGAACTCGCGGTCGGCGACCGCCTGGTAGCCGCTCTCGGAGAGCCGGCCGGGGTCGAGCGCGAAGCCGATGGTCCTGCCGTGCCTCGCCGCGGCGTCGCCGAGCGGCTCGGTGGCGGCGGTCGCGGTCGTGGCGACCGGGAGGACGGTCGCGGCGACGAGCGCCGTGGTCGCGAGCGTCGTCGCGAGAGATCGTCTGAAGCTGGTCCTGCTCATGGGTGCACCCTCCGGGTCGATATCGATATCGAACGTCGCGTGGACCGGCGGCCGGGGCGTGAGAGCCCCGGCCGCCGGTCGTCTCAGGTCAGCTGACGGTGCAGGCGGCGCCGTTCAGGGTGAACGACGTCGGCTCGCTGTTGGTCCCGGTGTGGGACCCGTTGAAGCCGACCTCGACGCTCGCGCCCGCGCCGAGGGTGGTGTTCCACGCGGCGGGGGTCACGGTGACGGTCGAGCCGGACTGCGCGTACTGGGCGGACCAGCCCTGGGTGATCGTCTGGCCGTTCGCGAAGGAGAACGTCAGGGTCCAGCTCTGCAGGGCGGCGGCGGAGTCGTTGGTGATCCGCAGCGACCCCGTGAAGCCGGTGTTCCACGAGCTCGCGGTGTACGCGACGGTGCACGCACCGGGGGTGCCGCCCCCGTCCTGCGCCGTCGTGCCGGTCACGGTGCCCGACGTGGCGGACACGTTGCCCGCGGCGTCGAACGCCCGCACCGCGTAGACGTGCGCGGTGCCCGCCGCGAGGCCGGTGTCCGTGTACGACGTCGCGGTCACCTGCGCGACCTGCGTCCCGTCCCGGAAGACCCGGTAGCCGGTGACGCCGGTGTCGTCGGTGGACGCGTTCCACGCGAGCGCGACCGTGGAGGTCGTCACGCCGGAGACGCGCAGCCCGGTCGGGGCGGACGGCGCCTGGTCGTCGCCGCCGGGGCCGCCGTCCTCGTCCGTGGTCACGGTGAGCGGCGCGGACGCGGCGGAGACGTTGCCCGCGGCGTCGCGCGCGCGGACGGTCACGGCGTAGGACGTGCCCGCGTCGAGGCCGGTGACCGTGAACGAGGTCGTGGCCGTCGTGCCCACGGCCACGCCGTCGACGAGCACGGTGTAGCCCGTGACGCCGCGGTCGTCGGTGGACGCGGTCCAGCTCACGCTCGCCGACGTCGTCGTGGTCGCGCCGGCCGTCAGGCCCGTGGGGACCGACGGCGGGGTCGTGTCCGCCGGCCCGCCGCTCCCGTCGCCCTCGATCGCCGGGTAGGCGTTCTCGACGAGCATCCGGAACTGGGACTCGAACCACTGGCCCGCGAGCGGGGCGTCAGGCAGGGCGCCGGTCAGCTGGTTGGCGAGCTTGGGCGAGACGAACGTCGGGTCGCACATGCGGTCGAACCGCTTGCCCTGGTCGTTCGGGATGTCGGACGACGCGCCGTCGGACTCGCCCGGAGGCTTGACCCACACGTAGGCGTGCAGGTGCGACTCGGGGAAGCCCGCGGGCGAGGCCTGCGGGCGCTCGCCGATCCCGGCGCCGGCCGGGTTGCACCACGCGCCGCGGTGGATGCGCTTGTCGACGCGCGACTCGTCCACGTAGGTGTTGAGGGTCGTCGACGTGCTCACCGCCGTCGGGCGGTCCTCGCCGCCCCAGCCGTTGCGCGACGTGTCGACGAGCATGCCGATCGACGTCGGGAAGCCCTCCGCCACGAGCAGGTCGTAGAGGTGCGCCGTCCAGTCGGCCTCGTCGAAGTCGGCGTTCCACTCGTAGAAGGACGCCGAGCGCACGGGCGTGCTGCCGAGCTGGACGTCCTCGAGGAACGGCTCGTGCAGCGGCGTGGAGTTGGCCGTGTTCGTGACGAAGCCCGCGACGGACGCGTAGCCCGCGTCCGTCGACAGCACGACCTCCTTGAACAGCTTCGCCGCCGGGCCCGCGTTGCTCGGCCAGCCGAGCCAGCCGGCGTGTGCCGCGTCGATGTACGAGTACACGTTGCCGACGTCGTGGAGCGCGTCCAGCGCGTACTTCACGCCCTCGCGGTAGTACGGCGCCGACGCCTGGCAGTCGGGCGTGCTGATGTTCGTGATGAGGTTCGGCAGCGAGTCCGGCTCGATGGTCGCGACGACGCGCAGGTCCTCGTAGGCGGGGTCGTCGAGGATGTCGGCGATGACGTCGATGTACTCGGTCTCGTACCGCGCCATGTCCGTCGCGTTCGGCTTGAGCTCGCCGTTGGACGCGAGCGCGTAGCAGTCGCGGCCGGGCAGGTCGTAGATCACGAGGTTGAAGACCATCGGCACGCCGGGCTGCTTCTGCGCGATCGCGGCGTCGAGGTGGTGCCGCAGGCCCGGGCCGTCGGCGTTGCCCTCGATCGCGCTGATGCGGTCCATCCAGACCGCGGTGGGCTCGTCGGCGATGGCCCGCATGCGGGACCCGAGATCGCCGCCGGCGCGGTCGGCGGCGGCGTCGACGTTGGCGGACCAGAACTCGTTGACGTACTGCGTGGCCCCGGCGAACGGGTTGCTCACGCGAGGTTCGGCGGCGCTCGCCGGCGCGGCGGCCGCGACCAGCGGGGCGGCGAGCAGCGCGAGCGACGCGACGACGGCCGCGCCCCTGCGCGGTCGACTGGATCGGGATGGCACGTGGTCCTCCAAGGGTCCGGGAGCGCGGACGGGTCCGCGCACCGGGCGGCTCTGCCCGGCGGGGACAACGTGACGAACCCGGGCCGTCGTCGGCTACCGCCTGAAACGTTTAGGCGCCGCGCGGTGGCGCGGTCGTCCCCCGCAGGAGGAGGCGCGCGGCCGGGCGCTCGCGGTCGACCGCCGGGCGGGTCGTGGCTGGGTCGGCGTCGGGGCGCGCGACCGGGCGCCCGAGGCCCAGCCGTGCGACGACGACGTCCGCGACGTGCGCTCCGAGCCGCTGGAACGGCCGGTGCACGGCGGTGAGCGCGGGCGCGACGAGCCGGCACGTCGCGGAGTCCTCGCCGGACAGCACCGACAGGTCCCACGGCACCTCGAGCCCCTGGCCCCGCCCGGCCTCGAGCACGGCGAGCGCAGCGACGTCCGTGTCGGTGAGCACGGCGGTGGGACGCGAGTCGTGCGCGACCAGCCGCGCCGCGCGCGAGCGCGTCTCCTCCCACGTGCGGCACTCGACGACGTCGACCCGGGTCTCCGGGCCGCCCGCGTCGCGCGCCGCCGCGACCAGGGTGCGCGCGAGCTCGTCCTGCGCGTCCGAGACGAGGACGGCGATCCGGCGGTGGCCGAGCTCGACGAGGTAGCGGGCCGCGCGGGCGTCCGCGTCGCCCGCGAACCAGGTCCGCACGCCGGGCGTGGCAGGGTCGGACGGGCCGGGCGTGACCTCGACGAGCGGGATGACGGCCTCGCGTGCTGCCCGGATCCGGGGGTCGCGCGCGTGGGCGTCGACCACGACGTACGCCGCGTGCCGCCGCTCGGACCAGCCTGCCTCGAGCTCCCGGGCGCCCTCGTCGCGGTCGTCGGTGACCTCGAGGCCGAGGGCGAGGTCGTGCTCCGCGAGGACGGCACGCATGCCCGCCGCGAGCGCCAGGGCGCGGTTCGGTCCGGCGGCTCCCTCGGCGGCGTGGACGACCTGGAGCGCCACGCTGCGGGCGCTGGAGCGCAGCGAGCGGGCGGCCGCGCTCGGCCGCCAGCCGAGGTCGGCCGCGGTGCGCAGGACGTGCCGACGGGTGCGCTCGGACACCCCCGGCCGGCCGTTGAGGGCGTAGGAGACGACGGCGATCGACACCCCCGCCGCACGGGCGACGTCGGTGATCGTGATGCGCCGTGCGCTCGGACCGACGGCGCCGTGCGAGGCCGGTCCCGGGGACGAGTTGGTGGTCACGCTCCCACACTGTGCCCGGTTTGGGTGCATGATGCCTACCAGGACTCGGTGACGATGACGTGACGGGGACGGTGACGAGGATGTCGACGGACGCGACGAGGCGCCCGAGACAGGCGGGGGAGCACCTGACGTTCGGTGTGCTGTGCCCCGTGGTCGGAGGGTTCTACTTCGGGCGGTCCCTGGCGGGGATCGCCCGGGTCCTGCGGGCGCACGGGCACCGGGTGGTCGCCCTCCAGACCTACCCTGCGGACCTCGACCGCGACGAGTTCCCGGGACCGCCGGGCCGGCGGCCCCTGCTGGGGCGCTCGTCGTTCGACGGGTTCGTCGTGATGACGACGGCGCTCGCCGACGCCGAGCTGCGCGAGCTCGACGCGTCAGGCGTCCCGCTCGTGCTCCTGGGGGTGCGCGCGGACGGGCTGCGCGCGCCCGCGGTGTCCCCGGACAACGCGGGTGGCGTCCGCGCCGCCGTCGACCATCTCGTGGAGCACGGTCACGACCGCATCGGCTTCGTCGGCAACACCGAGCAGCGCGACACGCTCGAGCGGTACGACGCGTACCGTGCGGCGCTGGCCGCGCACGACCTCGCCTTCTCGCCCTCGTGGGTCTACCGCACGCGCGACAACCAGGAGGCGAGCGCCGAGGCCGCCGCGCGTCGGCTCGCGTCCCGTGGCCTGCCGACGACGGCGACGCTCGCCGCGACCGACCGCAACGCCATCGGCTTCATGCGGGGCCTGCAGGCCAGCGGGTTCGAGCTGCCCGCGGAGCAGGCCGTGGTCGGGTTCGACCACGCCGACTCGGGGGCGCGGGCGCGGCCCCGGCTCTCGACCGTCGACCCGCTGCACGACCAGGTCGGCGAGCGGGTCGCCGAGCTGCTCGTCGCGCGGGCACGCGGGGAGAACGTCGGCCGGGAGCACCGGCTGGGCCGCGCGGCCCTCATCCGGCGCGAGTCGTGCGGGTGCCTGGAGGGCACGCAGGGCGAGCTCATCGGCGCACCGGCCGCCCGGGTGGCGGCCGTGTCGGCGCCCGCGGACCCGGACCGGCCCCTCGACGAGGTCGCCCGGGTGGTCTTCGCCTCCGTCCTGGAGCGGTCCGACGTGCGCGGCGTCCAGCGCCGGCGCGCGTCGGACGGCGGCCAGCGCCCGGCTCCGGTCGACGCGTGGCTCCTGGTGCTGCGGCACCTGCTCCGGGGTGCCGCGGAGTCGGGCGTGGTGCCCCCGGCGGCGGCGCTGCGCTCGCTCGCGGACCGGACCGCGGCGCTGCGCCCGTCGCAGGAGGCGCTCGAGCAGATCGTGCCCGCGCTCGAGGCCGAGGTCGCCGCGCTCGTCCGGGAGCTGCGACGGCGCCGCCCGGTGGTGCGCGCGTCCCAGCTCGGTCGGACCGTGCTGTCGCGCGGCACCCACCGGGACCCCCCGGCGAGCTCCGCGGTCACGCGGGCCGACGCCGTCCGGGCGACCGCGGCCGAGGTGGTCGTCGCCGTCGCCCGGGGGTGCGCGCACGGCGCGGTCGCGCGCACGGGGCGGCTCGAGCAGGACCTGGTGGACCTCTACGAGGTCGATCTCGGCCTGCTGCGCGGTGACGGGGAGGGGCTGCGTCGCCTCGACTGGCTGCCGCGCGGGGTCGGCGGGACGGCGGCGCTCGCGCTGTGGGAGGACGCCGACGACGGCTCCGGCCGCCGCGTGCTGCGGGTAGTCGGCGTCCGCGGCGGCGGGACGGCCGTCGAACGGCTCGCGGGGTCGGTCCTCGCGACGGCGCAGTTCCCTCCCCGAGAGCTCCTCGACCCGCGGTCGCTCACGGTCGTCGCGCCGGTCGCGTTCGGTCGGTCCGACTGGGGGTTCCTCGTGGTGGGCGGCCTCGTGGACACGCGCACGACGAGCACCCGCGAGCGGTACAACCACTGGGCGGCCATGCTCGCCGTCGCGCTGGACCGGGAGGCCCTGGTCACCTCGCTGCAGGAGCAGCAGCACGCGCTCGCCGACTCGGCCGAGCGCGTGCGCGAGCTGGCGCTCGAGGTCGAGGCGGGGGCCGAGCGCGCCGCGCTCGTGTCCATCGCGTCCCACGACGGGACGTGGGACTGGGACGTCGAGACGGGGACCGTGCGCTGGTCGCCGGCGTGGGCCCGCATCGTGGGCTGCGACGTGGCCGACCTCCGGGACGACCCCGAGGAGTGGCTCGGCCGGGTGCACCCGGAGGACCTGCAGGCCGTGCACGCCGCGGTCGCCGCGCAGCTCGCGGGCACGACCGAGCCCCTCGACGTCGAGCACCGGCTACGGTGCGCCGACGGCGAGCACGTGCGGGTGCGGTGCCGTGCGGTGACCGTGCACGACGCCGGCGGGCGCCCGGCCCGCATGGTCGGCGCGCTCGCCGTCCTGTCCGACGTCGAGCGCTTCCGCAGCGAGCTGCGCGAGCGGGCGCTCGTCGACCCCGACTCGGGCGTGCTGCACCGCTCGCTGTTCGTCGACCGGCTCGAGCAGGCGATCGGCCGTGGCGGGCGGGTCCCGGGATACGGCGCGCACGTGCTCGCCGTCGGGCTCGACGCGCCGCCGACGGTCCCCGCGCTGCACCGGCTCGCCGGCGCGCTGGGCGCGGCGGGCTCGCTGTGCGCGCTGGCGCCGACCGACCTCGTCGCGCTCCTCGACGGTGTGTCCGACGACGCCGCCCGCCACGCGGCGGTGCGTGCGGCGGGGGCGTGCGGGTCCGCCGTCGTCGAGCACCTGGGGGACGTCACCGGGGCGCCGGACGCGCTCGAGGTCCTGCGCCGCGCCGGGGTGGCGCTCGCGCGTCGGCGGGCGCGGGCGCTCGGCACGGTCGTGCCGTGGTCGGCGTCGTCCGAAACGTTTCGCGCGTTGTGAGAGCCCGGCGTCCCCGCCAAGAGTCGATCGACCCGCGGGGGTGGGGACGCCGACGACGGCGCCCTCGTGATCGCCGCCGCGGGGCTCGACGACGAGAGGGAGCACGATGCCACGCACGTCCCGGCGCGCAGCGCCACCACCCACCGCCCCGCACGCGCGAGCCCCACGGGGGCGGCGTACGACGGCCGCCGCGCTCGCCGCGGGCGTCGTGCTCGCGGCCCTCGCCGCGGTCCCGCCGGCGAGCGCCGACCCTGCGGCACCACGGTCCACGTCGACGGCGGGCACGGCCGCGGCGCTCGTCGACGGCGAGTACACGCAGCGGTTCCTCGAGCTGTACGCGAAGGTCCACGACCCCGCGAACGGCTACTTCTCACCCCAGGGCATCCCGTACCACGCGGTCGAGACGCTCATGGTGGAGGCGCCGGACTACGGGCACGAGACGACGTCGGAGGCGTACTCCTTCTGGCTGTGGCTCGAGACGTCGTACGGTCAGGTGACCGGCGACTGGGAGCCGTTCAACCACGCGTGGGACACGCTCGAGGCGTACATGATCCCCACCACGGAGAACCAGCCCACCAACGGGGCGTACGACCCGGCCAAGCCCGCGACGTACGCGCCGGAGTTCAACCACCCGAGCCAGTACCCGTCGCAGCTCGACACGTCGGTGTCCGTCGGCACCGACCCGATCGCGGCCGAGCTGCGGTCGACCTACGGCACGCCCGAGGTCTACGGCATGCACTGGCTCGCGGACGTCGACAACGTGTACGGCTTCGGCGCCGCACCGGGCTCCTCGACGCTGCTCGGGCCGGACCACGAGGGCACGTCGTACATCAACACGTTCCAGCGCGGCCCGCAGGAGTCCGTCTGGGAGACGGTGCCCCAGCCGTCGATCGACGACTTCAGCTACGGCGGCGAGAACGGCTACCTCGACCTCTTCACGGGCGACGCGTCGTACGCGAAGCAGTGGAAGTACACCAACGCGCCCGACGCCGATGCGCGCGCGGTCGAGGCGGCCTACTGGGCGAACAAGTTCGCGACCGAGCAGGGCCAGCCCGAGGCCGTCGCCGACACGGTCGGCAAGGCCTCGAAGATGGGCGACTACCTGCGCTACGCGCTGTTCGACAAGTACTTCAAGACGCCGGGCTGCGAGTCCACGTCGTGCGCCGCGGGGTCGGGCCGGAGCAGCGCGCACTACCTGCTGTCCTGGTACTACGCGTGGGGCGGGGCGCTCGACACGTCCGGCCCGTGGGCCTGGCGCATCGGGTCGAGCCACGCGCACTTCGGGTACCAGAACCCGATGGCGGCCTGGGCGCTCGCGAACGACCCCGCGCTCCAGCCGGCCTCGCCCACGGCGAGCGACGACTGGGGCACGAGCCTCGACCGCCAGATCGAGCTCTTCCAGTGGCTCCAGTCGCCCGAGGGCGGGATCGCGGGCGGCAGCACGAACTCGTGGGACGGCCACTACGCCGACCGCCCCGACGACGTCGCGACGTTCTACGGCATGGCGTACACCGAGGCGCCCGTCTACCACGACCCGCCGTCCAACTCGTGGATGGGCATGCAGGGCTGGGGGGTCGAGCGGATCGCGCAGCTCTACGAGGAGACGGGCGACGAGCGCGCCGAGGCGATCCTCGACAAGTGGGTGCCGTGGGTGATCGACCACGTCACGGTCACGGACGACTCCTGGCAGATCCCGTCCAACCTCGCGTGGTCGGGCCAGCCCGACGACTGGGACCCCGAGAACCCGGGCGACAACGCGGGCCTGAGCGTCGAGGTGACGGGCTACGGCCAGGACGTCGGCGTCGCCGGCGCGCTCGCGCGCACGCTCATGTACTACGCGGCCGGCGGCGAGGGCCTGCAGCACGACGCGGCGCAGCAGGTCGCGCGCGACCTGCTCGACGCGATCTGGGAGCAGAACAGCGACCCGGTCGGCGTCGCGACGACCGAGACGCGCGCCGACTATGCGCGCTTCGACGACGTCCTGACGTCGACCACGGGCGACGGGACGTACGTGCCGGCCGGGTGGACGGGGACCATGCCGAACGGCGACGTCATCGAGCCCGGTGCGTCGTTCCTCGACCTGCGGTCGTTCTACCTCGACGACCCGCAGTGGTCGAAGGTCCAGGCGCACCTCGACGGCGGGCCCGCGCCCGAGTTCACCTACCACCGGTTCTGGGCCCAGACCGCGGTCGCGACGGCGCTCGCCGACTACGACCGCCTGTTCGGCGAGGACGTCCCGACGGAGCCGGACACCGAGGCGCCCACGACGCCCGCCGGCCTCGCCGTGACGGGGACGACGGCCACGACCGCGTCGCTGGCGTGGACGGCGTCGACGGACGACGTCCGCGTGGTCGCGTACGACGTGCTGCGCGACGGGGAGGTGGTGGGCTCCACGGCGCGCACGACCTTCACGGACGAGGACCTCGCGCCCGAGACCACCTACCGGTACACGGTGCGGGCACGCGACGCGGCGGGCAACCTCTCGCCGGTGTCCCTGGGGGCGCAGGCCACGACGCTCGCGGACGACGGCGGGCCCGAGCCCGGCGCCTGCACCGCGACCTACGCGACGCGCGGGTCGTGGCAGGGCGGGTACCAGGCCGAGGTCACCGTGACGGCCGGAGCGTCGGGCGTCACGGGCTGGACCGTGTCGCTCGACCTCGCACCCGGCGGCCTGTCGCAGGCCTGGAACGCGACGACGAGCCTGAGCGGGAGCGTCCTGACCGCGACGGACGTCGGGTGGAACGGCACGCTCGTCGCCGGCGCGACGACGTCCTTCGGGTTCATCGGCACGGGCGCGCCGCCGTCGTCACCGACGGTCGCGTGCGGCTGACACCTGGCTGACACCGTCGTGAGAGGGGTCCGCCTCCCGGTGCTCACAGCGCCGGGAGGCGGACCATGCCCTCCTGCGCGATGGACGCGACGAGCGTCCCGTCCTGCGCGAACACGCGCGCCGCCCCGAGCCCGCGGCCGCCCTGGGCGCTCGACGCCGACTGCACGTAGAGCAGCCAGTCGTCGACCCGCGCGTCGCGGTGCCACCACATGGCGTGGTCGAGGCTCGCGATCGAGATGCCGGGCGTGACCCAGCTCGTGCCCGACTCGCGGAGGATCGGCTCGAGCATCACCTGGTCGCACGCGTAGGCCATGAGCGCACGGTGCAGCAGCTGGTCGTCGCCGACGTCGCCCCGCGCCCGCATCCACACCATCTGGTGATCCGTGGGCTCGTGGTCGGGACCGAGGTAGAGCGAGCCGCCGACGTGCCGCAGCTCGAACGCCGAGTGGTGCGACCAGAAGCGTGCGATCGGGTGGTCGATGCCGCCGAGCACGTCGAGCGCGGACGGCACGTCCTCCGGCGGCGGGGCGTCGGGCATCGGCGACGAGTGCTCGATGCCGCCCTGGTCCTCCTGGAACGAGGAGATCATCGACAGGATCGGCTTGCCGTGCTGGATCGCGTGCGTCCGGCGCGCGCTGAACGAGCGCCCGTCGCGCAGCCGCTCGACCGCGAAGTCGATCGGCACGTCGAGGCCGCCAGGCCGCAGGAAGTACCCGTGCAGCGAGTGGGGGAGACGGCCCTCGGGCACGGTGCGGCCCGCGGCGAGCACGGCCTGCGCGAGCACCTGGCCCCCGTAGACCCGGCCTGTCGGCTGGTGGACGCTCTCGCCGCGGAAGTGCTCGGGGTCGGCGGCCGACCCGTCGCCGTCACCGACCCGCTCGAGGCGCAGGACGTCGAGGAGGTGGTTCAGCGGGTTGGGGACCTGCTCGCGCGGGGCGGCGTCCGACGTCGGGCCGGGGGAGGCCGGGGAGGTCGACGGCGGCGTGGGCTCGGGGGTCACGGGTGGGGGCTCCTTCGCTCGGGCGGCGGGTCGGTCAGTCCTCGAAGGTGTTGAGGAGCGAGTGCGCCGCGCGCTCCAGATAGTCCCACAGCGTCGCCTCGTGGATCGGCGCGAGGTCGAGGGTGTCGACGGCGGCGCGCATGTGGGCGAGCCAGCGGTCCCGCGCCTCGGGGTTGACCTTGAACGGGGCGTGCCGCATCCGCAGGCGGGGGTGACCGCGTTGCTCGCTGTACGTCGTCGGGCCGCCCCAGTACTGCTCCAGGAACGCCGTGAGGCGCCAGCGCGCGGGGCCCAGGTCCTCCTCGGGGTACATCGGGCGCATGACCGGGTCGTCGGCGACGCCCTCGTAGAACGCGTCGACGAGGCGCACGAACGTCTCGTGGCCGCCGACCTCGTCGTAGAACGTGCGGCTCGGGCGCACCGGCGCGGCGTCGGTCGCGGGTCCGGATGCCGGGCCGGTCGTCGGGCCGTTCGACAGGCCGGCGACGGGCAGCGTCGTGCGGGGGCTGGGCTCGGTCGTCACCGGCCCATCATCGCACCGGCGTCGCCGCCGTCCGGGCCGCGCGCGGCGACCCGGACGCACGTCACAGCGCGCGTCCGCGCGCGTCAGAGGCCGAGCTCGGCGAGCACCGGAAGGTTCTCGCGGACCACGGCGCGGGCCTCGGCCGCGCTCTCGGCCTCGACGGCGAGCCGCGCGAGCCGCCGGCACTCGTCGACGTCGACCTCGCGCAGGAGCGCGGCGACGTCGGGGATCGCCCGGGCCGTCATGGAGAGCGACGACACCCCGAGCCCCACGAGCACGACGGCCAGCACCGGCTGCGAGGCCGCCTCGCCGCACACGCCCACGGGCCGACCCTGCTGCGCGCCGCCCGCGCACGTGGCCTCGACGAGCCGCAGCACCGCGGGCTGCCACGGGTCGCTCAGCTCGGCGAGCGATCCCAGGAGACGGTCGGCCGCCATCGTGTACTGCGTGAGGTCGTTCGTGCCGATCGACGCGAACGACGCGCGCGCGAGGATCGGCCCGGCGAGCAGCGCGGCGCTCGGGACCTCGACCATGACGCCCGCGACGTCGAGCCCGTGGGTACGGCAGCGCTCGACGAACCACTCCGTCTCGCCGACGGTCGAGACCATGGGCGCCATGACCCAGACCTCGGCCTCCTCGGCGGCGGCAGCCTGGGCGATCGCGTCGAGCTGCTGCTCGAGCAGCTCGGGCCACCGCGCGGCGGTGCGCAGCCCGCGCACGCCCAGCGCGGGGTTCTCCTCGTCGTCGACCGTGAGGAAGTGGAGCGGCTTGTCCGCGCCGGAGTCGAGAGTGCGGATGACGACCTTGCGCCCGCCGAACTCGCGGAACACCGTGCGGTAGGCGGTGACCTGCTCCTCGACCGTCGGCGGCTGCTCGCGGTCGAGGAAGCAGAACTCCGAGCGGAACAGCCCGACGCCCTCGGCGCCCGCGGCGGCGGCCGGCGCCGCGCCCGCGGGGTCGCCCACGTTCGCGAGGAGCTGGACGCGGTGCCCGTCGCGCGTGCGGCCGGTGCCGTCGAACGTGCGTACCTGCAGCGAGCGCGCCCGCGCCGCGGCGACCTGCTCCTCGGACGGGTGCACGACCACGGTCCCGGCGGCGCCGTCGACGAGGACGACGTCCTCCGGCGCGAGCGCCGCGCTCGCTCCCGTCGCGGCGACCACGGCCGGGATGCCCTTGGCGTTGGCGACGATGGCGGTGTGCGACGTCGGGCCGGCGCCGTCGGTGACGATCGCGAGCACGCGCGCCGGGTCGAGGGCAGCGGTGGCCGACGGCGCGAGGTCGGGCGCGACGAGCACGAACGGCTCCGCGTGCTCGGGGACCCCGGGCGCGGGGCGGTCCGTGAGCGCGGCCACGAGCCGGTCGCGCACGTCGGCGACGTCGCGGGCGCGCTCGGCGAAGTACCCGCCGAGCTCGGTGAACTGCCGCACGACCTCCTCCGCGGCCTCCCACACCGCGCGCTCCGGCACCAGGTGCTCGTCGAGGACGCGGCGCCGCGCGTCGGCCGCCAGGGTGGGGTCCCCGGCCATCGCGGCGGTCGCCTCGAGCACGTCGCGCGTCTCGCCGTCGGCGGCGTCAGCGGCACGCTGGAGGTCGGCGGCGACCTGCGCGGCCGCGGCGTCGACGCGACGGGCCTGCGCCTCGTGGTCCTCGCGCGGGCCCATCCGCAGCCCGGGTGCCGGCTCCGCGATCGGCTCCGGCATGAGCACCACCGGTCCGACCACCGTGCCGGGGCACACGCCGATGCCCGTGATGACCTGCCGTGCCTCGTCCTGTGTTCCGCCCGTCACGACCTCGCTCCTGTCCGACTCGGGCGTGCGACCCGGGTGCCCGGGCCGGTGCGCACGCGTGCCCGTCGCCGCCCGACGAGGGGACTCGCGCGCGGCACAGCGTTGTTGCGGTGCCGTTGCGCTCCTGCGTCGATCCGGTGACAACCTCGCCAGGAGACTAGGCTGTTGCCAGGTGCACGGCACCCCGACACCCCGGATCCCCCGCGCGGATCCCCACCCGCGACTCGCCTCAGGAGACACTTTCGATGAGCACCCCCTCGGACCAGAAGGCACAGCAGATCCTCGAGGCCCTCGGGGGCCAGGGCAACGTCGTCGACCTCGAGCCGTGCATCACGCGCCTGCGCGTCGAGGTGACCGACCCGCAGCTCGTCGACGAGGCGCGCCTCAAGGCGACCGGCGCGTTCGGCGTCGTGCGCTCCGGCCGCGTCGTCCAGGTCATCGTCGGCCCGGAGGCCGACAACCTCGCCGCGGAGCTCGACGGCCTGCGCTGACCCCGTCCGGCCCTCCGCCGCGGGGGCCGGCGCCGCCGGGGACGGACGTGCCCGACGGCGCCACCCGGCTCAGGCGGAGGAGCCCGCCGGGCCGCCGGGCCGGTCCTGCACCGCGGCGGCCGCCGCGGCACCGCGCCGGTCGCGCGTCGCCTGGTCGTCCCGCGCCGGCGCGCTCGGACCGTCGTCGGTCCGGTCGTCCGGGCGGTCGTCGGGCACCGACGGCGAGTGGTCGAGGACCACCACCTGCTGCGCTCCCGCCAGCGGGATCCGCGCGTCGGACAGCCCCTGCCGGACGCGGGCACGCAGCGCGCGCGCCACCTCCCACTGCATCGCGGCCTGCGTCTTCACCTGCACCTTGAGCTGCAGGGCCTCGGCCGTCATCGATTCGATACCCGTGACCTCCGGGGGCTCCAGGAAGTACGTCCCGAGCACGGGGTCGGCGCCGACGTCCTCGGCCGCGGCGAGCAGCGCGGCGCGCACCGCGTCGACGTCCGCCCAGTACGCCACGCGCACGTCGACGACGGCGCGGCCCCACTCCTGGGTCTTGTTCCCCGTGCGCAGGATCTCCCCGTTGCGGATGTACCACAGCGTCCCGTTGCCGTCGCGGACCTTGGTCACGCGCAGCGCGACCTCCTCCACCGTGCCGGACACCTCACCGAGGTCGACCGTGTCGCCCACTCCGTACTGGTCCTCGAGGAGCATGAACGTCCCGGACAGGAAGTCCTTGACGAGACTCTGGGCGCCGAAGCCGAGCGCGACGCCGACGATGCCGGCGGACGCGAGGAACGGGGCGATGTTCACGCCGAGCTCGGCGAGCACCATGAGCACGATCGTGGCGCCGATGACGATGTTCGCCGTCGAACGCAGCACCGAACCCACCGTGCGGGCGCGCTGGGCCCGCCGCGCCGACGCGAGCGGGTTCGCGCGCAGCAGGACGCTGCCCGCAGCACTCTCGCCGATGCCCTTGAGGCGCTTGCTCCGCAGCGTCGGGGTCCCCTCGGCGATGTGCTCGGTGACCTTCCGGATGACGCGGCGCACGAGGGCGAGCACGACCGAGCCGATCCCGACGATGAGGAGGACGCGCAGAGGGAGCCCCACGAACCAGTCGATCCACGACTGGGTGCTCGACGGGTCGAAGGGCTCCAGGGGATCGTCGTCCGGGGCCGCGGGGAGCGGCACGAGAGGGAGGAGGGCAGGTCGAGACAT
Source organism: Cellulosimicrobium sp. SH8 (assembly GCF_025818875.1). NCBI lineage: Bacteria > Bacillati > Actinomycetota > Actinomycetes > Micrococcales > Promicromonosporaceae > Cellulosimicrobium > Cellulosimicrobium sp. SH8. The sequence continues at coordinate 22,880 of NZ_JAMXMH010000014.1, read as the reverse complement.
GAGCGCAGGGTACCCGGGGCGGGTGGGCGACCCCTGGGCGCGCCGGGCGAACGCGCTGCTCGCGGGCCTGCGTTCTGGCAGGATGCAGGCGTGAGCGAACCCCCGCAGACGGACCTGCCCGAGCCGTTGGTGCAGCTGGCCGACGCCCACGGTGTCGCGTCCGACTTCTGGGACTTCGACGGGTCGCGCCGCCAGGTCCGCGCCTCGACGCTCGTCGCCGTGCTCGAGGCCCTCGGTGTCCCCGCCTCGTCGCCCGAGAAGGTGGCGGTGAGCCTCGAGCACTCGCGCGACGACGCGTGGCGCCAGATGCTGCCGCCGACCGTCGTCGTGCGGCAGGGCGACGCCGTCCCGCTCCCCGTGCACGTCGCCGACGGGTCCGCCGTCGAGGTGTGGGTGGAGCTCGAGGCCGAGCCGTCGCGCCACGGCGCCCGGCCGGCCGGGCAGCACACGGCACGGGCCGCACGCGGGCGCCGCGACCTCGGCCAGCTCGACGTGTTCGTCGAGCCGCGCACGGTCGACGGCCGGCGCGTGGGGCGCGCGACGTTCGAGGTGCCCGCCGACCTGCCCCTCGGGTGGCACGACCTGCACGCCGAGAGCGACGGGACGCAGGCCCGCGCGACGCTCGTCGTGACGCCGCAGCGCCTCGAGCTCCCCGCCGCGGTCCTCGAGCGGCGCGCCTGGGGCTTCATGGCCCAGCTCTACTCGGTGCGCTCGCGCGCCTCCTGGGGTGTCGGTGACCTCTCCGACCTCGCCGACCTCGCCTGGCTGTCCGCGCGCGAGGCCGGGGCCGACTTCGTGCTCGTCAACCCGCTGCACGCCGCCGAGCCGCGCACGCCGATGACGCCGTCGCCCTACCTGCCGACGAGCAGGCGCTTCGTCAACCCGCTCTACGTCCGTGTCGAGGACATCCGCGAGACGGGGTACCTGTCCGCGGCGGACCGCTCGCTCGTCGAGTGGGCGTTCGACCCCGTGCGCGACTTCGACACCGACCCCGGACCGATCGACCGCGACGCCGCGTGGGACGCCAAGAAGGCCGCGCTCGAGGTCGTCTTCGCGGCGCCGCGCTCGACCGCGCGTCAGGCGTCGCTCGACGCGTTCCGTGCCGAGCAGGGGCGGGGCCTCGAGGACTTCGCGACGTGGTGCGCGCTCGCCGACCACTACGGCGACCGCGACTGGCCCCCCGGCGCGTACGACCCGCACGGGCCGACCGTCGCCGCCCTGCGGGACCAGCTCGCCGACCGGGTCGAGTTCTACTGCTGGCTCCAGTGGGTCGCCGACGAGCAGCTCCGCGCCGCCCAGCGCACCGCGCGCGAGGCGGGCATGTCCGTCGGGATCATGCACGACCTCGCCGTCGGGGTGCACCCGGAGGGCGCCGACGTCTGGGCGCACCGCGGCGTGCTCGCCACCGGGGTCTCCGTCGGCGCGCCGCCGGACATGTACAACCAGCAGGGCCAGAACTGGTCCCAGCCGCCCTGGCACCCGCGCGCGCTCGCCCGCGCCGGGTACGCGCCCTACCGGGACATGCTGCGGACCGTGCTGCGCCACGCGGGCGCGATCCGCATCGACCACGTCATCGGGCTCTTCCGCCTGTGGTGGATCCCGGGCGGGGCGCGTGCCGACGCCGGTGCCTACGTCCGCTACGACCACGAGGCCCTGATCGGCATCCTCTGCCTCGAGGCGCAGCGCGCCGGGGCGATCGTCATCGGCGAGGACCTCGGCGTCTTCGAGCCGTGGGTCCGCGACTACCTCGCCGACCGCGGCGTGCTCGGTACCTCCGTGCTCTGGTTCGAGAAGACGTCCGACGGCGCGCCGCTGCCGCCCGAGGACTACCGTCGCCTCGCGCTCGCCACCGTCACGACCCACGACCTGCCGCCGTCCGCCGGGTACCTCGCGGGCGAGCACGTCGAGCTGCGCGACCGTCTCGGCGTCCTCACCGAGGACGTCGCCGACGTGCGCCGCGCAGCCCGTGCCGAGCGCGACGCCATGGTCGCGTTCCTGCGCGAGCGCGGGCTCGTCGGCGACGACCCGTCCGAGCGCGAGCTCGTCGAGGCCCTGCACCGGCTCGTCCGCAGCACGCCCGCCGTCCTGCTCGGCGTCTCGCTCGCCGACGCCGTGGGGGAGCGCCGCTCGCAGAACCAGCCCGGCACGGACCAGGAGTACCCCAACTGGAAGGTGCCGCTCGGCGACTCGTCGGGCAACGTCGTCCTGCTGGAGGACCTCTTCGACTCCGCCCGCCTGCGCTCCCTCGCGAAGGCCATGAACGACGCCCTCTGACCCGCCGAGGTACAACCCTGGTTGGCCGAGGTAGAGCCGTGTCCGCCGAGGTAGAGGCGTGGTTCGTCCGGGTAGAGGTGTGGTCGGCGTGTCCGACGGCGGTCCGTCGCCTTGGTGGCGGGGTGGGTGGTGGTGCACCCACCCCGCCCGACGTCGTCTCACCCTGGTCTGTGCTCACCCCTGATGACTGCCCGCGTGGTGACGTCCGTCCGACGCGCCGGGCCGCTCCGACGTGGGAGCGACTCGGCGCGTCTGGGCTGGTCAGGCGTCGGCGGCCTGGGCGGTGAGGGCGCGCTCGACGCCGGCGAGGTTCTCGACGACGAGGCGACGCAGCGCGGGGGCGGCGTCGGTGTTCGCGTCGAGCCACTCCTGCGTCGCGTCGCGGAGCACGGTGCTCGCGAGCGGCGCCGGGTAGAGCCCCGTGACCAGTGCCTCGGCGATGTGGTACGACCGCTGGTCCCACAGCGGCAGCAGCGCGTCGAAGTACGCGCCCACGAGGGGGGCGAGCGACTCGGGGTCGTTGACGTGCTGGAAGCCGAGCGTCGTGGCGCGGACGATCGCGTTGGGCGCGTCGTCCGAGCCGACGAGGCGGTCGAACGCCGCGCGCTTCGCCTCGGCGGTCGGGACGGTCGCGCGGGCGCGCGCGGCGGACTGCTGGCCGGTCGCCGTCGAGTCGGCGGCGAGGGTCGCGTCGATCTCGGCGTCGTCCGCGAGCCCGAGGAGCACGAGGCCTTCGAGGATCTCCCAGCGCAGGTCGGTGTCGATCTCGAGCCCGTCGAGGGTCTGCGTGCCGTCGAGGAGGGCGCGCAGCGCGGTCCCGTGCTCGGTCGTCGACGCGAGGTGGGCGAAGAACTTCACGAGCTGGAACTGCAGGTCGGAGCCGGGGGCGGCGTCCTGCGCGAGCGACCAGAGGACGTCGCCGGCGTGCGCGAGCGTGGCGGCGCGACGCTCCGGCGCGACGTACGTCTTCGCGGCGAGCGCGAGCTGGTTGAGCGTCGTGCGGATCGTCGTCGACTCGGTCTCGCGGGCGATGTTGCCGAGCACGAGGCGCACGTAGTCGCCCGCGGGGGTCTCTCCGTCGCGCGTCGCGTCCCACGCGGAGCCCCAGACGAGCGAGCGTGCGAGCGGGTCGGCCAGGTCGGCGAGGTGCTCGGTGGCGACCTGGAGGGACGCGTCGTCGAGGCGGATCTTGGCGTAGGCGAGGTCGTCGTCGTTGAGCAGCACGAGCTGGGGCCGGTCGAGACCGAGGAGCTCGGGGATCTCGGTGCGTGCGCCGTCGACGTCCACCTCGACGCGGTGGACCCGCGTGAGGACGCCGTCGACGAGGTCGTAGAGGCCGATGCCGAGGCGGTGCGGACGCAGCGTCGGGTAGTCGGGGGCGGCGGACTGCAGCACGGCGAACGTCGTGAAGCGGCCGTGCGCGTCCAGCTCGAACTCCGGGCGCAGCGTGTTCACGCCGGCCGTCTCGAGCCACAGGGCCGACCACTGGGAGAGGTCGCGGCCGCTCGTGGCCTCGAGCTCGACGAGCAGGTCCCGCAGCTCGGTGTTGCCCCACGCGTGCTTGCGGAAGTACGCGGCGACGCCCGCGAGGAACTGCTCCTTGCCCACCCACGCGACGAGCTGCTTGAGCACGGACGCGCCCTTGGCGTAGGTGATGCCGTCGAAGTTGACGAAGACGTCCTCGAGGTCGTTGATCGTCGCGACGATCGGGTGCGTCGAGGGGAGCTGGTCCTGGCGGTACGCCCACGACTTCTCCATCGCGGCGAACGTCGTCCACGCCTCGTGCCACTCCGTCGCCTCGGCGGTCGCGAGCGTGGAGGCGTACTCCGCGAACGACTCGTTGAGCCACAGGTCGTTCCACCACTTCATGGTGACGAGGTCGCCGAACCACATGTGCGCGAGCTCGTGCAGGATCGTCACGACGCGGCGCTCCTTGACGGCGTCGGTGACCTTGGACCGGAACACGTACGTCTCGGTGAACGTCACGCACCCGGCGTTCTCCATCGCGCCCATGTTGTACTCGGGCACGAAGAGCTGGTCGTACTTGTCGAACGGGTACGGGTGCTCGAACGCGGACTCGAAGAACGCGAAGCCCTCGCGGGTCTTGTCGAAGACGTAGTCCGCGTCCATGTGGTCCGCGAGCGACGCGCGGCAGAACACCCCGAGCGGGATCGTGCGGCCGTCGGACGACGTCAGCTCGCTGCGCTCGACGACGTACGGGCCCGCGACGAGCGCGGTGATGTACGACGAGATGCGCGGCGTCGGCTCGAACGCCCAGCGCGCGACCTCGACGTCGCCCGCGCCGGTGCCGGTCGGGTCGGGCTTGGTGCCGAGCGCCTCGGGCGCGGGCGTCGGCTGGTTGCTCACGACCTGCCACGCCGCGGGGGCCGTGACCGTGAACGCGAACGTCGCCTTGAGGTCGGGCTGCTCGAACACGGCGAACACGCGCCGCGAGTCGGGGACCTCGAACTGGGTGTAGAGGTAGACCTCGCCGTCGACGGGGTCGACGAACCGGTGCAGGCCCTCGCCGGTGTTCGTGTACGCGCAGTCGGCGACGACGCGCAGCTCGTTGTCGGCCGCGAGGCCGTCGAGCGCGATGCGCGAGTCCGCGAAGACCTCCGCAGGGTCGAGCGAGCGGCCGTTGAGCACGACCTCGCGCACGGTCGGGGCGACGAGGTCGACGAAGGTGCTCGCCCCCTCGGTCGCGGTGAACCGCACCACGGTCGTCGACGCGAACGTCGTCGCCCCCGTCGTGAGGTCGAGCTCGACCTCGTAGGACTGGACGTCGACGGTCGCCGCGCGCTCGCTCGCCTCGGCGCGGGTGAGGTTCTCTCCGGGCACTGCATCTCCTCGGTCTCGGGTCGGGCCGGGCGGCCTCGACGGCGGCCTGTGGGCCACGGACGATCATCCCACGCGTACCCGCGCCCGCCCCCGGGATGACCTCCCGGGAATACGCTGCGGGCGCCCGGTGTCGAGACTGGGTGGGCGACGGCGTCGGCCGTCCGCGCACGCCGCCCCGCCCCCTCCGGCGACCCGGGTCCATCGGGCGCCGCCCACACGAAGGAGAGACGTCCGTGACCCTCACCGCGACGACCGAGAACACCGCGACCGACGACGACGTGCGCGTCGCCGACTTCTGGTTCGACCCCGTGTGCCCGTGGGCGTGGATGACCAGCCGCTGGATGGGGGAGGTCGAGCAGGTGCGCGACGTCACGGTCCGCTGGCACGTCATGAGCCTGGCGGTGCTCAACGAGGGCCGGGACCTGCCGGAGGAGTACCGCGAGCTCATGGAGAAGGCGTGGGGCCCGGTGCGCGTGGTCACCGCCGCGCGCGTCGAGCACGGCGAGGGGGTCGTGAAGCCGCTCTACGACGCGATCGGGACGCGCCTGCACCCGGGCGGACGCACGGACTACGACGCCGTCGTGGCCGAGGCGCTGGCCGAGGTAGGGCTGCCCGCGTCGCTGGCCGACGCCGCGGGGTCCGACGCGTACGACGAGCAGCTCCGGGCCTCGCACGCCGAGGGGATCGGGCGCGTCGGCGAGGACGTCGGCACGCCGGTCGTCGCGTTCGGCGGCACCGCGTTCTTCGGCCCCGTCGTGACGCCGGCGCCGAAGGGCGAAGCCGCAGGTCGGCTCTGGGACGGGTGTGTGCTCGTCGCGAGCACGCCCGGCTTCTTCGAGATCAAGCGCACGCGGACCCAGGGGCCGGTCTTCGACTGACGCCGGCCGCCCGGGACCCCGCCGACGGGACGGTCCGACCGTCGGCGGGGTTCGACCCGCACGGGTGCCTCGTGCCATGCTTCGTCAGGTTGCGGGCGGTGTCAGGAGCGCCCGCCGCCCGGTCGTGCCGGGTGAGTCCGACGAGGAGCCCGCGAGGAGCCGCATGTCCCCGAACGCACCCGTGCCACCACCGCCGCCGCCCCCTGGCGGCGTGCCGGGGCCCGTGGTCGGGCGGGACGACGCGCAGCCGACCCAGGCGTTCGCCGGACCGGTACCGGGTGCCGTGGCGGCCGCGCCGCCGTCCTTCGCGCCCACGAGCGGGCCGACCGCCCAGGCGCCCCGGTCCACGCCGGCGGACGGGCAGCCGACCGTCGTCGCGTCGTCGTTCCAGCCGACGACCGTCCAGCACGTCACACCGATCACGGAGCTCCCGACCGCGGCCCAGCCCGCGGTGCCCGCACCGGTGCCCCCGCAGCGGGTGCGCTACGCGACCGAGCAGAACGGGTTCGGCGTCGCCGCTCCCGTGGGGACGGCCGCGAGCCGACCGGCCTACGCGCCGGCGGACGCCGCGGCGACCGGCTACGCGCCGGCGGGTGCGTACGCGGCTCCCGGCGCCCCGGCGTACGACCTCGGGGCGCAGGCGGGCTATGCCTCGGCCGCTCCCCAGCAGCCCCAGCCGGCCTACCACCCGCCGGCCGCGGTCGCGCCGACCGCGGCCGCGCCCCGCGCCGGGGCCGGTGCGGGCGGCTCGGGCGCGACGCCCCGACCCCCGGCCGGACGCGGCGGGAGCAACGGTGGCGGTGGCGGCAGGTCTGACCGGCTGAGCCCCGGGTGGATCGCGTTCATCGTGGTCGACGCGCTGCTCGTGATCGGGGCGATCGTCTTCGCGATCTCGCTGCTCGGGGGTGGCGACGACGATCCCGCAGGCGGCGCGACCACGCCGCCGTCCGCGACCGCCACGGAGGGTACCGAGGAGACGCCCGCGGCCGAGCCCACCGTGTCCGAGACGTTCGCGTCGGAGTCGCGCAACATCACGTGCGAGGTGACCGACGTCAGCGCGACGTGCGTGATCGCCCAGCTCGGGACCCAGCCGGTCCCGGTGGACGGCTGCGACGGCACCGTCGGGTACAAGGTGGTCCTCGGCGCCGACGGCAGCGTCGAGCAGCCGTGCGTCCCGGCGGCCGAGCAGCCGCAGCCCGCGCCCGGCGACACCGCGATCCTGGACTACGGCACCTCCAAGACGGTCGGTCCGTTCACGTGCGACAGCGCCGAGACGGGCATGACGTGCCGCGACGACGCGACGGGCAAGGGCTTCACGATCGCCCGCGCCGGCATCCGGACCCTCTGAGAGGTTCCGAGCACCGCTGAGCACGGCGCCGGGATCGACCCGGCACGCACGAAGGGCCCGCGGCGGGCGAACCGCCGCGGGCCCTTCGCGCTCTCGCGTCACCAGATGCGCACGCGCTCCTCGGGCGCGAGGTACAGCGCGTCGGCCGGCTGCACGTCGTAGGCCGCGTAGAACTCGTCGACGTTGCGGACCACGCCGTTGCAGCGGAACTCGTTGGGGGAGTGCGGGTCGGTCGCGATCCGCCGCACGACCTCCTCGTCACGGCCCTTCGACTGCCAGACCTGCGCCCAGCCGAGGAACACGCGCTCGATCCCCGTGAGCCCGTCGACGACGGGAGCCTCGGCGAGCGGGCGACCGAGCGCGATCCGGTAGGCCTTGAGCGCGATCGACAGCCCGCCGAGGTCGCCGATGTTCTCACCGATCGTCAGCGCACCGTTGACGTGCGGCCCGTCCTCGCCGAGCTGGGCGGGGCGGAACGCGTCGTACTGGGCGATGAGGGCCTTGGTGCGCTTCTCGAACTCCTCGCGGTCCGTCGTCGTCCACCAGTCCTCGAGGCGGCCCGCGCCGTCGTACTTGGAGCCCTGGTCGTCGAAGCCGTGGCCGATCTCGTGGCCGATGACGGCGCCGATGCCGCCGTAGTTCACCGCGTCCTCGGCCTCGGGGTCGAAGAACGGGGGCTGCAGGATCGCCGCGGGGAAGACGATCTCGTTCATGCCCGGGTTGTAATAGGCGTTCACGGTCTGCGGCGTCATGAACCACTCGTCGCGGTCGAGCGGCTTGCCGATCTTGCCGAGCTCGCGGTCCTGCTCGAACGCGTGCGCCCGCCGCACGTTGCCGACGAGGTCGTCCGCCTCGACGACGAGCGCCGAGTAGTCGCGCCACTTCACGGTGTACCCGATCTTGGGCGTGAACGCCTCGAGCTTGGCGAGCGCCTTCTCCTTGGTCTCCGCCGTCATCCAGTCGAGCGTCGTGATCGACTCGCGGTACGCGGCGACGAGGTAGGCGACGAGCTCCTCCATGCGCGCCTTGTGCGCGGGCGGGAAGTGCCGGGCGACGTACTGCGCGCCGACCGCCTCGCCGAGCGCGCCCTCGACGACGGAGACGCCGCGCTTCCAGCGCTCGCGCACCTCCTGCGCGCCCGACAGCGTGCGGCCGTAGAAGTCGAAGTTCGCCTCGACGAGCTCGTCCGTGAGGTACGGCGCGCGGGCGGTGACCAGGTGGTACACCATCCACAGCTTCCAGTCCTCGAGCGGCTCGCTCGCCCAGAGCGCGCCGAACCCGGCCGCGAAGTCGGGCTCGCGCACGACGACGTCGTCGAGCGAGCCCTCCGGCGCACCGAGGGCGAGGACCCAGGCGCGCCAGTCGAAGCCGGGGGCCTCGTCGACGAGCGCGGCGAGCGTGCGCGGGTTGTAGGTGAGGTCGGCGTCACGGTCGCGGACGACGTCCCAGTGCTTCGCGGCCAGCCTCGTCTCGAGCGCCAGGACCCGCTCCGCCGCGTCCTCAGGGGTCGCGCCCCAGGTCTCGGCGGTGACGCCCGCGAGGGCGAGCATGCGCGCGACGTGCGGCACGTACTTCTCGCGCACCGGGGCGTACTGGTCCTCGCGGTAGTACGCCTCGTCGGGCAGCCCCAGCCCGGACTGGTAGAGGTAGGCGACGTAGCGCTCGGGGTCCTTGGCGTCGTTGTCGACCCAGAAGCCGACGGCGCCCGCGCCACCGGTGCGCTGCAGCGCACCGAGCACGCCGGTGAGCTCCGCCTGGGTCGTCGCGGACGCGACGAGCGCGAGGTCCGCCTGCAGCGGGGCCGTGCCGAGGGCCTCGATCCGGTCGGTGTCCATGAAGCTCGCGTAGAGCGCACCGACCTTCGCGGCGTCCGGACCGACGTCCGTGGCACCCGAGGCCACCTGCGCGCCGAGGTCCGTGATGATCTCGCGCACGTGGACCTCGGCCTGGTCGTGCAGCGCGCGGAACGCGCCGTCCATGGCGCGGTCGGCGGGGATCTCGTGCGTCGCGAGCCAGCGCCCGTTGACGTGGCGGTACAGGTCGTCCTGCGGCCGGACGACGGGGTCCAGCGCGCCGAGGTCGATGCCGGAGCGCTCGGTGCCGACGGTGCCGGTGGTGCCGGACGAGGACGCGGACGTGGACGTCGGGGAGGTCTGTGTCATGCGTCTCAGGCTACGGCCTCCCCCCGACGCCCAGGCGTCCCGCTGGGGCATGATGGGCGCATGCGCGTTCACATCGCCGCGGACCACGCGGGCTACGAGCTCAAGACCCATCTCGTCGAGCACCTCGAGGCCGCGGGGCACGACGTCGTCGACCACGGGGCCCACACGTACGACGCGCAGGACGACTACCCGTCGTTCTGCTTCGCCGCGGGCGAGGCCGTCGCCGCGGAGCCGGGCTCGCTCGGGGTCGTCATCGGCGGCTCGGGCAACGGCGAGCAGATCGCGGCGAACAAGGTCGTCGGGGTGCGCGCCGCCCTCGCGTGGAACCTCGAGACCGCGCGCCTCGGCCGCCAGCACAACGACGCGAACGTCGTCGCGGTGGGCGCACGCCAGCACTCGGTCGACGAGGCCGTCGAGCTCGTCGACGCGTTCCTCGCCGAGCCGTTCAGCGGTGACCCGCGCCACCAGCGCCGGATCGACCAGCTCGCGGCGTACGAGACGACGCGCGGCGCCTCCGCCTGACGTGCCGGAGGGTCACACCGTCCACCGGCTCGCGCGAGCCTTCGGCGAGCTCTTCACGGGTGAGACGCTCGCGGTGAGCAGCCCGCAGGGCCGTTTCGCCGCGGGCGCCGCCGTGCTCGACGGGCACGTGCTCGTCGCGAGCGAGGCGTGGGGCAAGCAGCTCTTCCTCGGCTTCGCCGACCCGGCGCGCCCTGCGGCCGGGACCACCGAGCGGCCCGACGACGTGCGCTGGCTCCGCGTCCACCTCGGCCTCTACGGCGCCTGGACCTTCGCGGGCGACGGCAGCACCGCCGTCGTGCACGCGATCGGGGCGCCGCGGCGGCGCATCGGCGAGCGCGAGACCGTCCCGGCAGGCCCGGGTGCGGCCGCCGCGGTCGGGCCCGACGACGCGTGGTCGCCCCCGCCGCCGCGCGGGGCCGTGCGGGTGCGGCTCGTCGGGGCGCACGCCGTCGCGGACCTCACCGGGCCCACGGCGTGCGAGGTCGTCACCGGCGAGGAGAAGCGGGCCGTCGAGAACCGTCTCGGTCCCGACCCGATCCGAGACGCCGCGCCCGCCGAGGGCGACCCGCGCGAGGAGTTCGTGACCGCCGTGCGGCGCTCACGCAGCCCCGTCGGGCTGCTGCTCATGAACCAGGACGTCGTCGCAGGCGTGGGCAACATCTACCGCGCGGAGTCCCTGTTCCGCGCGCGGCTCGACCCGATGCGCCCCGGCCGTGACGTGCCCGGCGAGGACCTGCGCGCGCTGTGGGACGACCTCGTCGTGCTCATGCGCGACGGCACCCGGACGGGCGCCATCGTCACGACCCGGCCGGAGGACCGCGACGGCCCCAGCACCGGCGACGGGCCGCCGGACGACGCGGACGGACCACCCGGGCGCCGCCGCGTGCGGCAGAACACCGACGACGCGCCCGACGCGGTCCCGGCGGACGAGGCGTTCTACGTCTACCACCGCGACGGGCTCCCGTGCCGCGTGTGCGGCACGCCGGTGCTGCTCAAGGAGCTCGCCGGTCGCAACCTCTACTGGTGCGGCGTCTGCCAGGCCTGAGGCTCAGAAGACCCAGCTGCACACCGGTGCCACCGGCCAGCCGAACGCCGCGCTCGTGCGGGCGAGCGCGCCGGGCGAGTGCTCGGTGACGAGACCCGCGGCGCCGAGGGCCGCGAGCGACGTCCCGCCGAGGTACACGGCGCCGAGCTCGCGCACGTCCAGCGAGACGTCCGCCGCGTCCACGGTCCGCTCGGCCACCGCGTCGCCGAACGCCGAGGCGCGCAGCCGCCAGCGGCCCGCGTTGTCCGGCAGGCGGGCGTCCGTCACGTGGAGGACGACGTCCACGTCCGCCGCGTAGCGGCGCGCGGTCAGCGCGGCCGGCACGTCCACCACGCGCACCCAGAGGTTGTCCGCGAGGCGCGGCGACGCCGAGCGCGGGTCCACGAGGAGGCTCGTGACGACGTCGTCCACCGGCAGCATGAAGGGCGTGACCTCGTGCGTGAGGTCGAGGTCGGTGAGCACGCCCCACAGCGCGCGCGCCGCCGCCGCGTCGAGCGCGACGACCTCGCCCGTGCTCACCGGGCCACGCGGGCCGGTGGCCTCCCAGGACAGCTTGCGGTGGAACCGCGCGTACCCGCGCGGCTCTCCGTCGAGCTCGACGATCGCGATGCGCGTGGGCTCGCGGTCCTTGCGCCACACCTTCGCGTCGTCCCAGAACGTGGCCTGGAGCTCGGGCGTCTCGCGCGTCGCCCAGCCCGGGCGGTTGATCCCTGCGCCCTGGCCCGTCGGGTCCGTGCCGGCGAGCTCGTGGAGCGTCGCGACGAGCTCTGCGTGCCGTGCCCGGTCGGCGCGCTCGATGCGCACGGTGTGGCGGTCGGCGCCGGGGACGTCGCGCAGAGCGACCCCGCGCGGGACGGTGAGCCGGACGTCGTCCGCGGCCTTGCCGTAGCCGAAGCGCCCGTAGATGGCCGCCTCCGCCGCGAAGAGCGCGGACAGGGGCTCGCCGCGCTCGCCGCAGCGCGCGAGGTGCGTGTCGATCATGGCGGAGAGGATCCCCCGGCGGCGGTGCCCGGGGTGGACGCCTACCCACGTGAGCCCGGCGACCGGGACGGTCGCCCCGGGGACGGGGAACCGCGCGAACGGGTACGAGGCGTGCATCCCGACGAGCTCGCGACGCAGGGGACGCGCGCCGTCGACGGGCGGCGCGTCGTCGTCCTCGTGCTCGACCGTCACGCCGAGCGTGCGCTCCCACGTGAGCGGGAACGGGAGGTCGACGAGCTCGTCGACCTCGACCGGGGACGGGAACGTCGTGGTGTCCAGCTCCAGCACGTCGCGGAGGTCGGACGCGGAGAGAGGGACGAGCTCGTAGCCGTCGGGGAGGCGCGCGGGGCGGTGGTCGCTCATGGCCTCGATCCTCCTGGGTCGGCACGCGTCGCGCCAGGACAAATGCGGCGGCTAGGGTCGGGACCCATGGCAGGACGCATGCGGGGCACCACGGCGAGCGCGGCCGACGGCGGTGCGGAGGCGGCCGACCGCACGGCGCTCGCGGCGGAGTACGCGACCTCCGTGCTCGCGCTCGTCCGGCAGATCCCGGCCGCGCGCGCCATGACCTACGGGCTCGTCGCGGAGATCGTCGCCGAGTCGCTGCACCGGGGCGGACCGCGCCAGGTCGGCCAGGTGCTCGCGGGGTCGTCCGGCGTCGACGACGACGGCGCGCCGGTCCCGTGGTGGCGCGTCGTCAACGCGGCCGGCTCTCCGCCCGCGCACCACCTCGACGCGGCGCTCACCGAGCTGCGCGCCGAGGGGTGCCCGCTGTCGCGCGACGGCCGTCGTGTCGACCTGCGCCGCGCCGTCTGGTTCCCCGAGGACGACACCCCCGACCGTTGAGTGCGGGGTGTCTGTCGTCCGAGCGACCGCGGGACGACGCAGGCCCACCAGCTCAGCGCGGGGACGCGAGGAGCGGGGCGAGCGTCTGGACGGCCGTCGCGTCGCCCTGGACGAGGAGCGTGGTGACCGCGGTCTCGCGCCATGCGGCGAGGTCGCGGGCGATCTTCTCCGGAGGGCCGACGAGCGCGACGTCCTCGACCATCGCCGTCGGGACGGCGGCGGCCGCGAGGTCCTTGCGCCCGGCGAGATAGTGCGCCTGGATCTCGTCGCACGCCTCGGCGTACCCGAGCCGGTCCAGCGCGTCGCGGTGGAAGTTCGCGCCCTTGGCGCCCATGCCGCCCACGTACAGCGCGAGGAACGGGCGCACCTGGTCCGCGGCCTGCTCGACGTGCTCCCGCACGACGACAGGCACCGTCGCGCTCACCTCGAACGCGGCCTCGGGGGAGCGCTCGGGAGAGCGGCGCGCGAAGCCGTCGGCGAGGAGCTCGCGGAACGTCGCGTCCATGCGGGGCGAGTAGAAGAGCGGGAGCCACCCGTCGGCGATCTCTGCCGCGAGCGCGATGTTCTTGGGTCCTTCTGCCGCCAGGTGGATCGGCAGGTCCGCGCGCAGCGGGTGCACGGTCGCGCGCAACGGCTTGCCGAGTCCCGTCCCCGTGCCCTCGGGCAGGGGGAGCGGGTAGTGCGGGCCGGACGACGTCACGGGCGCCTCCCGGCGCAGCACGTCGCGTACGACCTGGACGTACTCGCGCGTGCGGGCGAGCGGGCGGGCGTACGGCTGCCCGTACCAGCCCTCGACGACCTGCGGTCCCGAGACGCCGAGCCCGAGGACGAACCGGCCGCCCGAGAGGTGGTCCATCGTCAGCGCGGCCATCGCCGTCGCGGTCGGGGTGCGGGCGGAGAGCTGCGCGACGGCGGTCCCGAGCCGGATCCGGGTCGTGCGCGAGCCCCACCACGCGAGCGGCGTGAAGGCGTCGGAGCCGTAGGCCTCCGCGGTCCACACGGAGTCGACGCCGAGGCGGTCCGCCGCCACGATCGCGTCCTGGATGCCGGCCGGGGGACCGGCCGACCAGTAGCCGGTGTGGATGCCGAGACGCATGCGGGCTCCTCCTCGTCGAGGGTCGTCGTACGGGTGCGCCCGCGCACCGGGCGCCGGCGTCGTGCCGGGGCGTCGTGCGCGGGGACGGGTGCGGGCGGTACCCGGTCGCGCGCCGGGCAGGGGGTATCCGGTACGCGGAGTCTCGGGTACCGCCCGGCTCCAGACTAGCCGATCCGGCGTGCGCGGTCGGCGAGGGTGTTGAGGAGCGCCGCCGCGGTCCCGGCGTCGTCGACCGTGACGACGAGCGCGCGACCGCCGGTGCGCTCGACGCGCAGCGACTCGCCGGCCCGCACGACGATGCCGACGGCGCCTCCCCGGCCGGCGCGCCAGCCCCAGCCGCCGAAGTCGCGCAGCGGCGAGACGTCGGCGACGTCGGCCCGCACGACCTCGTCCGCCGGGACGCGCGTGCGGGGGAACCCGAGCGTCGACCGGACCGTGAGCCCGCCCTCGTCGACGCGGACGACCCACGACATCATCGCGGCGAGCAGCAGCCCCAGGACCACCGGCACGAGGAGGAGCGCCCACTCGCGCAGGACGAGCGCCAGGACCGTGGTGAGGACGATCGCGCCCATCGCGACGAGCACCGTCGGCCCGCCGCTCGCGCGCCCGACCCAGGCCGCCCGTTCGCCCGGTCGGAGCGTGACCCGGGGCGCGTCGTCGGGGACCTTGGCGTCGGTCGGGTCCGGGCGGTCGCCCGGGACCAGCACCCCGACCACGACGCCCACCAGGAGCCCGGCGCCCAGCGCGACGGCCGTGACGGCGCTCACGCCGCCGACGTCGTGGGCGTCGGCGAGGCCACGCTGGATCCAGAGCGACCCGAGGGTGAGGACGGCGAGCATGACCGGGAGGCCGACGGCGACCCCCGCGGCGACCCGCCGGTTCGCGGCCGAGCGCCCCAGGAACGCCGTCATCGCGGCGAACCCCGCGGAGGTGAGCAGGCCCAGGGCCGTGCTTCCCGCCACCGCCGCACCGAGCGACGCGAAGCCGTCGGCGCCGCCCGTGCCCCAGTGGATCGCCACGGGGTCGGGGAGGTCCGCGGACCAGGTCAGCGCGACGAGCGCCGCGACCACGGTGACGGCCGCGCCCGCGGCGCCGACGAGGAGCGCGAGGGTGCGGTGGTCGTCCGGGCGCGGGCGACCCGCTTCGGTCGGTCGTCCAGGGGAGCGGCGCGGGGCGGCTCGGGTCATCGGAGGGCCTCCTTCACGAGGGTCAGGACGGTCTCGGGGGGCAGCGCGAGTGCACGGGCCTCGGCCGCGACGCGGTCGACGGCGGACCGCAGCGACGTGAGGTCGACGGCGGGCGGCGCCGTGACGACGGCGCCGCGCCCGCGGCGGAGGTCGACGAGGCCCTCGTCGCGCAGCTCCTGGTAGGCGCGCAGCACGGTGTGCACGTTGACGTCCAGCGCCTCGGCGAGCTCGCGGGCCGCGGGGAGCCGCTCGCCGGGGGCGAGCCGCCCCTGGACGACGCCGAGGCGCACCTGGGCGACGAGCTGCGCGAACAGCGGCTGGTCGGCCTGCGGGTCGATGCGGAACATCACGAGTCCAGTCTAGTTGTTCTAGCGTAACTAGAACAATCAGGGCCGAGGAGAGGGCCGCCGTCGTGCCCGACGGCGGCCCTCTCGTCCGTGCGCTCAGATGACGTACTCGATGAGGAGCGAGGGGTCCTCGACGGCGTCCCGTGCCGCGGGCGCGCCGGCGGGCATGCGGATCGTCGCCGGGACCCCGACCGCGACCGCCCCTGCGGGCACGTCCTTGACGACGACGGCGTTGGCCCCCACCTGCACGTCGTCGCCGATCCAGACCGGCCCGAGGATCTTCGCTCCCGCCCCGACGACGACGCGGTCCCCGAGCGTCGGGTGCCGCTTGCCCCGCTTCATCGACCGTCCACCGAGCGTCGACGTGTGGAAGAGCACGACGTCGTCGCCGACGACCGCCGTCTCGCCCACGACGACCCCCATGCCGTGGTCGATGAACAGGCGCCGGCCGATGCGCGCGCCGGGGTGGATCTCCACGCCGGTCAGGGCGCGCGCCACCTGCGACACGAGCCGCGCCGGGAGGCGCAGCAGGGGCTCGCGCCACATGCGGTGCGCGAGCCGGTAGGCCCACACGGCGTGCACGCCCGGGTACGCCAGCGCGACCTCGAGGCGGCTGCGGGCGGCGGGGTCCCGCCGCCGGGCGGCCTCGAGGTCCTCGCCGAGCACGCGCACGAACCGGCGCAGCCGGTAGCCGGCCGTCCGGTGGTGGGGACGCGGGTCCGTCACGTCAGTCCAGCAGGTCGGCGTAGAGCACGGAGGACAGGTAGCGCTCGCCGAAGGACGGGATGATCGTCACGATGAGCTTGCCCGCGTTCTCGGGGCGTGCGGCGAGCTGGAGCGCGGCGGCGATCGCGGCGCCCGACGAGATGCCGACGAGGAGACCCTCCTCCTTGGCGGCGCGGCGCGCGTACTCGACCGCGGTCTCCGCGTTGACGTCGATCACCTCGTCGTAGACCGAGGTGTCGAGGATCTCGGGCACGAAGTTGGCGCCGATGCCCTGGATCTTGTGCGGGCCGGGCTGGCCGCCGTTGAGGATGGCGGACTCCTCGGGCTCGACCGCGACGATCTGCACGCCGGGCTTGCGCTCCTTGAGCACCTGGCCGACGCCCGTGATCGTGCCCCCGGTGCCGATCCCCGCGACGACGATGTCGACGGCGCCGTCCGTGTCGGCCCAGATCTCCTCCGCCGTCGTGCGGCGGTGGATCTCCGGGTTCGCCTCGTTCGCGAACTGACGGGCGAGGATCGCACCCTCGCGCTCGGCGACGATCTCGTCCGCCCGGTTGACGGCGCCCTTCATGCCCTCCGACCCCGGCGTGAGGATGAGCTCGGCGCCGAACGCGCGGAGCAGGGCGCGCCGCTCCTTCGACATCGTCTCGGGCATCGTCAGCACGACGTCGTACCCGCGCGCGGCACCGACCATCGCGAGCGCGATGCCGGTGTTGCCGGAGGTGGCCTCGACGATCGTCCCGCCCGGCTTCAGCTCGCCCGACGCCTCCGCGGCGTCGATGATCGCCACGCCGATGCGGTCCTTGACCGAGTTCGCCGGGTTGTAGAACTCGAGCTTGCCCACGACGGTGGCGCCGAGGCCGTCCGTGAGCTTGTTGAGACGGACCAGGGGGGTGTTGCCGACGAGCTGCGTGACGTCGTCGTAGATGCGTGCCATGTCTTCCTCTTCTGTCGACGGCTCGGGGTGAGCCGGGGGTGGGGGTACCGATCAGGGGACGTGGTCCGTCGCGGTCCGCGGCCACGGTGCTCAGCGTCTCGCGGGGACGCGGTGGGCGCGCGGGCACGACGGCGGGGGCGGGCGCGGGCGGACGGGGCGGCCTGGTGCGGCGCGGCGGCGCGCGCGGGGTCGGCGGCGGGTCGTCAGCGACAGCCGAGACAGCGACAACAGGAGACGCGCGACACGGCGCGGTGCAGCGGTGCGGGACGCGCGATCGTCGCGGTCATTCCTCGCTCCTCCTGGTCGGTCGCGCCGCGGTGGCCCGGAGGTCCGGGCCTGCGGGCGGCGCGTGTGCCCCCGAGGCTATCGGTCCGCGTCCGGACCCTGCAACGCCGTCCACGAGACGGTCGTCCGGTCGGTGGACCGCCGGTGTGCGGGCGAGACGACGAGGGGCGCCCGGCCGGTCTGGCGGGCGCCCCTCGTGACGGTACGGATCGACGTCCGGGACGGAGCCCGAGCGTGGGGGAGCGGGCGACGGGAATCGAACCCGCGTAGCCAGTTTGGAAGACTGGGGCTCTACCATTGAGCTACGCCCGCGCGGGCCGTGGAACCAGGGCCCGCGCCCCTCGGCAGGAGGAGCGAGGACCGGCGCGGCGCCGACCTGCGGCCGCAACCTTAGCAAACGTCGGTGGCGTGGACGCGCCGCCCACCTGCGGCAGCGGTCGCGCGCCGACGAGAGCGACCCGTTCCCGCCAGTACACTTGCCCTGGCCCGCCGCCGCGGCGGGCGACGGGGTGTGGCGCAGGTTGGTAGCGCGTCCGCTTTGGGAGCGGAAGGTCGCAGGTTCAAATCCTGTCACCCCGACCTTCGCGCGGCGCCCCTCCAGGGGCGTCGCGGGGCGTCGACGACGTCCGGGCCGCGTCGACGGCCTCGTCCTCGAGAGGTGCCCGTGACCTTGTCCACGCCCGCGGCCGGACCTGCGACCCGCGTCACCCTCGCGGCGCTGGTCGCCGCGGGCAGCGGCGCGGTGCTGTCGCTCCAAGGCCGTCTCAACGGCGACCTCGCCGCTGCCGGGACCGGGCCCGTGGTCGCGGCATGGCTCTCCTACGTCGGGACCCTCCTCGCGACCGTGCTCGTCGTGGTCGCCCGCCGCCGGGTCCGCTCCACGCTCCACGTCCTGCGCACCTCCGCGTCCTGGTGGTGGTTCGCGGTCGGGCTGTGCAGCGTCCCCATCGTCGTCGCCATGGCCGCCGGGATCCCGCTCGTCGGCGTGGCGGTCGCGTCCGTCTGCTCGGTCGCGGGCCAGACGGTCGCCGGCCTCGCCCTCGACGCGCGGGGTGTCGGCCTCCCCGCGCCGCTGCGGCTCACGCCTCGCCGCGCCGCCGCGGGTCTCGCGGCGCTCGTCGGCCTGGGCGTCGCGGTGCTCGGCGGCGCGACGACCGACGCGGGGTGGGGCGCCGTCGTCGCCGGGGTCGCGCTCTTCGTCGGCGGCGCCGTCCTCTGCGGGCAGCAGGCCGGGAACGGCCGGGTCACGCAGCTCACGGGCGACCCGGTCGTCGCGACGCTCACCTCGGTCACGGGCGGGCTCGTGGGCATCTCCGTCGTCTGCGCGCTGGCCGCGCCCCTCGGCGGGCTCGACGGCGTCACGCTGCCCGGGCAGTGGTGGCTCTACCTGGGCGGCCCGCTGGGGACGCTCATCACCGTGGCGGCCGCGTTCGCGGTGCGCCACCTCGGCACGTTCGTCCTCACGCTGACGGTCGTCGGCGGACAGATGGTCATGGCCGTGCTGCTCGACGTCCTGGGCGTCGTGGGGCTGCGGTGGCAGACCGTCGTCGCGACCGCCGTCGTCGGCGTGGCGGTCCTGCTCGTCGTCCGGCGCCCGGGCGCGCGCACGTCCGCCTGACCGCGACGCTTGACCGCTCGCGTACGATGGAACGGTTGCCCGTACGCCTGCGTGCGGAGCCGTCCCTGGCCGGACGCCGGCCCACCCCGATCAGTTGGAGATCATCGAAGTGAAGAGCGCCGTCGAGACCCTGGACCCCACCAAGGTCAAGCTGACCGTCGAGGTGGAGTACGACGAGCTCAAGCCGAGCATCGAGCACGCCTACCAGCACATCGCGGAGCAGGTGAACATCCCCGGCTTCCGCAAGGGCAAGGTCCCGCCGCGCGTGATCGACCAGCGCGTCGGCTGGGGCGCCGTCATCGAGCACGCCGTCAACGACGGCCTCTCCGGCTTCTACCGCCAGGCCGCGAGCGAGGAGAGCCTGCGCCCGCTCGGCCAGCCCGAGGTCGAGGTCACCGAGATCCCGGCGAAGGCCGGCGAGGGCCAGCTGGTCTTCACCGCCGAGGTCGAGGTCCGCCCCGAGATCTCGCTGCCCTCCCTCGACTCGCTCGCCATCACGGTCGAGCCCGCCGAGGTCACGGACGAGGACGTCACCGAGCGCCTCGACGCGCTGCGCGAGCGCTTCGGCACCCTCGTCGGCGTCGACCGCCCCGCGGCCGAGGGCGACTTCGTCGTGCTCGACCTCACGGCCGAGATCGACGGCGAGGAGGTCGACTCCGTCTCCGGCGTCAGCTACCAGATCGGCTCGGGCAACATGCTCGAGGGCCTCGACGAGGCGCTGACCGGCCTCTCGGCCGACGAGACGACCACGTTCAACGCCCCGCTCGCCGGCGGGGAGCACGAGGGCAAGGAGGCGTCCGTCACCGTCACGGCGACCTCCGTCAAGCAGCGCGACCTGCCCGAGGCGGACGACGACTTCGCCCAGCTCGCGTCCGAGTTCGACACGCTCGAGGAGCTCAACGCCGACCTGCGCGAGCAGGTCGCGAGCATCAAGACCTCCAACCAGGCCGTGGCCGCGCGCGACGAGCTCCTCAAGGCGCTCAACGACGCCGTCGAGATCCCCGTGCCGGCGGGCGTCGTCGAGGCCGAGGTGCACCGCCACCTCGAGTCCGAGGGCCGCCTGGAGGACGAGACGCACCGCGCCGAGGTCACCGTCGAGGCGACCGACGCCATCCGCAACCAGATCCTGCTCGACACCCTCGCCGAGCAGCTCGAGATCAAGGTCGCGCAGAACGAGCTCCTCGAGTACCTCGTGAGCGCGTCGCGCCAGTACGGGATGGACCCGAACCAGTTCATCCAGTCGCTCGACCAGGGCGGTCAGATCCCCGCGATGGTCGGCGAGGTCGCGCGCTCGAAGTCGCTCGCCGTCGCGCTGCGCCAGATCGAGGTCAAGGACTCCGCCGGCAACGTCGTCGACCTGACCGAGTTCATCGGCTCGGACGACGAGGACGCCGCCGCGGACGAGTCGGTCGAGGACGTCGCGGCCGAGCCCGTCGAGGAGGCGCTCGTCGACGACTCCGCCGACGCCGCCGCCGCGGCACCGGTCGAGGACGACGAGAAGGACTCGACGAAGGCCTGACACGGCACCGGCCGCTCGGCCGGAGCAGGTCCCACGACGGCCCGCACCCTTCGCGCGAGGGGGCGGGCCGTCGTCGTGCCCGTGCCGTGCCGGCGTGCACCGGCCGCCTGGTGCGCCGTCAGCGAAAACGCGCGCTATCGGGACGAACGCCGGGCACGGACCGCGTTAGGGTCACTGCAGCACGGCTGGACCGGGACACCTTCCCGGCACCGGCCAGGGCAGCGCAGGCGGGGGCGACCCGCGGGAGCGACGAAGGAGATGGAAGTGAACGAGCTGTACCTGCCGTCCGACGCGACGGCCCCGGTCAACCGCGCGGAGGGTCCGGGCTTCGGACTCAACGACTCCATCTACAACCGGCTCCTCAAGGAGCGCATCATCTGGCTCGGCTCGGAGGTGCGCGACGAGAACGCGAACGCCATCTGCGCCCAGATGATGCTGCTCGCCGCGGAGGACCCGGAGAAGGACATCTGGCTGTACATCAACTCGCCCGGCGGGTCGATCACGGCCGGCATGGCGATCTACGACACCATGCAGTACATCCAGCCGGACGTCGCGACGATCGCCATGGGCATGGCGGCCTCGATGGGGCAGTTCCTGCTCTCGTCCGGCACCAAGGGCAAGCGGTACGCGACGCCGCACGCGCGCGTCATGATGCACCAGCCCTCCGGCGGCATCGGCGGCACGGCCACCGACGTGCGGATCAACGCGCAGCTCATCATGCACATGAAGCAGGTGCTCTCCGAGCTGACGGCCGAGCAGACCGGCAAGCCGCTCGAGCAGATCCTCAAGGACAACGACCGCGACAGCTGGTTCACGGCCGAGGAGGCGCTGGAGTACGGCTTCATCGACCACGTCGTCACCAACGCGTCGTCCGTGACCGGCGGCGGCGGCACCACGGGTTCCTGACCCCGCACCGGACACCAGACTTCACCGAGGAGAACCCGTGAGCTTCAGCGCCGAGTCCCAGTACCTGTCCACCGCGCAGCGCCTCGCCGGCGCGGGCGCGCGCCCCGGCGGCATCGCGCTGCCGGGCGGCGCGCCGTCGGCCCGCTACGTGCTCCCGCAGTTCGAGGAGCGCACCGCGTACGGCTTCAAGCGGCAGGACCCCTACACCAAGCTGTTCGAGGACCGCATCATCTTCCTGGGCGTCCAGGTCGACGACGCGTCCGCCGACGACGTCATGGCCCAGCTCCTCGTGCTCGAGAGCCAGGACCCCGACCGCGACGTCATCCTCTACATCAACTCGCCGGGCGGGTCGTTCACCGCGATGACCGCGCTCTACGACACGATGCAGTACATCAAGCCGCAGATCCAGACGGTCTGCCTGGGCCAGGCGGCGTCCGCCGCCGCCGTCCTGCTCGCCGCCGGCCAGCCGGGCAAGCGCCTCGCGCTCCCGAACGCTCGCGTGCTCATCCACCAGCCCGCGATGGAGGGCGGCGGCTACGCGCAGGCGTCCGACATCGAGATCCACGCGAACGAGCTCATCCGCATGCGCGAGTGGCTCGAGGACACGCTGGCCCTGCACTCGGGCAAGTCGGTCGAGCAGGTCCGTCAGGACATCGAGCGCGACAAGATCCTCACCGCCGCGCAGGCGAAGGAGTACGGCCTCGTGGACCAGGTCCTCGAGAGCCGCAAGGCCGTCGCGATCAACAAGCCCTGATCCGACCGCCTCACCCGCATGACCTCACGCCGCGCCGCCGTCCCCCGCCGGGGGCCGGCGGCGCGACACGTTGCGCCCCGTCCGGGGAGCCCACCTGACAACGGGGGCCCCGTGGTGTGGAATGGGGAGCAGGACTCGCTCGGCCGTGCCCGGGCCCCGCGCCGTCGACCCCGACGGCAGGAGGCCTCGGCACCGGGACAAGGAGACGCGTAGTGGCTCGTATCTCAGACGGCGCCGACCTGCTGAAGTGCTCGTTCTGCGGCAAGTCGCAGAAGCAGGTCAAGAAGCTCATCGCGGGCCCGGGTGTGTACATCTGCGACGAGTGCATCGACCTGTGCAACGAGATCATCGAGGAGGAGCTCGCCGAGGCGACCGAGCTCGGCCTCACGGAGCTGCCCAAGCCCAAGGAGATCTTCGAGTTCCTCGAGCAGTACGTCATCGGCCAGGACGCCGCCAAGCGGGCCCTGGCCGTCGCCGTCTACAACCACTACAAGCGCGTCCAGGCGGGCGAGCAGTCCAAGCCGTCGAGCCCCGACGACCCGGACTACGTGGAGCTGGCGAAGTCGAACATCCTGCTGATCGGTCCGACGGGGACGGGCAAGACGTAT
>NZ_JAMXMH010000024.1:0-1091 GCF_025818875.1 Cellulosimicrobium sp. SH8 | reverse complement strand
GGGAGCAGTGCGGTGTCGGTGACCACGATCGGGGCGCCCGCGGCCTCGGACGGGGGTAGCACGTCCACGCGCACCAGGCCCGTCGTCGCGTTCGGACCGTCGGTCACCTGGTAGGTCAGGTCGTACGAGCGCGGTTCCATCGACACGAACGTGAACGTGCCCGCGTCATAGTTCGGCGTGATCTCCGCGGGAGCGGACTCCGAGACCGACGCCAGACGCAGCTCGTCGTCGTTCGGGTCGGTGTCGTTGCGCAACGGCTCCACCGTCACCGGCTGACCCGCCGGCACCACCACGTGGTCGTTCACCGCCACCGGCGGCTGCGGACCCGGCACCACGTCGACCAGGAGCTTGCCCTCGAAGGACATCTCGCCGTCGGAGACCAGCAGAGTCACGATCTTGCGGCCGGTGGAGCCGCCGCCGTCGCGGAACTCCACGGTTCCGTCCGGGCGCGAGCGCACGTCGTCTCCCGCCACGGTCGCCGCCGCGGACGCGAGGTAGAGGTCGTCGCCGTCCGGGTCCTTGAAGTACGGCAGCACCTTGATCGTGGCCCGACCGCCCTGCCCGACCCGCAGCACCGGGTCACCCGTCTGCTCCGGCGGCGCGTTCTCCCCCCACGGCGACACCTTCAGCGTGACCCCGGCCTCGGCCACGCCCCCGCGCCCGTCGGCCACCGAGTACCGGAACGTACCGGTCCCCTCGGCGTCCTCGGGCACCACGGCCTGCAACGCGGCACCGCCCATGATCGCCTGCACCGTCGCGTTGGCCGGGGAGTCCCCCGCGAGCGACGCGGTCATCACGTCCCCGTCGGGGTCGACGTCGTTACCCAGCACCGGCAAGATCGTCGTGCGACCCGGACGCACCCCGAAGGTGTCGTCCTGCGGCTGCGGCGGCTTGTTCGGCTGCGAACGGTCCGCGATGAACTGGTCCACCTGCTCCGGGTTCGTCAGCTCGGCGTCGGACTCCTCGCCCTCGGCCTCCTCCGGCATCTGCACGTCCCAGTCGTCGACCTTCTGGTACTCGTCCGCCGCCATCCACAACGTCCCCGCCGACAGGTCGTTCAGCACGATCACGTGCCGGTTCACCCGGTACTC
>NZ_JAMXMH010000013.1:0-224360 GCF_025818875.1 Cellulosimicrobium sp. SH8 | reverse complement strand
ACCGCGCGGCACGTGGGAGACCCAGACCACCTAACCTGCTACTGTCCCGTTCACGAACCATCGCCGTGGCGATGGTGAGCAAGTGGGCTCGTCCTCCCTCGATGACGGTCGCGCGCGGCTGCCAGGACGGCCGCGGCACGCCGGCCATCCCATCACACGCCACCGACAGGACGGCTCCCCTCTCGTCACGCGGGCGGGGTGGTCTCGCTCACGCTCACGAGGGCGACGCGGGCGGGCCGGAACGCACCGGCGAGCACCGCCGACACCGCGGCGAGCACGGCGAGGACGACGAACCCGACCCGGAGGTGGTGGGCGGTCGCGAAGACGCCCGTGAGGACGCCACCGAGCACCGCGCCCGCGTAGGTGAAGACGTTGAGGCGCGCGACCGCACGGTCCGTGACCGTCGCGACGATCCCGGCGGGAGGTTCGACGGGCGCCACGCCCGCGTCCACGTCGACGAGCGCGTCCTCGACGACCCGGTCGACCCCGACGGCGTCCTCGACGCGCCCGCCCGGGGTCGCGGGCCCGGTGCTCACCGAGCCCGCCGCCACCGCCTCGCGGGCCCGGTCCCCGATCGCCGAGAAGGCGAGGGGCGCGACGACGCCGAGCCCGAGCCCGGTCGCCGCGAGGCCGAGCACCGCGACGGGCCAGGCGGGGGCCGCCGCCACCGCGACGAACCCGAGGGCGCCGAGCGTGCCGCCCAGCCGCACGACACGCACCCGGCCGAGACGCTCGACGAGGCCGTCCCCGACGAGCCGCGACACGATGAGGGCCGCCTGGTACGCCGCATACCCCAGCGGGGCGGCGGCGGCGCTCGCCGCGAGGACGTCGCGCAGGAACGTCGCGCTCCAGCTCGACACGGCCGAGTCGGCGACGGGGAACGCGAGCATCCCCGCGCCGAGCAGCGCGATCGTGCCCGCCGCGACCCACGGCACGGTCCCGAGCGCTGCCACGCCGCGGCCGTCGTCCGCGACCTCGACCGCTACCGGGCCCGCCTGGGTCGGCCGCTCGGTGCCCGGAGTCCCGCCCGGGGCCACGGCGCCCGGGACGGTGGTGCCGCCGTCGGGCAGCCGCAGCGCGAGCCAGACGGCGCCCGCGGCCACGAGCAGCGCCACCAACGGGAGCGAGGCCGGCTGACCGAGGCCGACGAGCACGCTGCCCGACACGGCGAGCGCACCCAGCACGCCACCGGCGGCGTTCGCGGCGAAGAACGACGCGAGCAGGCTGCGGCCGTGCGCGCGCTCGACGTCGATCCCGAGCATGTTCATCGCGGCGTCGACGGCGCCGAGCGCGAGCCCGTAGAGCCCGATCGCCACGAAGAAGACCGGCCACGACGGCGCGAGCCCGACGCCCGCCACCGCGAGCGCCGCGAGCAGCAGGCCGCCCACGACCACGGCGCGCGCGCCGCGCAGCGCCGCCACGACGCCGGACAGCGCGCTGCCCAGCCCGGCGAAGACGCAGACGCCCAGCACGACGAGCGTGACGACGTCGTCGCCCATGCCGAGCCGTTCCTTGTACCCGGGGATGCTGGTGAGCACCACGGCGAACCCGAAGCCCTGCACGGCGTACGCCGCCGTCGTCGCGATGCGCGCCCTCGTCACCCGCGCAGACTAGCGCCTGCGCGCCGCCCCGGGAACGCCGCAGGGCGCGGCCGTGGTGATCCACGACCGCGCCCTGCGACGAGGTCAGGCGGAGGCGCGCTCCGCCGCGTCGACGACGTTCGCGAGGAGCATCGCGCGCGTCATGGGCCCGACCCCGCCGGGGTTCGGCGAGATCCAGCCCGCGACCTCGGCGACGTCGGGCGCGGCGTCCCCGACGACCCGGCTCTTGCCCGTCTCGGGGTCGACCTCGCGCGAGACGCCGACGTCGATGACGACGGCGCCCGGCTTGACCATGTCGCGCGTGATGATGCCCTGGACGCCCGCCGCCGCGACGACGACGTCGGCGCGGCGCACGAGCTCCGCGAGGTCCGTCGTCCCGGTGTGCGTGAGCGTCACCGTGGCGTTGACGGCGCGGCGCGTGAGCAGCAGGCCGATCGAGCGGCCGACGGTCACGCCGCGCCCCACGACGACGACCTCCTTGCCCGCGAGGGAGATCCCGTGCCGCTCGATGAGCTCGATGATCCCGCGCGGCGTGCACGGGAGCGGCGAGGTGACCTCCTCGTTGACGCGCAGGACGAGGCGCCCGAGGTTGGTCGGGTGCAGCCCGTCCGCGTCCTTGGCCGGGTCGATGAGCTCGAGCACGCGGTTGGTGTCGATGCCCTTCGGCAGCGGGAGCTGCACGATGTACCCCGTGCAGGCCGGGTCCTCGTTGAGGCGGCGGACCGCGGCCTCGATCTCCTCCTGCGTCGCGTCCCCGGGGAGGTCCTCACGGATCGAGGAGAGGCCGACCTCGGCGCAGTCGCGGTGCTTGCCGGCCACGTACCACTGCGAGCCCGGGTCGTCGCCGACCAGGAGCGTGCCCAGGCCGGGCACGACGCCCTTCCCGGCGAGGACCGCGAGGCGGTCCTTGAGCTCGGCCTTGATGGCCGCGGCGGTCGCCTTGCCGTCGAGGAGCTGCGCGCTCACTGGTGGAGACCCGGGTACAGCGGGAAGTCGGCCGTGAGCTTCTGCACGCGGGCGCGCAGCGTGTCGGCGTCCGCCGCGGCACCCTCGCGCAGGGCGATCGCGATGATGTCGGCGACCTCGGTGAACTCGGCGTCGCCGAAGCCGCGCGTCGCGAGCGCGGGCGTGCCGATGCGCAGGCCGGACGTGACGCGCGGGGGGCGCGGGTCGAACGGCACGGCGTTGCGGTTCACGGTGATGCCGACCTCGTGCAGGAGGTCCTCGGCCTGCTGGCCGTCGAGCGCCGAGTGGCGCAGGTCGACGAGCACGAGGTGCACGTCGGTGCCGCCGGTGAGGACGGAGACGCCCGCCTCGGCCACGTCGGCCTGGGCGAGGCGGTCCGCGATGATGCTCGCGCCGCGCAGCGTGCGCTCCTGGCGGTCGCGGAAGTCGTCCGAGCCGGCGATCTTGAACGACACGGCCTTGGCGGCGACGACGTGCATGAGCGGGCCGCCCTGCTGGCCCGGGAACACGGCGGAGTCGATCTTCTTCGCGTACTCCTCCTTGCTCAGGATGAAGCCGGAGCGTGGGCCGCCGATCGTCTTGTGCACCGTGGAGGACACGACGTCCGCGTACGGCACCGGGGAGGGGTGCAGGCCCGCGGCCACGAGGCCCGCGAAGTGCGCCATGTCCACCCAGAGCTTCGCGCCGACCTCGTCGGCGATCTCGCGGAACGCCGCGAAGTCGAGGTGGCGCGGGTAGGCGGACCAGCCGCCGATGATGACGTCGGGGCGCGTCTCGAGGGCCTGCTTGCGCACCTCGTCCATCTCGATGCGGTACGACTGCGGGTCCACGCCGTACGCGGCGACGTCGTAGAGCTTGCCGGAGAAGTTGATCTTCATGCCGTGCGTGAGGTGGCCGCCGTGCGCCAGCTCGAGGCCGAGGATCTTGTCGCCCTTGTTGATGAGTGCGTGCAGCACGGCGGCGTTGGCCGTGGCACCCGAGTGCGGCTGGACGTTGGCGTGCTCGGCGCCGAAGAGCTCCTTGGCGCGCGCGATCGCGAGGTTCTCCGCGACGTCGACCTGCTCGCAGCCGCCGTAGTAGCGGCGGCCCGGGTAGCCCTCGGCGTACTTGTTGGTGAGCACGGAGCCCTGCGCCTGCAGGACGGCGCGCGGGACGAAGTTCTCGGACGCGATCATCTCGAGGGTGTCGCGCTGGCGCGCGAGCTCCCCGTCGAGGACGGCCGCGATCTCGGGGTCGAGCTCGGCGAGCGGGGTGTCGAGGACGTTGTCGGCTGGCTGGGCGCTCATGGCGTCTCCTCCGCGGGTGCTTGGCAGTGTGTCGTCGGTGGTCACGTTCCCGGCTCGCCGGGTACGCCCCACCAGGGGTGTGACCCGGGGCCCAGGCGAACGACCCGTCGTCTGCACAGCGTGTCGCTCCCCGGTGGTGATCCACCCTGCCCGGGCGGAGTTCCACCGGGCGGCGCCAGTCGCGACGCGTCGATCCTAGCGCACGACCCGCGGGCCGGTCCCGGGCTCTCGCCTGCTCGTGCCCGGCTACTCCTGCCCGACGGCGTCGGACTCGTTGCGCGCCTCGGCCTCGCCGAGGATGCGGCGCAGGTAGGTGTACGTGAGGTCGCCGGCGGCCCTGTCGTACTGCTCCTCGTAGCCGTGCTTGGTGTACATGGCGAGGTTCTGCTTGGAGTCCTTGCCCGTGAAGACCCAGATCTCCGACGTCTGCTCGGGCAGGTAGGGCAGCACCTCGAAGAGCATCTGCGTCCCGATGCCGCGGCCCTGCATGTCCGGCGCGACCGCGAGGCGGCCGAGCGTCGCCTTGCTGTCCTCGATCTCGACGCGGACCGAGCCGACGAGGCGCGGGCCGAGCCACGCGCCGATCGTCACCACGTCCTCGCGCGCGAGGTCCTCGCGCAGCTCGTGGAGCGTCTGGGTCAGCGGGGGGATGTTGGGGTCCTGGTAGAGCTGCGCCTCGGTGACGAACGCCGCCCGCCGCAGGGTCAGGAGCTCACCGGCCTCGGCGTCGTCGACGAGGCGGGTCGTGATCTGCGCGTCGTTCATGAAGACATCGTGTCAGACATCGCGCGGCGCGACCGCGCGTGTCCGGGTGATGTCGGGCTGCCGGACGGCGGCCCCGGCACCGCCGGGACGCGGCTACCCTCTGAGGGGTGTCCACGACAGATCCCCGTGGCGCCGACGTCCCCGACACCTCGGCGCTCCGCACCGCGCAGCCCCCGACCGGCGACCCCACGCACTGGGTCCTCACGCTCTCGTGCCCGGACGGGCCGGGGATCGTGCACGCCGTCGCCGGGGCCCTCGCTCGGCTCGGCGGCAACATCACGGAGTCGCAGCAGTTCGGCGACCCGCTCTCGGGGCTGTTCTTCATGCGCGTGCAGGTCACGGCGGCCGCGGAGCGCGCCGAGCTGGAGCGCGCGGTCGAGGAGGTCGCTGCTCGGTTCGCCATGACGTGGCAGCTCGACGTCGTCGGGCGCCGCATCCGCACGCTGCTCATGGTCTCCAAGGCACCGCACTGCCTCGTCGACCTGCTGTACCGCGAGCGCTCCCAGGGCATGCCGATCGAGGTCGTCGGCGTCGTCGGCAACCATCGGGACCTCGAGGACATCGCGACGTTCTACGGCAAGCCGTTCCACCACGTGCCCGTCACGCGCGACACCAAGGCCGACGCCGAGACGCGGCTGCGCGGGCTCGTCGACGAGCTCGACGTCGAGCTCGTCGTCCTCGCGCGCTACATGCAGATCCTCTCGGACGAGCTGTGCCGCGAGATGCCCGGTCGCATCATCAACATCCACCACTCGTTCCTGCCGAGCTTCAAGGGCGCGCGCCCGTACGCCCAGGCGCACGACCGCGGCGTCAAGCTCATCGGCGCCACTTCGCACTACGTGACGGGCGACCTCGACGAGGGCCCGATCATCGAGCAGGACGTCGAGCGCGTCGACCACTCGCGCCGGGTCGAGGACCTCGTCGCGATCGGCGAGGACGTGGAGCGCCAGACGCTGGCGCGCGCGGTGCGCTGGCACGCGGAGCACCGCGTGCTCCTGGACGGGCACCGCACCGTCGTCTTCCGCTGAGCCGTCGCCGCCCCGGGCTCCCCGGCGACCGGCACCGCTCCCCTGCACGACGGCGGCCCCCGCCACGTCCGAGGACGTGACGGGGGCCGTCGAGCGACGGCGTGCCGGTACGCCGCCGCCACCCGGTCGCTCAGGACCGGGCAGCTCGCGGGGTCAGCCGCGGGTCACTGGGTGAGCGGGCCCAGCGTCGGGTCGTTCGCGTAGACGTCGGCCGCGTTCTCCTGCGTGACGATGATCGGGTCGAGCAGGAAGGCCGGGACGACCTTGACGCCGTTGTCGTACGACTCGGTGTCGTTCGCCTCGAAGTCCTCGCCCTTCTGCGCGAGCTGGACCTGGCGGATGCTCTCCGCGACGAGCTCGCGCGTGTCCTTGTAGATCGTCGAGTACTGCTCGCCCGCGACGATCGACTTGACCGACTCCACCTCGGAGTCCTGGCCGGTGATGACCGGCGTCGGCAGACCCGCCTGGCTGACCGACGTGAGGGCGGCGCGCGCCAGGGTGTCGTTCGGGGACAGGATGCCGTGCAGCTCGGTGCCGTCGCCGTAGGAGCCGGAGACGATCGTGTCCATGCGCTTCTGCGCGTTCTCGGCCTTCCAGCCCTGGGTCGCGACCTGCTCCTGCGACGTCTGGCCCGAGACGACCGTGAGCGTGCCGTCGTCGATCTTCGGCTGGAGGATGCTCATGGCGCCCTCGAAGAACGGCGTCGAGTTCGCGTCGTCGGGCGAGCCGGCGATGAGCTCGATGTTGTACGGGCCCTCGCCCTTGCGCTCCGCCAGACCGGTGAGCAGGGCCTCGCCCTGGAGCTCGCCGACCCGGAAGTTGTCGAAGGCGACGTAGAGGTCGACCGCGTCCGTGTTCTCGAGGAGACGGTCGTAGGCGATGACCTTGACGCCCTGGTCGGCAGCGGACTTGAGCTGCGAGCCGAGCTGCGTGCCGTCGATCGCGCCGACGATGATGACCTTCGCGCCCTGCTCGACCATGGCGTCGATCTGGCTCTGCTGCTCCGAGACGCCGCCGTTGGCGAACTGCACGATCGGCTTGAAGCCGGCCTCGGTCAGGCCGTCGTTGAACAGCTCCTCGGCGAGGACCCAGTTCTCCGACGTCTTCTGCGGGAGCGCGACGCCGATGGTCGCGCCCTCCTCGAACCCGGCGGCCGCGGACTCTCCGCCACCCGTCGAGTCGCCACCGGTGTCGCCCCCGCGGTCGGAGGAGCAGCCGCTGAGCACGAGCGCACTCGCGGCGGTGAGCGCCAGGAGCGTCGTGGTGAGCTTCTTCATGGGTACCACTTTCTTGTCGGGCATCCGTCGTCGGATGCTGGAGGGGTCGTGCGGTGTGAGAGGCGGGCGAGGAGCGGCGGTCAGCCCTTGGCGGCGGTCGAGCCCGCCTCGACGGGGACCGCGGGCTCGACGTCGTCCGCGCCGGTGACGGCGCCCGTGCCCTTGTCGCGCCGAGACGGGAAGATGAGCCCGATGATCGACGGGCGGCCCTGCACCTTGTTGTAGACGTCGAACGCGACGGCGATGAGGAGCACGAGGCCCTTGATGATCTGGGTCCAGTCCGAGCCGACGCCCATGAGCTGGAGGCCGTTGTTGAGGACGGCCATGACGAGACCACCGATGACCGAGCCGACGACGGTGCCCACGCCGCCGGAGACGGCCGCGCCGCCGATGAACACGGCCGCGATCGCGTCGAGCTCCCACATGTTGCCGTCGGCGGGGCCGGACGCCGTCGACCGACCGATGAAGATCATCCCGGCGAGCGAGGCGAGGACGGACATGTTCATCATGACGAAGAAGTTCGTGCGCCGGATGTTCACGCCGGACAGCGCCGCGGCGGCGCGGTTGCCACCGACCGCGTAGACGTGGCGACCGGTGATGGTGCGCGACGCGACGAACTGGTAGACGACGACGAGCAGGACCAGCACGAGCGCCGGGACGGGGAACGACGTGCCGACGCGGCCCGACCCGTAGAGGTACGTGAGGTAGGCGATCACGGCGCTGAAGAGGACGACGCGAGTGACGGCGACGGAGGTCGGGACGGGCTCCGCACCGAGCTTGCGGGCGCTCGCGCGGCGGCGGAGCTCCGACCACACGACCGCGGCGATCGCGAGGACGCCGAGCAGCAGGGTCGAGTTGTTGAGCCCGGTGTTCGGGCCCCACTCGGGCAGGTAGCCGCCGCCGAGCGTCTGGAGCTCGGCGGGGACCGGCACCGACTTCGAGTCACCGATGAGCTGGTTGAGGCCGCGGAACAGCATCATGCCGGCGAGCGTCGTGATGAAGCCGGGGATGCCGACGTAGGCGACCCAGAAGCCCTGCCACGCGCCGATGATCGCGCCGACGCTCAGCCCGAGGAGGATCCCGAGCCACCACGGGATGCCCCAGTCGCGGATCGCGAGGGCCACGATGATGCCGGTCACGGCGGCCACGGAGCCCACGGACAGGTCGATGTGGCCCGCGATGATGACGAGCACCATGCCGATGGCGAGGATGAGGATGTAGGAGTTGCCGTTGAGCAGGTTCTGCGCGTTGCTCGGCGTGAGGACCCGCCCGCCCGTGGCGATCTGGAAGTAGATGACCAGGGCGAGGAGCGCGAAGAGCATGCCGAACTGGCGCGCTCCCCCGCTCAGCAGCTGCTTGATGGACGACATCGTCGGTGGTTCCTTCTCGGTCGAGATGCGGTGGCTGGGTGGTGGGGGCTCAGGCGGCGGCGTCGGACGCGTCGCCGGGTGTCCCGGTCATGAGGCGCATGAGCCCCTCCTGGGTCGCCTCCGACCCGGGGACCTCGCCCGTGATCCGCCCCTCGAAGACGGTGTAGATGCGGTCGCACAGGCCGAGGAGCTCGGGCAGCTCCGACGAGATGATGACGACGCCGCGGCCGGCGTCGGCGAGCTTCTGGACGAGGCCGTAGATCTCGTACTTGGCCCCGACGTCGATGCCGCGCGTCGGCTCGTCGAGGATGAGGAGCTCCGGCTCGGTGTACATCCACTTGGCGAGCAGGACCTTCTGCTGGTTGCCGCCGGAGAGCTTCGCGACGCCCTCGTGGACGCTCGGCGCCTTGATGGAGAACGCCTTGCGGTACGACTCCGCCGCGACGAACGCGGCATCCTGGTCGATGACGCCGTTCTTCGAGATCCGCGGCAGGTTGGCCGCCTGGATCGTGCCCAGGATCGTGTCGAGCAGGTTCAGGCCGAGCGTCTTGCGGTCCTCGGGGACGTACGCGATCCGGTTCTCGATGGCCGAGAGCACGGTCGGCATGGACACCTCGCGGCCGTCGATGCGCACGACGCCGGACTTGTAGCGCCCGTACGAGCGACCGAAGATCGAGCGCGCGAGCTCGGTGCGACCGGCGCCCATGATCCCGGCGAAGCCGACGATCTCCCCCCGGCGGACGTGGAACGTCGACCCCTTGCACACGAGCCGCCCCGGCACCTCGGGGTGCTCCACGGTCCAGCCCTCGACCTCGAAGAACGTCTCGCCGATGGACGGCGAGTGCTCCGGGAAGCGCGACTCGAGCGAGCGGCCGACCATCCCACGGATGATCCGGTCCTCGTCGACCTCGTCGCCCTGGACGTCCAGGGTCTCGATCGAGCGGCCGTCGCGGATGATCGTGATCGAGTCCGCGACCTCCTCGATCTCGTTGAGCTTGTGGGAGATCATGATGCTCGTCAGGCCCTTGGACCGCAGGCCACGCAGCAGGTCGAGCAGGTGCTCGGAGTCCTCCTCGTTGAGCGCCGAGGTCGGCTCGTCGAGGATCAGCAGACGGACGTCCTTGGCGAGGGCGCGGGCGATCTCGACGAGCTGCTGCTTGCCGACGCCGATGCTCTTGATCTGGGCGTCGGGCGACTCCTGGAGGCCGACGCGCGCCATGAGCTCCTCGGCGCGGCGGCGGGCCGCGTCCCAGTCGATGCCGAACGCACCCTTGACCTCGTTGCCGAGGAAGATGTTCTCGGTGATCGAGAGCTCGGGGATGAGGGCGAGCTCCTGGTGGATGATGACGATGCCCGCGTGCTCGCTCGAGCGGATGTCCTTGAACTGGACCTCGGCGCCGTCGTAGTAGATGTCGCCGGAGTACGTCCCGTGCGGGTACACGCCCGAGAGCACCTTCATGAGCGTCGACTTGCCGGCGCCGTTCTCGCCGCAGATCGCGTGGATCTCTCCCGCCCGCACCCGCAGGTTCACGTCGTCGAGGGCGCGCACGCCCGGGAACTCCTTGGTGATTCCTCGCATCTCGAGGATCACGCGCTCGTCCACCATCGGACCTCCTCCTGCCGAGGACAGCTCGCGGCGCACCGACGCGCCGCGGACCCGGACACCCTCAGCGCCGTCCGAGCGGGTGCGACGTTATGCCGGTCACGTTCTTGGCGTCAACTCCTGAACGCAAGGATCAGCAGAACCGTGACCAAACAGCGACCTTGGTCCCAGAACGCCGAGCGGAACGGCCGTTGATGTGAGCGCAAACACGAGGAGAACGCTCCCACGCGGTCAGGAACTGAAGACGTGAGAGCGCTCTATTTACGCAGCGCGTCCCGGGAAGGTCGAGGGCTGACCGGTGCCGGTGGAACGGCAGCGAGACGGCCCGCGGGTCTACCGCGGCGGCAGGGACAGCTTGAAGCCCTCGTGCGACTGCTCGTACCCGAGCGCGCGGTAGAACCGGTGCGCGTCGGTCCGCTGCTTGTCGGACGTGAGCTGGGCGAGCGCGCAGCCTCGCTCGACGCCCCACGCGTGCGCCCACGCCATCACGGCGCGACCCACGCCCTGCCCACGGAGCCGTCGGTCGACGCGCACCGCCTCGACGAGGAGCCGCGACGCGCCGTTCCGGGAGATCCCCGGGATCACGGTGAGCTGCATCGTGCCGACGATCTCGCCGTCCAGCTCGACCACGACGAGCTCGTTGTGCGGGTCGGCGTCGATCGCGGCGAACGCCGCCTCGTGCGCGGGCCCGACCTCCCCCGTCCGAGCCCGCGCGATGGCGTCGTCCGCGATGAGCGCGACGACCCGCGGCAGGTCGGCCGCGACCGCAGCACGGAACGCGAGCCCCGCCGTCGGGCCGGGTGCGGGCGCGGGCTCGGGAGAGGTGCTCACGGCTCGCGACCGTAGCACCCGGGCCGCTGAGGTAGAGCCCTGGTCCCGCGAGGTAGAGCCCTGGTCGTGGACCAGGGCTCTACCTCGCCGTCCGGCGCCTCTCCCTCGGCGGTCGGGTCAGGAGCAGGCGAGTGCCTCGTAGGCGACCGTGAAGGTCGAGGTGACCTCCTCGCCGTCGACCACCGCGGTGGCTGTGACGACGGCCTCCCCCGCCGCGACGTTCTTCGACCGGGAGGCGAACGACTGGTAGGCGTTCTTCCCGGCCCCGACGTCGGCGACCGACTTCTCGCCGAACGGCGTGGACAGCGTCAGGCCCACCGGGACGGCGCCGTCGTTGGTCGCGCGGACCGCGACGTACGCCTTGCCCGCGAGGCAGCGGGGCTGCACCTCGACCGAGACGGGCAGGTCGCCGCCCGCCTGCGGCTCGACGAGCACCGCGACGGTGCGCGCCGGGACCGTGACGGTCCCAGAAGCCGCGTCCCACGTGGTGCCCTGGACGACGGCGTCGCTCCCCTCGGCCTGGACCGGCGAGAGCACGTACTCGCGGCCCGCGAGCGCGGACAGCGGGACGGTGACCTCGTCCGGCGAGGCGTTGAACACCGCGAGCAGGCCGTCGAGGGCCGGGTCGACGTCCGTGCCCACGGTGTCGTCCACCGACATCGCGACGACGCCCGGCGCCTGCTCCGGACCGGCACCCGGGAAGGTGACCTTCTCCCGGATGAGGTCCGCGTCGCCGAGCCGGAAGAGCTCGGTCGAGTGCCGCAGCCGCAGGAGGTCCTGCGCCTGCGCCGACGCGGTGGCGATGTCGTCGGGCGACGGCTTGAACGCCGGGTCCGCGAGGAGCGGGGCCATGAGCGGCCACTTGTCCTCGTTGTCCGCCGCCATGGGCAGGCCCTTGCCGAAGCCGTTGTCCTGACCGGTCCAGTCGATCGCGTTGAACCAGTCGCCCGAGTCGTAGCTGTTGCGGTCGAGCGACTTGGACCGGAGCAGGTCCGTGCCCGCGTGCCAGAACGACGGCGTCTGGGAGAGCGCCGCGGTCGCGAGCGAGACCGTGTTCATGCGCACGCGCTCGTCCATCGGCGTGTCGGCCGGGAGCTTGAGCGCGAGCAGGTCGAACAGCGTCTCGTTGTCGTGCGCGTCGACGTAGGTCACGACCTCCTCGGGCGAGTCGGCGTAGCCCGCCGGCGCCCCGCGGTAGTCGATCGCGTCGCCGCGCTTCTCCTCGCCCGTCGACGTGACGAGCGTGTAGTCGCGCAGGTTGCCCGCGAGGCCGAGACGCACAAGGTCGGTCTGGTGACCGAGGTCGGCGAGCTCGTCCGCGGAACCGTCGTTCACGGTCCCCGGCTCCCCCGCCCGGGCGGGCTGCCCGTTCGGGTCGGTCGCGAGGCCCGTGCCGAAGCCCTGCGTGAACGTGGACGCGCCGTCGACGGGCGAGCCGCCGTGCACGGCGTCGCGCAGCCGGTCGGAGAAGGTCCCGATGCCGGTGCCGCCGAGCTGGCCCTGCGTGGCCTGCTCGAACAGCGCGTTGCCCGCGACCTCGCCGAAGTCCCAGCCCTCGCCGTACAGGTAGACGGACTTACCGTCGACGCCGTCCTCGGCGAGCGTGAGCTCGTCGAGCGCGGCCCGGACGTCGAGCATGTTCTGCTTCGAGTGGTGCCCCATGAGGTCGAAGCGGAACCCGTCGACGCGGTAGTCCTTCGCCCACGTGACGACCGAGTCGACCATGAGCTTGCCGGCCATCGCGTGCTCGGTCGCGACGTTCTGGCAGCACGTGCTCGTCTCGACGGAGCCGGTGGTCGGGTTCTGCCGGTGGTAGTAGCCCGGCACGACCTTGTCGAGGACGGACTTCGCGTCCTGCCCGCTCGCCGCGGTGTGGTTGAACACCTGGTCGAGCACGACCTGGAGCCCGGCGCCGTGGAGCGACCCGACCATGGT
The DNA here is from genome assembly GCF_025818875.1 of Cellulosimicrobium sp. SH8. Taxonomy (NCBI): domain Bacteria; kingdom Bacillati; phylum Actinomycetota; class Actinomycetes; order Micrococcales; family Promicromonosporaceae; genus Cellulosimicrobium; species Cellulosimicrobium sp. SH8. The sequence goes on along the minus strand of NZ_JAMXMH010000013.1, from coordinate 211,698 downwards.
GCGGAACTCCGCGACGCGCGCGCCGCCGTCCGCGTCGACCGCGTACGACCCCTCCGGCGCGGCGAAGTGCCACGGGTCGTAGCCCCAGTTGAAGCCGTCCTGCGCCTGCACCGCCGCGACGGCGGCCTGCTGATCGGTCGAGTCGGGCGCGAACCCGGAGAGGTCGCCCGTCGTCTTCTGGGCGGCACGGTCCTCGGGGATCGATGCGATGTCGAACGTCGGGAGCAGGTGCACCGTCGTGACGCCCGCGTCCGCGAGTTCGCGCAGGTGCGTCATGCCCGCCGAGTCCTGCTCCGCGAACGCGAGGTAGGTGCCGCGCCGCTCGGCCGGGACCGTCTCGTCGGAGATCGAGAAGTCCCGGACGTGGAGCTCGTAGATCGTCTGGTCGACCGACCGCTCGACGACCGGGGCGGGCGTGCCCTCCCAGGCGCTCGGGCGGAACGCGGGGTCGTCGAGGTCGACGGCCACCGAGTGCGTGGAGTCGAGCGTCAGGCCCACCGAGTACGGGTCGGTGACGACGTTCGTCTCGACCTTCCCCGTGCTCGGGACGTAGACCCGCACCTCGTAGAGATAGCGCGCGCCCTTCCAGCCGACGTCCGCGCCGCCGAGCTTCTTGTCGGCGGCCTTGCCGTCGAGCGTCCACGTGCCGTCGGACTGGCGCGCGGCCTCGAACCGGCGCGGGTCGTCGTCGAGCGACGCCCCCGCGGGCCAGGCGAGCACCGAGACTGCCTTCGCCGTCGGCGCCCACAGCGCGAACGAGGCCCACTTGCCGTTGGCGTGCCACGAGACGCCGAGCTCGCGCCCGGCCGCGTCCTCGGCGAACAGGTCGTCGACGACGCCGGGGACCTGGACGCCCGTGGCTGCCGTGAGCGCGCCGCCGTCGGAGCGGGTCACGAGGAGCTGGCCCGTGAGGGCGTTCTCGACCGCGGCGCGGTCCAGGGGCTCACCGTCGTCGAGGAGTCGCAGCGCGGTGTGCCCGGCGAGCGCCGGGAACTCGGCCGTGACGTCGTCGGGCAGGCCGGACGGGTCGACCGCGAGCGTGTACGACGCCGTGCCCTCCGGGGCGTGCACCTCGCCGTCGGCGGCGCCCGGGGTGACCGAGAGCCCACCCTCGGGGGCGGACCACAGGGTCCACTCGTCGCCGGTGCCGAGGTCGCCCGGCCACGCGACGACGCCCTCGCGCACCCAGTGCGCGGCCTGCTGGCCGGTGCCGGGCAGCGGCGGGTTCGCCACCTCGATGGTCAGGACGTGCGTCGCGAGATCGTACGAGAACGTGACGTTCTCACCGTCGCCGACGGAGAACTGGTAGTTCGCCCCGTCGGGCGCGCCGCCGACGCCGTAGTTCTCCGCCCAGCTCAGGCCGTGCGCGACCTTGCCCTCGTACGCGCCGGCCGCGAGGCGGTCGGTCGACCAGGTGTAGGTACCGTCGCCGTCGGGGTCCTTGAGCCAGGACGCGAGGCAGTCTGGCGCCCACGAGCCGGGGCAGCCGACCTGGTCCTGGAAGGAGCCCGGCAGCGTGACGATCGGACCCTGCGCGGTGCTCGAGAAGTCCTTGCTCACCGGGTCCCAGTAGAAGGTCACCGGTCCGCCGGTCGTCGTGTACGTCGCGTTGCCGCCGTCCTGTACGCCGCCGACGCCGTAGTTGACGGTCCACGACCCGTTGAGCGCGACCTTGTACTCGTACGTCCCGGCCGGGACGTCGAACGTCCCGGCGTAGACGCCGTCGGGGCGCTTCGTGAGCTTCGCGGCCTCGCACGCCGGGGCCCAGTCGCCCGCGCAGCCCATGGCCGCGTTGTGGCTGCCGGGCACGGTCACGAGGTCGATCTCGGGCTCGGGCTCCTCGCCCACGACGCCGCTCACGTCGACCCCGACGCTCGCGAACGTCGACGCGGCGGCGCGGTCGCCGTCGGCGCCGGTCGTCACGGCGCGGTACTCGACCAGGGTGCCCTCGGCCAGGCCCGCGACGTCGTGGAAGACGCGCGGCGCGGTGTCCTCGGCGGTGCCGAGCGGGTGCCACTCGGTGCTCCCGACCTCGCGCCACGCGAACGACGTCTCGGCCCACGCGTCCGCGTCGACCGTGGCCGTCACGGGCGCGACGCCGGTGACCGCTCCCCCGCGGCTCGGCACGGTGACCGCGATCTCGCCGGACGAGTCCGCGCCGACCTCGCGGTCGGCCCGCAGCACGACGGTGCCCGTCGCCGGGACGGTCAGCGTGACGACGCCGTCGGCGTCGGCGGTGACGGGCGCGGCCGGCTCGCCGTAGAGCACCTCGTACGAGGCGCCGGGCGTGAGGGTCGTGAACGTCGCCGTCCGCTCCTGCGCCGCGTTGTTCAGCGCCACGAGGTGCTCGACCTTCTCCGTACGGTCGACACGGCTGAAGGCGTACACGCCCGCGCCGTTCTCGACGTAGCGCTCGACCTGGGCGCCGTCGGCCAGCGCCGGGTGCGCCTCGCGCAGCGCGGCGAGCTCGGCGATGTGCGCGTAGAGCGGCGCGTCGGTGCCGAAGCGGTCGACGCTGCCCGCCTGCTCGCCCGTGACGAGCGGCTGGTCGGCGTACTCGTCGACCTGGGTCGCGAACAGGGTCTGGCGCGCGTCCTTGTCGCCGCCCTTCCCCGCGAAGCCCTGCTCGTCGCCGTAGTAGACGACAGGCTGCCCGCGGGTCAGGTACATGAGGTCGTGCGCGAGCTCGTCGCGCGCGAGCGGGTCGTCGGTGCTCGCGAGCATGTACCCGACGCGGCCCATGTCGTGGTTGCCGAGGAACGTCGGCAGCGCCTGCGCGTTCGTCGTGGGCGTCGTGTACATGTCGTCGCTCGCGAAGAGCGACGCGAGGCCCTTGGCGCTGTTGCCGCTCGCGAAGCTCGTCGCGGCGGACTGGAACGTGAAGTCCAGCGTGGAGCTCATGTCGGTCTTGCGCACGTAGGGCGAGAGCTTCGCGGCGTCGGCGTCGTACACCTCGCCGAACATGAAGAAGTCGTCCTTGCCCTGCGCGTGCGCGTAGTCGAGGACCTCGGTGGTCCACGTCTCCCAGAACTCGAAGTTCACGTGCTTGACGGTGTCGATGCGGAAGCCGTCGATGCCGAGGTCGATCCAGTCCTGGTAGACGTCGACGAACCCGTCGACGACGGTCGGGTGCTCGGTCATGAGGTCGTCGAGGCCGTCGAAGTCCCCGTACGTCACGGACTCCCCGGTCCACGTCGAGTTGCCGCGGTTGTGGTAGAGCGTCGGGTCGTTGAGCCAGGCCGGGACCTTGAGGTCCTCCTTGCCCGCGGGGACGACGGGCGTGTACGGGAACGACGTCGCGGCGTCCAGCGCCGGGAAGTCTCCCGTGCCCGCGTGGTCGGCCGGGTCGAACACGGTGCCGTCAGCGTCGCGGTACGGCGACGTGGCCTGGTCGACGTACGAGTACTGCTTCTGCTCGTTGTCGATCACGTCGGCCGTGTGGTTCGTGATGATGTCGAAGTAGACCTTGATGCCGCGGTCGTGCGCCTCGTCGATGAGCGCCTCGAGCTCGGCGTTGGTGCCGAGGTGCGGGTCGATCTGCGTGAAGTCGGTGATCCAGTAGCCGTGGTACCCCGCCGACGCGTCGGCGCCCGTGCCCTGGACCGGCTGGTTCTTGAACGACGGCGTGAGCCAGATCGCCGTGGTGCCCAGGCCCTCGACGTAGTCGAGGTTCTGCCGCAGGCCGGCGATGTCGCCGCCCTGGTAGAAGCCCTTGTTCGTCGGGTCGAACCCGGAGACGAGCGGGTCGTCGCCGAGCCCGGCGGTGTCGTTCGACGGGTCGCCGTTCGCGAACCGGTCGGTCATGACGAAGTAGAAGCGCTCGTCCGACCCGGGCTGGCGCACGGGGGGCACCACGAGGTCGGCGTCCTGCGCCTCGTCGTAGCCGCCCGCGAGCCCGAGCGGCGTGAGCGCGATGCGGTGGGTCGACTCGTCGAACGTGACGCGCACGGTCGCGTCGCCGCCGAGCACGAGCGGCGCGTTGTCCTGGCTGCCCTCGCGCCCGTACGCCTCGTCCCAGGCGTCGTCATAGGCGACCTTGTACTGGTAGGTGCCCGCGGGCACCTCGAAGTCGGCGGACCAGACGCCGGCGGCGTCGGTGGGCGCGAGCTCGGTCGCCGCGCACGCGGGGTCCCAGTCGGCGGCGCAGCCGAGCTCGGACTGGAGGTCACCGACGAGGGCGAGCGTGCGCTCGTCGGCCCCCGCGGCAGGTGTCGCGAACGCGGCGAGCGTGACGCCCGCCAGGCCGGAGGCGGCGAGCGCGACGGCGGTGACCGACGCCGTCGTACGGGCCCCGCGCGAGCGGCGGGGCGACGGGTCGGATGGGTGGGGCGACGGGATGCGCGGAACGCGGCGACGTCGCGGCGTGGAGGTCATGAGGACTCCCTCGTCCGGTGGCTGGTGCGGGACCGCACGCGTGAGCGGGCAGGGCCGGCAAGACCACGGACGACGAGACCGGCAGCGGGCGACGTCGACCGCGGCTTCCTCAGCGTACGGCTGAGCCGAACTGTACTGGTTGCAGAAACTTGCAGCAAGAGCCAGCAACTCAGGGTCGCGAACGCCTCACGCGCGACGTCCGGAGACGCCGAACCCGGGGTCGCTCCTCACGGAACACGTCCGATGAGGAGCGACCCCGGGTTCGGCGGGGAGGGCGAGGTCAGCCCGCCAGGTGACCCCAGCGCGGTGCCAGGTCGCGCCAGGGCCCGACGTCCGCGACCCGGCCCTCGTCGAGCACGACGACGCGGTCCGCTCGCGCGAGCGCCGCACGCTTCGACGTCGCGCCGATCACCGTGGTCCCGCGCTCCCGGAGCGAGGTCCACAGCTCGATCTCGGTCGCCGCGTCGAGCGCGCTCGAGACGTCGTCGGCCAGGAGGAGCTCGGCGTCGGTCGCGAGCGCCCGCGCGAGGGCGAGCCGCTGCACCTGGCCGCCCGAGAGCCGGACGCCGCGGTGCCCCACCAGGGCCTCGTGGCCCCCGGCCTCGACGACGTCGCGCTCCAGGCGCGCGGCCGCGACCGGGCCCTGCACGTCGCGCTCGTGCCCGAGGCGCACGTTGTCGGCGAACGACCCCGAGAGCACGCGCGGGACCTGCGCCACGTGGGCGACCTGCCCCGGGCGCAGGAACGTCTGGGCGTCGACGACGTCGGTCCCGTTCCACCGGATGTGCCCCGTGTGCTCCATGAGGCCCGACAGCGCCGAGAGCAGGCTCGACTTGCCCGCCCCGACCTGCCCGAGCAGGAGGACGAGCTCGCCGCGGCGCACCGCGAGGTCGACGCCCTGGACGCCGATCGTGCCGTCGTCGTGCAGCGCGGTGACATCGGCCAGCTCGAGCCGCTCGAGCGTCTGGCGCGGACCCGGGTCCGGCACGGGGGCCTCGCCCGTGAGGAGGTCGACGCCGGGCGGCAGGTCCATGAGGTCCGTGCCCGCGGCGAACCGGCTCGTGGCGCGCTGCCACGAGCGCGTGCCGGGCGCCTCCGTCACGACCGCGCCCGCGACCACGCCGAACCAGCCGAAGCCGGTCACCGCGTTGGCGACCAGGAGCGCCGTCGCGAGGTCCCAGGTGCCGGCGAGCAGCCCGGCCCACGCCGCCACGACGCCGAGCTGGATCATGACGAGCGGGACGCCGTCGAGCGCGGCCTGCACCCGGTGCTCGAAGATCGCGGCCCGCACGCGTCCGCCGTCGACGTCGCGCAGGTGCGCGTGCACCTGCGGCGTCCGGGCGGCGAGCTTGACCGTGCGCGCCGAGTCGAGCGCCGAGACGAGCGCCCGCCCGAACCGGGCGCGCGCCGCCGACGACCGCGTGGCCGACCGGCCGGCGATCGGGCGACCGAGCGCCGAAGCCGCCGCGGACACGACCATCACGGCGAGCAGCACCGCGCCCGCGAGCCACGACCCGCTGAGCAGCGCCGTGACCCCGGCGATGACGAGGCCGTTGACGAAGTCGACCCAGCGGTCCGCGTAGCGGACGAAGCGGTCGGCGTCCATGGCGCGCGCGACCACCTCGCCCGGGGGCGTCGCGGTGAGCCGGTGCTGGCGCGTCTGTCCGGCCATGACGGCCATGCGCACGCGCAGCAGCACCTCGATCCACCAGCGCGGGTAGACGTACAGCGCCCAGGCGAGGCAGAGCGGTGCGAGGACGAGGAGCACGGCGAGCGGGACGAGGAGCTGGGCGGGGAAGCCCTCGTCCAGGTCCTGCACCGCGCGGCCCCACAGGAAGCCCGTGACGGCGCCCTGTGCCGAGACCAGGCTCGTCACGAGGAAGAGCAGGGCGCCCACGACTCCCCACGCGGGGCGCACGAACAGCGCGTGCAGCACCCCGCGCGCGAGGCTGGGCCCGTCACCGGGGTCCGCGAGGACCGGCGGCTCGCCCCGCCGTCGGCGACCTCCGACGGACTCCGCCGCACGTTCTGCGTCCGGGCCGTCGCCGGGCCCGTCCGGCGCACCCGACCCAGGGGGCGCGACGCGCGCGTCGTCGCCGTCGAGCAGGGCCTCGCCCGCACCGGGGTGCGAGCCGACGGCGTCCGTCGTGGCCTCCTCGGCGACGCTCGCCGCGAGCAGGTCGCGGTACGGGCCCGCGACGCGGGCGAGCGCCGCCCGCTCGCCCTGCTGCACGACGCGCCCGTGGTCGAGGACGGCGAGCAGCCCGGCGCGCTCGATCGTCGTCAGTCGGTGCGCGACGAGCACGCCCGTGCGCCCGGCGAGCAGCCGCTCCGAGGCCGCGACGACGCGCGCCTCCGTGAGCGGGTCCATGCGCGCGGTCGCCTCGTCGAGCACGACGACCTGCACGTCGCGGACAAGCAGGCGGGCGAACGCGACGAGCTGCTCCTCCCCCGCCGAGAGCGACGTCCCGCCCGGGCCGAGCAGCGTGTCGAGGCCGTCGGGGAGTCCCGCGACCCAGTCGTCGAGCCGGAGCTCGCGCACGGCGGCCTCGACGTCGGCGCGCGGCACGTCGGCGAAGAGCGCGACGTTCTCGGCGAGCGTGCCCGCGAGGATCTCGGTCCGCTGCGTCACGACCCCCACCGCGGCGCGCAGCGCCTGGAGGTCGAGGTCGCGCACGTCCACGCCGCCGACCAGCACCGCGCCGCGCGGTGGCTCGACCGCGCGCGAGAGGAGCGACGCCAGGGTCGACTTGCCCGACCCCGTCCGCCCCACGAGCGCGACCGTCTCGCCCGCGGGCACCCGCAGGCTCACGCCGTCGAGCGCGAACGTGCCCTCGGCGTACGAGAAGTGGAGGTCGCGCAGCTCGATCCCCACGGGCCCGTCGGGCAGCGCCCTCCCGCCCGTGGGCTCGGGCTCGACGGCGAGCATCTGCCGGATGCGCGTGAGCGCCCCGACGCCCTCCTGGATGTCCGGCAGGTGGTGGACCAGGTTGTCCACCTGCCCGACGAACATCGCCGTCACGAGGAACAGGGTGACGAGGCGGTCGACGCCCAGGTCGCCGTCCGCGGCGAGCGCAGCACCCGCGACGGCCACGCCCGCGAGCAGCGACGCGAGGACGAGCCCGGCACGCCGCAGCATGCGCGACTCGATCACGAGCACGGCCTGGAACTTGCGGTGCACCTGGGCCGAGCGCTCGGCGAGACGCCGGACCGCGAACGACTGCCCGAGGCTCGTGCGCAGGTCGTCCCGCGCCGCGACCGACTCCTCGAACGCCGCGGCGTGGTCCGTCCACGCGGCCTCCTCGATCACCTTGCGGCGCGCGATCTCGCCCAGCATGGGACGCACGATCACCGCGGCGACGGCGCCGAGCACCGGGAAGAGGATCCAGGCCGGCCACCAGGTCAGGCCCGCGACGACCCACATCGGCAGCACGCCGACGACCGTACGGCCCGCGCCCCAGAGCTGACGGCGCACCAACGTGCCGACCGCGTGCGTGTCGTCGTCGACGCGGTCGAGCACCTCGCCGACCGCCTGCTCCGTGAGCGTGGCGAGCGGCTGGTGCAGGGCGGCCGTGAGCAGGTCGCCGCGCAGGCGACCCTCGGCCCGGTCCACGACGCCCGCCCACACGACCTGGCCCGCGGTGTCGAGCAGCGCCGCGCCGACGACGCACACCGCGAGGAGCTGGAGCGTCGCCGTCGTCGGGTCGTCCGCGAGCCAGCCCGCGATGACGGTCCCGAGCGCGGCGCCGACCGCTCCGAGCGTGAGCGCGACGAGCGCGACGGCGGCCAGCGGCCCGCGCAGCCGCCGCCAGTCCAGGCGGCGGGCGGGGTCGACGGGCGCGCGCGACGCGCCCGACGCCGGGGTGGGGTTCGGGGCGGTCGGGGGGTTCGGGGGCTGCTCGGTCGGCAGGGTGGCGTCGATCATGGCCCGTCGACCCTACGGCGTCGTACCCCCGCAGGCGCAGCGATTTTCCGCTCGGCCGCCCGCCCCCGCGCCCCCCCGCTCCCGTCCGGCCCCGGACCGGCCCTGGTCCCGCGGTCCGTGCTCGAACCACGGGACCGGAGCCCGGCTCAGACCAGCCCGAGCTGCTCCACGGCCTGCCGCTCCTCCTGGAGCTCCGCGACCGACGCGTCGACGCGCCCGCGCGAGAACTCCGACAGCTCGACGCCCTGGACGATCTCCCACGACCCGCCGCGGGAGACCACCGGGAACGACGAGATGAGGCCCGTCGGAACCCCGTACGACCCGTCGGACACCACGCCCGCGCTCGTCCAGTCGCCCTCCGGCGTGCCGTGGACCCAGTCGCGCACGTGGTCGATCGCGGCGTTGGCCGCCGACGCCGCCGACGACGCGCCGCGCGCGTCGATGATCGCCGCGCCGCGCTTCGCGACCGTCGGGATGAACGTGCTCTCGAGCCACTCGCGGTCCTCCGCGAGCCGCGCGCCCGGGGTCCCTGCGACGTCCGCCTGGAAGATGTCCGGGTACTGCGTCGCCGAGTGGTTGCCCCAGATCGTCACCTTGCGCACCTCCGACACCGGCACGCCCGCCTTCTTGGCCACCTGCGTCAGCGCGCGGTTGTGGTCCAGGCGCGTCATCGCGGTGAACCGGTCCTTCGGCACGTCCGGCGCGTTCGACGCCGCGATGAGCGCGTTCGTGTTCGCCGGGTTGCCGACGACGAGGACACGGACGTCGTCCGCCGCGCCCGCGTTGATCGCCTGGCCCTGCGGCTTGAAGATGCCGCCGTTGGCCTCGAGCAGGTCGCCACGCTCCATGCCCGGACCGCGCGGGCGCGCGCCCACGAGCAGCGCGACGTTCGTCCCCTCGAACGCGGCGGTCGGGTCGTCGAAGATGTCGATGCCCGCGAGCAGCGGGAAGGCGCAGTCGTCGAGCTCCATCGCGGTACCCTCGGCGGCCTTGACGCCCTGCGGGATCTCCAGGAGGCGCAGGCGCACGGGGGTGTCGGGGCCGAGCATCTGGCCCGACGCGATGCGGAAGAGCAGTGCGTAGCCGATCTGACCGGCCGCGCCGGTCACCGTCACGTTCACGGGGGAAGTCATGCGCTCACTCTCCCACAACGCGACCGCCTCGGAGCGCGACGCGATCCCGGCCGCGGCGGGTGCGCGGGCGCAGGGACGACGAACGGCGACGCCCCCTGCGAGCAGGGGCGCCGCCGTCGGGAGCGCTGAGGGCGATCAGCCCAGGCGCGCCTTGAGGTTCTCGTCGAGCGCGGCGAGGAAGTCCTCGGTCGTCAGCCACTCCTGGTCCGGGCCGACGAGGAGCGCGAGGTCCTTCGTCATCTGGCCGGCCTCGACGGTCTTGATGACGACGTCCTCGAGGGTCTGCGCGAACTCGGTGACCTCGGGCGTGCCGTCCAGCTTGCCGCGGTGCATGAGGCCGCGGGTCCAGGCGAAGATCGACGCGATCGGGTTGGTCGACGTCGGCTTGCCCTGCTGGTGCTGGCGATAGTGACGGGTCACGGTGCCGTGCGCGGCCTCGGCCTCGACGGTCTGGCCGTCCGGGGTCATGAGGACCGACGTCATGAGGCCGAGCGAGCCGAAGCCCTGCGCGACGGTGTCGGACTGGACGTCGCCGTCGTAGTTCTTGCAGGCCCAGACGTAGCCGCCCTCCCACTTCATGGCCGAGGCGACCATGTCGTCGATGAGGCGGTGCTCGTAGGTGAGGCCCTTCGCGGCGAACGCCTCGGCGAACTCTGCGTCGAACACCTCCTGGAAGATGTCCTTGAAGGCGCCGTCGTAGGCCTTGAGGATCGTGTTCTTCGTCGAGAGGTACACGGGGTACTCGCGCTGGAGGCCGTACGCGAACGAGGCGCGCGCGAAGTCGCGGATCGACTCGTTGAAGTTGTACATGCCCATCGCGACGCCGCCCTCCTCGGGCATGGTCACGACCTCGAACTTCTGCGGCTCGGACCCGTCGGCCGGCTCGAACGTCATCGTGATCTTGCCGGGGCCGGGGACCTTGAAGTTCGTCGACTTGTACTGGTCGCCGTGGGCGTGACGGCCGATGATGATCGGCTTGTTCCAGCCCGGCACGAGGCGCGGGATGTTCGAGATGATGATGGGCTCGCGGAAGACGACGCCACCGAGGATGTTGCGGATCGTGCCGTTGGGCGAGACCCACATCTTCTTGAGGCCGAACTCCTCGACGCGCGCCTCGTCGGGCGTGATCGTCGCGCACTTGACGCCCACGTTGTACTGCTTGATCGCGTGCGCCGCGTCGACGGTGACCTGGTCGTCCGTCGCGTCGCGGTTCTGGATCGACAGGTCGTAGTACTTGAGGTCCACGTCGAGGTACGGGTGGATGAGGCGGTCCTTGATGAACTGCCAGATGATGCGCGTCATCTCGTCGCCGTCGAGCTCGACGACCGGGTTGACGACCTTGATCTTGCCCATGCGCAGATCGCTCCAACTGTCGGGGACTGGTGCCCCCGGGAGCCGGACGGCGACCGTGCGGCCCGTGGGGCCCGGTCCGTCGCACACAGGGGCGTTGCTGACCGCGGTCCAGGGTACTCGACTTCTCGACGTCAAGATACTTTCGCGGTCCCCGGCGAACCGACCGCATCGTGAGACGGGCCGTCCGTTCTCAGGTGGAGCACCGCTGATTTCCACACATCTCCCGGGTGGTGGTGGCAAGATGCCCCCAGATGCCGGAATGGCCGGGCACTCGGTCAGGCATCGTGCCGTCGTCCCGACCGCCTCCCGGTGCCGCACCGTGGCGGCCGGGCCGGGACTGCCCGAAAGTACCCACCGAACCAGACAGGATGATCATGTCCCAGGACACCACCGCTCCCGGCGCACCGGAGGGCTTCGTCGACGACCCGCGCCCCGCGCCGACGGAGACCGTCGCCGTCGTCCAGCCCAGCCTCCTCGCGCGCCTCGGCGCCGAGGTCTTCGGCACGTTCTTCCTCGTTCTCGCGATCGTCGGTGTGGCGCTCTACACGTTCGTCAGCCAGCAGAACGCCCTGGCCGTCGGCCTCGCCGGCGGCATCGCGGTGATCGCGGGCGCCGCGGCCGTGGGCAACGTGTCCGGCGGCCACTTCAACCCGGCGGTGACGCTCGGCGCCGCGATCGGCGGCCGCACCGCGTGGCGCGACGTCCTGCCGTACTGGGTCGCCCAGCTCGTGGGCGCGATCCTCGCCGGGCTCGTCCTGCTCGCGACCGTGCCCTCGACGCTCCCGCAGCTCCTCGGCCAGGACGGCCGGGGCGGCGTGTTCGTCGCGACCGCCAACGGGTACGGCAGCTTCTCCTCGCTCGCGACGGCGTCGCAGGGCGGCACGGAGTTCGGCCTCGTGCAGGCGCTGCTCATCGAGACGATCGTCACCGCCGTGTTCGTGGGCGTGATCCTCGGCGTCACCGACAAGCGCGCGAGCGTCCAGTACGCGCCGGTCGTCATCGGTCTCACGCTGACCGCGCTCATCATCGTCGCCGCGCCGATCACCAACGCGTCGCTCAACCCGGCCCGCTCGATGGCCTCGGCGGTCTTCGCCGGCGACGGCGACCTGTGGAAGCAGCAGTGGGTCTTCTGGGTCGCGCCGCTCCTCGGCGCCGCGATCGCGGGTCTGTTCTACCGCGCCTTCGCGTTCGCCCCGAAGCAGGACGACCTCCTCGGCGAGGACCAGGTCGTCACGCTGTCCGAGGCCGAGGCCCCGGCGTACTCCGCGGCGGCCGGCGCGGCCGGCGCGGGCGCGGTCGCCGCCGTGGTCGAGGAGGAGGTCGTCGTCACGGACGAGAACGGCGACGTCGTCGCGGTCGAGGAGGTCGTCGAGGTCGTCGAGGTGGACGAGCCCGAGGCCCCCGCGGCGGACGAGACCCCCGGCACGGACGAGGCCCCCAAGGCCTGACGTCCCGCACGCCAGACGGGCCCGGACCGCGACCGCGGTCCGGGCCCGTCGTCGTCTGCCCCCGCAGGGATCAGATCTCGCCCTGGTCGAGGGTCAGCGCGAGGAACGCCATGACGACGGCGGGCGCGAGGAAGAAGAAGACGTCCAGCCCGCGCGAGCGCACGGTGATCCCCACGGGACCCGGGCCCGGGACGGCCGCGCGGCACACCCCGGCCACGGCGAGCAGCCCGGCGAGCGTGAAGCAGCCGGCGCGCGCGCCGACGAGCACCGCGACGAGCGTCGAGACCGCGACGCCGGCGAGCACGAGCCACATCGCCGGCTGGCGCGAGGGGGCGAGGCTCGCGGGCGGTTCCGGGACCGGCGGCTGGGTCTCGTCGTCGGGTCGCGCCCCCGCGGGGGCCTCCCCGTCTCCCGGCTCGTCGTCGACGTGGTGCCACGCCGGCACGAGCGTGGCCGGCGGTCGGTGCCGCGTCCCCCCGTCCGCGGTGACGTCGGTCACGCTGCTGCACCTTCCACGTCCGGAAGCCTACCGTCGTGACCTAGCGTGAGGTGCATGTCGTCCGCTGAGCCGCCGGTCCTCCCACCACCCGCCGCGCACCGCGCGTCCCCTCCCGCGGCGGACCCGGAGGCGCCCGGGTCGGTCCTCGTCGTGGGTGCGGGGCTCGCCGGCGCCCAGACGGTCAGCGCGCTCCGGCGTCGAGGTTTCACGGGGCGCGTGACGCTCCTCGGTGCGGAGGGCGTTCCTCCGTACGACCGGCCGCCGCTGTCGAAGGAGCTCCTGAGCCGCCCGAGCCCCGCGTGGCTGGCCGAGGACCTGGGCGTGGACGTCGAGGCCCTCGCCGACGAGGTCCGCCTCGCCGACCCGGCGGCGCGGCTGGAGCGTCGCTCGACGCCCGGGGGCGGCGCGTGGGAGGTCACGACCCGGTCGGGCGAGCGCCGCTCCGCCGACGCCGTCGTGCTCGCGGTCGGCTCCACGCCCGTGCGGCCCGACGGCTGGGCGCACGCCCGCCTCCTGCACACCGCGCAGGACGCGGAGGCCCTGCGCGGCGCGCTGCGGCCCGGGCTCCGCCTCGTGATCGTCGGCGCCGGCTGGATCGGTGCCGAGCTGGCGGGGGTCGCGGCCGGCGCGGGTGCGCACGTCACGGTCCTCGAGGCCGCGCAGGCCCCGCTCCGGCGCCAGCTCGGACCGGCCGTCGGCGCGCACCTCGCGCCCTGGTACGCGGCCGCGGGCGCCGAGCTCGTGACCGGGGCCGCCGTCGCGGAGGTCCGGCCCGACGGCGTCCGGCTCGCCGACGGGCGCGAGCTGCCCGCCGACCTCGTGCTCGCCGCCGTGGGCGCCCGCCCCGCGACGGACTGGCTCGACGGCGCGGTCCCGCGCGACGTGCGCGGCAGCGTGCCCGTGGACGCCACCGGCGCCGTGCCGGGCCTGGACGGGCTCTGGGCCGTCGGCGACTGCGCGACCCGCGAGCACCCGCAGCTCGGCGCGGTGCCCGGTGGCCACTGGTCCGCCGCCCTCCACGACCCGGACGCGACCGTCGCCGCGCTGCTCGGCGACGAGCCCGACGGTCCCGGGCACGCCCCCTACGTGTTCTCCCAGCAGCTCGGGCACGACCTCGCCCTGTTCGGTGTTCCCGCCGAGGGCGACGCCGTCCTGTTCCGTGGCGACGCGTCCGGCGGCACCGGTGGCCACCAGGGCTGGGCCGCGTTCTACCTCGCCCCGGGGGCGGCCTCAGGCTCCACCTCGGACGGCGGCGCGACGGCGGACGGCGGCCTGGGGCGCCAGGTCACCGAGGTGCGGGCGGTCCTCCTCGTCGACTCGCCGCGCGACGTCGGCCCGGTCCGCAAGGCGATGAACCGCACGGGCCACCTCCGCGTCGACCTCGACGTCGCGCTCGACCCGACCCGCCGCCTCCGCGACGCCCTGGTCTGACGCCCGGTGCACGACGGCCCCGCCCGTCCGGAGACCAGCGGGGCCGTCGAGCAGGGTCGTGTCAGTGCGCGAAGTGGCGCGTGCCCGTGAAGTACATCGTCACGCCCGCCGCCTGCGCCGCCTCGATCACCTCGGCGTCGCGGATCGACCCTCCCGGTGCGACGACGGCCCGGACGCCCGCGTCGAGCAGGATCTGCAGGCCGTCGGCGAAGGGGAAGAACGCGTCGGACGCCGCGACGGCGCCCCGCGCGCGCTCCTCGCCGTCGGCGAGGGTGTTGGCGCGCTCGACCGCGAGGCGGCACGAGTCGACGCGGTTGACCTGCCCCATCCCGACGCCGACGGCGGCCCCGTCGCGCGCGAGGAGGATCGCGTTCGACTTCGCGGCGCGGATCGCGCGCCACGCGAACGCGAGGTCGGCGAGGGTCGCGTCGTCGGCGGCCTCGCCCGTCACGAGGGCCCAGTGCTGCGGGTCGTCGCCGCCGGTGACGGTGCCGTCCTCCGCGGTCACGACGCCGTCGATGTGGTCGACCGTCTGGACGAGCAGGCCACCCGAGATCGGACGGAACTCGACCGGGTCGACCTGCTCTCCCTCCGGGAGCACGAGGACGCGCAGGTTCTTCTTCGACGCGAAGATCTCGAGCGCGCCGTCCTCGTAGCCCGGCGCCACGACGACCTCCGTGAACACGGGCTTGAGCGCCTCGGCGAGCTCGGTCGTCACCACACGGTTCGCCGCCACCACACCGCCGTACGCGGACACCGGGTCGGTGGCGTGCGCCTTGCGGTAGGCGACCGCGATGTCGGCGTCGGTCGCGACGCCGCACGGGTTGTTGTGCTTGACGACGGCGACGGCGGGGCCCGAGTGGTCGAACGCGGCCCGGCGCGCGGCGTCGGCGTCCACGTAGTTGTTGTAGCTCATCGCCTTGCCCTGCAGCTGGGTCGCCGTGGCGAGCCCGCCCCGCCAGTGCGTGTACAGCGCGGCCTGCTGGTGCGGGTTCTCGCCGTAGCGCAGGACGTCGGCCCGCTCCCAGGTGGCGCCCGTGAACGCGGGGAAGGCCACGTCGTCGGGCGCGTACGACGACGCGAACCAGGACGCGACGGCGACGTCGTACTGCGCGGTGTGCGCGAACGCCTGCGCCGCGAGGCGCTTGCGCTGGGCGAACGTGAACCCGCCGTCCCGCACGGCCGCGACGACGTCGTCGTACCGGGCCGGGTCGACGACGACGGCGACGCTCGGGTGGTTCTTCGCGGCCGCGCGGACCATCGAGGGGCCGCCGATGTCGATCTGCTCGACGACCTCGTCCGGCCCGGCACCCGACGCGACGGTGGCGGCGAACGGGTACAGGTTGACGACGACGAGCTCGAACGGCGCGATGCCGAGCTCGTCGAGCTGTGCGAGGTGGTCGGCCTTGCGGGAGTCCGCGAGGATCCCGGCGTGCACGCGCGGGTGGAGCGTCTTGACGCGGCCCTCGAGGCACTCGGGGAACCCGGTGAGGTCCTCGACCTTCGTCACGGGCACGCCCGCGGCGGCGATCGTCGACGCGGTGGAGCCGGTGGAGACCAGCTCCACGCCTGCCGCGTGGAGCGCGGTGGCGAGCTCGACGAGGCCCGTCTTGTCGTAGACGCTCAGGAGCGCGCGCCGCACGGGGCGCTGCGCGTCGTCGGCGAGCTGGACGTCGGGTGCGGAGGGCACGTGCGGGGCCGGGTGGGACATGACGAGGGGCTCCTCTGGGTCGCGGTCGCGGTCCGGCGGTGCACCGGTACCGAGTGGCTGAACCCAGGCGCCCAGGCGGTCGACGCACCAGCAGGTTGATCCGGCCGCTCCCCGGTGGTCGTTCCCACCCTCGCCAGTCGCGGCCGGGACGAGTCTACCGGCCCGTGCCGGCCGCCACGGGCTCGCCCGGCACGACGCCCGACGCGGCGAGGTCGGCCGCGTCGTCGGCCCAGGTGTCCGGGGTGCCGACCCGCCAGAGCGACCGGACCGTGCTGAGGACGGCGACGGTGACGACGAGGAGCCCCGCGAGCACCACGAGCGCCGTCCCGAGCCCGAACCGTTCGAGGAGCCCGCTCCCGACGAGCGGCACGAGGGGTCCGGCGGCGAGGCCGGTCAGCCCGAGGACGGACGAGAGCCTCCCCTGGAGCTGCGGCGGGGTGATCGCGGCCGCGTAGCCGGACAAGCAGGCGTTCGCCGCGGGGACCAGCAGGAGCGCCGGCGGGAGCAGGAGGACGTACCCGACGTACGAGTTCAGGGCCGCCATCGCGACGGCGCCCGCCGCCAGCGTGCCGAGCGCGCCGACGACGAGGACGCCCGCCCGGAACCGCGCGACCAGCCGGGGCGCGAGGACCGCGCCGACGAGCACGCCCAGACCGACGGCGAGGTCGACGAGGCCGATGAGGAGCGGAGCCGTGCCCGTGCGCACGAGCTCGAGGTTGATCCCGACCATGAGCCCGCCGAACGCGACGTTGATGACGACGAACAGGCCGAGCAGCGCGCGGAACAGCGGCACGGACCACACGAACCGGAGCCCCTCGCGCAGCGCCTCCGCGGGTCGGGTCGCGCGCGCCGCGGCGACGTCGCCGTTGAGCGGCTCGCGCACGAACCCCGTGCAGACGGCGGTGGCCAGGTGCCCGATCGCGGCGCCGGCGAGCGGGACGGCGTGCGCGACGGCGTAGAGCACGCCGCCGAGGGGCCCGGCGAGGAGGCTCGCGACGGCGTCGCGGCCCTGCACGGCCGCGAGCGCCGTCGGCAGCTGGGGCACGGGCACGACGGACCGGAACGCCCCGCTCGTGGCCGGGTCGACGAGCGCCCCGACGACCGACGCCCCGAAGAGCACGGCCGCGAGGTGCCAGGCGGTGAGCGAGCCGAGCCCCGCGGCGAGCGCGACGGTCGCCCACAGCACCGCGCCGACGCTCGCGGACACGGTGATGAGCCGCCGCCGGTCGACCCGGTCCGCGACGACCCCGGCCGGCAGCGTCGCGAGGAGCGCACCGAGCTGACCGACGGCGGCGACGAAGCCCGCCTGCACGACCGAGCCCGTGATCCCGTAGGCGACGAGCGGCACGGCGAAGAGCGCGACGCCCGCGCCGAGCGACTCCGCGGTCATCCCCGTCATGAGCAGCATGTACGACCGGTTGCGCAGGAGCGACGGCGGGACGGCACCGCCGGGGGCGGCGACCGGCGAGAAGGCGTCCGGCGCTTCGGCGGCCGGGACGGCGGGGTCGGGTGCAGCCGCCGTCGACGACGGGCCGGTGGGCGGGTGGTCCTCGACCGAGGCGGCAGGCGGGTTCGTCATGGCACGAACCTAGGTGCGCAACTCCACTTGCGCAATAGTCGTTGCGCACCTGTTTGTGCGCACCTCCGCGTGCGCGGTACCGGGCGTTGCTAGCCTCGGCCTGTGCTCGAGACCTTCCGCGTCCAGGACCCCGCAGCGCTGCGGGCCATCGCGCACCCGCTGCGGCAGCGCATCCTCGTGGAGCTCGCCGTCCTCGGGCACGCGCGTGCCGCCGACCTCGCCCAGGCCACCGGCGAGCCCGCGAACTCCGTGAGCTTCCACCTGCGCGTGCTCGCCAAGGCCGGGATGATCGTCGAGGCGCCCGAGCACGCGCGCGACCGCCGCGACCGGGTGTGGAAGAACGTGGCGCAGAGCTACGCCGTCGAGCCGGGCACACCTGACGCGGTACGCCACGTGGTGCGCCCCGCCCTGGCCTGGGCCGAGGAGACGTTCCGGCGCGGGAGCCAGACCGGGTCCCGCGAGGACCGGATCCTCGCGCTCAGCACGCTCGTGCTCACCGCCGAGCAGGCAGCGACGATGTCCCGCGAGCTCGCGGAGCTGCTCGAACGCTGGACCGCGCGCTCGCTCGAGGAGGGGCGCGCGGCGCCCCAGGAGCGTCGCGAGACCTACCAGGCCCTCGCCGTCCTCGCGCCGCGCGACCTCCCGCCCGCGGGCGAGGCCACCGGCGAGGACGCGGAGGACCCCGGCGCCTAGCCCAGCAGGGCCCGGCGGCCCTCGACGCGCAGGCCCTCGCGCGCGACGCGGCCGACCGTCTCGACGAGCAGCGCGCGCTCTGCGACCTTGATGCGCTCGTGGAGCGACGACTCGTCGTCGCCGTCCTCGACCGGGACGGCGACCTGGGCGATGATCGGCCCGGTGTCGACGCCGTCGTCGACCACGTGGACGGTGCACCCCGTGATGCGCACCCCGTACGCGAGCGCGTCCCGCACGCCGTGCGCGCCCGGGAACGACGGCAGGAGCGCGGGGTGCGTGTTGATCGTGCGGCCCGCGAAGCGCCCGACGAACGCCGGGCCGAGGATGCGCATGAAGCCGGCGAGCACCACGAGGTCGGGCCGGAACACGTCGACCGCCTGCGCGACCGCCTCGTTCCACGCGGCCCGGTCGTCGAAGTCCCCCGGCGCCACGACGACGGCGGCGATCCCGGCCTCGCGGGCGAGGTCGAGACCGCCCGCGTCGGCCTTGTCCGACACGACGCCCACGACGCGCGCCCCGTAGGCGGCGTCGTCGTGCGCGGCGAGGATCGCGGCGAGGTTGCTGCCCGCGCCCGAGACGAGGACGACGACGCGGGCGGCGGAGGTGGACTCGACGGGGTGGCCGGACGGCGTCTGCACGGTGCTCCTGCGGGGGTCGGGGTGGCTCAGGGTGGCTCGAGCGTCGGGCTCGGCGGGCGGGGGCGGGGGCCCTCCCGGGCACCCGGTCTCCGATGGGAGAATGTACCGCGAGCCGCCCGACCGACCGAGGAGCTGCCCGTGGGCAACCCGTACGCACCGCCCCGTCCCGACGCGCCGCAGCAGCCTCGACCCGAGCCGCCGCAGCCGCCGGAGGAGGGCGCGCGTCCGGACGCGCCGGTCCCGCCCGGCGCCGGCCCCGGCCCGGGTGCCCCGCTCCCCCCGCCCCCGCCGGGGTGGCCGGCCCCGCACGCGCCCGCCGAGGGTAGGCCTCCGGCGCCGCCCGAGCCGGCGGAACCTGACCCCGAGCTCGCACGGCAGGCGACCCGGCGCGTGCTGCACTTCGGCCTGCTCCTGCTCTCCGTGATCGTCGTGAGCACCATGCCGTTCCCGTGGCAGGCCGTGAGCCTCGCGCTCGCGCTCGGGGCGATCGTCGTGGGCATCCGCGCGCTCGTGGCCGTCTGGCGGGCGCGCGTGCGCGGCGCGCTCGTCCCGGCGCTGGGCATCGGGGTCGGGCTCTCCGCGATGCTCGCGCTGCAGATGGTCTCGACGCTCGTCACGTGGGACGTCGCGCTGGCGCACCAGCAGTGCCTCGACGGCGCGATCACGGTCTCGGCGGAGAAGCGCTGCGACGTCGAGCGCACCCACGCGCTGGAGGAGAAGTTCGCGCGCTGGTTCCCCACCCCGGCACCCGCGTCGTCGTGACGACCTAGGTCCGGGACCGCCCGAGACACCCGACATGAGACTCCGTCACCTGCTCGTGACATCGAGTCTCTAGGGTGTGCCCATGACGACCACGACCGTGACCCCTCGGCCGGGCAGCGACGAACGGCTCGCCCGCCTCGTCCGGATCCCCACGGTGTCCGCCGAGCTGGAGCAGCGGGGGCTCGCGCCCTTCGACGAGCTCGTCGACCTCCTCCCCGAGCTCTACCCCCTGGTCCACGCGCACCTCGACCGTGAGCGCATCACCGACCTCGGGCTGCTCTACCGGTGGCGCGGCCGGTCCGACGAGGCGCCGCTCGTGCTCATGGCGCACTACGACGTCGTCCCCGTCGACGAGAGCGACGCCTGGACGTACCCGCCCTTCGAGGGGCGCGTCGCCGACGGCTGGGTCCACGGGCGCGGCGCGCTCGACGACAAGGGGCCGCTCGTCGTCGTGCTCGAGGCGGTCGAGAACCTCCTCGCCGCAGGCTTCACACCCGCGCGGGACGTCTACCTCTCGTTCGGCGGCAACGAGGAGTCGCACGGCGCGGCCGCCGCGGCGATCGCCACGACCCTGCGCGACCGCGGCGTGATCCCGTGGCTCGTGCTCGACGAGGGCGGCGCTGTCACCGACTCCCCCCTCCCCCTGGTCCCCGGGAGCGCCGCGATGATCGGGGTCGGCGAGAAGGGCGTGCTCACGCTGCGCCTCACCGCGCGCGGCGAGGGCGGCCACGCCTCCGCGCCGCCCACGACGACGGCGGTCCGGCGGGTCGCGCGCGCCGTCGAGCGCCTCGGCCCACGCACCTTCCCCGCGCGCACGCCCGTCGCGATCTCGCGCATGCTCCGCATCTTCTCCGACCGCGCGAGCGGACCGGCGCGCACCGCGCTGCGCGCCCTGGCCGCCGCGCCGCCCGTGTCCGCGCAGACCTTCGCCGCGATGGGCGGCGAGGCCGCGGCGATCGTCCGCACGACCGTAGCGCCGACGATGCTCTCCGGCGGCACGGCCGCGAACGTGCTGCCGTCGCAGGCGTCCGCGACCGTCAACCTGCGGATCGCGCTCGGCGAGACCGTCGCGGGCACCGTCGAGCGCGTCCGGCGGCGCGTCGACGACCGGCAGGTCCAGATCGAGGTCGTCGAGGCGAGCGAACCCTCCCCCGAGTCGCCCGTGGACGACGAGCGGTTCGCTCTCCTCGCGGCGTGCGTGGGCGTCTCGCACCCCGACGCGCTCCCCGCCCCCTACATCACGATGCAGGCGACCGACGCGCGGCACTTCCACCGGTTCGCGCCCGCCGTGTACCGGTTCGCACCCCTGGCGATGTCCGCCGAGCTGCGCGCGACCATCCACGGCGTCGACGAACGCGTCGAGGTCGCCGAGCTCGAGCGGGGGGAACGGTTCCACCGTGCCCTGCTCGAGCGGCTACCCTGACGCTCCCCCACCTCACGGGGCACGCGACGACGCGCGCCTCCCACGCAGAAGGAGCAGCGATGGCTCGCTCGCTCACCGGGCGCCTCGCCGGTTCGACACTGGCCGGCGTCGTCGGGTTCCTCGCCTTCGTCGAGCTGACGAGCGGCGTCCTCCAGGGCTACTACACGCCGATGCTCACGGACATCGCGCGACACCTCGGCGTGCACGACGCCGACGTGAACTGGCTCGAGGGCTCCCAGCTCATGCTGTCCGCCCTCGTCGTGCCCGCGCTGGCCAAGCTCGGCGACATGGTCGGCCACCGGCGCATCCTCCTGTGGTCGACGGCGGTCACCGCGGCCGCGTCGCTCGTCCTGCCGTTCACGGACTCGTTCGCGGTGTTCCTCGTCGCGTGGGCCGTGCAGGGGTTCTACGTCGTGTGGCTGCCCCTGGAGATCGCGCTCGTGTGGTCGCGCGCCCGACGCCTGGCGAACCCCGCCGCCGTCACCGCGCGCGCCGCGGGCGTCCTCGTCGCGGCCCTCGAGACCGGCGCCATCCTCGGCGCACTCGCGGGCGGTGCGCTCGTCGACGCGCTGCCGCTGCGCGTCGTGCTCCTCGTCCCGGCGCTGCTCGTCGTCGTGTGCTTCGTCGTCGTGCTGCTCGGGGTGAAGGAGTCCCCGGACCCGGCAGGCGGACGCTTCGACACCGTCGGCCTCGTGCTCGTCTCGCTCGCACTCCTCGCGCTCACCGGTGGTCTCAGCCTGCTGCGCCTCGAAGGTGTCGCCGCGGTCGCGCCGTGGGCGCTCGTGGTGCTCGGCGTCGCGCTGCTGTGGCCGTTCGCCCGGTGGGAGCTGCGCCAGGAGGACCCGCTCGTCGACGTACGCATGTTCCGCTCCCCCACGCTGGGCCCGGTGTTCCTCACGGCCGGCCTGTTCGGCGTCTCCGTGCTCGGCGCCCAGGCGCCGCTGTCGACGTTCGCGCGCACCGATCCCACCGAGCACGGGTACGGCCTCGGCACGACCGGCTTCCAGACGTCCCTCCTCATCGGCGTCTACCTCGTCGGCATGATCGTCGGCGCGCTGTCCTACCCCCGCGTCGCCCGGCGCGCGACGCCGCGCCTCACCCTGGTCGGCGCGTCCACGCTCGTCGGCGTCGGCTTCCTGCTCTTCCTGCCGTTCCACGGGACGTACGCGAACGTGCTCACCAACATGGTGATCGTCGGGCTCGGCTCCGGAGCTCTGGTCGCCGCACTGCCCGCCGCGGCCGCCGCCGCCGCGCCCCCGACGCTCACCGGCGTCGCGACCGGCCTCACCAACTCCGTGAAGACCGTCGGCGGCGCGATCGCGTCGTGCGTCTTCGGCATCGCGCTCGCGGGCGCCGCGCTCCAGGGCGGCGCCACCGAGAGCACGGCCGGATCGTTCGGCGGGTACGTCACCGTCTGGGTCGTCTGCGGCGCGACGGCGCTCGTCGCCGCCGTCCTCCTGCTCGCCGTCGTGCCGCGCCGGGCCTTCACCGACCCCGCCGCCGCGGCCCCCGTCGAAGGCAAGCCCGCAATCACGTCACCGACCGCCTGAACCTCCCGAGATGACCCACGCTCGGCCCGTGAGAACCGCAGTCCGCCGAGGTAGAGCCGTGGTTGCGCGAGGTAGAGCCGTGGTTGTCGTGTTCGACGGCGTGTGGCTGGCCTGGGTGGTCGGGGTGGGTGGTGGTGCCGCGTCTACCATCCGCCGCTCGTTCCTCGCGGCTCCCGCCAGGCCCGCCACGACGCGGCACCACCACCCACCCCGACCGGCGTCCTCTCGCCCTGGTCGGCACTCACCCGGGCGACTACCCGCGGTGTCCGTTCGCGACTCAGGTTCCCGTTGCCGCATCCGGCCTCGGCACGACACCGCCGCACCGCTGCGCCGCGGCTGCGGGTCGTGGGTCGCGTCGAGATCGCGAGGCGACCTTGTCGTCGCCACATCACGCCGAACAGGTGGGTCTCGGTTCGTCCTGGTCGTCTGACGAGCCACGGTCGGCTGTTCGGCCTGTCAGGACCGCCTGGTCGGCTCGCCGAGCCATGGCCAGACGACGGCCGAGCGGTGGGGGTGGGCTCGGATGCGAAGGGGCGTCAGAGCGGCGCTCCTAGAACCCACGGCCGACAGACCAGGGTGACGGCGCCGCAGCCCCGAGCACCGAGGCCGCCCCCACCGCGGACCCAACCCGGCGGGCCGGAGGCTGAACCACGGCTCTACCTCGGCGGAACGCGGCTCTACGTCGGCAGGTCAGGGTCGGCGTGGCGGCGGCCCAGGACGTCGAGCCGCGACCACAGGATCGCGAGCGCGGCGCCGCCGCCGATCTCGGCCGCGGCGAGGGCTCCGACGACGAGCGCGTCGGCGCCGACGACCTCGAGGCGCCCGGGCCCGACCGCTCCGCCCGCGAGCCAGCTCACGACGCCGACGATCAGGCCGGCACCGAGCGCGACACCGCCCAGGGCGAGACCGACGTCGAGCCACCGGACGTCGTCGTCCGGGTGGGTGCCGGTCACGTCGCGCAGGCGGCGCCAGACGAACGCCCCCGCCACGACCCCGAGGACGACGACGACCGCGGGCACCCAGGGCGTCAACGGGTTGGTCCAGTCGTCGCCGGGCAGCGCGCCGAGCAGCGGGATCGCCGGGAGCGCGCCGGGCTCGGAGCCGGTCGGGGCGAACGTGCTGCCCTCGCCCACGGCGAAGCCCGGCCCGACGAGCCACGCCCCCGCCCAGGCCACGACGTTCGGCAGGACGGCGAGCTGCGCGAGCGCGAGGACGATGCCGCCGACGGTCCCGGGCACGAGCCCGGCGACGATGTCGCCCGACGTCGCGCGCCCGGCGACGAGCCACGCCCCGACGACGACGGCGGAGACGCCGGCGAGCAGGCTCGTGCCGAGCAGGCCGCCGCGCAGCCCGAGCCGCACCGACGGCGGGAGCCACCCGTCGAGCCGCTGCGTGAGGTCGCCGACGAACGGAGCGTCCGGCCGCGCGAGGATCCCGGCGCCGAGGCCGAGCCCGCCGACGAGCGCGCCCCCGACGACGGCGACCGCGAGGCCCCACGGCGGGGTGGACCCGGCGAGGAGCGCGACGCCGAGCGTGGCGAGCGCGTAGGTCGCGGTGCCCGCGACCCAGGCGGACAGGGTCGTGTGCGCGGAGCGGCGCGCGGACGCGAAACAGCAGAACAGCGCGAGCGCGGTGAGCCCCAGCGGGACCAGCGTGACCGTCGTCCCGCTCGCGACGAGCGGGACCCCGTGGCCGAGGAGCCAGAAGCCCGCGGCGATCGTCACCGACTGGCCCCACCCCGTGCCCTCGGAGGACCCGGTGGACGACGCGAGGAAGGCCACGACACCCGGCAGGACGACGACCGCGAGGGACAGCGCGAGCGCCTGGAGCGCTGCGAGCACGCCGGACGGCCCGCGCCGGACCACGACCGGTGCGGGGGCCGGGCTGCCGTCCACGGTGCGCGTGCGCGCACCACGCGTCGTGCTGGTGGTGCTCATGGTGCCCATCGTCGTCGATCGAGTGGTCGGTACGTGGCATTCGCCCCGGCGCGCCAGCCTACCCGCGCCTACGATCGGTCCATGACGACGGCGCCCGCCCCCACCGCGTTCGTCCTGGGTGGCGGAGGCGTGCGCGGCGCGGTCCAGATCGGCATGCTGCGCGCGCTGCTGGAACGCGGCATCACGCCCGACCTGGTGGTCGGGACGTCGATCGGCGCGATCAACGGGGCGGCGCTCGCTGCGGACCCGACGCCCGCCGTCGTCCCGCGTCTCGAGTCCGCGTGGTCGTCGCCCGCGGCGGCGCAGGTCTACGGCGAGGCCTGGTACCGCCAGGTGCACCGGCTCGCGACGACGCGCACCCACCTCGCCAGCCCTGCCCCCCTGCGCGCGCTCCTGCGCCAGGTGCTCGGGGAGCGCACGACGTTCGCCGACCTCGCCGTGCCGCTCGTCGTCGCGGCGGCGTCGATCGAGCGGGCGGCGGAGCGCTGGTTCAGCGACGGCCCGCTCGTCGAGGCCGTGCTCGCGTCGGCGTCCGTCCCGGGCGCGCTGCCGCCCACGCGCATCGGGGACGAGCACTACGTCGACGGCGGCGTGGTCTCCTCGATCCCGCTGGGCGAGGCCGTGCGCCGTGGCGCGCGGACGGTCTGGGTGCTCCAGGTCGGGCGGATCGAGGAGCCGCTGCGGCCGCCCCGGACCGCGGTCGAGGTCGCGAAGGTGACGTTCGAGATCTCCCGACGGCACCGGTTCGCGCGCGAGCTCGCCGAGGTCCCCGACGACGTCACCGTCCACGTCCTGCCGAGCGGCGGACCGCTGCCCGGCGACGACCGGCTCTCGTCGTCGCGTCGGCTCGACACGACGCGCGCCCGCGCCGCCTCGTCGTACGCGGCGTCGCGCCGCTACCTGGACGAGCTGGGCGGGGACGCGTGAACGTCCCGCCTCCGCCCCGGTGGGTCCGCCGGCTGGTGCTCGCGCCGGCCGTCGTCGTCCTCGCGGTGCTGCTCGTCCCGACGAGCATCATGCTCGTCCTGCTCGTCGGCGGGATCGTGAGCTGGGCCCTCCCTGGCCGGCTCCGTGCCCCGCGCGTGCTGTGGGTCGCGAGCTTCTACGTCGTCTGGGACGCGGCCGCGCTCGTGGCCCTGTTCGGGCTCTGGGTGGGTTCGGGCTTCGGGTGGGCGCTGCACCGGCCCGCGTTCCGGCGCGCGCACGTGCGGCTCGCCGGCCGGATGCTGTCGGTGCTGTTCTGGCAGGTGCGCTGGACGCTACGCCTGCGGATCGAC
This sequence comes from Cellulosimicrobium sp. SH8, assembly GCF_025818875.1. Lineage (NCBI taxonomy): Bacteria > Bacillati > Actinomycetota > Actinomycetes > Micrococcales > Promicromonosporaceae > Cellulosimicrobium > Cellulosimicrobium sp. SH8. The sequence continues at coordinate 185,965 of NZ_JAMXMH010000013.1, read as the reverse complement.
GTCGACCTCAGCGAGGCGGAGGGCCTCGACGGGGCACCGGTGCTCGTGGTGAGCCGCCACGCCGGACCCGGTGACTCGTTCGTGCTCATGGACCGGATCGTGAACGCCGCGGGGCGCGAGCCGCGCGTCGTGCTCAAGGACACGCTCCAGTGGGACCCCGCCATCGACGTCCTGCTCCACCGCGTCCCCGCGTACTTCGTCGTGCCGCGCTCGCGCCGCCCGCACGGCGCGCCGTCGGGCAGCGAGGCGGTCGCCGCTCTCGCCACCGACCTCGCGCCGGACTCCGCCGTGCTGCTCTTCCCCGAGGGCGGGAACGTCACGCCGCGCCGACGGGACGCCCGGATCGCCGCGCTGCGCGCGTCCGGCGAGGACGACCTCGCCGTCCTCGCCGAGGGGATGCCGCACGTCATGGCGCCGCACGTGGGCGGGTTCCTCGCCGCGCTCGACGCGACGCCGACGACGGGCGTGGCGGTCGTCGCGCACACCGGCCTCGAGCGTCTGGTCACGGTGCGCGACATCTGGCGCGAGCTCCCGATGGACAAGCGCCTCACGCTCAAGATCTGGGCGACGCCCCGCGACGCGCTCCCGGCGGGCGACGAGGAGCGCGCCGCGTGGCTCTACGCGCAGTGGGTGCGCCTCGACGCGTGGCTGGCCGCCTCGGGAGCGCCGACGGTCCCGAGCGGCGACCGCGACCCGGCCACCTGACGTCGGGCGTCGGCCCGGACGCACGACGCCCCGCGACCGGCGGACCGGTCGCGGGGCGTCGGGTGCGCGGACCCGGGTCGTGGGTCCTACGGCAGACCCAGGGTCAGGCGAGGACCTCGCGCAGGAGCGCGGCGGTCTCGGACGGCGTCTTGCCGACCTTGACGCCGACGGCCTCGAGGGCCTCCTTCTTGGCCTGCGCGGTGCCCGCGGAGCCGGAGACGATCGCGCCGGCGTGGCCCATCGTCTTGCCCTCGGGGGCGGTGAAGCCCGCGACGTACCCGACGACCGGCTTGGTGACGTGGTCCTTGATGTAGGCCGCGGCACGCTCCTCGGCGTCGCCGCCGATCTCGCCGATCATGACGATCGCCTTGGTCTCGGGGTCGTTCTCGAACGCCTCGAGCGCGTCGATGTGCGTGGTGCCGACGATCGGGTCGCCGCCGATGCCGATGGCGGTCGAGAACCCGAGGTCCTTGAGCTCGTACATCATCTGGTAGGTCAGCGTGCCCGACTTCGACACGAGACCGACCGGGCCCTTGCCCGTGATGGTGTGCGGGGTGATGCCGGCGAGCGACTCGCCCGGCGTGATGATGCCGGGGCAGTTCGGGCCGATCATGCGCGTCTTCTTGCCCTGCAGGTAGGCCCAGACCTCGGCCGTGTCCTGGACGGGGACGCCCTCGGTGATGACGACGATGAGCGGCATCTCGGCGTCGACGGCCTCGATCGCGGCGTCCTTGGTGAAGGCCGGCGGGACGAAGAGGACGGACACGTTCGCGCCGGTCTCGGCCATGGCCTCGGCCACCGTGCCGAACACGGGGAGCGTGACGTCGTTGCCCTCGTGGTCCTTGTGCGTGACGGTCGTGCCGGCCTTGCGGGCGTTGACGCCGCCGACGATCTGCGCGCCCGAGTCGAGCATGAGGGCGGTGTGCTTGGCACCCATCCCGCCGGTGATGCCCTGGACGATGATCTTGGAGTCGGAGTTCAGGTAGATCGACATGGTGTTCTCTGTCTCAGCTTTCCGCGTCTTCGGGCGATCAGGCGTTGGCCAGCTCGGCAGCCTTGTCGGCGCCGCCGTCCATGGTCTCGGCGAGCGTCACGAGCGGGTGGTTCGCCTCGCGCAGGATCGCGCGGCCGAGGTCCACGTTGTTGCCGTCGAGGCGCACGACGAGCGGCTTGGAGGCCTCGTCGCCGAGGATCTCGAGCGCGCCGACGATGCCCTTGGCGACCTCGTCGCACGCGGTGATGCCGCCGAAGACGTTGACGAACACCGACTTGACCTGCGGGTCGTTGAGGATGACGTCGAGGCCGTTCGCCATGACCTGCGCGTTGGCGCCGCCGCCGATGTCGAGGAAGTTGGCGGGCTTCACGCCGCCGTGGGCCTCGCCCGCGTACGCGACGACGTCGAGCGTGCTCATGACGAGCCCCGCGCCGTTGCCGATGATGCCGACCTCGCCGTCGAGCTTGACGTAGTTGAGGCCGTTCGCCTTGGCCTTCGCCTCGAGCGGGTCGGTCGACTCCTTGTCCTCCAGCGCCTCGTGGTCCGGGTGACGGACCTCCGACGCGTTGTCGTCCAGCGTGACCTTGCCGTCGAGCGCGATGATCGAGCCGTCCTCGGTGCGGACGAGCGGGTTCACCTCGACGAGCGTCGCGTCCTCGGCCGTGAAGACGGTCCAGAGCTTCTGGATGACCGCCGCGACCGGGGCCTTGAGCTCCTCGGCGAAGCCGGCCGCGTCGACGATCTCGCGCGCCTTGGCCTCGTCGATGCCCACGATCGGGTCGACCGCGACCTTGGCGAGCGCCTCGGGGCGCTCGACCGCGAGCTGCTCGATCTCCATGCCGCCCTCGACGGAGCACATGGCGAGGTAGTTGCGGTTCGACCGGTCGAGGAGCACCGAGAAGTAGAACTCCTCGGCGATCTTGGCGCCCTGGGCGACCATGACGCGGTGGACCGTGTGGCCCTTGATGTCCATGCCGAGGATCTCGGACGCCTTCTCGGCGGTCTCCTCGGGCGAGTGGGCGAGCTTGACGCCGCCGGCCTTGCCGCGGCCGCCGGTCTTCACCTGGGCCTTGACGACCACGGTGCCGCCGCCGAGCTTCTCAGCGCCTGCGCGGGCTTCCTCGGGCGTCGTCGCGACGACCCCGCCCAGCACGGGCACGCCGTGCTTCTCGAAGATGTCGCGCGCCTGGTATTCGAACAGGTCCACCCTGCTGCGTCCTTCCGTCTGATGCGCCGTGTGCGGCATGACCGATGTCTCGACATCAAGACATCCCCGTACAGGGTAGCCCGGGAAGGCCAGGGCTCCTATCGATCGGCCGCGGACCGCGCCCGGTGCCACGTGTTCCGTTCGTCACGCGGCGGCCCGCGTGGGCACGGTCCGCGGTCCGCGAGGCCTCAGCCCGAGACCGGGACGTCGACGAACCGGATGGGCGTGCTGCCGTCGGTGACCGACGTCGACCCCTCGGGCACGTCCACGACGACCGTGTCGGAGCCGAGGTCCGGCCAGACCACGCTCACGGTCGACGTCGTCCCCGACGCCAGCGAGCCGACCGAGGCGTCGGCCAGGACGTTGCGCGCCTGCAGCTCGTAGAAGTCCTGGTCGACGAGGTAGTCGACGGGATAGACCCGCACCCCGCCGTCGAGCAGGGTCACGTTGCTCGCACCGAGCAGTCCCAGACCGAGATCGCCCCGACCGTCCCGGACGGAGCCGAGGACGCTGACGAACGACGCCTGCTCCGGACCGTCGTTGCGCACGGCCAGCTCGCCCACCAGGTACCCGCCGGCGCGCCGCACCTCGACCAGCTCGACGTGCAGACGCTGGATCCCGCCGACCCCGTCGCCGTGCAGGACGACGGCGCCGCCCAGGCCCTCGACGGTCGGGCCCTCCGCGGCGACGAGCCCGTCGGTCGACGGCGCCTCGACCGTCGCGGCGTCCGCGGCGGGCGTGAACTCGACGGTCACCCGGCGGTTGAGCGCGCGCGCCTCGTCGGTCGCCTCCGTCGTCACGGGCTCGCTCTCGCCGCGCCCCTCGACCTGGACGTCGAAACGACCCAGGTCGGCGATCTCCGCCAGCCGGTCCGCGACGGCCCGTGCACGCCGCTCCGAGAGCTCCTGGTTCGCGGCCTCCTCGCCCTGGTCGTCGGTGTGCCCGACGACGACCAGGTCGCCGTCGGCCGCGAGCGCGAGCTGCGCGACGACCGCGTCGAGCGCCTCGCCCGCGTCCGGGCCGATCACGTCCGAGTCGACGTCGAAGAGGACGTCGGAGTCGACGACGACGCTCACCACGTCGTGCGCGTCGCGCGTGCGCACGGCGTCGCCGGCCGTCGTGCTGAACGTCTCGAGGTAGGCGGAGGACGCGACGACGTCCGCGAGGCCGCCCGGCGCGAGCTCCTCCACGGGGACGGTCAGGCCGTCCGCGTCGGCGGCCTCGACCACGGGCACGCCCTCGACCAGGCCCACGGCCGGGACGAGCACCGAGGTGGTGGCCGTCGTCGGGGCGTCGAACGCGACGTGCCCGACGACGGGCTCGCGGCCAGGAGAGAGCATGTACTCCTCGCCCAGGGACGCCAGCGCGACCCCGTCCGGGGTCCGCGCCGCCTCTCGGACGACGCCGGTCTCCAGGTCGACGAGCCGCACGCCGTCGAACGAGTCCTCCTGGGTCAGCGCCCGGTTGGCGAACACGAACCCGGCCATGACCGCCTCGTCGCCTCCGGTGGCCTCGACCTCGACCCGGAGCACCGCGAGGTCGCCGTCCACGACGACCGGCCCGACCTTCGCCTCCACGTCGACCCCGCGCACGTGGCCCTCGACCACGACCGGCGAGGGGTCCGTGGACCGGGCGGGCGCCGCGTCGACCGGCGCCGACGGCTCCCCGGCGGGCGCCTCCGGGCTGACCGTCACGCACCCGGCGACGAGCGTCGCCGTGGTCGCGCCCGCCATGACCGCCAGGAGCGCGCGGCGCGCACGACCCCCGGGCGCGATGGACCGCTGGTGCATCTGTTCCTCTTCCGTCGTCGGTGCCCCCTGCGCCTCCTGGACGCCGGCGCGGCGCCACGACCCTAGTCGACCGTCTTCGACGTCCTGGGGGCGCGTCCACGCACCACCGTTCGTCAACCCTTGTTGACACATGGCGGGGCGTCAACCTAGATTGACATCCATGGAACCCGTCGACATGGACGCCGCGAGCAGCACCGATCCCGACACGGGGCTGCGCGCCGTGCGGTCGCTGCGCGTGCTCGCCGAGCGCCTCGAGGTGCTGCAGGTCGAGCACGCCCGTGCGCTCGGCTGGTCGTGGCAGGAGATCGCCGACCGCCTCGGCGTCACTCGCCAGGCCGTGCACAAGAAGTACGGCGCGTCCCGAACCACCAGGAGGTCATGACATGTTCGAACGCTTCGCCGCCGACGCCCGCGACACGGTGGTCGGCGCCCAGGAGGTCGCCCGTACCCGCGGCGACGACGCCATCGACGCAGCGCACCTGCTCCTCTCCCTCGCCCGCCAGGACGACGGAGCGGGCGCCGCCGCCCTCGCCTCGGTCGGCGTCGACGGCCTCGAACGCCAGGTCGACTCCGCGCGCCGCCACGACACGCTCGACGGCCCGGCGCTCGCCGCCCTCGGGATCGACCTCGACGAGATCCGTGCCCGCACGGACGCGGCGTTCGGGCCCGGGGCGCTGGACCGCGCGGGCGACGACGAACGCACGCGCGGGCGACGCACCCGCCGGTCGCACATCCCGTTCACGCCCGAGGCGAAGAAGGCGCTCGAGCTCTCGCTGCGCGAGGCGGTGCACGCAGGTTCCCGCGCCATCGACTCGGGCCACGTCCTCGCCGCCGTCGCGCGGGCGAAGGGCTCGACGGCGCACCGCGCGCTGGTCGACGCGCTCACCGCGGCGGGGTCCGACGTCGCGGGACTGCGCGTCGCGCTCGCGACCCAGCACCGCAAGGCCTCCTGACCCCGGTGCCCCCGGTCCCGTGCTGCCCTCAGCCGGGAGGGACCGGCCCCGTGAACGCGGCGAGGTCCCACCCGGCGGCCGTCGCCAGCTCACGGTAGGAGCGCTCGAAGAACGCGAGCAGGACGGCGTCGGGGTCCGCCGCGTCGCGCAGCACCCCGCACGGGAGCACGACCTCGCGCAGGCCCGGGTCCCAGTACCCGGGCGCGAGGTCGAGGTCCGTCACCCCGGGCGGCTGCGGGTAGGCGTACGCGTAGACCTGGTCGGCGTGCGTCGTCGGGTCACCGGGCCAGTAGCCGACGGCCAGGTTCTCGGCGTTCTCCGCGTAGCGGTAGATGGGCTCGACGTCGTCCGGCTGGTGGAAGGGCCGCCCGTTGAAGAGCGTGAGCCCCAGGTCGAACGCGCCCCAGTAGAAGCGCGGACCGCTCGACTTGCCGTAGGAGCCGGAGCGGAACCGCTCCATCACCGCGACGACCCGCTGCACGGTCGCGAGCCACGTCCGCGTGCGGTCGCCGTCCCACTCCCCGACCGCGGTGTCCTGCTCGAACGGCACGGGGTCGGGGATCTCGCGCGGCGTCGACCACACGCGCACGGGAACGTCGAGCCGGTCGAGGCACGCGAGCGTCCGCGCGTAGAAGTCGGCGACGGACATCGGCCCCAGCGCGATCGTCTCGGTGCTCCCGTCGGACGTGCGGAACTCGACGCGCTCCGCCACGAGGTCGATCTCGACGTCGAGCGCGCGGTCGCCGACCTGCATCACGGGCGTGACGAACCCGCGCGACGTCACGTGGAACGCGACGTTCCACCAGTGGTTGACGAACGGCGTCAGGTCCAGCACGACCTTGCCGATCACCTGCGTGAACAGGTGGAGCGGCCGGCGGGTCGGCTCCCACCGCCGCACGTCGAGGTCGGGCCAGGGGGCGGGCGCGGGGGCGGGACGGGCGGCCGGCTGGGTCACGGGAGGCTCCTCGGGGCTCGGTCGTCCTGCCACGGTAGGACGCCTCCCGCCCCGGTGCCCGACGACGGGGTGACGCCCGGCGAGCCCCGGCCGCCTAGCGTCGTGGCGTGCCCGAGACGACCTCGCCCCCTGACCGCGCCGACGACCGCCCGTCGGCACCGACCCGACCCGTCCGGGTCACGGCGTCGCCCGGTCACCCGTGGCGGCGCGGTGCCGTCGTCCTCGTCGCGAGCTTCCTGCTGGGCGGCGTGACGTCGTACGCCCAGGGGTTCCTCCCCGACGCCGCGGCGCCGTTCGCGAACTCGGCGAGCGGCTGGACGCTGCTCACCGCGCTGCTGGTCGCCTGGTCCGCACGCGACCCGCGCACCCGGACGTGGCACGCCGCCGTGCTGGGCGCCGCGAGCTTCGTCGTGCTCGTGGTCGGCTACACCGTCGCCGCCGACCTGCGCGGGTTCTTCTACGACCCGACGATGTTCGGCGCGGTCGGCCTGGTCGTCGGACCGTTCGTGGGGGTCGCGGCGGCGTGGTTGTGGCGCACGGGCGTCCACGCCGCTCTCGGCACCGCGGTGCTCGCGGGCATCGGCGTCGGCGAGTCGGTGTACGGGCTCACGACCGTCGTCGAGACGACGGGCGCCGCCTACTGGGTCGTGATCGGCGTGGTCTCGCTCGCGCTGCTCGCCGGCATGCTCGCGCGCAGGCTCCGGGGAGCCCTGCCGGTCGCGACCGCCGTCGTGGGCACCGCCGTCGTGTCAGCAGCGTTCGTCGTCGCCTATCGCGCCCTGGGCACGATCGGCTGACTCGCCGGGCGCACCCCCGCACGCCGGGAGAGCGATCCCGGCCCAGAGAGCGGTCCACGGCACCCGGTACGTCGCTACGTCCGTCGGAGGTCGCTGTCGCGGCGCCGAGGCGCTCTCAGAGCTTGGTCACCGGCGAGTAGCGCAGCAGGAGGCGCTTGGTCCCGTCGGCCCCGAAGTCGATCTTCGCGACCGCGTTCGGGCCAGCGCCCTCGAGCGCGACGACGGTCCCCAGCCCGTAGGCGTCGTGGGTCACCTTGTCCCCGACCGCGAGGTTCGGCACGTCCCCGTCGGCCCGCGGCGTCGCCGACCCGAACTTCGCCCCACCGGACGGCGAGCCGAACGCGGCGCGGGCAGGGGCCGACGACGACGGGTCGTGGCGGGACTGGCGGGAGCTGCCCGAGGAACGAGGGCCGCGGATGGTAGACCCGTCGTCGGCGGCCCCTGACCGCGCCCCCGACCCGAACCCCGACCGCGAACCGGACCACGACCCCGAGCCGCGGCCCCAGACCGACCCGCCCGCGCGCAGCGTCGCCATCGACGACTCGCGCCGCCGCCAGTCCCACAGCTCCTCCGGGATCTCCTCGAGGAACCGGCTGGGCGGGAACTCGTTGGCCATCCCCCACGCCGACCGCACCGCGGACCGCGAGACGTAGAGCCGCTCGCGCGCCCGGGTGATGCCCACGTACGCGAGGCGGCGCTCCTCGGCGAGCTCGGCGTCGTCGTGCAGGGACCGCATGTGCGGGAACGTGCCGTCCTCCATGCCGGTGAGGAACACGACCGGGAACTCGAGGCCCTTGGCCGTGTGGAGCGTCATGAGCGTGACGACGCCCGGGTCCTCCCTCTCCTCGCCCTCCGCGTCGTCGTCCGCGTCGTCCGCCGGGATCTGGTCGGCGTCCGCAACGAGCGACACACGCTCGAGGAAGTCGGACAGCGTGCCCTCGGGGTCGAGCTCGGTGAACTCCGTCGCGACGGCGTGCAGCTCGGCGAGGTTCTCGACGCGCGTGGCGTCCTGCGGGTCGTCGCTCGCGCGGAGCTCGGCGAGGTACCCCGTGCGGTCGAGGACCGCGCCGAGGATGTCCGAGGGCGTCGCGCCGGACTCCGCGAGCTCGCGCAGCCCGGTCATGAGCTCGACGAACGCGCGCAGCGGGTTGAGCGTGCGGTTCGTCAGACCGGGGATCTCGTCGATCCGGGCGAGCGCCGCGCCGAACGAGATGCGCTCGCGGTCCGCGAGCGCCGCGACGGCCCCCTCCGCCCGGTCGCCGAGCCCGCGCTTGGGCGTGTTGAGCACGCGGCGCAGGTTGACGTCGTCGTCGAGGTTGTCGATCGCGCGCAGGTACGCGACCGCGTCCTTGACCTCGCGGCGCTCGTAGAAGCGCGTGCCGCCGACGACCTTGTACGGCAGGCCGACGCGGATGAGCACCTCCTCCAGCGCGCGGGACTGGGCGTTGGTGCGGTAGAACACCGCGACGTCGCCGGGCCGCACGCCGTCGGAGTCGCCGAGGCGGTCGATCTCCTCCGCGACGAACCGCGCCTCCTCGTGCTCGTTGTCCGCGACGTAGCCGATGACCTTGGCGCCCGCGCCCGAGTCGGTCCACAGGCGCTTGGGCTTGCGGTCGGGGTTGCGGGAGATGACGGCGTTGGCGGCGGAGAGGATGTTCTGGGTCGAGCGGTAGTTCTGCTCGAGCAGGATGGTCCGCGCGTCGGGGTAGTCGGCCTCGAACTCGAGGATGTTGCGGATCGTCGCGCCGCGGAACGCGTAGATCGACTGGTCGGCGTCGCCGACGACGGTGAGCTCGGCGGGGTCGAGCGCCGGGACCTGCGCCTCGCCGGTGCCGCTCGTCGCGGCGTCGGTGGCGGCGGAGTCCTCGCCGACCCCGGCGAGCTCGCGCACGAGCACGTACTGCGCGTGGTTGGTGTCCTGGTACTCGTCGACGAGCACGTGCCGGAACCGGCGGCGGTAGTGCTCCGCGACGGCGGGGAACGCCTGGAGCAGGTTGACCGTGGTCATGATGATGTCGTCGAAGTCGAGCGCGCTGGCCGCGACGAGCCGCGCCTGGTAGCGCGTGTAGACGTCGGCGAGCACCTGGTCGAACTCGGGCACGCCCGCGCCGTGCTGGCCGCCCCGCGCCGCGAGGCCGTCGTCCGTCGCGTGGGCGCCGGAGTCCCGGGCGTAGGTCTCCGGGTCGATGAGCTCGTTCTTGAGGTCCGAGATCTTGTTCGCGAGCGAGCGCGCCGGGTACTTCTTGGGGTCGAGGTCCAGCTCGCGCGTGACGAGGGTGATGAGCCGCTGCGAGTCCGCGGCGTCGTAGATCGAGAAGCTCGACCGCAGCCCGAGCGTCTTCGCCTCGCGCCGCAGGATGCGCACGCACGCGGAGTGGAACGTCGAGACCCACATGTTCCGCGCCGAGGGCCCGACGAGGGCCTCCACGCGCTCGCGCATCTCCGCCGCGGCCTTGTTCGTGAACGTGATCGCGAGGATCTGCCCGGCGTTCGAGCGGCGCGTGGCGAGCAGGTACGCGATGCGGTGCGTGAGCACGCGCGTCTTGCCGGACCCCGCACCCGCCACGATGAGCAGCGGCCCGCCCGCGTGCACGACGGCCTCCCGCTGCTGCGGGTTGAGCCCGTCGAGCAGCGCGTCGGGGTCGAGGTGGGCGTACCGGCCCTTGCGCTCCCCCGTGCCCGACGGCGATCCGGTGCCCCCCGGCCCGCCCGGGGCGCCGTCCCCGACGGGCGACCCGGCGCCGTCGGGCACGGCCGGGTCGTCGGTCCAGCGCGGGGCGGTCCGCGGGAGGCGGGACTCGCCGCCGTGGTCGACGCGCGGGCCGTCGAACAGCGTGTCGAGGCCGGGCAGCGGAAGGTTCTCGAAGAGCGAAGCCATAGCCCCTCCAGCCTAGGCGCCCCCGCCCACACCCGGTGCCGCCCCGCCGATGAGTCGTGCCGTCCGCGACGGTCTCCCCCGTGACGACCGCAACACCCCGCACCACGAAGGAGACACCATGGCGACGACCCACCTCACCGGCGTCCACACCGTCGCGGTCCCGGTGACCGACCAGGACCGCGCGCTCGCGTACTACACGGGGACGCTCGGATTCGAGGTCCGCATGGACGGCGAGCTCCAGGAGGGGTTCCGGTGGATCGAGGTCGCTCCCCCGGGCTCCGCGACGTCGGTCGCGCTCGTCGCCGCCGGGGACGGCGTCCCCGCGGGCGTCGACACCGGCATCCGCCTCACGACCTCCGACGCGGCCGCCGACCACGCGGCGCTCACCGACGCCGGGGCGAGCACCGGCGAGCTCCTGCGCTGGGAGGGCGTCCCGCCGATGTTCTCGCTGCGCGACGTCGACGGGAACACGCTCTACGTGATGGAGATCCCCGGCTGACCGACCACGCCGGCCGGTCAGGTGATCGCGAGCCCGACGCCCCACGTCGCCGCTGCGAGGAGCCCGCCGAGGAGCTGCACGAGGATCGTGATGCCGGTGGCCTGCATCGCGGCGACGGTCGCGCGCCACGCGGCGCGCCGGTCGCGGCGGCGCAGGAGCTCGGCCACGAACACGGCGAGGACGAACCCGATGAAGAGCCCGATCACGGGGATGACGAAGAACCCGACGACGCCCGCGATCCCGCCCCAGACGAGGGTCGACCACGGGACGTCCGCGCGGCGCATGTGGCGACCCGCGAGGACGTACTGCGACACCTCGGCGGCGACCACGAGCACCGCGGCGACCGCGAAGACGACCCACGCGGCGGTGCCGCCCGTGACGATCGCCCAGACGAGGACCGCACCGAGCACGAGCACGTTCCCGGGCAGCACCTGCACGACGATCCCGACCAGACCGACCAGGATCGCCAGCCCGACGAGGACCTCTCCACCGACGCTCACGGGGGAAACCCTCGCACGTCGGGCGCGCTACGCACGCCCCGCGAGCGGCACCAGCCGCGGGTGCGCTGCGCCGTCGAGCACCCAGGACCGGATCATCGCGCTGAACAGGTCCGGGTCCTCCGCGCTCCACTGGTGGTGCATCCCGGGCGCGAGGCGCACGACGGCGTCCGGGACCCGGCGCGCGATCGTCCCGAGCGCGGCGCGGGCCGCGCGCAGGTCCCGCGAGCCCGCGACGGCGAGGACGCGCGCACCGGAGGTCTCGATGCCCGTCGGCCAGCACCCGTCGTAGACGTCCTCGACGGTCCGGGCCATGTTGTCCCGGCGGATCGCGAGGCCGGAGCGGACGAACAGGTCGCGCGCCTCCGCGGGGAGGCCGAAGGAGCGCGCCTGCGCCTCCCAGTACCAGCGCCGGTCCCAGACCCGGAGCTGCGCGCGCCCGAACGCCCCGGTGAGCCCGCGCACGCCGTCGACCGCCGCGCCGGACACGAGGACCGAGCGGACCAGGCCCGGGTGCCGCGCGGCGACGTGCAGGGCGACGACCCCGCCGTACGACAGCCCGACGAGGTGCACGGCCCGGCCCGCGGGCAGCGCGGCGACGAGGTCGGCCACGTCGTCCGCCGTGGCACCGATCGACACGACGTCCTGCGCGGCACGGGACCCGAATCCCGGCAGGTCGGGCGTCCAGAGGTCGAGGTCGGCGAGGTGCTCCACCTGCGGCTCCCACATCCACGACGCCACGTTGCCGCCGTGCAGCAGGACGACGGACAAGTCGCTCGTGCCTGGGGCGCCCGGTCGGGTGGCGGGGTGGTGCACGACGGCGTCCGGCGCGCTCACGGGAGCACCTCTCCCTCGGTCTCGTCGAGCCACGCGAGCTCGGCCCGGGCGTGCGCGAGACCGTGGCGCAGGGTCGCGAGCCGCAGGGCGAGGCCGCGCGTGCCGCGGACGCGGTCCGCGTCAGGGCCACCGCCCGCGAGGACCGCCGCGACCCGCTCCTCCTCCGCGGCGAGCGCGACGATCGTCTCCTCCGCCAGCGCGCGCCGGGACGTGAGGAGCGTCGCGACCCCGTCGTCGTCGAGCTGGTCCGCGAAGAAGAGGCGGCCGAGGAAGGGCTCACGGGAGTCCTCGGGCTCGAGCGGCGAGGCGAGCCAGTCGCGCAGCGCCGCGCGGCCGGCGGCGGTGATCGTGTGGACCTTCCGGTCGGGGTAGCTCTCCTGGGGCACGACCTCGACCTCGGCCAGCCCCGCGTCGACGATCGCGGCGAGCGTGCGGTAGAGCTGCGAGCGGTCGGCCGCCCAGAAGTGGCGCACGGAGGAGTCGAACGCGCGCTTGAGGTCGTAGCCCGTCATGGGCCGGACCGTGAGCAGCCCGAGGACGAGATATCGGAGGACCATGCGACTAGTGGACCATGCACCTAGCCCCCCGTCAACGCCCCGGAGACGACGGAGGCCCGTCGACGGACGATCCGTCGACGGGCCCCGGCCGGGTCGCTGCGGTCAGTTCCAGAAGACCGCGACGAGGATGTTCACGAGGGTCAGGCCACCGATGGCGTGCTTGACGCCCGGCGCCACGGCGCCGTCGGCCGCCTTGGCCCCCTGGCGCTTGGCGACGAACGCGAGGACGGCGATGACCAGGGCGATGACCAGCTTGACGCCGATCTTGGCCATGTCCGGGCCGCCATTCGGCCAGGTCTCCCAGACGGACGCCTCGCCGATCCCGACCATGGCGATCCCCGCGACGAGCGCGGTGAGCGCGCCGTGGAAGACACCCTTGTACAGGCCCGGCGAGCGCAGGGACGCGAGGTAGCCGCCGAGGACGATGGCCCACCCGATGAAGTGCAGCGCGACGAAGACGTTGTAGAGGAAGTCCATGCCGTCATCCTATTTGCTGACGCCCGTGTCGTGAAACTTTGCACAAGGTGAGCCGCGCCGCACTCCCCGCCGCACCCTCCGGCAGGCCGGACATCCTGCTGGACAAAGTTGACTCTATCGGTCTAGTATTTCCGGTTTCCCACCATACGGACGAGGGGTGTCCACCACGCTGGACCGCGGCTATCGTTCTGCGCATGACCACGGCAGCCCGCACCCTCCTCGTGACCTCGCGTCACGGGATGCCGGCGTGCGCGCACACGTGTCTCAGCTGTTGTCGCTGAACCGCGCCCGACTCAGCGCGAGCCCGCAGGCTCGCCCCTCTCCCCGGAGAAACCCTGAGAACCGGCGCGCGCCGTCGGTCCTCAGCCACTCGCACCCTCGCTGAGCGCTCGCCGTCGCGCGTCCCCGCCCCCGCACGAGGACACGAGGAACCCCGATGACGCAGGTCACGACGGTGCCGGACGCCACCCCGGCCCGACCTGAGCGCCCGGCCCGCACCGGTGAGCGGCCCGCCCGCCCGGCGCGAGCCGCCCGGCCGAACGGGCAGTGGAAGATCGACGGCACCGAGCCGCTCAACGGCAACGAGAAGTGGAAGCAGGAGGACGGCGGGCTGTCCGTCCGCGAGCGGATCGAGACGATCTACGCGCGGGAGGGCTTCGACTCCATCACCGGCGACGACCTGCACGGGCGGTTCCGCTGGTGGGGCCTCTACACGCAGCGCAAGCCCGGGATCGACGGCGGCAAGACGGCGACGCTCGAGCCGCAGGAGCTCGAGGACAAGTTCTTCATGCTCCGGGTCCGCATCGACGGCGGGGCGCTGACGACCGAGCAGCTCCGCGTCATCGCGGACATCTCGAAGGACTTCGGTCGCGACAGCGCGGACATCACCGACCGCCAGAACATCCAGCTCCACTGGGTCGAGGTCGAGAACGTCCCGGAGATCTGGCGCCGCCTGGAGGCCGTCGGCCTCCAGACCACGGAGGCGTGCGGCGACGTCCCGCGCGTCGTGCTCGGCAGCCCCGTCGCCGGGATCGCTGCCGACGAGCTCATCGACATCGGCCCGGCCGTCGCGGGGATCACCGAGAAGTACATCGGCGTCCCCGAGCTCGCGAACCTCCCGCGCAAGTTCAAGACCGCGCTCACCGGGCACCCGAGCCAGGACGTCGTGCACGAGATCAACGACGTCGCGTTCGTCGCGCACCGCCACCCCGAGCTCGGCGTCGGGTTCGACCTGTGGGTGGGCGGCGGGCTGTCCGCGAACCCGCGCCTCGGCGAGCGCCTCGGGGCGTTCGTCACCGAGGAGCAGGTGCCCGACGTCTGGCACGGTGTCGTGCAGATCTTCCGCGACTACGGCTACCGCCGGCTGCGCAACAAGGCGCGCCTCAAGTTCCTCCTCGCCGACTGGGGGCCCGAGAAGTTCCGCGAGGTCCTCGAGACCGAGTACCTCGGGTACGCGCTCCCCGACGGCCCGCCCGCGCCCAAGCCGCCCGTGCCCGGCGACCACGTGGGCGTGCACAAGCAGAAGGACGGGCTCAACTACGTCGGCGCCGCGCCGTACGTCGGCCGCGTGTCCGGGACGATCCTCGCGAACGTCGCCGACCTGGCCGAGTCGGTCGGGTCGCACCGCGTGCGCCTCACGCCGCACCAGAAGCTCCTCGTGCTCGACGTCCCGGACGAGCACCTCGAGCACGTCGTCTCGACGCTCAAGGCCAACGGGCTCGACGCCAACCCGAGCCCGTTCCGCCGCAGCACGATCGCGTGCACGGGCATCGAGTACTGCAAGCTCGCCATCGTCGACACCAAGGACACCGCGACCGCCACGATCGACGAGCTCGAGAAGCGGCTCGGCGACCTGTCGCACATGAAGCCGCTCTCGCTGCACGTCAACGGGTGCCCCAACTCGTGCGCGCGCATCCAGACGGCGGACATCGGGCTCAAGGGCCAGCTCGTGATGGACGACGACGGCGAGCAGGTCCCGGGCTTCCAGGTCCACCTGGGCGGCGGGCTGGCGTCCGACGACCGCGAGCTCGCCGGCATGGGCCGCACCGTGCGCGGGCTCAAGGTCACCGCCACCGACCTGCCGGACTACGTCGAGCGCGTCGTCCGGCGGTACGAGGCGGACAAGGACGGGACCGAGACCTTCGCCGAGTGGGCGCACCGAGCGGACGAGGAGGCGCTCCAGTGAGCGAGGACCAGGGCGTGACGACCACCACCGCCGACACCCCGTCGTCGGGCACCGTCGACCCGCTGGCCGCGCTGCGCGCCGCGGCCAGGGCCAAGGCCGAGCAGCGCGAGAGCGCGAAGGCGGCGCACCACGCGGAGCGTGCCCGGCACGGCCGGCCCAAGCGGTCGCTCGACGAGCTGCGCGAGATCGCACGGCGCGGCGCGGAGCTGCTGCACGGCGCGGGCACGCCCGGCGTCGAGGGCGCCACGCGCCCCGAGGCCACCGCGGAGGAGGTCATCGCCTGGGCGGCGCGCGAGTTCGGGACGTCCGTCGCGGTGGCGTGCTCCATGGCCGACGCCGTGCTCCCCCACGTCGTGGCGGCGCAGGTCCCCTGGGTCGACGTGCTGTTCCTCGACACGGGCTACCACTTCGCCGAGACGGTCGGGACGCGCGACGCCGTCGAGCAGCAGATGGACGTGACGATCGTCGACGTCCGGCCCGAGCTCACCGTCGCCCAGCAGGACGCGGCGCACGGCAAGGACCTGTTCGGTCGCGACCCGGCGCTGTGCTGCCAGATGCGCAAGGTCGAGCCGCTGCACCGCACGCTCGCGGGCTACGAGGTGTGGGTCACGGGCGTGCGCCGCGACGAGGCGCCGACCCGGACGAGCACCCCGCTCGTGACCTTCGACGAGAAGAACGGGCTCGTGAAGATCAACCCGCTCGCGGCCTGGTCGTTCGACGACCTGCTCGCGTATGCCGCGCGGCACCAGGTGATCCTCAACCCCCTGCTGAACGACGGCTACCCGTCGATCGGCTGCCAGCCGTGCACCCGGCGCGTCGCGCCGGGCGAGGACCCGAGGGCCGGCCGCTGGGCGGGGCTCGACAAGACAGAGTGCGGACTCCACGTATGAGGACGGGCATGACGACCATCGACCTGACGACCGACGCACCGGGCTCCGCCGCCGGTGCTCCCGCCGCCATCTCCCCGGACACCACGCCGGACGCGGCCCTCCCCGGCGGGCGTCGCCTCGCGCAGCTCGACGCGCTCGAGAGCGAGGGCATCCACATCATTCGCGAGGTGGTGGCCGAGTTCGAGCGGCCCGTGCTGCTGTTCAGCGGCGGCAAGGACTCCGTGGTGATGCTGCACCTCGCGGTCAAGGCGTTCGCGCCCGGCCCGGTGCCGTTCCCCGTCCTCCACGTGGACACGGGCCACAACTTCCCCGAGGTGCTCGCCTACCGCGACGCGACCGCGGAGCGCCTCGGCCTGCGGCTCGAGGTCGCGAGCGTGCAGGACTACCTCGACGACGGCCGCCTGCGCGAGCGCGCCGACGGCACCCGCAACCCCCTCCAGACGCAGCCGCTGCTCGACGCGATCTCCGGCCACCGGTTCGACGCCGTGTTCGGCGGAGGCCGACGCGACGAGGAGAAGGCGCGCGCCAAGGAGCGCGTGTTCTCGCTCCGCGACGAGTTCGGCCAGTGGGACCCGCGCAACCAGCGCCCGGAGCTGTGGAACCTCTACAACGGGCGCCACCGCCCGGGCGAGCACGTGCGCGTGTTCCCGCTGTCGAACTGGACCGAGCTCGACGTCTGGCGCTACATCGCGCGCGAGCGGATCGAGCTCCCCGAGCTCTACTACGCGCACCAGCGCGAGGTGTTCGACCGCGACGGGATGCTGCTCGCCGTCGGGCCGTACTCGCAGCCCCGCACCGACGCCGAGGCCGCGTCCCTGCGCACCGAGACCGTGCGGTACCGGACCGTCGGCGACATGTCGTGCACCGGCGCCGTGCGGTCGGACGCGACGGGCGTCGAGGACGTCATCGCGGAGGTCGCGGCGACGCGCATCACCGAGCGCGGCGCGACCCGCGCCGACGACCGCCTCTCCGAGGCCGCCATGGAGGACCGCAAGAAGGAGGGGTACTTCTGATGGGCACCCAGACCAGCACCGGCACCGAGGACGCGGCGCTGCCGCTCGACGACGCGCGGCGCGGGACGCTGCTGCGCCTCGCGACGGCGGGTTCCGTCGACGACGGCAAGTCCACGCTCGTGGGCCGCCTGCTCTTCGACTCGAAGTCCGTGCTCGCCGACCAGCTCGACGCGGTCGAGCGCGTCTCTCGCGACCGCGGGCTCGAGACCGCCGACCTCGCGCTGCTCACCGACGGCCTGCGCGCCGAGCGCGAGCAGGGCATCACGATCGACGTCGCGTACCGGTACTTCGCGACCGCGCGCCGGTCGTTCATCCTCGCCGACTGCCCCGGGCACGTGCAGTACACGCGCAACACGGTGACGGGCGCGTCGACGGCGGACGTCGTCGTGCTGCTCATCGACGCGCGCAAGGGCCTGCTCGAGCAGTCGCGCCGCCACCTCGCGGTCGCGAGCCTCCTGCGCGTGCCGCACGTGGTCGTCGCGGTCAACAAGATCGACCTCGTCGACTACAGCGAGGCGCGCTACGAGGAGCTCGCGGCGGACATCCGCGCGGCGGCGACGTCGCTCGGCGTCGGCGACGTGCACACCCTCCCCGTGTCCGCGCTCGTGGGCGACAACGTCGTGGACCGGGCGAGCGTCAACACGCCCTGGTACGACGGTCCGAGCCTGCTCGAGCTGCTCGAGGAGCTCCCGACGGGCGACGACCCGGAGACCGAGGCGTTCCGCTTCCCCGTCCAGGTCGTCATCCGCCCGCAGGCCGCGGCCGACGAGCGCTACCGCGACTACCGCGGGTACGCCGGCCAGGTGGCGTCGGGCGTCGTGACGGTCGGGGACGAGGTCGTGGTGCTGCCGTCAGGGCGCCGCACGACTGTCGTCGGGATCGACACGGCCGACTCGCTCGCGTCCGGCGAGGAGCTCACGGAGGCGTTCGCGCCGCAGTCCGTGACGATCCGCCTCGCAGACGACGTGGACGTCGCGCGCGGCGACCTCATCGCGTCCGCCGCGGAGGCCCCCGAGGTCACGCAGGACGTCGAGGGCACCGTCGCGTGGCTGAGCGACCGCCCGCTGCTGCCCGGCGCGCGCGTGCTGCTCAAGCACACGACCCGCACGGTGCAGGCCGTGGTGCGCGACGTCGTCGGGCGTCTCGACCTCGACACCGCCGAGCTCGAGCCCGCCGAGCGCCTCGACCTCAACGACATCGGCCGCGTGACGCTGCGGCTCGCGTCGCCCGTCGCGGCCGAGGAGTACGTCGTGGCCCGCCGCACGGGCGCGTTCCTGCTCGTCGACGGCCAGGACGGTGGCACGCTCGCCGCCGGCATGGTGGGCGACGCGCTCGCCGCCGCGCGTCGTCCGGCGTCCCGGCCCGGCTCGTACGCGATCTAGGCTGGAAGCCGTGACCGCACCCGAGCACGAGACGTACCCCCTGGGTCTGCGTCTCGACGGTCGCCGGACAGTCGTCGTCGGCGGCGGTCCCGTCGCCGCGCGCCGCACGCGGGGCCTCCTCGACGCGGGCGCCGTCGTGACCGTCGTCGCGCCGTTCGTGTGCGAGGACCTCGCGGAGCTGCTCGCGGTCCACGGGACCGAGGACGCGGGTGGCGCGCACGGGCACGCGGTCGCGCCCCGGGACCGCGGCGCGCGGCTGTCGTGGGTGCGGCGCGACTACCTCACGGGCGACCTCGACGGCGCGTGGCTCGTCCACACCGCGACCGGCGACCCGCGCGTGGACGCCGAGGTCGCGGCCGACGCCGAGGCCGACCGGATCTTCTGCGTCGCCGCGGGCGACGCGGACCTCGCGACCGCCTGGGTGCCCGCCGTCGCACGCACACGCGTCCCGGGCGGCGCCGCTCGCGGCGTCCCGGCAGCGGAGGTCACGGTGTCCGTCAACGCGGGCCGGGACCCTCGTCGCGCCCAGCGCGTGCGCGACGCCGTCGCCGCGCTGCTCGAGGCGGGCGAGCTCCCGCTCCGGGCGGTCCGGCCCGCGGGCTCACGTCCCTCGGCCGACGACGACGTCCCCCGCGCCGGCGCCGTCTCGGAACCGCTCGTGCGGCCGCTCGGGACGGTCGCGCTCGTCGGGGGCGGCCCCGGCGACACCGGGCTGATCTCGGTGCGGGGACGCCGCCTCCTCGCGGAGGCGGACGTCGTCGTGGTCGACCGGCTCGGGCCGCGCGGCCTGCTCGCCGAGCTCGGCGACGGCGTCGAGGTCGTGGACGTCGGCAAGACGCCGGGCCACCACCCGGTGCCGCAGTCGGAGATCAACCGGATCCTCGTGCACCACGCGCTCGTCGGGCGGCGGGTCGTGCGGCTCAAGGGCGGCGACCCCTACGTGTTCGGGCGCGGGGGCGAGGAGGCCGAGGCGTGCCGCGAGCACGGCATCCCGGTCGAGGTCGTCCCGGGCGTGACGAGCGCCGTCTCCGTCCCCGCCGCGGCGGGCATCCCCGTCACGCACCGCGGCGTGTCGCGCGGCTTCACCGTGCTCACCGGGCACGAGGACGTCGGCAAGGTGCCCGCCGCGAGCGACCACACCGTCGTCCTGCTCATGGGCGTCTCGCGGCTCGCGGAGACCGCGGCGGCGCTCGTCGCGCAGGGCCGTCCTGCCGAGACGCCCGTCGCGGTCGTCGAGGACGGCTACGGCCCGCGCCAGCGGACCACGGTCGGCACGCTCGCGACCATCGCCGACCGCGCCCGCGAGGCCGGCGTCCGCCCGCCCGCGGTGACCGTCGTCGGCGACGTGGTGACCCTCTCCCCCGCGTGGCCCGGCCCCGCCCCGCGCGGCGGCCACGGCGTGCCCTCCGAGTAGCCGCGAGCGCCTCGGCGTGCACGACCCCCGTCCTGCCGGCTCATGACCGGGACCTCCCGGCCCGCTGGGCGTCCCGGTCACCCGGGGTCGTCGTGCGGGACCAGCACCCGCACCCCGGGCCGGTCGAGCACGGTCGTCGTCGTCTCGTCGAGGGTCCGTCGGGTCTCCTCGCTGAACCCGTCGCCCGTCGTCCGCACGAGGACGGCGGACGTCCCCGAGGTCAGGTAGCGCAGCGCCTCGTCCTGCCAGGCGAGGTTCCGACGGCGCGGGACGGCCTCGCCCGCGGCGTCGTGCGTGCCGAGGTCGTACGCGTACCCGGACAGGTCCACCGGGAGCTCGCAGCCGCGCTCGAGGTCGCGGCTCAGCACGTCGAGGACGGCGAGCACCCCGGGAGAGTCGGCACGGACGCAGCCGTCGTCGGGGAGCCGGGCCGCGACCTCGGCCGTCGGGATGGGCACGATCCGGGGAGCGGTCAGCACGGCCGCCACCAGGAGGGCGCCGGCCCCGGCCCCCAGGACCGCCCCTACCACCACCCGGCCCGGGCGCGGCACGAGCGAGCACGCCGCCGCCAGGACGAGCACCAGGGCCGGGGCCGCGAAGGCCGCGTACTGCGCGTACGCGGACGGCGCGGCCAGGAGCACGCCGACCTGCACCACGAGCAGCGCGACCCACAGCCGCCCGCGCCGCCCGGCCCAGGCGACGACCGCCGCGACGGTCACGAGCGCCAGCACGGCCCAGACCACCGCGACCTGGGCCCGGTGCGACACGAGCTCGTCGAGGCCGCCCGTCCCCGTGATCCACACGAGCCGCTGCTCGAGGTCCGTCGTCGCCCGCGGCCGGCCGAGCTGGGTGAGCACGACCATCCGGACCATGTCCAGACCCGCGGCGAGGAAGAACGGCAGCAGCACGGTCGCCAGCGCGACGACGGCGCCCGCGCCGGCGCGGGCCGCGGTGCGCCACCCACCGACGGCCAGGAGCCAGAGGAGCACGACGAGCAGCGGCACCACGCCCCAGATCTTGACCGTCGCGCCGAGCCCGAGCACGGCCCCGCCCGCACCCACCCAGAGACGCCCGCTCCCGGCGCCCTCCGTGCGCACGTCGAGGCCGCGGAGCAGCAGCACGACCCCGCCGAGCAGGCACAGCGACCCCAGGGGCTCGAGCAGCGTGACCCGCTCGGCCCACGCCGCGGCGAAGGACACCGCGTACAGGACGCCGCCCACGACCGCCGCCGTCGCACCCCACCGGCGCGCGACGCGCGTCACGAGCACGGCGTTCGCCGCGCCGACGAGCATGAGGCCGACACGCGCGGCGACGAGCGCCTGGTCGTCGCTCGTCCACGCGGTGAGCCCCGCGAAGGGCGTCAGGGCGAGCATCGAGCCGGGCGGGTGCAGCAGCAGGAAGTCTCGGTACGGCAGGCGGCCGTGCACGAACGCGACCGCCGCCGAGAAGTACACGCCGTCGTCGTACCCGCGGTACGCGCCGACACCGGCCGACCCGCCGACGAGGTGCCACCGCACCACGAACGCCAGCACCGCCACGACGGCGGCCACGACCCACCCCCACCGCGCGGCAGCGGGCTCTCGGCGCGAGGCACGGGCTGCCATGCTCACACCCGCCAGTGTGCGCCGGACCCGCGGCGGACGCGCGACACGGGGCGGCGCCGCTAGAGGAGGCGGCGCTGGGCCGCCCAGCGGGTGAGCTCGTGGCGGGAGGAGAGCTGGAGCTTGCGCAGGACCGCGGAGACGTGGGTCTCGACCGTCTTGATCGAGATGAACAGCTCGGACGCGACCTCGCGGTAGGTGTACCCGCGCGCGATGAGGCGCATGACCTCCTGCTCGCGGGCCGAGAGCCGGTCGAGCTCGTCGTCGCGCACCGCGACGTCACCGGCCCCCGTGCCGAACGCGTCGAGCACGAAGCCCGCGAGGCGCGGCGAGAACACCGCGTCGCCGCCCGCGACCTGCCCGACGGCGGCCGACAGGTCCGGCCCCGAGATCGCCTTGGTCACGTACCCGCGCGCCCCGGCGCGGATGACCGCGACGACGTCCTCCGCGGCGTCCGACACCGAGAGCGCGAGGAACCGCACGTCGCCGAGCAGGTCGGTGCAGCGCTGGATGACCTCCGCGCCGCCGCCCCCGCTGCCGCCGGGCAGGTGCACGTCCAGCAGGACGACCGGGGGGCGCAGCTCGTGCACGCGCGCGACCGCCGACTCGACGTCGTCCGCCTCCCCCACCACGGCGACGAGCGCCGGGTCGAGGCTCGCGCGCACGCCCGCCCGGAACATGTGGTGGTCGTCGACGAGCACCACCGGGACGGGACCGGTCGCGGGGCCGCCGGCGGCCGGCGTGCTGGGGATGGTCGTCACGGGGTCTCCTGGTTCGACGGTGGGCTCGACGGTGGGCTCGACGGTGCGGGCGACGGCGTGCTCGACGGCGGGCGGGCGGGCTCGGGCTCTGCCGTCACGGCCCGCGGCACGCGCAACCGTACCTCCGTGCCCCAGCCCGGCCGGCTGATGATCTCGGCCTTGCCGCCGCGGCGCTGGACCCGGCCGAGGATCGACTCCCGGACGCCGAACCGGTCGGGTGCGACGTCCTCCATGTCGAAGCCGTCCCCGCGGTCGCGCACGAAGACCTCGACGGCCGCGTCGCTGACCTCCAGGTAGACCGAGTAGGGCGGCCCGCCGTGCGCGACGGCGTTGACGAGCGCCTCGCGGGTCGCCTGCAGCAGCGCGGCGGTCTCCTGGGTGGGCGTGCAGTCGCCCACCATGACGACGTCGACCACGACCGGCCCGGGGTCGGACTCGCCGGTCGACCCGCCGCCGGGCGCTCCGAGGGGCGCCCCGATGGGCTCCGCACGCCGGCCCACGCGCCCGTCCTCGACCTCCGCGACGAGCCCGCGCAGCTCGGCGGCGAGCGACGTCCCCGGCGAGGGCCGGTCGTCGTACAGCCACTCGCGCAGCTCGCGCTCCTGGGCGCGCGCGAGGCGCGCGACGGTGTCGGCGTCGGACGACCGCGCGCGGATGAGCGCGAGCGTCTGCAGCACGGAGTCGTGCAGGTGCGCGGCGATGTCGGCGCGCTCGGCCTCGCGGGCGCGCGCGGCCCGCTCGTCGCCGAGCTCGCGCACCAGCTTCAGCCACCACGGCGCGAGCACGATCGCGACGCCGCCGAGCACGGCGACCGCCGCGACCGCCGCGCGGACGATCTGGGTGGGCCGCGCGTCCTGCCCCACGAGCAGGACGATGCCCACGAGGACGAGCACGACGCCGCCGGCGATGCGGAGGACCCCGGCGGGCGTGCGGCCGCCGGCCCGCGTGAGCAGCCGACCGCGCTCGACGGCGTCGAGCTGGCTCCACGCGAGCGCCGCGCCCGCGAGCGCGATGAGGACCGGGATCACCCACGACACCTCGACGTCGATCCCGGTGCGCAGCGCGACCAGCAGCGCGGCGCCGCCCAGCAGCACGACGCCGATCGCGACGTCGCGCACCGGGAGCCTGCGCACGCTGCCCTGGAGGCGTGGCGCGAGCCGCGACAACGACGCCGGGCGCTGCTCGTCGCGCGCCGCGGCCGGGTCGCCGGACGGGACCGTGAGCCACCAGAACACGTAGAGCGCGACGCCGGCGCCGCCCGCGAGCCCGAGGAACGCCATCACGAGGCGCACGACACCGACGCTCACGCCCAGGTGCGCCGCGAGCCCGGCGCACACGCCGGCGACCCACCGGCCGCGCTCGGGGCGGCGCAGCGGCAGGTCGCGCGGTCGCGGACCGGGCCCGGCACCGGTCGGTGCGCCGGGCCGCGGGCCGGGGCGGGCGGGAGTCGTCACCCCCCGATCGTCACACGTCCCGGGCGCCCGGACCGCCCCCGGACCGCGAAACCAGGGTCGAGCGGCAGCCGGTTCAGGGTCGGGTCAGGGTGGCACCCGATACCGGTGACGCGGCTCCCGCGCCAGCATGGTTGCCATGAGCACTCCCGACCTTCCCGGACCCGGCCCCCAGCCCGGGCCCTCCGGCGGCGCCGCCGAAGCGTCCGGCGCGCAGCCGGGCACCGTCCCTCCCGGTGCGGGCGGACCCGACCCCGCGTGGGCCGGCCCCGCCGGCCCGACCGACCCCGGTCAGGCTCCTCCGCACGGCTCCCCGCAGGGTCCGCCACAGGGCCCTGGCACGACCCGCCCGAACGGCACCGACGGCTTCTTCGACGCCGTCCGCCGCGTGGGCATCTTCCGCTCGGACGACCGGTGGATCGGCGGTGTCGCGTCCGGCGTCGCCGAGCGGTTCGGGATCGACCCGCTCATCGTGCGCGGGCTCCTCTTCGTGACGTTCTTCCTGTCGGGCGCCGGGCTCGTGCTCTACGGCGCGGCCTGGGCCCTGCTGCCGGAGCGGCGTGACGGGCGCATCCACCTCCAGGAGGCGTTCCGCGGCAACGTGGACGTCGCGCTGCTCGGCGCGGCCGCGTTCGTCGTCGTCGGGTTCTCCTGGGGCGGCGGCTGGTGGTCGTGGTGGGACGCGCTCCACCTGGGGTGGCTGACCGGCCTGTTCTGGGTCGCGGCGTTCGTGACCGTCGCGGTCGTCGTGGTCTCCGCGCTCACGCAGCGCGGACCCCGGGGACCCCAGGGCGCGCCGCCGCCGACGCCCCCGTGGGCCGGCGGCCCCGGCGCACCGGGCACCGGTGGTCCTGGCGCTCCCGGCTACGGCCCGAGCGCTCCCGGCCACGGACCCACGGGCCCGGGGTACGTGCCGCCCGCCCCCGGCGGCGCCGCGCCGACCGACGCCCCGTGGGGCTCGCCCGGTACCCCCGCCGGCGGCCCGCCGTCCGGACCTCAGGACCGGGTCACCTGGTCGGCCGAGGCGAGCCCCTACGCCTCGACCGCGCCGGGGGCGACCGTGCCCGTCCCCCCGTACGCCCCGGGCGCACCGCTCGGCGCGACGGCGCCCCTCGCACCGCAGGCCGCCGCGCCGCCGCGCGTCCACCAGGGGCCGCGGAACCCGTCCGGGCAGCAGCCGCCGCGTCCTCCGCGCGCCCCGCAGCCGCCGAAGCCCCCGCGCCCCCGCGGGCCCGGGGCGACCACGACGGGGGTCGTCGTCGGGCTGAGCCTCCTGCTCGGCGCGTTCCTCCTCGTCGTCGACCGGCAGGGCGAGCTGCCCTGGCCCGTGTTCCTCACCTGGGCCGGCCTGACCGGGATCCTCGCGGGCCTCGCCATCGTCGTGAGCGGCCTGCGCGGGCGCACGAGCGGCGGCCTCGGCTGGCTCGCGGTGCTCCTGCTGGTCGTCGCCCTGCCGGCCTCTGCGTGGCGGTCCGCCCCGTTCACGTTCTTCCTGGACGACTCGGTGCGGACCGTCACGGACGGCACGCACCGCGTGACCGACCCGGACGTCGCCGAGGAGGGGTTCGGCGTGACGTTCGGCGACCCGACGATCGACCTCTCCGGGCTCGACCTGTCCGACGCGTCCGGCACCTCTCCCGTCGAGGTCCCGATCCAGCTCGGCGCTGGCGACGCGACCGTGGTGGTGCCGGACGGGGTCCCCGTCCGCGCGGAGGTCCAGGTGCTCGCGGGGAACGCCCGCTGGCTCGTCGACGGCGACCGGCAGGAGATCGGCGGCGTCAGCACGCGGCCGGTCACGTTCGACAACGACGAGGTCCAGTCCGGCGACGACCCGCTGCTGGTGCTGCAGGTCGAGGTCGGGGCCGGCCAGATCACGATCGAGGAGAACTGATGAACGACTCAGCACGCCGCGACGACGACACGCGGCCGCTCGGCGACGAGCTGTTCGACACCCCGCGGGCCGGGGCCCCGGAGGCGGACGCCACGCACCCGACGGTCCCGCTGTCCACGGAGGCACCGGCCACGGAGCCGCTGCCGGCCGGGCCTGCGCGGGACGGGGAGACCTCCGTCCTGGACGTGCCCGGTCAGCCGGCCCCCGGGCACCCGGGTACCGCCCCTGGCGGCACGACGACGACCGGCCGGACTGCCGGCGCCGTCCCGCCGGTCGGGCCGTCGGTCCCCCCGACCTCGCCCACGGCGCCCGTGTCGCCCACCGTGCCCGCCGAGCCCCTCTCGCCCGCGCGACGCGGTCCCCGCGTCTCCACGATCGTGTGGGGTTTCGTCATCGTCGCGTTCGGCGTCGTCGTGCTCGCCGCCGCCCTCGGCGCGCGGGTCGACCTCGGGCTGGCCACGATCGTCGTGCTCGCCGCAGCGGGCCTCACGCTCGTGGTCGGGTCCATCGTCTCGGGGGCCCGGCGCCGGCGAGGCTGAGCCCGGTCCGGCCCCCGCGTGGGCGACCGCAGGTCGAGAGACGGCGGGCCGAGACACAGCGAGGGGCCGTGGCACGTGTGCCACGGCCCCTCGTCGTGTCCGAGCGACGCCGCCCCGCACGCTCTCCCCGGTGCGACCCGGCGGGAACGGGTCCTCGACGTCCGGACGGACGGCCGGGACGGTCAGGGGGTGGGCTCGTCACCCCGACGCTCGGGCGGGGTGCCCGTGGGGCCGGTCGTGGGCGTCGTGGTGTCGGGCGACGCTGCCGGCGACGCCCCCGGGGCGGACGGGGTCCCCGTCCCCGGCGCGCCCGTCGGCTCGACCGGCGTCGCGGCCGCCCGGGCCTCCGCACCGGGTGTCGAGAGCGCGGACGTGCGACCCGGCGCCTCGACCGGGCGTGCCGGCTCCGGACGGACGGGCGGAGCCGTCGGCGAGGGTTCCGCGTGCGCGGGCGCGACGTGGCGCCCGGCGTCCGACAGGTCACCCGACGACGTGTACGCCCCCGGAGTCTCGACCGCGACGCTGGGGCCGCCCGCGAGCCGCCGGAGGGCGATCCCGACGAGGATGAACAGGACGCCGAGCCCCATGACGAGCAGGCACACCCCGAACGCGACGACGGACGTGAACAGCGACGCCCGCAGGAACGACGCCGTCATGACGGTCTGGCGGGTCGGGTCGTCCTGGTCGAGCTCGGCGTAGGTCTGGCCGCCGCTCGCCTCGAGCGCGTGCTTGTTGATGACCTCGGCCTGCGCGTACGCGGTGAGCGGCCCGTTGACGTGGCGGCCCGCCAGGAACGACGCGTCGTCCGAGACGGTGATCTCCTCGGCGGACAGCTGGTTCGCCACGACGATCCAGGTGCCGATGCCCGCGAGGAGGAGGACGATGCCGGCGATGATCGACACGAGGCCGATGCCCCGCGCCCCCTTGGCCGGAGTGACGGTGACGGTGCTCGACATGGCGCGTTCTCCCCTTCGTCAGGACCCACCTGCTGCCGCTCCGCGGGCGGTGACCCGCGGGCGCGGGACCGCCGCAGGGCGGTCGAACCACCCATACGGGACCCACGGTAGCGACGACGACGACGGACCGCGCGGCGAACGCGCACCTCAGCGCGTCGCGACGGGATGGGAGGATGCGGTCCGTGCGCATCACCCACCTGACCGACTGCTACCTCCCCCTGCTCGGCGGGATCGAGACCCAGGTCGCGCGACTCGCGCAGCAGCAGGCGGCGGCCGGCCACGACGTGTCCGTCGTGTGCACCACGCCCGCCCGTCCCGGCGCGCACGGCGTCTCGACCGAGCAGGACGGCGACGTCACGGTGCACCGGCTCGCCGCACGCGTCCCGGGCGGCTACCCCGTCCACCCGCGCGCGCCGCACCACGTAGCGAGGATCCTGCGCGCGGGCCGGCCCGACGTCGTGCACCTCCACATGGGCGTCCTCACGCCCTCGACGCAGGCGTCCCTGCGCACCGTCGTGCGCGCGGGACTGCCCGCCGTGCTCACGGTGCACAGCGTCTGGGGCGGGGCGGAGAGGGCGTTCGCCGGGCTCGACCGCGTCGTGCGGTGGTCGCGCTGGCCCGTGCTGTGGTCGGCCGTGAGCGAGCTGACGGCGGCTCCCCTGCGCCGCATCGTCGGCGACCACGGCGAGGTCGTGGTGCTGCACAACGGCCTCGACCTCGACGCGTGGCGCGTGCCGCGCACCGAGCGCGCCGAGCGCATGGAGGGCGCCGCCGTCCACGTCGTGGCGGCGACGCGGTTCGCGCCGCGCAAGCGCGTGCTGCCGCTCCTCGAGGTCGTGCGCGACGCCGTCGCACGCCTCCCCGAGGGCGCGCTCCACGTGACGCTCGCGGGGGACGGCCCCGAGCTGGCCGACGCACGGCGCTTCGTCGCCGAGCACGGGCTGGGGTCGGTCGTGTCGCTCCCCGGCCGCCTCGACGCGACGGGGCTCAAGCGGCTCTACGCGCGCGCCGACGTGTTCGCCGCGCCCGCCGTCGAGGAGGCGTTCGGCATCGCCGCGCTCGAGGGCCAGGCCGCCGGGCTGGCGGTCCTCACCCGCTCGCAGTCGGGCGTCGCGGAGCGCCTCACCGACGGCGTCGACGCGCTCGTCGCGGACGACGACCCCGGCCTCGCGGACGCGCTCGTGCGCCTCGCGACCGAGGACGGCCTGCTCGACCGGATCATCGCCCACAACCGGGACGTGCCGTCGTCGGCCGGCTGGCCCCGCGTGCTCGCCGACGTGGAGGCAGCATACGAACGGGCCGCGACGATCGCCGTGGATCGTCGGGCCCGTCCGTCCCGCTAGGGGGTCACTCCCACTCGATGGTGCCCGGGGGCTTGCTCGTCACGTCGAGCACGACCCGGTTGACCTCGGCCACCTCGTTGGTGATGCGCGTCGAGATGACGGACAGCACGTCGTAGGGCAGGCGCGTCCAGTCGGCCGTCATCGCGTCCTCGGACGAGACGGGGCGCAGCACGATCGGGTGACCGTAGGTGCGGCCGTCGCCCTGGACGCCGACCGAGCGCACGTCGGCGAGCAGCACGACCGGGCACTGCCAGATCTCGTTGTCGAGCCCGGCCTTCGTCAGCTCCTCGCGCGCGATCGCGTCCGCGGCGCGCAGCGTCTCCAGGCGGTCCGCCGTGACCTCGCCGACGATGCGGATGCCGAGGCCCGGGCCGGGGAACGGCTGGCGGGCGACGATCTCCTCGGGCACCCCGAGCTCGCGGCCGACCGCGCGGACCTCGTCCTTGAACAGGGTGCGCAGCGGCTCGACGAGCGAGAACTGCAGGTCGTCGGGCAGGCCGCCGACGTTGTGGTGGCTCTTGATGTTCGCCGCGCCCTCGCCGCCGCCCGACTCGACGACGTCCGGGTACAGCGTGCCCTGGACGAGGAACTTGACCTCGGCGCCGTGCTCGCCCGCGTCCTCGACGATCTGGCGCGCGGAGTCCTCGAACACGCGGATGAACTCGCGGCCGATGATCTTGCGCTTCGTCTCCGGGTCGCTGTGCCCGGCGAGCGCGGTGAGGAACCGCTCCTTCTCGTCGCGGATGACCAGGTTGACGCCGGTCGCCGCGACGAAGTCGCGCTCGATCTGCTCGACCTCGCCCGCGCGCATGAGCCCGTGGTCCACGTGCACGCACGTGAGCTGGTCGCCCACGGCGCGCTGCACGAGCGCCGCCGCGACCGCGGAGTCGACGCCGCCGGAGAGGGCGCAGATGACGCGCGCGTCGCCGACCTGGGCGCGGATCGCCGCGACCTGGTCCGCGATGACGTTGCCGGGCGTCCAGTCCGGGGCCAGTCCGGCGCCGTCGTACAGGAAGTGCTCGAGCACCGTCTGGCCGTGCGCGGAGTGCTTGACCTCGGGGTGCCACTGCACGCCGTACAGGCGGCGCGTGGTGTCCTCGAACGCCGCGACGGGCGAGCCGGCGGACGTCGCGAGGACCTCGAAGCCCTCGGGCGCACGGTGCACCGCGTCGCCGTGGCTCATCCACGTGGTCTGGTTCTCCGGCGTGCCGTCGAGCAGCACGCCCGCGGCGCACACCTCGACCTCGGTGCCGCCGTACTCGCGCAGGCCCGTCTGGGCGACCTCGCCGCCGAGCGCCTTCGCCATGGCCTGGAACCCGTAGCAGATGCCCATGACGGGCACGCCGGCGGCGAACAGCGCCGGGTCGACGAACGGCGCGCCGGTCGCGTACACCGACGACGGACCGCCGGAGAGGATGATCGCCACCGGGTCCTTCGCGAGCATCTGCTCGACCGTGAAGGTGTGCGGCACGATCTCGGAGTAGACCTTGGCCTCGCGCACACGGCGCGCGATGAGCTGCGCGTACTGGGCGCCGAAGTCGACGACGAGCACGGGCCGCGGGGTCGCGGCGACCTCGGCGGTGGTGGGGGTGTCGGGAGCGGTGGCGGGTGACGTCACCGGTCCAGGATAGTCGCCGCGCGGCGGGCGACCGTCACGCGTCTCAGGCGTCGGTGCGCTCGCCGGGTCGCGCGGCGGCTCGTCCTGCCACGCGCTCGCGCAGCGCGCGCGCGGCACGCTCCGGGTCCGGCGCCTGCGTGATCGCCCGGACCACGACGACGCGGTCCGCACCGGCGTCGAGCACCGCGTCGAGCCGGTCCAGGTCGACCCCGCCGATCGCGAACCACGGCGTGCCAGGCCGCGTCGCGGCGACCGTGCGCAGCAGGTCGAGCCCGACTGCGGCACGCCCCGGCTTGG
Source organism: Cellulosimicrobium sp. SH8 (assembly GCF_025818875.1). Classification (NCBI taxonomy): domain Bacteria; kingdom Bacillati; phylum Actinomycetota; class Actinomycetes; order Micrococcales; family Promicromonosporaceae; genus Cellulosimicrobium; species Cellulosimicrobium sp. SH8. The sequence continues at coordinate 155,478 of NZ_JAMXMH010000013.1, read as the reverse complement.
TGGGCGTCGCCCACAGCGGGCCCACGCAGAAGTAGTCGACGTCCGGGTCCGCCTCGGCCGCGGCCGCCTGGTCGGCCGAGTGCGTGGACCGGCCGAGCGCGGGTGCCGCGCCGAGGAGGGAGCGCACCGCGGAGACCGGCAGGTCACCCTGACCCATGTGGACGACGGGGGCCCCGGTGAGCCGTGCGACGTCGGCCCGGTCGTTCACGGCCCACAGGGCGCCGTGCTCCGTCGCGACCCGTGCGACGAGCTCCTGGAGCTCGAGCTCGCGCGCCGCGTCGAGCGTCTTGTCGCGGAGCTGGACCACGTCGACCCCGCCCGCGAGCGCCGCCCGCAGGAAGTCCTCGAGGTCGCCGCGCTCCTCGCGCGCGTCCGTGCACAGGTAGAGGCGCGCGTCGGCGAGGCGGGCGCGCACGTCGTCAAGTGCCGACGGGGCGGGGGCGGCGGGCGTGGCGAAGGTCTCGGGGCTCACCCGCCGGAGCCTAGCCGCGGCGGGCCCGGGGCAGGCGGTACTGTGGCCGACAGCACGGGAGCCCCGCACGGGGCTGAGAGGGCGTCGGAGCCGACCGTCGAACCTGATCTGGGTCATGCCAGCGAAGGGAGCGCGCATGCACACCCCTGTCCGTCCTGGGCCCCGCTCGCCGGGAGCCGGTCCCGCCGTGCCCGACGGCGCGCGCGACGTCGTCGTCGTGGGCGGCGGGATCGTGGGGCTCGCCGTCGCGTGGCGCGCCGCGCGCGCGGGGCTGAGCGTCACGGTGCTCGACCCGTCGCCGGGCGACGGCGCGACGCACGCCGCCGCCGGGATGCTCGCCCCGGTCACGGAGGCCGACTTCGGCGAGGACGACGCACTGCGCCTGCACCTCGCCGCCGCCGGGGCGTGGCCCGGCTTCGCCGCCGACCTGCGCGCCGCGACCGGGGCCGACGTCGGGCTGCGCACCGCGGGCACCCTCACGCTCGCCTACGACGCCGACGACCTCGCGCTGCTCCGCCGCGTCCTCGCCCTCCACGCGGAGCACGGCCTCGCGTCGCACGAGCTCACCGTCGCCGACGCCCGCCGACGCGAGCCGTACCTCGGCCCGCGGGTCGCGGGCGCGGCGTGGGCGCCCGAGGACCACGCGGTCGACCCGCGCGCGACGCACGCGGCGCTGCTCGGCGCGCTCGGCGCGGGCGACGGGCCGGGGACGGTCCAGGGCGTCGGCTCTCGCACCGCGGCGCGCGCCGTCGTCGTGCGGGCGTCCGCGACGCGGCTCGCGCTCGGCCCGGCCGGGCAGGTCGTGGGGGTGCACGACGACGCGGGCCGGCTCCACGCCGCGGGTGCGGTCGTCGTCGCGGCGGGCTGGGAGTCCGGCGCGCTGCTCGCGGACGTGCCGGGCGTCGTCGTACCGACGCGCCCCGTCAAGGGACAGACGCTGCGCCTCGACGCCGGGCCGGACCTCGCGCTGGAGCACGTGGTGCGCGGGGTGGTGCAGGGGCGGCCGGTGTACGTCGTGCCGCGCGACCCCGTCCCGGACGGGCAGGGTCACGGCTGCGCGGGGCACCGCGAGGTCGTCGTCGGGGCGACCACCGAGGAGAACCCCGACGACCGCCGCGCGACCGCGGGCGGCGTCTTCGCCCTGCTGCGCGACGCGCGCGCGCTCCTGCCCGGGATCGACGAGGCGGCGCTCGTCGACGTGACGCCTCGGGCCCGCCCTGCGACCCCGGACAACCTGCCGCTCGTCGGCCCGACCGCCGTCCCGGGGCTGCACCTCGCGACGGGGCACGGCCGCAACGGCATCCTGCTCGCGCCGCTCACCGCCGACGCGGTGGTGGCCGGGCTCACGGGTGCCGCGCTCCCGACCGACGTCGCCGCCGCCCTCGCCCCGACCCGCACCGACCGCTTCGCCGAACCCGGGGTCGCTCCCCACGGCGAGCCCGACCTGGGGAGCGATCCCGGGTTCGACGCCTCCCGGGCGGGCGCCTTCTCCACGACGACACCGAGGTGATCCCCGTGACCGCACCTGCTCCGACCGCGCTCGTCAACGGCGAGCCGTACCCGCTCGCCGCCCCCGTGCACCTCGAGCAGCTCGTCGCGGCGCTCGTGCCCGCGTACGTCGCCGACGGGACGCCGCAAGGCGTCGCCGTCGCCGTGGACGACGCCGTCGTGCCGCGCGGCTCGTGGGCGACGACCGTCGTCGCGCCCGGCGACCGCATCGAGATCGTCACCGCCGTCCAGGGCGGCTGAGGAGGACCCGTGACCACGACCGACACCACCCCGCGCCGACCCGCAGACCGCCAAGGCCTCGCCGACGACCCACTCGTCGTCGCGGGCGCGACCATCGGGTCGCGCCTCGTCATGGGCACCGGCGGGGCGGCGAACCTGCTCACGCTCGAGGACGCGCTCGTCGCGTCGGGCACCGCGCTGACGACGGTCGCGATGCGCCGCGTCGCCGTGCGAGCCGGTGGCGACGCCAGCCCCGACGCCGGCATCTGGGCGCTGCTCGCGCGCCTCGGCATCCGGGCGCTGCCCAACACGGCCGGGTGCTTCTCCGTGCGCGAGGCCGTGCTCACCGCGCACCTCGCGCGCGAGGCGTGCGGCACGGAGTGGGTCAAGCTCGAGGTGATCGCGGACGACGTCACGCTCCTGCCCGACCCCGTCGGCCTCGTCGAGGCGGCCGAGCAGCTCGTCCGGGACGGGTTCGTCGTGCTGCCCTACACGAACGACGACCCGATCCTCGCGCGCCGGCTCGAGGACGCAGGGTGCGCCGCGGTCATGCCGCTCGGCGCCCCGATCGGCACCGGCCTCGGCATCCTCAACCCCCGCAACATCGAGGCGATCGCCGCCGCCGCGCGCGTGCCCGTGATCCTCGACGCAGGGATCGGGACGGCGTCCGACGCCGCGCAGGCCATGGAGCTCGGGTGCGACGGCGTCCTGCTCGCGACCGCCGTCACGCGGGCCGCCGACCCGGTCCGGATGGCGCACGCGATGCGCCTCGCCGTCGAGTCCGGCCGCCTCGCCGTCGGTGCGGGCCGGATCCCCCGCCGCGAGGGCGCCCTCGCGAGCTCGTCCCCGGACGGCCGCCTCGACCTCGCCCTCTGACACCGGCGACCGAGGGCCCCTCCCGGCACCGGGACGCGGCCTAGGTGACGGGGGAAGCCGCCGCGACGGCGTCGAGCAGGGCGGGGACCCCGCCGACCACGGAGCGGGCGTCGATCCCGGCCGCGCGGGCGACGTCGGCGACGCGGGCCGAGCGGGCGCCGACCGCGCACAGGACGAGCACGGTGCGGTCCGTCGGCAGGTCCGCGAGCGCCGCGGCGGCGTCGCCGCCGAGGAACGCGCCGCTCGGCACGAGCGTCGATCCCGGGACGGGGCGCACTTGCGCCTCCCAGTCCTCGCGCACGTCGAGCAGGTACGGGGCCGCGCCGTCGTCGCCGAGCAGCGCCGCGGCGTCGGGCGCGCTGACATCGCGCTCCCCCGCCAGCGGCCTGGCGTCCGCGGCCGCAGGGGCGAGCCCGCAGAACGCGGCGTACGCGTCGTCGCCCGGCAGGAGCGCGGTGACGGGGTCGCGCGTCGGGTCGGCGCGCACGGTGAGCTGGCGCCAGGTGAGGTCGAGCGCGTCGTAGACGGCGAGACGGCCGAGCAGCGTCGTGCCGGCGCCGGTGACGAGCTTGATCGCCTCGGTCGCCATGACGGAGCCGACGGTCCCGCACATCGCGCCGAACACCCCGCCGGTCGCACAATCGGGCGCGGCACCGGGCGGTGGTGGGACGGGGAACACGTCGCGGTACGTGACGCCGCGCGCCTCGTCGTCCCCCGGGCCGACGGGAGCCGCGCCGCCCGGGAGCGGGACGTCGTCGGGCACCGCGAACCGCGGCGCGGCCCAGAAGACGCTCACCTGACCCTGGAAGCGGTAGATCGAGCCCCAGACCACGGGGACGCCGAGGACCTCGGCCGCGTCGGAGACGAGGTAGCGCGTGGGGAAGTTGTCGGCGCCGTCGAGCACGACGTCGTAGCCGCGCAGCACGTCGAGCGCAGTGTCCGCGTCGAGGCGGACCGCGTGCTCGACGACGCGCACGTGCGGGTTGACGTCGGCGATGGCGTCACGCGCGGAGTCGACCTTGCGACGGCCGACGTCGGGCCCGCCGTGGATGACCTGGCGCTGGAGGTTGGACGTGTCGACGACGTCGTCGTCGACGATGCCGATCGTGCCCACGCCCGCGGCGGCGAGGTAGAGCAGGGCGGGGCTGCCGAGGCCGCCCGCGCCGACGACGAGCACGCGCGCGGCCGCGAGGCGACGCTGGCCCTCGGGACCGACGCCGGGCAGCGCGAGGTGGCGCGCGTACCGCTCGAGCTCCGCGGTGGTCAGCTCGGGGCCGGGTGCGACGAGGGGCGCGAGCGGCACGAGGGGCGCCGTCATGACGCGTACTGCTCCTCCAGGACGGCGAGCTTGGCCTCGGCCTCGGCGTGCACCTTCTTCTCGAGGATGAACGACATGACCGGCACGACGCCCGCGAACACCATGGTCGCGAGGCGGCCCCAGCCCCAGCGCATCTTGGTCCACAGGTCGAGGACCGTCACGAGGTAGACGACGTAGATCCAGCCGTGCGCGAACGGGATCCACGACACGTACCGCATGACGTCGTCGACGTCGACGAACTGACCGACCCCGTACTTGACGAGCATCTCGACGCACAAGATGAGGAGCATCACACCGGTGATGATCGCGAGGACCCGGTAGCGGGCGAGGGCACCGCGCGCCTTGCGGATCGCGGTGCGCGCGGCCTCCGTGCTGGGCGCTGCCGCGGCGGGCGCGTCGGTCGGGGTGGCCGGGTCCTGCGTGGTCATGGGAGAGGTCCTCGTTCCGGGCGAGACGGCCGCCGCGGTCCCTGCCGCGCGCGGTGGCGTGTGACGCGGTCGCAGCGGTTAAAGCGTCGCCGCGTGTCGGACGCCGAACCTAGGGTAGAACACCGTGCGACCCCTCCCCCTCCCCGACCCGGGGACCCCCGACCTGCGCGGACCGACGCGCTACCTGCTCTGGCTGGCCAGGCGCCAGTGGACCGTGCTCACCGTCTCCGTGCTGCTGGGCCTGGCCAACTTCGCGTGCCAGGCGTTCCAGCCGTACATGCTCGGACGCGCGCTCGACGAGGGGCTCGCGGAGGGGTTCGGGCCGGAGCTGTGGCGCTGGGCAGGGCTCCTGCTCGCGCTGGGCCTGGGGATCGTCGTCACGGGCGTGACGCAGCACCGGTTCGACATCGCGAACTGGCTCCGCTCCGCGCTCACGACGTCCCAGCTCGTGGGGGACGTCACCGCGCGCTCCGGCGACGCGATCACGGAGGAGCTGCCCACGGGCGAGGTCGTGTCGACGGTGGCGAGCGACGCCATGCGCGTCGGCCAGCTCTTCTCGATGATGGGCCAGTTCCTCGGCGCGCTCGGGGCGTACGTCGTGGTGGCCGTCATCATGCTCTCGACGTCGCTCCAGCTCGGGCTCGTCGTCGTGCTGGGTCTGCCCGTGGTCGCGGCCGTGCTCGCGCTGCTCGTCAAGCCGCTCCAGCAGCGCCAGGCCGCGCAGCGCGAGGCGCAGGGCCGCCTCACGACGCTCGGCGCGGACACGGTCTCCGGCCTGCGGATCCTGCGCGGCATCGGTGGCGAGGGCGTGTTCGTCGGCCGCTACGCGCGCCAGTCGCAGAAGGTGCGGGAGGCGGGCGTCAAGGTCGCGCACACGCAGGCCACGCTCGACGCGCTCCAGGTGCTCCTTCCGGGCCTCCTCGTCGTCCTCGTCGTCTACCTGGGCGCGACGGCTGCGCTCGCCGGCGACATCACGCCCGGCCAGCTCGTCGCGTTCTACGGGTACGCGGCGTTCCTCGGCTGGCCGCTCCAGGTCGCGACGCAGATGCTCAACATCGCCACGCGCGCCCACGTCGCGTCGCGCAAGATCGTGCGCGTCCTCGCCGTCGAGCCCGCCGCGGGCGCGACCCCGGCGACCGCGCCCATGCCGCCCGAGGACAGCCCCCTCGTCGACGAGACGAGCGGCCTGGTCCTCGAGCCCGGTCGCGTGGTCGCGCTCGTCTCCGCGGACCCCGACGCGTCGGCGGCCGTCGCCACGCGGCTCGGCCGGTTCGACGACGACGCGGAGGCCGCCACGCCCGTGCGGCTCGGCGGGACGCTGCTCGCCGAGCTCGACAAGCACGCGCTGCGGCGCCGGGTCGTGGTCGCCGAGGCGACGCCGCAGCTCTTCTCGGGCGCGCTGCGCGACGAGCTCGACCCGCGGGGCACGGCGACCGAGGCCGACGTGCTCGCCGCCGTACGGACCGCCGACGCCCACGACGTGCTCGACTCCGTACCGGACGGCCTCGCGGGCGAGCTGCCGGAGAAGGGCCGCTCGCTCTCGGGCGGGCAGCGCCAGCGCGTCGCGCTCGCGCGCGCCCTGCTCACCGAGCCCGAGGTCCTCGTGCTCGTCGAGCCGACGAGCGCCGTCGACGCCCACACCGAGGCCCGGATCGCCGCGAGCCTCGCCGACGCGCGGCGCGGACGCACGACGCTCGTCGTCACCGCCTCGCCGCTCGTGCTCGAGCACGTCGACGAGGTCCTGCTCCTCGAGGGCGGTCGCGTCACCGCGCGCGGCACGCACCGCGACCTCGTCGACCGCGCCCACGCGTCGGGCACCGCGCCGGACGACGACGCGGCCCGCTACCTGCGCGTCGTCGGACGCTCGCTCGACGAGTCGCCCGTCCTCGCCCGCACCGCACCCGAAGGAGGAGAGTCGTGAAGCTCCCCGTCGCCGACGGCCCCGCCGTCCGCGCCGCCGCCGGGCAGCTCTTCGCCCGCCACCGCGGCACGTTCGTCCTGATCGCCGTGCTCCACACCCTGGCCGCCGTCGCCGGGCTCGTCGGCCCGTGGCTGCTCGGCCGCCTCGTCGACGCCGTCACCGAGGGCACGACCTCGTCCTACGTGACGACCGTCGTCGCCGTCGGCGCGGGGGCCGTCGTCGCGCAGGCCGTGCTGCGCCGGTACGCGCAGCGCCTGTCCATGGTGTTCGGCGAGACCGTGTTCGCCGAGCTGCGCGAGGACCTCGTCGAGACGGTGACCTCGCTCCCCCTCTCGACCGTCGAGCGAGCCGGCACGGGCGACCTCGTCGCGCGCACGACCAACGACGTCGACCGCATCCAGCACGCTGTGCGGTTCGGCGTGCCGCAGCTCCTCGTCGCCGTCGTGACGCTCGTGCTCACGGTCGTGGCGTCGGTCGTCGTCGCGCCGCTCGTCGCGATCGCGCTGTTCGTCGGCGTGCCGCTGCTCGTCGTCGTCTCGCGCTGGTACCTGAAGCGCGCGTCGGCGGGCTACCAGCGCGAGGCCGCCGCGTACGCGACGCTCAACGGCACCATCACGGAGAACGTCGAGGGGGCACGCACGGTCGACGCGCTCTCGCTCACCGAACGACGCAAGGCCCGCGTGCGGGCCGACCTCACCGAGGCGTACGAGGCCGAGAGGTACACGCTCGGGCTGCGGACGGTGCTCTTCCCGGGCATCGACCTCGCGATCGCGATCGCGCCGGTCGCCGCGCTCGTGTGGGGTGCGTGGCTGCTGTCGCAGGGCCAGACGACGCTCGGCGCCGTCGCGACGGTGACGACGTACGCGTTCCAGCTCGCCGGGCCGGTGTGGAACCTCATCTTCTGGCTCGACGAGATCCAGGTCGCCGGGGCGTCGTACGCCCGGATCGTCGGCGTCGCGCAGGTGCCGGGCGACCGCACCGCGACGGGTGACGTGCCCGACGGGGACCGCCTCGTCGCGCGCGACGTCGAGTACGCCTACCGCGAGGGCCACCCCGTGCTGCACGGCGTCTCGCTCGATCTCGCGCCGGGCGAGCGGCTCGCCGTCGTCGGCCCGTCCGGCGCGGGCAAGTCCACGCTCGGGCGCATGCTCGCCGGCATCCACCCGCCCACGGCGGGGTCGGTCCGCTCGGGCGGCGTGCGCCTCGTGGACCTGCCGCTGGAGGACCTGCGCCGCGAGGTCGCGCTCGTCACGCAGGAGCACCACGTGTTCGTCGGCACGCTCGCGGACAACCTGCGGCTCGCGAAGGTCGACGCGAGCGACGCCGAGCTCCGCGACGCGCTCGACGCCGTGGACGCGCGCGGCTGGGCGGAGTCCCTGCCCGACGGCCTGGAGACGACGGTCGGGTCCGGCGGGCACGTGCTCACCCCCGCGCAGGCGCAGCAGGTCGCGCTCGCGCGGCTCGTGCTCCTCGACCCGCACACGCTCGTGCTGGACGAGGCCACGTCGCTGCTCGACCCGCGCGCGGCCCGCCACCTCGAGCGCTCGCTCGACGCCGTCCTCGCGGGCCGGACGGTCGTCGCGATCGCGCACCGCCTGCACACCGCGCACGACGCCGACCGCGTCGCCGTGGTCGACGGCGGCCGCATCAGCGAGATCGGCCCGCACGACGAGCTCGTCGCGGCGGGCGGCGACTACGCGCGCCTCTGGCACTCCTGGCAGCAGGAGTAGGAGCCCGGGCGGTGCCAAGATGGTGCTGATGCCAGACACCACGAGCGACACCCTGCACGACCTCCCGTCCCTCCCGAACCCGTGGCGCGCCCGGGTCCCCGGCTACGCCGACGTCGACGCGCTCGTCGGGCTGCGACGTCTGGACGAGCTGCAGGGGACGGGCTCGTCGCACGTCGACCCCGCCGGGATCGAGTCGGAGGTCGCGGGGCTGGCGTCGTGGACGCGCCGTCAGCTCGTCGCGGTCGGGCCGGACGACGTGCCGCGGGCCTGGATCACCGTGCACGACCGCGCCGCGGGGCGGGCGACCGTCTGGGGCTACTTCGACCGCGACGTGGCCGAGGTCGACGCGATCGCCGACGCGTTCTACCGCTGGGCCGAACGCACGGCGGTCGCGATGGCGCGCCTGCGCGGCGTCGCGACGCTGCGTCTGGACGAGAGCCCCTTCGCCGACGACACCCGCCAGACCGGCTGGCTCACCCGGGCGGGCTACGCGCGACGACGGAGCTGGCTGCACATGACACGCCCGGTCGCGGCGGACGAGGCGTCGCTGACGCCCCGCGCGGGCGTCACGGTGCGCCCGGTCGAGCGGCACGAGAACGGCCTGCCCGTCGCGGCCGACCTCCAGGTCGTGCACCAGATGCTGGAGACGTCCTTTCAGGACCACTTCAACTCCTACCGCGAGAGCTTCTCGGAGTTCGTCCAGCGGCTCCGCGAGGACCCCGGCCACAGCTGGGACCACTGGTGGCTCGCGTACGTGGAGACCGACGAGGGCCGCCGCGTCCCGGCCGGCACGGTGGTGTGCTCGTCGCTCGCCGCCGGCGAGAGCGGCGCGCCCGGTACCTACGTCGAGTACATCGGGGTGACGCGCGCCGCCCGAGGCCGCGGTGTGGCGAAGTCCCTGCTCGCCACGGTGATCGCCGACGCCGCCCGGGACGGACGCGACCGCGTGGCGCTCGAGGTCGACGCGGACTCTCCCACCAAGGCCGACCAGCTCTACCGCTCGCTCGGCTGGGAGACCGACTACGTCACCGAGTCGTGGTTCAAGGACCTCGAGCTCGACGGCTGACGTGCTCGACGGCCGCGCACCCCGGGCGTCCAGCCGGCTGGCGGGTCAGGCGCCGGGGAGACCGGCGATCCCGGCGTCCTCGCCGCGCGTCCTGCGCTTGCCGCCGGCGGCCTCGTCGCGCACGAGCCGGACCCACAGCAGCACGGCGAAGCCGCCGAACACCCACCACTGCAGCGCGTAGAACAGGTTCTGCAGGTTGAGGCCCGTGCCGCCCTCGATCGTCGGGCGCGGGAGCTGCGCCGGACCGCCGTCGGCGGCCGACGGCTGCTCCGGGTCGGAGGCGAGGAGCACGAGGTACCCGGAGTACATCGGCCCGCCCCACTCGTTGACGAGCGCCCCGGTCGAGATGGCGTCGGTCAGCCCGGGGGCGGAGCCGCCCTGGCCCGCCGCCTCGGAGGCCTGCAGGTAGCCCGTGAGCCGCACGACGCCGTCCGGCGGGTCGAGCGCCGCGCCCTGCTCGGGCGTCTCGACCCACCCGCGGACCACGGGCAGCACGGGGGCGCCCGAGAGGTCGGCCCACGACGCGCCCTGCGTCCCGTCGTCGGTCACATGCAGCGGGGTGAGGACGAGGTAGCCGACGCGGCCGTCGAGCGCGCGGTTCTCGACGAGGAGCTGTCCCGCCGGGTCGTACTCCCCCTCGACCCACGCCTGGCGGCCGACGAGCTCGCCCGGGAAGGACGACTGCGGGGGGAGCAGCACCCCGACGCCCTCCGGCCCGGCGGCTTCCAGCTCCGCGGCCTCCTGCTGCGCCGAGAGCTCGGCGCGCTGCTGCGCACGGTCGAGCTGCCAGACGCCCAGGCGCGCGCACACGGCGGCGGCCAGGAGGAACAGCACGAGCAGCCCGACCACGCGGGGCTGGCGGGCGACCGCCCAGAACGAACGTGGGGCGGTGGGCTCGGGCACGACCCCACGGTAGCCGGGCTGCCTGCGAGAACCCGCATCGCGGGCGTCGTACCGGGCGAACCTCACACCGGTGTGATCCGATAGGGAGCCATGGGGGAAGAGACGGGACGACACGTCGGCGACGAGGCCGGCGCACGAGAGGAGCACCCGTGACGCACCGCCCCCGCCACCGCCTGCGGCTCGCTGCGACCGCCGTCCTCGCGCTCGCGGCGGGAGCGGTCGCCGCGCCCGCCGCTGCCGCGGACTTCCCGATCGAGGAGCCCTTCGGGAGCACGTCGCCCAACGACCCGGCCTGGGTCCCGTTCGGCGAGGCGACGTTGACAGGCGAGGGCGACGGATGGCTCCGGCTCACCGACCTCGACCAGACCAACGGCGGGTTCGGTGGCTACGTGCTCGACAGCGCGTTCCCGACGGACCTCGGGGTGGCGGTCGAGTTCGAGTACGCGACGTGGGGCGGCCAGGAGCTCGGCGGCAACCGCGGCGACGGGTTCTCGTTCTTCCTCATGGACGGCTCGTTCCCCGCCGCGGTCGGCGGGGACGGCGGGTCGCTCGGGTACACGTTCCTCCAGGGCGGGTACGCGGGCGTCGGGTTCGACGAGTTCGGCAACTTCTCGGCCGGCGTCGGCGGCCCTGGCCCGCAGCCCGGGTTCGTGTCCGTGCGCGGCTCCTACGCCGCGGCCACGCCGTGGGGCTACCTCACGGGAGTGCCCGGCCCCGGCGGGACCGTCGAGACCGTGCCGCCGGGTGGCGGCGACCCGAGCCGCGCGTTCGTCCGCACCGTCCGCGCCGTCGTCACCCCGGCGCCGAGCACCGACCTCCTCTCCGTGTGGAGCGACAGCGGACCAGGCACCCCGCTCGAGCCGCTCATCAGCCAGTTCGACATCGGCGGCGCCGCGGGGCAGCCCGCGCTCCCGGCCACGTTCAAGCTCGGCTTCGGCGCGTCCACCGGTGGCGCGACGAACTACCACGAGATCCGGAACCTGCGCGTCGTCATCCCCACCGTCCTCACCGTCGAGAAGACGACGAGCACGCCGGTCGTCGAGTCCGGCGGCCGCGTCTCCTACCAGCTCGAGGTGACGAACGAGTACGTCAACGACGTGGTCGGCGCGCGGGTCGTCGACGACGTCCCGGCCGGGCTCACCGGCGTCACCTGGACCTGCGCCGCGACCGGCGGCGCGGCCTGCGGGGAGACGTCGGGCTCGGGCAACGCGATCGACACGACCGTCGACCTGCCGCGGCTCACGGGCGCCACGCCGACGGCGGCGGCGGTCTTCACCGTGACCGGGACCGCGCCGTTCGTCGACGCCGAGACCGTCCTGACGAACACGGCCGAGGTGGTCGCCCCACCCGACCGCGAGGACCTCACGGACAACACCTCGTCCGTCGACGTCACCGTCCTGCCCGCCGCCGACCTCGCGGTGACCAAGGAGCTCACCAGCCCGGCACCGCTCGTGCTCGGAGAGCCCGTCGAGTACGTCGTCGACGTGACGAACGAGGGCCCCGGGAGCGCGCGCGGCGTCGTCGTCGCGGACGTCCTGCCGCCCGCCCTCGACCCGGCGAGCGTCGTCGCCGACGGGTGCACGCTGGAGGGCACGACCCTCGTGTGCCCGGTCGGCCCCCTCGCTGCCGGTGCGGGTGCGTCGTTCACGATCACCGGGACCGTCGGCCCGGACCCCGCGACGTGCTCGGCGGGCGACGTCGTGCAGCGCGCCCGCGTGACCTCCACGTCCGGGGACCCGGACCCGTCGAACGACGTCGCCGAGGTCGCGACGCCGTGCGTCGTGCCGGTCGCGCTCTCCGTCACGAAGACGGGCCCCGCGCAGGTGACCGGGGGCGAGGAGCTCCGGTGGGAGGTCGTCGTGACCAACGACGGTCCCGCCGCGGCACCCGGAACCGTCGTCGAGGACGCCGTGCCCGACGCCGTCACGGGCGTCTCGTGGACGTGCAGCGTCTCGGACGGGTCGGCGTGCGACGCGCCGTCGGGCACCGGGAACGACGTCTCGACGACGGCGACCGTCCCCGCGGGCGGGACGGCGACGGTCGTCGTGACGGGCACTGCGCCCCCGGCGGGGGGCACGGTGACGAACACCGCGACGGTCGAGCCGTGCGCGGCCTGCGTCGACGGCGGCGACGGCCCGCACGAGGCGACGGCGACGACCACGGTCACGGCTGCACCCGGCCCCGTACCGGCACCGGGACCGCTACAGCCCGGCACGTCCGGGCCCGGCCTCGCGACGACCGGCGTGGACGTCGTGGCCGCGAGCGCCGCGGCGCTGGTCGCCGTCGCGCTGGGCACCGGGCTCGCGCTCCACGGCGCCCGGGCCCGCCGCCGGACCTGAGTCCCGGGACCTAGGACCTTTTCTGCGGTCCCGGGCGGACGTCACACCGCCCGGGGCCGTCACGGACCGTGCAGGGCCTCGGTCGATGCGGTTGTATGAAGCCGTAGTCGTTCACGAACCCTTCCCCCTGCAGGAGCGTGAGATGAGCACGACCACCGTCACCGAGTCCACCGCCTGGCGACCCGCCGAGGTCGCCCCCCTCGACGACGACACCCTGCGTCGTGTCGACGCGTGGTGGCGTGCGGCGAACTACCTGTCCGTCGGCCAGATCTACCTCCTGGACAACCCGCTGCTGCGCACGCCGCTGGACCGCGAGGACGTCAAGCCGCGCCTGCTGGGCCACTGGGGCACGACCCCCGGCCTGAACTTCCTCTACGCGCACCTCAACCGCGCGATCGCGCAGCGCCGCCAGTCGACGATCTACGTCGCGGGCCCCGGTCACGGCGGCCCCGGCCTCGTCGCGAACGCGTACCTCGAGGGCACCTACTCCGAGACGTACACGGACATCACGCAGGACACCGAGGGCCTGCGCCGCCTGTTCCGCCAGTTCTCGTTCCCGGGCGGCATCCCGAGCCACGTCGCGCCGGAGACCCCCGGGTCGATCCACGAGGGCGGCGAGCTCGGCTACGCGCTCTCCCACGCTTACGGCGCCGCGTTCGACAACCCCGACCTGCTCGTCGCCGCGGTCGTCGGCGACGGCGAGGCGGAGACCGGCCCGCTCGCGACGAGCTGGCACTCCAACAAGTTCGTCAACGCGCGCAACGACGGCGTCGTGCTGCCGATCCTGCACCTCAACGGGTACAAGATCGCCAACCCGACGGTGCTCGCGCGCATCAGCGACGACGAGCTGCGCGACCTCATGATCGGCTACGGCCACACTCCGTACTTCTTCACGGGCGGGTTCGACGGCGAGGACCACTTCGAGGTGCACCAGCGCTTCGCGAGGCTCCTCGACGAGGTGCTCAACCACATCGCGCAGATCAAGGCCGACGCCGCGGCGGGCAACGACGAGCGTCCCGCGTGGCCCATGATCGTCTTCCGCACGCCCAAGGGCTGGACCTGCCCGCCCGTCATCGACGGGAAGAAGACCGAGGACTCGTGGCGCGCGCACCAGGTGCCCCTCGCGAGCGCGCGGGACACCCCGGAGCACCTCGACGTGCTGCGCGGCTGGCTCGAGTCGTACCGCGCGGACGAGCTGTTCGACGAGGACGGCCGGCTGCGCGACGACATCGCCGCGCTCGCCCCCGAGGGGACGCTGCGCATGAGCGACAACCCGCACGCCAACGGCGGGCTGCTGCTCAAGGACCTGCGCCTGCCCGACTTCCGCGACTACGCCGTCGACGTCTCGGGCCCGGGTGGCAACGTCGCGGAGGCGACGCGCGTGCTCGGCGAGTGGCTGACCGACGTCGTGCGCCTGAACCCGGACAACTTCCGGATCTTCGGCCCGGACGAGACGGCGTCGAACCGCCTCCAGGCGGTCTACGAGGTCACGGACAAGCAGTGGAACGCCGACTTCTTCGGTCCCGACGTCGACGAGCACCTCGCCCGCGCGGGCCGGGTCATGGAGATGCTCTCGGAGCACCAGTGCCAGGGCTGGCTCGAGGGCTACCTGCTCACGGGGCGCCACGGCCTGTTCACGAGCTACGAGGCCTTCATCCACATCGTCGACTCGATGTTCAACCAGCACGCGAAGTGGCTCAAGGTCACCAACCACATCCCGTGGCGCCGGCCGGTCGCGAGCCTCAACTACCTGCTGTCGAGCCACGTGTGGCGCCAGGACCACAACGGCTTCAGCCACCAGGACCCGGGCTTCATCGACCACGTCGTGAACAAGAAGGCCGAGATCGTCCGCGTCTACCTGCCGCCGGACGCCAACACGCTGCTGTCCACCTACGACCACTGCCTGCGCTCGCGCCAGTACGTGAACGTCGTCGTGGCGGGCAAGCAGCCGGCGCCGCAGTTCCTGTCCATGGAGCAGGCGATCGCGCACTGCACGCGCGGGCTCGGCATCTGGGAGTGGGCCGGCACCGAAGTCGAGGGCGAGGACCCGGACGTCGTGCTCGGTGCCGCCGGGGACGTCCCGACGCTCGAGGTGCTCGCCGCGGCGGACATCCTGCGCCGCCGCATCCCCGACCTCAAGGTCCGGGTCGTCAACGTCGTGGACCTCATGCGGCTCCAGGACGAGAACGAGCACCCGCACGGGCTGTCGGACAAGGACTTCGACACGCTCTTCACGTCGGACAAGCCCGTCATCTTCAACTACCACGGCTACCCGTGGCTGATCCACCGCCTCACGTACCGCCGCACCAACCACGCGAACATCCACGTGCGCGGCTACAAGGAGGAGGGCACCACCACCACCCCGTTCGACATGGCGATGCTCAACGACATCGACCGCTTCCACCTCGTCATCGACGTCATCGACCGCGTGCCGTCCCTGCGCTCGACCTACGCGGGTCTGCGCCAGGAGATGGTCGACGCGCGGCTGACGGCCCGGCAGTACACGCGCGAGCACGGGGAGGACATCCCCGAGGTGCGCGACTGGGTGTGGCCGGACGCCGGCGACACGGCGACGGGCGAGGGCGGCCCGCAGTACGACGGCGCGCGCGCCGTGCAGGACACCGGAGGAGACAACGAGTGAGCGACACCGCTCGCAGCATCTACATCACCTCGCCCGAGGGCGAGACGGGCAAGTCCACGATCGCGCTGGGGGTCCTCGACCTGCTGGTCCGCAAGGTCCAGCGAGTCGGGGTCTTCCGGCCGGTCACCCGGGCCGTGGGCCCGGACGTGCAGGACTACGTGCTCGAGCTCCTGCTCGCGCACGACGGCGTGGACGTCACCGCCGAGCAGGCGATCGGCGTCACGTACGAGGACGTCCACGCCGACCCGGAGGCCGCGCTCTCGCAGATCGTGGCCCGCTACCACGAGGTCGCGCGCCAGTGCGACTTCGTGGTGGTCGTCGGGACGGACTACACCGACGTCGCAGGCCCGACCGAGCTGTCGTTCAACGCGCGCGTCGCGGCGAACCTCGGCGCGCCGGTCCTCCTCGTCGTCTCCG
The DNA here is from genome assembly GCF_025818875.1 of Cellulosimicrobium sp. SH8. NCBI lineage: Bacteria > Bacillati > Actinomycetota > Actinomycetes > Micrococcales > Promicromonosporaceae > Cellulosimicrobium > Cellulosimicrobium sp. SH8. Next base: position 139,639 of record NZ_JAMXMH010000013.1, on the reverse strand, counting down.
GCAAGGGCCGCACGACCGACGCCGTAGGCAACCTCATCGAGGTGAGCGTCGCCGAGCTGCGCTCCCAGCACGCGCAGCCCATCGGCGTGGTCGCGAACCGGGTGGACCCCGCCGACCTCGACGCCGTGCGTGCGCTGCTCGGCTCGCTGGGCCCGGACGGCGAGCCGCTCGCCGGGGCGGGGGCGCCGTCGGGCACGACGGCTGAGCCGGCCCCGGGCGCCCGGCTGCCCGGGTGGGCGGTGCCCGAGGACCCGTTCCTCGACGCCCCGACCGTGCGGATCCTCATGGAGGCCGTGGGCGGGACGCTCGCGTTCGGCGAGGAGGAGCTCCTCGCGCGCGAGGCGACCGACCTGCTCGTCGGCGCCATGTCGTTCGAGCACCTGCTCGACCGGCTGACCGACGGCGCGGTCGTCATCACGCCCGGCGACCGCGTCGACATCCTCATCGGCCTGCTCGCCGCGCACTCGGCGTCGGGCTTCCCGTCCCTCGCGGGCGTCATCCTCAACGGCGGGTTCTTCCCGCCCGAGTCGACGGCGCGCCTCGTCGCGGACCTCGACCCGAGCCTGCCGATCATCCGCACCGACCTCGGGACGTTCCGCTCGGCGAGCGCCGCCGCGAGCGCCCGGGGGCGTGTCACCAAGGAGTCGCAGCGCAAGGTCGACACGGCGCTCGCGCTGTTCGAGCAGAGCGTCGACGGCGCGGCGCTGCTCGCGGGCCTCGACGTGCCCCGGCCCGAGGTCGTCACGCCGCTCATGTTCGAGTACGAGCTGCTCTCGCGCGCCCGCGCGGACCGCAAGCACGTCGTGCTGCCCGAGGGCGACGACGACCGCATCCTGCGCGCCGCGTCCACGCTGCTCGGCCGCCAGGTCGCCGAGCTGACGATCCTCGGCGAGGAGCAGAAGGTCCGCGCCCGCGCGGCCGAGCTCGGCCTCGACCTCGAGGCGGCGCACGTGGTCAGCCCCCACGACCCCGAGCTGGTGGAGCGGTTCGCCGCGGAGTACCAGCGGCTGCGCGCGCACAAGGGCATGACGCTCGAGGAGGCGCGCGAGCGCGTCCAGGACGTGTCCTACTTCGGCACGATGATGGTCCACCTCGGCCTCGCGGACGGCATGGTGTCGGGCGCCAAGCACACGACGGCGCACACGATCAAGCCGTCGTTCGAGATCATCAAGACCCAGCCGGGCGTGTCCGTGGTGTCGTCGGTGTTCCTCATGTGCCTGCAGGACCGCGTGCTCGTCTACGGCGACTGCGCGGTCATCCCCGACCCGTCGGCCGAGCAGCTCGCGGACATCGCGATCTCCTCCGCGGCGACGGCGCAGCAGTTCGGCGTCGACCAGCGCGTCGCGATGCTGTCGTACTCGACCGGAGAGTCCGGGTCGGGCGCCGACGTCGACAAGGTGCGCCGGGGCACGGAGCTCGTCCGCGAGCGCCGCCCCGACCTGTTCGTCGAGGGCCCCATCCAGTACGACGCCGCCGTGGACGCGTCCGTCGCGGCGTCGAAGATGCCCGGCTCGGACGTCGCGGGCCGCGCGACCGTGTTCATCTTCCCGGACCTCAACACGGGCAACAACACCTACAAGGCCGTGCAGCGCTCCGCGGGCGCCGTCGCGGTCGGTCCGGTCCTCCAGGGCCTCAACAAGCCGGTGAACGACCTCTCGCGCGGCGCGCTCGTGCAGGACATCGTCAACACCGTCGCCATCACCGCGATCCAGGCGCAGGCCCCGGCCGACGCCGTCTCTGACTCCGGTCCTGACTCCCGAGGAGCCACCTCATGACGATCCTGCCCGAGGGCGAGCGCCCCAACCCCTACAGCGCCTACGGGGCGCACGGGTCCGTGCTCGTCATGAACTCGGGGTCGTCCTCGCTCAAGTACCAGCTCGTCAACCCCGTCGGCGGCGAGGCGATCGCCGCGGGCACGATCGAGCGCATCGGCGAGGACACCGGCATCATCAAGCACCGGTTCGCGGGGAACACGACGACGCGCGAGGAGCCCGTCGCCGACCACGGCGTCGCCCTGCGCATCGCGCTGAGCCTTTTCGACGAGGTCGGCCCCACGCTGGCCGACGCGGACGTGTACGCGGTGGGCCACCGCGTCGTCCAGGGCGGCTCGCTGTTCGCCGACCCCGTCCTCGTCGACGACGGTGTGCTGGAGCGGATCCGGTCGCTCTCCCCGCTCGCGCCCCTGCACAACCCCGCGAACGTCAAGGGCATCGAGGTCGCCCGGTCGCTGCTCGGCGACGTCCCGCACGTGGCCGTGTTCGACACCGCCTTCTTCCAGCGCCTCCCGCAGCACGTGGCCACGTACGCCCTGGACGCCGAGATCGCGCAGCAGTACGCGATCCGGCGCTACGGCGCCCACGGGACGAGTCACCAGTACGTCTCGGGCAAGGTCGCGCGCGTCCTCGGCCGGCGGATCGAGGGGCTCAACACGATCGTCCTGCACCTCGGGAACGGCGCCTCGGCCTCGGCCGTGAAGGGCGGGGTCCCGGTCGAGACGTCGATGGGCCTCACCCCGCTCGAGGGCCTCGTCATGGGCACCCGCACGGGCGACATCGACGCGGCCGTGGTGTTCCACCTCGCGCGCAACGCCGGGATGACCATCGACGAGATCGACGACCTGTTCAACAAGCGGTCCGGGGTCAAGGGCCTCTCCGGGGTCAACGACTTCCGTGAGCTGCACCGGCTCATGGACGAGGGCCACGAGGGCGCCCGGCTGGCGTTCGACGTCTACATCCATCGGCTGCGCAAGTACATCGGCGCCTACGCCGCCGTGCTCGGCCGCGTGGACGTCGTCGCCTTCACCGCGGGCGTCGGGGAGCACGACGCGGAGGTGCGCGCCGCCGTCGTCGAGGGCCTCGAGCCGCTCGGCCTCGCCGTGGACCCGGACCGCAACGCCGTCGACTCGGGCGAGCCGCGCGTCATCTCGCCGGACTGGACGAGCACGCTCGTCATGGTCGTCCCGACGATGGAGGAGCTCGCGATCGCACGCCAGTCCGTCGAGGTCGTCGAGGCCGCCTCGCGCGCGTTCTAGGTGGGATGCTCGGTCGGTGACCGTCCTCATCGACCCGCCCGCGTGGCCCGCGCACGGGACGCTGTTCAGCCATCTCGTGTCGGACGCCTCCCTGGCGGAGCTGCACGCCTTCGCGGCCTCGATCGGCGTGAGCCGGCGGGCGTTCGACCTCGACCACTACGACGTCGCCGCCGAGCGGTACGACGTCGCCGTGGCGGCGGGCGCCGTCCCCGTCGGTGGGCGCGAGCTCGCCCGGCGGCTCGGGTCGTCGGGGCTGCGCGTCCCGGGCCGGGCGCGGCGCGCGGCGAAGGCCGACGCGCTGCTCGCCCGCTGGGACGCGCTGCTGCCCGGTGCCCGGGACGTCGGCGTGGACCTCGTGGAACGCTGGCACGAGCCGCACCGCGTGTATCACGGCCCCGAGCACCTGGTGCACGCGCTCGACTCGCTCGCGCTCCTGGAGGGGCGTCCGCCCGGAGTGCCCGACGGCGTCGCCGCGCCCGGGCGAGCGGGCGGCGGTGGGTCGTCGAGCGGGCCGGCGGGCGGCGGCTCGGGAGACGCACCGGGGAGCGCCGCTGCGACCCAGCTCGCGCTGTGGTTCCACGACGCCGTGCACGACGGCGAGGCCGGACGCGACGAGGAACGGTCCGCCGACCTCGCGGAGAGCAGGCTCGCGGGCCACCTCGATGCCGCGACCGTGGCGGAGGTCGCCCGGCTCGTGCTCGTGACGACGGACCACTCCCCCGCGGCGGGCGACCAGTCGGGCGCGCTCGTGTCGGACGCCGACCTCGCGATCCTCGGTTCCGCGCCGGACCGCTACGCGCGGTACGTCCGGCAGGTCCGAGCCGAGTACGCGCACGTCCCCGACGACGCCTTCCGCACCGGACGCGCCGCCGTCCTCCGCGGCCTGCTCGGTGGCGGTGCCCTGTTCCGCACGCCCCAGGGCGCCGAGCGGTGGGAGGACCAGGCCCGCGACAACCTCACCGCCGAGCTCGCCGCCCTGAACACCTACGCCTGACTCGGCCGCCCCCTCACCACCTCATGCTCAGGCGCTAGGGTCGGGCCGTGACCGACGAGCCGACCACGCCCGCCTCGCAGCCCCCGTCATCATCGTCGTCGTCATCGACCTCGTCGGAGTCGGGGTCCTCCCGCCGGTTGCCGCGGGACCGCCCACGTCGGTCGCGGCATCGGCGGGCGACGGCCTGGGGCGCGGTCGGTCTGGCGGTGCTCGTGCTGGCGCCGTTCGTCGTCGTGCAGAGCGTCGGGCGCGCGCACGTCGCCGACCCGGCCGACGTGCCGCCCAGCGACGCGATCGTCGTCCCAGGTGCGGGGCTGCGACCCGACGGGTCGCCGTCGACGTACCTGCGGCGCCGGCTCGACGCGGCCGCGGACCTCTACGGTCGGGGCGTCGCGCCCGTCGTGCTCGTGAGCGGCGACGCGCACGACGACTACGACGAGCCCGGGTCGATGCGCGCGTGGCTGCTCGACCGGGGCGTGCCGGACGACGCGATCCTGCTGGACCGCGAGGGCTTCGACACGCACGCCACGTGCACGCGCGCGGTGTCGGATTTCGGGGTCACCACGGCGGTCGTGGTCACGCAGGGCTACCACCTGCCGCGCACGCTGTTCTCGTGCCGTGTCGCGGGCCTCGACGCGGTCGGGATCGGGGTCAGTGCCGCGAGCGTGGAGCCGTGGAAGGCCGTGCTCTACCGCGTCCGCGAGGTCCCCGCTGCGTCGAAGGCCGTCCTGGACGCCGTGCGGCGCTGAAGGACGCCCACGCGCACGTCCCGCCCGGGGGTCGGGCCCCGGGTCAGGGCAGCCGCAGTCGACGCATGACGTCGAGCGCTGACGTCAGCACCTTGCTGGGGAGCTCGCCGCCGATCGCGTAGAGCGTGTCGAGCGTGAGGCCCTGGTTGGCGCCGCGCTGCACGGAGATCGTCTGCGCCTCCGTGAGCGCCTCGATCCCCTCGCGGCCGTGCCGACGCCCGAGGCCGGACGCCTTGAAACCACCCATCGGCGCGCCGACCGAACCCCAGGCGGCGGAGTACCCGTCGTTGACGTTGACCGTGCCCGCCTCCACGCGCGCCGCGATCCGGCGGCCCCGCGCGACGTCGCGCGTCCACACGCTCGCGTTGAGCCCGAACTCGGAGTCGTTCATGACCCGCACGGCCTCGTCGTCGCTCGCGACCCGGCGCACGGACACGACGGGCCCGAACGTCTCCTCGCGGGCGCACGCGGCGTCGTCGGGCACGTCGTCCAGGACGGTGGGCGCGTAGAACCACGGGCCGATGTCCGCGCGGTGCACGCCGCCCGCGAGGACGCGGGCGCCGCGCGCGATGGCGTCCTCCACGTGCGCGACGACGCGGTCGAGCTGCGCCTGCGACGTGAGCGACCCCATGTCGGCGGAGTAGTCGAGGCCCGCCCCGAGGCGCATCTCCCGCACGAGCGGCACGAACTCGTCGAGGAACGCGTCGGCGACGTCCTCGTGCAGCACGATCCGCTCGATCGAGACGCAGAGCTGCCCCGAGTTGGAGAAGCATGCGCGCACGGCGCCGCGCGCCGCAGCGCGCACGTCGGCGTCCGCCGCGACGTAGAGGGGGTTCTTGCCGCCGAGCTCCAGGGTCGCCCCGATGAGCCGCTCCCCCGCGCGCGCGGCGACCTTGCGCCCCGTCGCCGTCGAGCCCGTGAACGCGATGTGGTCCACGTGGTCGGTGACCGCCGCGCCGACGTCGCCGCCGCCCGCGACGACGAGGAACAGGTCGGCGGGCAGGCCCGCCTCCTCGAGCAGCTCGGCGCCCCACAGGGCGCTGAGCGTCGTCTGCGGGTCCGGCTTGAGCACGACGGCGTTGCCCGCCACGAGCGCGGGCACGGCCTCGGCGAACGCGAGCGTCAGCGGGTAGTTCCAGGGCGCGATGACGCCGACGACCCCCACGGGGCGGCGGTGCACGCGCGTGCCGGTCAGCACGGGCAGCATCCCCGGCGCCCGCCGGTCGGCGAGGTAGCGCGGGCCGCGCTGGGCGTAGTGGCGCGTGAGGATCGCGACGTCCGCGACCTCCTCGAACGCGCTGCGGCGCGACTTGCCGGACTCCATCTGGACCAGGTCGAGGCCGTCGGACTGGCGCGCGAGGACGAGCTCGCCGAACCGGCGCAGCACGGCCGCGCGCTCCCGGACGGGGAGCGCCGCCCAGGCCGGCTGCACGGCCCGGGCCCGCTCGACCGCCCACGCGACGTCCGCGACGGAGGACACCGGGAACGCGGCGAGCGGCGCGCCCGTGAAGGGCAGGACGGAGCGGTGCATGCCCGCCTCGTTGCTGGTGACGACGCGCTGCGCGAGCGGTGCGACGACGTCGGGCTCGAGCACGTACGTCGCCGCGGGGTTCTCGGGGTCGATCAGGCCGTCCAGCGCGGCGCCCTCGCCGGGTCCGGTGCCGGGGGTGCCGGATGAGCTCGTCATGGGGACAGGCTACGTCGTCGGACCGACAGAGCCCGAGACGGGGAGCTCCCAGGTCGTGAGCACCGGGCGGAAGCCCTGGCGCGCCCAGAAGGGTGCCGAGAGGGGGTTGAGGACGCCGTGGTGCAGGAGCACGACCGTGTCCTCCCCGACGCGTTCCCGGACGCGCGCGAGCGCCGCGTCGACGAGCGCGCCACCGGTCCCGGCGCCGCGCGCGGCGCCTGTCACGTGCAGCAGCACGAGGTAGGCGACCGGCCCGGCCGTGACCGTCCCCGCGACCGCACCCGACCGCTCCGGCGGCTCGACCGCGACGACGCCCAGCACCTCCTCGGCCCGGTCCCCGGAATCAGCCCCGCGAGCGGCGGCCCGGGCCGCCGTCGCGACGAGGAACGTCGTGGCCGGGTTCGCCACCGCGCCCGCGACCTGCGTCGCCAGGAGCGCACGGGCCCCCGGGCGCACCCGGGCCGCGCCCACGAGCTCGTCGTACGCGAGCTCGGCGAGCTGGTGCTCGACGAGCGCCGGGACGTCGTCGGGCGTCGCGTCACGCACGACCAGGCCTGCCGGACCGTGTCCTGCCGCGCCCGGGGCCGTTCCACGGCGCGCGGCGAGGTGGACCGTCGGGCGCATGCCGTGCGCGGCGAGCGCCGCGACCGCCCCGACGTCGCGGCTCGGCCAGAGCAGCACCCTGCCGTGGTCGCGCGGCGCCGGCCCCACCTGGGGCACACCGTCGCCGTCGGGGGGCGTGCCCGGGTCGTTCGCGACGCGCTCGGACCACGCCGCGAGGAGCGCCGCCACCGCGCCCGGGACGTCGGGGCCCGCCGCCCGGGCGCGCAGCCGGTGCTCGCGGAGCGGGCGGAACAGCGCGGCCGAGGAGTCGTGGCCGACGTCACCGACCGTGACGAGGCCCGCGGCCCTCGACCCGTCGGGGAGCCGGACGGCGAGCAGGCGCTCGTCGCCCGGCGCTGCGCCCAGGTCGGGGACCGCGACGAGCGGGTCGAGCGCGCCGACCCGCGCGCGGTGCTCGGACTCGAGCGCGGCCAGGTCGTCGGAGTCGGGCGCCCAGACGGAGCCGGGCGTCATCGCCCGGCGTCGCGCGCGTCCGACGCGCCGAGCGGTCGGCCGAGCACGACGCACTCCTGGTCGGTGTAGCCGAGGCGCTCGTAGAAGCCGCGGACGGCGTCGTTGGTCGAGCGCACCATGAGGCGCACCGCCCGTGCGCCCTGCGCGGCGAGCCACGCCTCCGCCGCGACGACCGCGGCGCGCCCCGTGCCGGTGCCCCGCAGCCGCGGGTCGACGGCCACGTAGTAGAGCCAGCCGCGGTGCCCGTCGACGCCGGCCATCGCCGACGCGACGACCTCGCCCGCGCGGACCGCGCCGTCGGCCTGGCCGTCGTCGGACCCAGCACCCGGGAGGTCGCGCGTCGCCCGGCCCACGAGCACCGTGGACGTCTCCCCGAGGCGCGCGTCCGCGAGGTCGCGGTACGGGTCGTTCCAGGGCCGCGTGAGCCCGCAGTTGCGCCACAGCGCGACGACCGCCTCGACGTCGTCGTCCGCGACCTCGGCGAACGTGACGTCCGCGCCGGGTACCGGGTCAGGCACGGCGTCGCCCGCGCGGGTCAGCCGGGGCCCGTCCGCGACCCGTCCCGTCACGGCGCGGCTCAGCGGGGCTGGTACGGCGAGACGACGACCTCGACGCGCTGGAACTCCTTGAGGTCGGAGTACCCGGTCGTCGCCATCGCACGCCGCAGCGCGCCGACGAGGTTGAGCGTGCCGTCCGCCTGACGGCCCGGGCCGAACAGGATCTCCTCGAGCGTGCCGGCGGTGCCGACGCGCACGCGCTCGCCGCGCGGGAGCTGCGCGTGGTGCGCCTCCGAGCCCCAGTGCCAGCCCCGGCCGGGCGCCTCCTCGGCGCGCGCGAGCGCCGCGCCGATCATCACGGCGTCCGCGCCGCACGCGACGGCCTTGACGAGGTCGCCCGAGCGGCCGACGCCGCCGTCGGCGATGACGTGCACGTAGCGGCCGCCCGACTCGTCGAGGTAGTCGCGGCGCGCGGCCGCGACGTCCGCCACCGCCGTCGCCATGGGCGAGTGGATGCCGAGCGAGACGCGCGTGGTGTGCGCTGCGCCGCCCCCGAACCCGACGAGCACGCCCGCGGCTCCCGTGCGCATGAGGTGCAGCGCCGCGGTGTACGTGGACGCGCCGCCGACGACGACCGGCACGTCGAGCTCGTAGATGAACCGCTTGAGGTTCAGCGGCTCCGCGACGCCCGAGACGTGCTCGGCCGAGACGGTCGTGCCACGGATGACGAAGAGGTCGACACCCGCGTCGACGACGGTCTGGTAGTGCTCCTGGGTGCGCTGCGGCGACAGCGCGCCGGCGACCGTGACGCCCGCGGCGCGGATCTCCTTGAGCCGCTGCGTGATGAGGTCCGGCTTGATGGGCTCCGCGTAGATCTCCTGCATGCGCCGCGTCGCCTCGAGCGGCTCGAGCGTCGCGATCTCCTCCAGGAGGGCGGTCGGGTCGTCGTAGCGAGTCCACAGGCCCTCGAGGTCGAGCACGCCGAGGCCGCCGTGGTTGCCGAGCGCGACGGCGGTCGCGGGGCTCATCACGGAGTCCATGGGCGCCGCGAGGATGGGCAGCTCGAAGTGGTACGCGTCGATCTGCCAGCCGACCGACACCTCCTTGGGGTCGCGCGTGCGCCGGGAGGGCACGACCGCGACGTCGTCGAAGGAGAACGCGCGCCGACCGCGCTTGCCACGTCCGATCTCGATCTCGTTGCTCACCGGGCCAGCCTACCGGCGGCCTGTGCCGGTCACCTGCACGGCGACCCGTGTGGGTGGGCGCTGGCAGGGTGACGCTCGTCGCCGGGACGTCCGGCGGCACCGGGCGCGACGAGCGCCGGGACCCGAGCGAGACCGCGAGGTGGACCATGACGACGACGCCCTGGACGGCGGGACCGCTCCTCGGTCTCGACACCGAGACCACGGGCGTCGACGTGGACGTGGACCGCATCGTCACCGCGGCGCTCGTGCTCCGCGAGCCCGGGTCGACGCACGTGCGGACGTGGCTCCTCGACCCGGGCGTCGAGATCCCCGCCGAGGCGACGGCGATCCACGGCGTCTCGACGGCGCACGTGTCCGCCCACGGCACCGCCCCGGCCGAGGCGCTGGAGGAGATCGCGACGCTCCTCGTCGACGCGCAGCGCGACGGAGTCCCGCTCGTCGCGTACAACGCCGCGTTCGACCTGTCCCTCCTCGACGCGGAGCTCGTCCGCCACGGCCTGCCGACGCTGGCCGCCCGGCTCGGGCGGCCCGTCCGCCCGGTGCTGGACCCGCTCGTCCTGGACCGCGCGTGGGACCCGGCGCGCGAGGGCAAGCGCCGGCTCGTCGACCTCTGCGCGCGCTACGAGGTGCTCGACGTCGGCCCGCTGCACACCGCGGACGCCGACGTCCTCGCCACCCTCGACCTCCTCGACGCCCTCGCGCGCGCGTTCCCGGACCTCGGCTCCCTGGGCCCCGACGCCCTCCACGACCTGCAGGTCGTGGCGCACCGACGCTGGGTCGACACGCTGGACCCCGAGCGCGAGCCGCCCTACGTCGGGGCCGGCGCGGACGGCCGCTGGCCCTCGTAGGGGACGAGCCCGGCAACGAGGCGACGCACCATCCCGGACGCCACCTATCTCACGACACGGATGGAGGTCCTGTGATGAACCCGTGATCCCGCCACGACTGCGCCGTGTCGTCGCGTGAATATCTCATCCATGAGTTATCGTCGCTCGCATGACAGCGATCGACGACGCCCCTCTCACGCAGGTCGGCACGCTCATCCGCGGTGCCCGCCAGAACCGGGGCCTCACGCAGACCCAGCTCGCCGAGCGGCTCGGCACGAGCCAGAGCGCCGTGCACCGCATCGAGCAGGGCGCCCAGAACCTCAGTCTCGAGATGCTCAACCGCATCAGCCTCGCGCTCGACTCCGAGATCATCAGCCTCGGCGGGCCCAAGCACGCGCACCTGCGCGTCCAGGGGGGCCACACGCTGTCCGGGCGCATCGAGGTCAACTCCTCCAAGAACGGCGCGGTCGCGCTCCTGTGCGCGTCGCTCCTCAACCGGGGCCGCACCACGCTGCGCGGCGTCGCCCGCATCGTCGAGGTCGACCGCATCGTCGACGTGCTCCGTTCGATCGGCGTCCGAGCGACCTGGACGACCGGCGGCCGTGACCTCGAGATCGTCGTGCCGGACCAGCTCGACCTCGCCGCCATCGACGTCGACGCCGCGCGCCGCACGCGCTCGATCATCATGTTCCTCGGCCCGCTGCTCGGGCTCCGGGACACGTTCGAGCTCCCGTACGCCGGCGGCTGCGACCTCGGCACGCGCACCGTGGAGCCCCACATGATCGCCCTGCGGCCGTTCGGCCTCGCGGTCACCGCGACGGGCGGCAACTACCACGCGACGGTGGCCCCGGCGCCAGGCACGGACCTGTCGGTCGTGCTCACCGAGCGCGGCGACACCGTCACGGAGAACGCGCTCATGGCCGCGGCCCGGCGCGACGGCGTGACGACGATCCGCAACGCCAGCCCCAACTACATGGTCCAGGACCTGTGCTTCTACCTCGAGCTGCTCGGCGTCCGGGTGGAGGGCATCGGCACGACGACCCTGCGCGTGCACGGCCGCACCGACATCGACGTGGACGTGGAGTACGCCGTCTCGGAGGACCCGGTCGAGGCGATGAGCCTGCTCACCGCGGGCATCGTCACCGGCTCCGAGATCACGGTGGCCCGGGTCCCGATCGAGTTCATGGAGATCGAGCTCGCGACCCTGTCCGAGATGGGCCTGCGCTACACCCTGAGCGCCGAGTACCTGGCCCGCAACGGCCGGACGCGCCTCGTGGACGTCACCGTGCACCCGAGCGAGCTGCGCGCCCCGATCGACAAGATCCACCCCATGCCGTTCCCCGGGCTCAACATCGACAACCTGCCGTTCTTCGCCGTCATCGCGGCGAACGCGCACGGCACGACGCTCATCCACGACTGGGTCTACGAGGGCCGGGCCATCCACCTCACCGACCTCACGCGCCTCGGGGCGGACGTGCGGCTCCTCGACGCGCACCGGCTGCAGGTCACCGGCCCGACGCGGTGGTCCGGCGCCGAGGTGAGCTGCCCGCCGGCGCTGCGCCCCGCCGTCGTCATCCTGCTGGCGATGCTCGCCGCCAAGGGCACCTCGGTCCTGCGCGGCGTCGACATCATCGCGCGCGGCTACGAGGGCCTGACGGAGCGCCTGCGCGAGCTCGGCGCGAACATCGAGACCTTCCGCGACTGAGTCGACGACGGACGCGACGGGCCGGCACCCTGCGGGGCGCCGGCCCGTCGTGCGTCACTTCGGGTAGACCGCGTCGACCTCCACCTCGACGAGCCAGCCGTTCACGGGAAGGTTCTCGATCTCGAGCGCGAACCGCGACGGCCGGGCGGCGTTGACGACCATCGGGGACGTCGTGGCGGAGCCGAGCTGGACGTCGATCGGCTTCCCGGTCGCGAGGTTCGTGTTGGCGAAGAACTGGCGGTAGGCACGGTTCCAGCCCGCGAAGTCCATCTTCTCCTGGCCCGCGGGGTTCTGGAGGAAGACGCGCATGGACACGACGTCGTCGTAGGACAGCCCGGCCCGCTCGAGGTTCTCGCCGATCCGCATGAGGACGTTGATCCCCTGCGCCTCGGTGATCGTGACGCCCGCCGGCAGCACCCCGCCGGGGAACACGTCCGTGGGGACGTAGCGCTCCTCGGCGCCGGCGCCCGGCGCCGTGTTCAGCGCGGAGGGCCCGAGGCCCGACGACTTGTACCAGGCCACGTTCTTGCCGAACGCGACGCCGTCGGCGATCGACGGGGTGTCGCCGGTCACGAACGAGAAGGACTCGGTCACGGCCGCGGACAAGGAGAACCTGCGGGTGTTCCTCCGGTCCTGGGGGTCGCTGCAGTCCGACGGCAGCTACCGCGGCGGCGACAACCGCGGGTTCTCGGTCTACCCGTCCGCCTGGAACGAGCACGGCACACCGCTCCCCGGCCCCGGCACGGTCTCGGAGGTGCTCGCGTCGAAGGTGGGGCAGTACTTCCCGTTCGAGATCAACTGGGAGCAGTCGATGCTCATGTTCCAGCCGAAGGGCGGCATGGACACGACCTACGACTACTTCGTCCGAGCGATCGGCAAGCAGAACGTCCTGTTCAGCTCACCGGTCACCGGCGTGCAGAACACCACGAGCGGCGTCACCGTCACCTACACGGCCCACAACGGCAAGTCCCGCCAGGTCGACGCGGACTTCGCGATCGTCGCGGCGCCCGCGGGGCTCATGCGCCGCTGGGACACGAACTGGGGCCCGGACATCGACGCCGCCCTCGGCGAGTTCGCGATCGGCTCGCCGGCGAGCAAGATCGGGCTCGAGTACCGCTCGCGGTTCTGGGAGGACGACCACCGGATCTTCGGCGGCATCACGGAGACCGACATGGACCTCGCCCACGTCTGGTACCCCTCCTACGGGTACGGCGAGCGCCGTGGACTCGTCGTCGGCTACTACAACACCGGGGCCAACGCGCGCGCCTACGCCGACATGACCCCGCGCCAGCGCGAGATGCGCGCCGTCGAGCAGGGCGTGAAGATCCACGGCGAGAAGTACCGGACCGAGCTCGAGAGCTCGTTCTCCATCGCGTGGCACAAGGTGCCCTACATCGAGGGCGCGTGGGCCTACCCGAACACGCAGTCGTCGCGCTTCAAGCAGCTCCAGCAGGGCGCGGGGAACGTGTACTTCGCGGGCGACTGGATGTCCGAGATCTCGGCGTGGCAGCACGGAGCGTTCTGGGCTGCCCGGTACGCCGTGCAGGCCCTGCACACGCGCGTCATGACGTCGTGAGCCCCATGTCGCACCCACCGGACGGACCCTCCGTCTGACGCGGCACGCGCACGACGACGTGTCCGCGGCGCGACGACGGCCCGGCACCCGGCACCCCGAGGGGTGCGGGGCGCCGGGCCGTCGTCGTGCGGGCGGTGGTCCGCCTCAGAAGCCGGTGTAGTTGGGGGCCTCGACGGTCATCTGGACGTCGTGCGGGTGGCTCTCCTTGAGCGACGCCGACGTGATGCGGATGAAGCGGCCCTTCTCCTGGAGCTCCGGGACCGTCCGCGCGCCGACGTAGAACATCGTCTGGTGCAGGCCGCCGACGAGCTGGTGCGCGACGGTACCGAGCGAGCCCTTGTACGCGACCTGCCCCTCGATGCCCTCGGGGACGATCATGTCGTCGCTCGTGACCTCGGCCTGGAAGTAGCGGTCCTTCGAGTAGGACTTCTTGCCGCGCGAGGACATGGCGCCCATGGAGCCCATGCCCCGGTAGGCCTTGTACTGCTTGCCGTTCACGAGGATCGTGTCGCCCGGCGACTCCTCGGTGCCCGCGAGCATCGAGCCGAGCATCACCGACTCCGCGCCCGCGACGATCGCCTTGCCGATCTCGCCCGAGTGGCGCATGCCACCGTCCGCGATGACGGGCACGCCGGCCGGGCGCGCGGCGAGCGACGCCTCGTAGACCGCCGTGACCTGCGGGACGCCCACGCCGGTGACGATGCGCGTCGTGCAGATGGAACCCGGGCCGACGCCGACCTTGACCGCGTCCGCGCCCGCGTCGACGAACGCCTGCGCGCCCTCGCGCGTCGCGACGTTGCCGCCGATGACCTGCACGTCGCGCGTCGCCGGGTCGGACTTCAGCCGCGCGACCATCTCGATGAGCATGCGGACGTTCCCGTGCGCGGTGTCCGCGACGAGCACGTCGACACCCGCGTCGATCAGGGTCGTGGCGCGCTGCCACGCGTCGCCGAAGTAGCCGATCGCGGCACCGACGAGCAGACGGCCCTGGCCGTCCTTCGAGGCGTTGGGGAACTGCTCGGACTTGACGAAGTCCTTGACCGTGATGAGCCCCGAGAGGCGGCCGTCGGCGTCGACGAGCGGGAGGCGCTCGAGCTTGTGCTTGCGCAGGAGCGCGGTCGCCTCCTGGCGCGAGATCCCCGACGGGCCCGTGATGAGCGGCTGCGGCGTCATGACCTCGTCGACCTTGGTCGTCGCCCACTCGGCGACGGGCGTGAAGCGCAGGTCGCGGTTGGTGACCATGCCGATGAGGCGGCGCTCGGCGTCGACCACGGGGAAGCCCGAGATGCGGTACTCGCCGGCCGTCTTGTCGAGCTCCTCGAGCGTCGCGTCCGGCCCGATGGTCACCGGGTTGTCGATGATGCCCGTCTGCGTGCGCTTCACCAGGTCCACCTGGAGCGCCTGGTCCTCGATGGACAGGTTGCGGTGCAGCACGCCGATGCCGCCCTGGCGCGCCATCGCGATCGCCATGCGCGACTCGGTGACGGTGTCCATGGCCGCCGAGACGAGCGGGACGCGGATCGAGATCTCGCGGGTCAGGCGCGTCGTGGTGTCGATGTCCGACGGCGCCAGGTCCGAGTAGCCGGGCTGCAGCAGGACGTCGTCGTAGGTGAGACCCAGGAAACCGAAGGGGTCGCGGTCGGGAGCGGCGGCGGGGACGGGCGAGGCGGTCACACCAGGATTCTACGCCGCGGGGCCCTCCGGTATTCCCGCCGCGGTCCGCGCCCGGCACCCCCTGGGCCGCCCGCCCCCGACCTCAGCGGACGACCGCGAGGAGCTCGTGCAGGAGCCCGGGAAAGCTGCGCACGCGGTGCACCGTCGCGGCGAGCGGGAGGTCGCCGGCGGCCTCGTCGCTCGGCAGGCCGACGAAGAACGGCAGGTTCGGGTTGGCCTCGTGCGCGGCGTGGACGATCCCCAGGTCGGGGCGCGCCTGGGTCGTCACCATGGCGACCGCGGAGGGCCGCACCATCGTGACGATCTCGAGCGTGCGGTGGACGTTCGCCGGGCCGGTGACGATGCGGGCCATCGCTCCGTGCGACGCGAGCGACGCCGCGAGCGCGTGCGCGGCCAGCGGGAGCGGCTCGTCCGGCGCCGCGAAGACGAGGACGATCCGGCGCATGCGGCTCGGGTGGTTGCGGGGCGGGCCGCCGGCCGCGACGATCGCGTCCTCGCTCGCCTGCGTGTACTCGCGCAACGCACCGAGCGTCGCGTTGGCGAGGACGACCTCGGGGACCTCGCCCGGGCCCGCGAGCACGGTGCGCTCGGCGAGCCGCTCGAGGGCCGGCTCGACGAGGTCGGACCACCAGGCCGCGGGGTCGCCGCCCGCGGGGATCCGCAGGAGCCGGTCGCACGTGCGCTGGTCGTAGGCGATCGCGGCGTCGACGACGTCGGACACGCGCGTGGGTCGCGGGGCCTCCCGCACGCCGAGGGCACGCGGCGCGGTCCCCCGCGACGGCTCTCCGCCAGGCACCGCGCGCAGGAACGGGCGCGACGGCGGAGCGGGCTCGGGAGCCTCGTCGTCCGCGTCGAGGTCGTCGTCGAGGTCCGGGCCGCCCTCGCCACCGTGCTCGTCGAACGAGACGGCACCGCGGTGCGCGTCGAGCTCGTCGTCGTCGGCCGCCAGGGCCGCGCGGGCCGCGTCGGCGGGCGCGACGCCGTCGAGCGTGAGGCGTCGCATGACGACCAGGCGCGCGACGTCGTCGTCGGTGTAGCGCCGGTGGGAGCCTGCTCGGTGCTGCGAGGGCCCGAGGCCGTAGCGGCGGTCCCAGGTCCGCAGGGTCGCGGGCGCGACGCCGAGCCGGCGCGCGACGGCGGCGACGGCGAGGCCGGGGTTCGTGGGCATGCTCGGTCGGGCTCCCTCGGGGTCGGGGGCGGACCGGACGGAGGTCATGGATCGATTCTGCCGACCGCGCCTCCGTCCCGCCACCTCGTCCAGGTCACAGTCGTGCACCCTTCGCGCCAGGCTTGTGCAGGATTTGTTCACCGTTCGCGCAAACGCGCCAGCCAGTCACCATCGCGCCAGCGTAGACCTCGCGCCTGCATCGATTCAGCCCACCCCCGGAAGAGCTGCGCCCTCCCGGACCGCTGTGACCTGCTGCTTCACTTTTCTCGCACAGGGGGCTTGAACAACTTCTGCAACGCTTGTAGGTTGTTCGCCATGGCTGAGATCTCGAGGCTCCCCGGGCCCGTCATGGAACTGTGGGAATGGCAGTACCAGGGTTCGTGCCGCGACGCGGACGACACGTTGTTCTTCCACCCCGAGGGGGAACGCGGCTCGACGCGACGACGTCGCGCGGAGGCCGCGAAGGCGATCTGCCACTCGTGCCCCGTCATGATGCAGTGCCGCGAGCAGTCGCTCCGCGTGCGCGAGCCGTACGGGGTGTGGGGCGGCCTGAGCGAGGACGAGCGCGCGGCGATCCTCGCCGGCGGCGCGCGTCGCACCGGCTGAGCGCCGGCAGCACCGCCAGCAGTACCACCAGCAGACCTGCACGGCACCGGTCCGACGTCGCACCGGGAGCACGTGCGCACGACCCGTGGGAACGGTGGGGCGACCGGCCACGGAACGCAGCAGGGCCCGCGACCGGACGGTCGCGGGCCCTGCTGCTGGAACGGGGTCGGCGTCAGCCGACCACCACGGCGAGGATGTCGCGCGCGGACAGGACCAGGTAGTCCACGCCGCCGTACTTGACCTCGGTGCCGCCGTACTTGCTGTAGATGACCTTGTCGCCGACGGTCACGTCGAGCGGGACGCGGTTGCCGTTGTCGTCGACACGGCCCGGACCGACGGCCAGGACCTCGCCCTCCTGGGGCTTCTCCTTGGCGGTGTCCGGGATGACCAGGCCGGATGCGGTCGTGGTCTCGGCCTCGAGGGCCTTCACGACGATCCGGTCCTCGAGCGGCTTGATGGGGACCGACACGTCGGACCTCCCCTTTCGCTGTGAGAACTGCAACGGATGGGTCGAGCGCGCCGGCTGGCCGTCGTCGCGGGTGCCGGACAGCCTGGTCGCACGTGGTGCCACCCCCGCGAGCGGTGGCGGCACGCCCTCAAATCTAGGTCGCCGTTAGCACTCGGTCAAGGCGAGTGCCAACGTCCGCCCCTCGGACGATCGACGTCCCGGCTGCGCGGGGTCCCCGCCGCCCGTGGAAGGATCGACGCCATGGACGCCGCCACGCTGACCAAGCTGCTCAGCCCCGAGGGCTGGGCGCTGCTCGGCGCGCTCCCGCCGTACGACGAGCAGCAGGCGCTCGTGCTCTCGGCGGGGCTGCGCGCGAAGGGCGTCGACCCCGACCTCGCCGCCGCGGCGCTCACGCAGTCGCGTCTGCGCGCGGCCGCCCGGGGCAAGCTCGGCGCGTTCGCCGACGGCATGCTCTTCACGCAGGCGGGGCTGGAGCAGGCGAGCCGGCTCGTCGTCGCGGGCCTGCACGCGCGGCGGTACCAGGACGCGGGCATCCGGCGCGTCGCCGACCTCACGAGCGGGATCGGTGTCGACGCGCTCGCGTTCGCCGCCGCGGAGCTCGAGGTCCTCGCGACCGACGTCGACGAGCTGACCGCGGCGATCGCGACCGTGAACCTGCGCCACTTCCCCGAGGCCGAGGTGCGCCACGGCGACGGGCTCGCGCTCGACCTCGAGGGCGAGCGGGTCGAGGGCGTGTACGCGGACCCCGCCCGACGGACGCGGGGCGGCAAGCGCGTGTTCGACCCCAAGGCGTACGCCCCGCCGCTCGACGCCGTGTGGGCGCTGCGCGAGCGCGTCCCCGCGGTCGGCATCAAGGTCGGTCCCGGGATCCCCCACGACGGCCTGCCCGCGGACGCCGAGACCGAGTGGGTCTCGGTCGACGGCGACGTCGTGGAGGCAGGCCTCTGGTTCGGCCCGCTCGCGCCCGAGGGACCGGGCCGCTCCGCGCTCGTCCTCACGACGTGGACCGGCCCGGACGGGACCGAGCGCACCACGACGCGGCGGGTCGCCCACCGTCCCGGCGACGAGGACGTCGTGCCCGACGTGGGCGGCGTCGGGCAGTACCTCTACGAGCCCGACGGCGCGGTCATCCGCGCGGGGCTCGTCGCCCACGCGGCGCGCGGGCTGGGCGGGCGGCTGCTCGACCGCACGATCGCGTACGTGACGACCGACTCCCCCGCACCGCTCGACGCGACGGGGCTCGCCGACGGCCTCGCACGCGGCTACCGCGTGCTCGACACGATGCCGTTCGGCCTCAAGCGGCTGCGCTCCTACCTGCGCGAGCGCGGCGTGGGACGCCTGACGATCAAGAAGCGCGGCACGGCCGTCACGCCCGAGCAGCTCCGCCGTCAGCTCGCCCTCACGGGCGACGCGACCGCCACGATCGTCCTGACCCGCGTGGGCGGGTCCCAGCAGGTCCTCGTCGTCGAGCCGCTCGGCGCCCCCTCGACGGGCAGCCCGCAGAGCGGTGCCCAGGAGGGTCCGCGGTGAGCGCCCTGCCGCGCCGCACCGCGATCCCGTTCGCGCGGTCGGAGCGCTCGACCGTCGGGCTGGAGTGGGAGCTCGCGCTCGTCGACGCCGACTCGGGCGACCTGCGCCAGGTCGCCCAGACGGTCCTCGACGCGGTGCGTCCGGAGGGCGGGGGGACGCACCCGTCGATCAAGCAGGAGCTGCTGCTGAACACGGTCGAGGTCGTGAGCGGCGTGTGCCGCACCGTCGGGGAGGCGGGTCGCGACCTCGAGCGCTCGATCGACGAGCTGCGGGCGGTGACCGACCCGCTGCGCGTCGAGCTGATGAGCGCGGGCACGCACCCGTTCGCGCGCTGGGCGCAGCAGAAGGTCACCGACAAGCAGCGCTACAACACCCTCATCGACCGCACGCAGTGGTGGGGGCGGCAGATGCTCATCTACGGCGTGCACGTGCACGTCGGCATCGAGGACCGCGCCAAGGTGCTGCCGATCCAGCGCGCGATGCTCACGACGTTCGCGCACCTGCAGTCGCTCTCGGCCAGCTCGCCGTTCTGGGGCGGCAAGGACACCGGGTACGCGTCGAACCGCGCGCTCATGTTCCAGCAGCTTCCCACCGCCGGGCTGCCGTTCCAGTTCGCCACGTGGGAGGAGCTCGAGGGCTACGTCGCGGACATGCTGCACACGGGCGTCATCGACGCGTTCGACGAGATCCGCTGGGACCTGCGCCCCGCACCGCAGTTCGGCACGCTCGAGACGCGCATCTGCGACGGCGTCACGAACATCTCCGAGCTGCTCGCGCTCGCCGCGCTCACGCACTGCCTCGTCGAGCACTTCTCGACGATGCTCGACGAGGGCCGCGAGCTCCCGAGCATCCCGCCGTGGTTCGCGCAGGAGAACAAGTGGCGGTCGGCGCGCTACGGCATGGACGCGATCATCATCCTCGACCGCGACGGCAACGAGGAGCTCGTGACCGACGCCGTCGGGCGCCTCCTCGTCGAGCTCGAGCCCGTCGCCGCGCGCCTCGGGTGCCTGGACGAGCTCGACGGCGTGCGCACGATCGTGCGCCGTGGGGCCTCCTACCAGCGCCAGCGCGCGGTCGCGCGCCGCAACGGGGGCGAGCTCGACGCCGTCGTGCGCTCGCTCGTCGCGGAGATGCGGGCGGGCCGCCCGCTCTGACGGTCCACCGGGGACGGTCAGTAGTCGCGCAGGACCACGCCGAGGTCGGTGGCCCGGTCGGCGAGCCACGTCGGCGACCAGTCGTCGGTGTCGCACGGCGACGACGTGCGGTCCGCCGCCGCCTCCGAGTACCCGCCCCACGAGAGCACGCGGCACGTCGCGTCGGTCTCGAGCGCGTGCGTCCACTCCTCGTCCTCCGCGAACCCCGAGTCGACGGCCGACTGGAGCAGGTCGAACTCGTGCCACCACTGGAGCATGTGCGACAGCTCGTGCGCGAGGAGCACCTGCTTGGTCGCCGGGTCGGAGTCCTCGCCCCACCACACGAACAGCACGGTCGGGTGGGCGGGCTGGAAGCAGCCCGCCGAGCCCGTCGCGTACGCGTCGTGCTCCGCGACGTGCTCCATGCCGCAGTTGAGCGTCGGGTCGTCGGTGAACACGACCTGCACGCCCGCGTTGGCCGGGTTGAGGGCGAGCAGCCAGGCCGTGGGGTCGGGGTGGTCGGGCAGGAAGGGCGTCGTCTGCGTCGCGCCCGGCACCGGGTCGGGCAACGGTTCGGCGTACTCGCCCGCCTTCCACGCGGCCTCCACGCCGGTCGTCGACACGGTCGCGTCGGGGCTCTGGTCCTCCCACACCGTGGGGGGCGGTACCGCACCCTCCTGCTCGGTGGGCAGGACCGCGCCGTCGTCCCGCGCCGCGCCCAGGGAGCTGACGAGATAGGCGACGACGGACACCACCAGGACGAGGACGAACATCACGACCCGCCCGGCACGTCCCCGACGGCGGCGCGGCACCTCCCACGAGATGCTGGACGCCCCGTACGCGGGAGCGGTCGCCGCCTCCGCCGTCCCGTAGGTGGGAGCGGGCGGCACCCCGACGGGCACCGGGGCGGACCCGTACGCAGGCACCGTCACCAGGAGCGCCCGGTGCTGCGCCGTCCAGTACGCCGCGGCCTGCTCGGCCCGGGCACGCTCGGGCCCGGGCGCCGCCGACGCGGCCGCGTGCGCCCAGGCGTGGGCGCGCCGCAGCGCCTCGTCGGGCGTGAGGCCGGGCTCCGGGATCACACGTGGGTCACGGTCAGCGGCATCGACGAGTCCACGCCGATGTCGAGGCTCGACGGCGCCACACCGGCCCGCACGACGGCGGACCCGAGCGCGGCGATCATCGCGCCGTTGTCCGTGCAGTAGCGGATCGGCGGGATGCGCAGCTCGATCCCGGCCTCGGCGCAGCGCTTCGCGGCCATGTCGCGCAGCTGCGAGTTGGCGCTGAACCCGCCGCCGACGACGAGCGTCGACACCCCGTGCCGCTCGCACGCCGCGATGGTCTTGGCGGTGAGCACGTCGGCGACGGACTCCGCGAAGGAGGCCGCGACGTCGTGCACGGGGATCTCCTCCCCCGCGTCCTGCCGCGCCTCGACCCAGCGCGCGACGGCCGTCTTGAGGCCGGAGAAGGAGAAGTCGTAGGCGTGCTTCTCCTGGTCCTTGCGGGCGGTGAGGCCGCGCGGGAAGCGGATGGCCGTCGGGTCGCCCTCGCGCGCGAGGCGGTCGATGTGCGGGCCGCCGGGGTACGGGAGGCCGAGCAGCCGCCCGACCTTGTCGAACGCCTCCCCCGCCGCGTCGTCGAGCGTCGAGCCGAGCTCGGTGACGGACGTCGCGACGTCGTCGACCAGGAGGAGCGAGCTGTGGCCACCGGACACGACGAGCGCCATGACGCGCTCGGGGAACGGTCCGTGCACGAGCTCGTCGACGGCCGCGTGGCCGATGACGTGGTTGACGCCGTAGAGCGGCTTGCCGAGCGCGAGCGCGAGCGCCTTGGCGGCCGAGGCGCCGATCGTCAGCGGGCCGACGAGACCCGGACCGGCGGTGACGGCGATCGCGTCCACCTCGGACAGGTCGACGTCGGCCGTGCCGAGCGTCCGCTCGATCGTCGGGATCATGGCCTCGAGGTGGGCGCGCGACGCGACCTCGGGGATGATGCCGCCGTACCGCGCGTGCTCGTCCATCGAGCTCGCGACCGTGTCGACGAGCAGCTCGCGACCGCGGACCAGCGCGACGCCGGTCTCGTCGCAGGACGTCTCGATGCCGAGCACCAGGGGCTCGCCGGCGCTCACTGACAGCTCACTGACAGAGGGAAAGGCATGGCGTCCAGGGTAGTCGCGTGCGGGGCCGGGCCGTGCCGTGTCGTCCACGTCACACCGTCTGTCGGGAAGATGATTCAACGCTCAACCGTTGGTCCGGTCATGAGCACCGACACCCTGGCTCCCGCGAGCCTGCAGATCGACGAGACCACGGCCGACCGCCTCTTCCGCGAGGCGCGCACCACCGCGCAGTTCACCGACGCCGAGGTGACCGACGAGCAGCTCGCCGCGGTCTACGACCTCGTCAAGTGGGGCCCGACGGCCATGAACACCGTCCCGCTGCGCATCCTGGCCGTGCGCACGCCCGAGGCCCGCGAGCGCCTCGTCGCGCACATGAACGACGGCAACAAGGAGCGCGTCGCGAACGCGCCGCTGTCGCTCGTCGTCGCGTACGACCCTGCGTTCCACCAGCACCTCGACACGCTGTTCCCGCACGCACCCGGCGTCCGCGAGAACCTCGACGGTGTCCCCGAGGTCCGCGACGGCATGGCGCGCGACAACGCGCACATCCAGGCGGGCTACCTCGTCGTCGGCCTGCGTGCCGCCGGCCTCGCCGCAGGCCCGATGAACGGCATGGACCGCGCCGCGATCGACGCCGAGTTCTTCGCGGACAGCGGCTGGAGGTCCATGCTCGTCATCAACGTCGGCGTGGCCGACGGCGTCGGCACGCCCTACCCGCGCTCGCCGCGCCTCGCGCCCGAGCAGGCCATCACGACCGTCTGAGCACCGCGACCCCGCGTCGCGACCGGACGTCCGCCGAGGCGGCGCCCCCACCCGGGGGCGCCGCCTCGCGGCGTCCGTACAGTCGTCCCGGCCGTCAGGTCGCGGCGGGTCGCATCGGGTCATTCGACCACTGCGACCACGAGCCCGCGTACAGCGCCGCGTCGACGCCCAGGGTCGCGAGCGCGGCGATCTCGTGGGCGGCGGTCACGCCGGAACCGCAGTACACGCCCACAGTGGGACGGTCGTCCGTCGCCTCTGCCTCCGCCGTCGTCCCCCCGACCCCGAGCACGGCGAACCGCTCCCGGAGCGCGTCGTCGGTCAGGAACGTCCCGTCGGCGGCGAGGTTGCCCGTCGTCGGCGCGCTCACCGCACCGGGGACGTGGCCCGCCCTGGGGTCGACCGGCTCGACCTCGCCGCGGTAGCGCTCGCCCGCGCGCGCGTCGAGCAGGACGCCCGACGTCGCGAGCTCCGCCGCACCGTCGGCGTCGAGCACGGGCATCCCGCCCGGCGTGACGACGACGTCGCCCGGCTCGGGCCGCACGTCGCCCTCGTCGAGCGCGTGCCCGGTTGCCACCCAGGCGGCGAGCCCCCCGTCGAGGATGCGCACGTCGTCGTGCCCGGCCCAGCGCAGCAGCCACCAGGCGCGCGCGGCGGACGTGCCGCCCACGGCGTCGTAGACGACCACGGGCCGGTCCGCGCGCACGCCCCAGCGCCGTGCCGCGGCCTCGAGGTCGGCGGGCTCGGGCAACGGGTGCCGCCCCGCCGCGGCCGAGGGCGGCGCGGCCAGCTCGCTCTCGAGGTCGACGTAGACCGCGCCCGGGACGTGCCCCGCCCGGTGCTGCTCGCGTCCGTCGGTGACCCCGAGCGCCCACCGCACGTCGAGCACGACGGGCGGGCGTCCGCCCGCGAGCGCCGCCGCCAGGGCGGGCGCGGTGACGAGGACACGGTCACGGTGCACGGCGTCGGACCCGCGCTCGTCCGTGCCGAGGCCCGGGCCGCGCGGCGCGGACGCGGTCACGCGACGACGCCGGTCTCGGACGCCGTCCCGTAGTCCGGCGTGTCCGGCCCGTCGGGCGTCGTGGTCGCACCGAGCTCGAGCCGCATCGTGAAGGCGTCGACGTCCTCGGGCTGGTAGTAGCGCTTGCGGATGCCGAGCTGCTCGAACCCGTACTTCGCGTAGAGCGCGAGCGCCGGGTCGTTGTCGACCCGCACCTCGAGCAGGACCGCGCTCGCGCCCAGGTCGCGCGAGCGGTCGATCAGCGCCTCCAGGAGCGTCGAGCCGACGCCCTGGTGCTGGAACGCGGGGTCGACGCCGAGGGTCATGACCTGCGTGACGTCGCCGTCGAACCACAGGCCCGCGTAGCCGACCACGGGCTGCGGGCCGGCGGCGTAGAGCCGCACGGGCTCCGCGACGACGTACCAGCGGCCCAGCCCCGCGAGCTCGTCGGCGAGCATCCCGTAGGTCCACGCGCCGCGCCCGAACAGCTCGCGCTCGAGCTCGACCACGCGGTCCAGGTCGGCCGCCTTGAGCGGGCGCAGGCGGATCTCGTAGCGGCGCGCGCTCATCGGGCCACCTCCGGCGCGGGAGCGCTGTCGCTCACGCGCTTGCGCGCCGCGGCCTCGTGGACGTCCGGGCGGCGAAGGTACAACGGCTCGGTCGGCTGGTCGGTCCCCGCGGCCCGGCGCGCGATCGCGAGCCGGGCGAGCACGGCGGCGTCGGGGACCTGCGGCGCGTCCTCGGCGGCGTCGAGCGCGTCCGGGTAGAGCTCGCCGCCCTCCCCCACCACGACGGCGCCCGCGGCGTGCTCGGCGACCGCGGCTGCCGGCCCGACGTCGGGCCCGGCGACGGTCTCCAGGACCGGCACGGCGTGCGGGCCCTCGTGCGCGACGACGCGGTAGCGCGCCCAGTACACCTCGCGGCGGCGCGCGTCGGTCGCGACGAGCAGCTCGTCGTCGGGCTCGAGGCCGAGGTCGCTCACCGCCTGGGCGGCGATCGCGTCGAGGCTCGGGACGCCGAGCACGGGGACGCCGAGCGCGAAGCCCAGCGCCCGGGCCGTGACGAGCCCGACCCGCAGGCCCGTGAACGGCGCGGGGCCCGTGCCGACGGCGACGGCCGTGAGGTCGCTGCGGTCGACCCCCGCCTCGGCGAGCGCCTCCTCCACGAGCGGGGCGAGCGCCTCGGCGTGCCGGCGACGCTCGGGCGCGTCGCGGCGGGCGAGACGAGCGCCGTCGTCGGAGACGACGGCGACGGTGACGGAGGCGGAGGTGTCGAGCGCGAGAACAGCCACGGCCCCAGCCTACGGCCGAGTCCGGGACGTCCTCCTCGCGAGCGCGCTAGCGGGTCAGCGCCGCGACGTCGAGGTCCGCCCAGCGCGCGCCGACGCCGCGCACCGTCACCCGGCGCGCGCCCGCCTCGGGCGCGTCCTCGTCGTCGGCCGCACCGCCGGGCACGACCTCGGTCGCGTCGCCGCGCGGGCGCTCGAGCACGATCTCGAGCCGGTCGCCCGCGAGCGCCTCGACGAGCCCGCTGCCCCACTCGACGACGGTCACCGACTCCTCCAGGCTCGAGTCGAGGTCGAGAGCGTCGACCTCGTCGAGCGAGCCGAGGCGGTACGCGTCCACGTGCACGAGCGCCGGGCCGCCCACGAGCGACGGGTGCTCGCGCGCGACGATGAACGTCGGCGACGCGACCTGCCCGCGCACGCCGAGCCCGGCGCCGATGCCCTGCGTGAGCGTCGTCTTCCCCGCGCCGAGGTCGCCCGTGAGGATCACGAGGTCGCCCGCGCGCAGCACGCCCGCGAGGGCGCGGCCGAACGCGCGCGTGGCGTCGGCGTCGGGCAGGACGACGACGCCGTGCGCGTCGGCCACGTCGGCGGGGGGCCCGGCAGGCTCCGTGGGGGTCGGGTCGTCGCTCATGCGCGGACCGTCCTTTCCGTGCGGGGATGCTGTTCGTGCGCGAGCAGCGCCCGCGCGCCGTCGTCGAGCACGTGGGTCCCCACGTGCTCGCGCGGCACGCGCACGCCGAGGCGCGTCGTGATCTCGTAGCTGATGGTCCCGGCGGCCCGCGCCCAGTCCTCGACGGTGGGGACGCCGTCGTGCTCGACGCCGTCGCCCGCGCCGAACAGCGTGACGACGTCGCCCGCGCGCTCGGTCGCGTCCGGGCCGAGGTCGAGCACGAGCTGGTCCATGCACACGCGGCCCGCGACGCGCAGGACCCGGCCGCCGTCGCCGGGACGCCCGCCGACCAGGACCGGTCCGCCGGGCGCCCCCGCGGGACCGCCGCCCGAGGCGTGCCGCGGGATCCCGTCGCCGTAGCCGAGGGGGACGACGCCGAGCGTCGTGTCCTGCGGGGTCGTGTAGTGGTGCGAGTAGGAGACGCCGTGCCCGCCCGGCACGCGCTTGACCGTCGCGAGCCGAGCCTCGAGCGTCATCGCGGGTCGGAGCCCGTACCGCGACGGCGGCCCGAGCTGCGGCACCGGCGTCATGCCCCACACCGCGAGGCCGGGGCGGACGAGGTCGTAGTGGGTGCGCGGCGCGGTCAGCGTCGCGGCGGAGTTCGCGAGGTGGCGCAGCTCGGGCGCGACACCCGCGCGCTCCGCGAGCCGGACCGCCTCGTCGAGCACGTCGGCCTGCGCGACGACGCTCGGGTGCCCGGGCTCGTCCGCGAACGCGAGGTGGGACCACAGGCCGACGACGCGGACCGCACCCTCGGCCTGGGCGCGCGCGACGGCGGCGAGCACGTCGGGCAGGTCGGCGGGCATGATCCCGTTGCGCCCCAGGCCGGTGTCGACCGCGAGGTGCACGCGCGCGGTCCGGCCGGCGGCACGCGCCGCGGCGACGACCTCGTCGACAGCCCAGCGCGCGGCGAGCGACACGTCGACGTCCGCGTCCACGAGCGCGCGCAGCGGGGCGCCCGGCGGGTAGAGCCACGTGAGGACGCGCGCACGGTCCAGCCCGATCCCGGCGGCGCGCAGCGCGAGCGCCTCGCTCGGCTGCGCGGTCCCGAGCCACGTCGCGCCGCCCGCGAGCGCCCCGAGCGCGCTCGCCACGAGGCCGTGCCCGTACGCGTCGGCCTTCACCACGGCCATCACCTGGGCCGACGGCGCGAGCGCGGCGAGGGCGCGGACGTTGTCCCGGACCGCGGCCAGGTCGACGACGGCGCGGGCGGGGTAGGCGGGTGCTGCGGGGGCACCGGCGGGTGCGCCGGTCGGGGTCGTGCGCTGGGTGTCGCTCACGGTGGACGATTCTCTCACCGTCGTCGCCCGGCGAGCGGGCGCGCCGGGTCGCGGTCGTCCGGGCGGCCCGCCGGGGTGCCGCCGAACTCGACCCGGTACCGCGACGGGCTGGTCCCCAGCCGCGCCCGGAAGTGGTGGCGCAGCGACTCCGCCGAGCCGAGGCCCGCGGCGTCCGCGACCCGGTCCACGGCGAGGTCGGTCGTCTCGAGGAGCTCGCGCGCCCGGTCGACGCGCTGGTCCAGCAGCCACCGCACCGGGCTGAGGCCCGTGCGCGCGGCGAACCGGCGGGTGAACGTGCGCCGCGACGTCCCCGCCGCGCGCGCCCACGCGTCCAGCGAGATCGGCTCGTCGAGGTGCGCCCGCGCCCAGACCATCGCGAGCTCGACGGGGTCGGCCGTGTCCTGCGGCGGCACGGGCGCGGGGACGAACTGCGCCTGCCCGCCCGTGCGGTGGGGCGCGAGCACGAGCGCCCGGGCGACGTGCGCCGCGACCCGCGCGCCGTGGTCCTGCCGGACGAGGTGCAGGCAGCAGTCGAGCGCCGCGGCGGTCCCGGCCGACGTGACGACGTCCCCGTGGTCGACCCACAGGACGTCGCTGCGGACCGTCACGGCGGGGTGGTCCCGGCCGAGCCGCTCGGCCGCGCGCCAGTGCGTCACGACCTCCCGCCCGTCCGCGACGCCGCTCGCCGCGACGAGGAACGCGCCCAGGCACAGCCCGACGACGCGAGCGCCGCGCGCGTGCGCGGCCCGCACCGCGGCCAGGAGCGCGGACGGCGGCTCGACGTCGGGGTGCCAGCTCGGCAGCACGACGGTCGCCGCGTCCTCGATCGCCTCGAGCCCGTGGTCGACGTGGAGCGCGAAGCCGGCCGAGGTCGCCAGGCGACCGGGCGTCGGTGCGCACACCGCGACGTCGTACGCGGGTCCCGCGCTCCCGGCGAGCGCGTCCGAGCCCAGGACGAGGCTCGGGACGGCGAGGTGGAACGGGCTGATGCCGTCGAACGCCACGACGGCGACGCGCTCGGGGTGCCGGGCGGGCTCTCGCGTGCGCTCGCGGGCTGGCACCCGGGCGGACTCCGCGACGTCGGCGGCGGCCAGGAGACTCATGGCCTGATCCTACCGATCATCGACCTGCGGGCCACTGTCGGGTCCACGTCCCGCGCGCGAGGCTCGACCCATGACCACCGCACCGCACCCCGTCCCCCGGCCCGACGAGACCGCGCCCACGACGCCCGACGGCGGCGGGCTCGCCCTGCTCCACGTCGGCGGCCCCGCGCTCCTGCTCCGGCTCGGCGGGCTGACGATCGTCTCCGACCCGGGGTTCGACGCGCCCCGCGACTACCCGCGCCCGGGCGGCGGCACGAGCACGCGCCTGCGCGGTCCGGCCGTCGCCCCCGACGCGCTCGGCCGGCTCGACGTCGCGCTCGTCTCCCACGACCAGCACGTCGACAACCTCGACCTCAGCGGCCGGGCGCTGCTGCCGGACGTCCCGTACGTCCTCACGACCCCCGCCGGCGCCGCGCGGCTCGCGCCCGAGGTCCCGGGCGTCGTCGGGCTCGCCCCGTGGGAGTCGACCGCGCTGCCCCGGCCCGACGGCGGCGCGCTGCGCGTGACCGGCGTCCCCGCGCGGCACGGCCCGGAGGGCGCGGAGCGGGTGCTCGGCGACGTCACCGGGTTCGTGCTCGACGGCGACGGGCTCCCCCGCGTCTACCTCTCCGGCGACAACGCCGCCCCGGGGCTCGTCGCGGAGATCCCCGACCGGGTCGGGCCCGTCGACGTCGCGATCGTCCACGCGGGCGCCGCGCGCGTCCCGGCGATCCTCGACGGCGCGGCGCTCACGCTCGACGGCGCGGGCGTGGCCCAGGTCGCACGGCTCCTGCGCGCACGCGTCGTCGTCCCGGTGCACGCGGACGGGTGGGCGCACTTCAGCGAGTCGGTCGCCGACGTCGAGCGGGCGTTCGCCGACGCCGGGCTGACCGACGTCCTGCGCGTCCCGACGCCGGGCGTCGCGCTCCGGCTGTGACGACCCCTCACCAGGCGTCGAGCGTCCGGTCGGTCTCGAAGCGCCGCGCCTGCCCGGTGAGCGGGTCGGCGAAGGCGAGCGAGCGCGACACGAGCTGGAGCGGGCGCGCGTAGTCGTCCGGCGCGACGTCGTAGGGCTCGGGGTAGAAGTTGTCGTGCACGATCGGCACCCCGAGCCGGGCCATGTGCAGCCGGAGCTGGTGCGTCTTGCCGCTGTGCGGCTCCAGCCGGTAGCGCGCGAGGCCGCGGTCCGGGTCGGCCTCGATCACGTCGACGCGGCTCTCCGCGTTGGGCTCGCCGTCGACCTCCTCCGCACGCATCACGCCGCGGCGCTTGACGATGCGGCTGCGCACGGTCGCGGGCAGGTCCAGCGCCGGGTCCCACGGCGCGACCGCCTCGTACGTCTTGCGCACCTCCCGCCGCGCGAAGAGCTCCTGGTACGCGCCGCGCACCTGCGGGCGCAGCGTGAGCAGCAGCACGCCGGCGGTCACGCGGTCGAGGCGGTGCGCAGGGCTGAGGTCGGGCAGGTCGAGGTCGCGCCGCAGCCGCACGAGCACCGAGCGCGCCACGTACGCCCCGCGCGGGATCGTCGCGAGGAAGTGCGGCTTGTCGACGACGAGCAGGTCCCGGTCGCGGTGCAGCACGCGGACCTCGAACGGCACCTCGGGCTCCACCGGCGGGTCCCGGTAGAGGAACACGAAGCCGCGCGGCTCGTACGGCGTGCTCGCGTCCACCGGGCGGCCCCGGCCGTCGACGACCTCGCCCGCCGCGACCTTCTCGGCCAGGCGTGCGGCGTCGTCCGGGAACCGGTGGCGCACGTAGTCGAGCGTGCGTGTGTACCGCGCGACGCTCTCGGCGTCGTGCGGCAGCACGAGGCGCGTCGGGTTGAGGCCGTCGCGCACGGGGAGGGGGACCACGCCCACCACGGTACCGGCGCGCCCCGCGCCGCTCAGCGCGCGGCGAGCAGCTCGGCGACGACGGCGGGGACCGCGTCCGCGACGTCGAGCGCCGCGACCGGGCCGCCCGGGTTCGCCCGCTCCGCCGCGAGGCCGTGCACGACGGCGGCCGCGGCAGCGAGCTCCGCGACCAGCCCCGGCTCCCGGACGACCCGCGCGGCGTGCGCCGCCAGCACGGTGCCGAGGATCCCCGCGAGCACGTCCCCCGCCCCCGCCGTCGCGAGCCAGGCCGGTGCGTCGGCCTGGGACCACGCGCCCTCCGGCCCGACGACGACGGTCGCCGAGCCCTTGAGCAGCACCGTCGCGCCCGTGGCCGCGTGCGCGCGTCGCGCCCACCGCAACGGCTCGGCCTCCACGTCGGCGCGCGTCACGTCGTCACCGCGCGACCGCAGCAGCGTCGCGAGCTCCCCCGCGTGCGGGGTGAGGACGACCGACGCCCGGCAGCGGTCAGGCAGCAGGGACAGCGCCCCGGCGTCGACCACCACGGGCACCCGTTCCCCGACGACGTCCGCGGCGAGCTCGCCCGTCGCGGCCGCGAGCGCGTACCGGACCCGCTCGTGCTGGCCGCCGTCGTCCACAGGGTCGTCGTCCGGGCCGGGGACGGGCGGCACGCCGGGCCCGAGCACCCAGGACTGCACGCGGCCCGCGGCGGGCACCACCTCGGGCCGGGTCGCGAGCACCGCGCGCGTGACGTCGTCGGGCCCGCGGTAGCGGACCATGCCCGGTCCGGTGCGGACCGCGGCGCTCGCGACGAGCACCGCCGCGCCCGGGAAGGTCGACGTGCCCGCGACGACGCCCACGACGCCGCGCGTGTACTTGTGGTCGGTCGGGCCGGGCACGGCCCAGAGGGCGGCGACGTCCGCCGGCTCGAGCCGGCGCACGACCGGCGTCGCGGTCCCGCGGTCCGGGGCGTGCGCACCGTCCCGAGCCGACGAGCCGTCCGGGACGGGCGTGGCGTCCGGGACGGGCGAGGCGTCCGGAGCGGACGCGTCCGTGGCCCGCGTGCCGAGGCGCAGCCCGATGTCGACGACCGCGCCGTGACCCGCGAGGTGCGTCGCGGGTGGCAGGAGCAGCCCCGGCTTGGCGGCGCCGAACGTCACGGTGCGGTCGGCGCGCAGCACGGGGCCCGGCACCGTCCCGTCGTCGACGCCGATGCCGCTCGGCGCGTCCACCGCGACGACCCAGGGACGGCCTCTCGACCCGTCGCGGGCGCCACCACCCGCCCCGGGCGCGTCGCCCCCGTCGAGCACCCCACCGGGTACGCCGCCGGGCGCCCTTCCGTCGAGCACCGCGGAGACGTGCCGCACGAGGTCCGCCGCGACGCCGCGCAGCGGTCCACGGGCGCCGATGCCGACGAGGCCGTCCAGCACGACGTCGGCCCGCGCGACCTGCGCGGCGACCCGGCCGGCGACGTGCGGGTCCAGGTGGTCGTGCGGTCGGTCGGCGCGCGTCGCGTCGTCGGGGCTGCCGACGAGCACCTCGACGGACCCGCCCGCGTCGCGGAGGGCCGTGAGCCCGCCCGGGTGCGCGTGCTCGCCGGTGAGGACCGCGAGCACCTCGACGCCCCGGCGCGCGAGGTGCGCGCCCGCGTGGAGCGTGTCCCCGCCGTTGTTGCCCGACCCCACGAGCAGGACCGCCCGGGCCCCCGTCACGCGCCCGTCCCGACGGCCGCCGTCGGGCAGGGCGACCGACCGCCGTCGGGCGAGGTCGCGCGCGACGATCGTCGCGAGCGCGAACGAGGCGCGTTCCATGAGCGGGACGCCCGCGGCGAGCAGCGGCTCCTCGGCGGCGCGCACGTCGGCGGCGGACCAGGCTTCGATCATGACCTCATCCTGCCCACCGTGAGCTCTCGTCGCCTGCCCGGCGGCGTCCGCGGAGCGGCGCGACCGAGCGGTGAGACGACGCACGGGGGCGCGCTGCGGGCCGCATGGCCCCGCATAGGGTGGCGACCATGCGATTCGGACTCTTCATCCCCCAGGGCTGGCGCTACGACCTCGTCGACGTCCCGCCCGAGGACCACTGGAAGACCATGCTCTCCCTCCTGCACTACGCCGACAACGCCGCCGCGGGCGAGCCCCTGCCGGGCGGCGAGTTCGCGTGGGACGGCGTGTGGGTCTACGACCACTTCCACACCACGCCGACCCCGAGCACCGAGGCGACGCACGAGGCGTGGACGCTCATGGCCGCGTTCGCGGCGGCGTCGCAGCGCGTGCGCCTCGGCCAGATGTGCACGTGCATGGCGTACCGCGACCCGACCTACCTGGCGAAGGTCGCCGCGACCGTCGACCACGTCTCCGGCGGGCGCCTCGAGATGGGCATCGGCGCGGGCTGGTACGAGCACGAGTGGCGCGCGTACGGGTACGGGTTCCCGAGCGCGGGCGATCGTCTGCGCGCGCTCGACGAGGGCGTCCAGATCATGGCGAGCATGTGGCGGACCGGGTCGTCGGGCACGTTCGAGGGCCGGCGCTACCAGGTCGACGGCGCACTCTGCTACCCGCAGCCCCTGCAGCGGGTCGTCGTGGACGGCGAGGGCGCGAAGCCGAGCATCCCGCTGTGGATCGCGGGCGGCGGCGAGAAGAAGACGCTGCGGATCGCCGCGCAGCACGCGCAGTACACCAACTTCGACGGCTCGCCCGAGGGCTTCGCGCACAAGTCGGCGGTGCTCGAGCAGCACTGCCGCGACCTCGGCCGCGACTTCGGCGAGATCACCCGGTCGGCCAACTACAACGTGGTCATCGGCGAGACCGAGCAGGACGTCGCGGACCGGCTGGACCGGATCGAGGAGCACGCGCGCCGGTACTTCCCCGAGAAGGCGGACGACAACGTCCGGTCGTGGCGGAACGGCCCCCTCGTCGGGACGCCGGAGCAGATCGTCGAGACGCTCACGGGCCTGCGCGACCAGGGCCTCGGCTACGCGATCGGCTACTTCCCGTTCGCCGCGACCGACCGCGACCAGCTCGAGCTCTTCCAGCGCCAGGTCATCCCGGCCCTCCAGTCCTGACCGCCGCACCTTGTGGGCATGAAAAGGGCCCGGTCCTCGGCCGAGAACCGGGCCCTTTTCATGCCCACAGCGCGGGGCGGGGGGTCAGCCCTCCGCGACGACCATGGCCGACGCGATGCCGGCGTCGTGGGAGATGCTCAGGTGCCACGCCGTGATGCCGAGCGCGTCCGCGCGCGCCGCGACCGTGCCCGTGATCTCGACCTCCGGCGGGCCCCCGACGACGCGGTGCACCGTCGCGTCGTGCCACCGCATCCCCGCCGGGGCACCGAGCGCCTTGGCGATGGCCTCCTTCGCGGCGAACCGCGCCGCGAGCGACGCGGGCGGCAGGTCGCGCTCGGCGTCGGTGAACAGCTTCTCGCGGAGCCGGGGCGTGCGCTCCAGGGTCTCCATGAACCGCGCGACGTCCACGACGTCGATCCCCACGCCCTTGATCATGCGCCCACCCTACGGCGGGAGCCGTCCCGCCCGGTCCCCCCGCCAGGCGATCTCACCACCACGAGCAGGTGGTCCCGGCTCGTCCGGGAGACCGGACGAACCAGGACCACCTGATCGGCGTGCGAGAGGTTCGGCGGAGGGCTACTCGACCGTGACCGACTTCGCCAGGTTGCGCGGCTGGTCGACGTCGAGGCCCTTGGCCGTCGCGAGCGCCATCGCGAAGATCTGCAGCGGCACGACGGCCAGCAGCGGCGAGAGCAGCGTGGGTGACTCGGGGACCCAGAAGATCTCGTCCGCGTAAGGGCGCACGGCGTCGTCCCCGTCCTCGGCGATGACGAGCGTGCGCGCGCCGCGCGCCCGGATCTCCTGGATGTTCGAGATGACCTTCGAGTGCAGGCCCTCGCGGCCCTTCGGCGACGGCACGACGACGAACACCGGCTGCCCCTCGTCGATGAGCGCGATCGGGCCGTGCTTGAGCTCGCCCGCGGCGAAGCCCTCGGCGTGGATGTACGCGAGCTCCTTGAGCTTGAGCGCGCCCTCGAGCGCGACGGGGAACCCGACGTGCCGGCCGAGGAAGAGGACGGACTTCGCGTCCTTCATGGACCGCGCGGTCGCGCGCACGTACTCGCCGCGCTCGATGACGGTCTGGATCTTGCGCGGCATGTCGCGCAGGTCCTCGAGGATCGCCGAGATCTCGTCCGGGAACTTGTTCCCGCGCAGCTGCGCGAGGTAGAGGCCCAGGAGGTACGCGGCGGTGATCTGCGACAGGAACGCCTTGGTCGAGGCGACCGCGATCTCCGGCCCGGCGTGCGTGTAGAGCACGGCGTCGGACTCGCGCGGGATGGTCGACCCGTGCGTGTTGACGATCGAGATGACCTTGGCGCCCTGCTCGCGCGCGTGGCGCACGGCCATGAGCGTGTCCATCGTCTCGCCGGACTGCGTCACGGCCACGACGAGCGTCTTCTCGTCGACGATCGGGTCGCGGTAGCGGAACTCGTGCGCGAGCTCGACCTCGACCGGGATGCGGCACCAGTGCTCGATCGCGTACTTCGCGACGTGGCCCGAGTACGCGGCGGTCCCGCACGCGACGACGATGATCTTGTCGACCGACCGGAGCACGGCCTCGTCGATGCGCACGTCGTCGAGCACGAGCTTGCCCGACGGGTCCGTGCGGCCGAGCAGCGTGTCCGCGACGGCGTGCGGCTGGTCGTGGATCTCCTTGTCCATGAAGGAGGAGAAGCCGCCCTTCTCCGCGGCGGCGGCGTCCCAGTCGACGGTGTAGCGCTTGGCCTCGGCCGGGTTCCCGTCGAAGTCCGTCACCTCGACGGCGGTCGGGGTGATCGTGACGATCTGGTCCTGCCCGAGCTCGAGCGCCTCCTTGGTGTGGGAGATGAACGCCGCGACGTCGGAGCCGAGAAAGTTCTCGCCCTCGCCGATCCCGACGACGAGCGGCGAGTCGTGCCGCGCGCCCACGACCGTGTCGGGCGAGTCGGCGTGGACCGCCAGGAGCGTGAACGTGCCCTCGAGGCGGCGGGCGACCTGCCCCATCGCGAGCGTGAGGTCCTTGGTCTCGCGGTAGGCGCGGGCGAGGAGCTGCGCCGCGACCTCGGTGTCCGTCTCCGACCGGAACTGCACGCCCTCGGCGAGCAGCTCGGACTTGAGCGTCGCGAAGTTCTCGACGATCCCGTTGTGGATGACCGCGAGGCGGTCGTCGTCCGCGAGGTGCGGGTGGGCGTTGGTGTCCGTCGGGCCGCCGTGCGTCGCCCAGCGCGTGTGTCCGATCGACGCGGTCGCCGCGGGGAGCGGGTGCAGGTCGATCTCCTCGACGAGGTTCGCGAGCTTGCCCGACTTCTTGGCGAACGCGACGGCGTCGATCCCGGGCGCGACGAGCGCGACCCCGGCCGAGTCGTAGCCGCGGTACTCGAGCCGACCGAGTCCTTCGAGAGCGACGTCGAGGGGTCGCCCCGAGGCCTCTCCGACCATGGTTCCAGGGCCTACGTAGCCCACGATTCCGCACATGGTGATCGAGTCTATCCACGGCGCACGGCACCTCGGGAGCGGCGAGAATCCGCGGGTTTTGGTGACCACCGCTGCCATATTCGGCCGTCTCCGGGCGACCCCGTGGCGCGACCCGCGGCACGACCCACGGCCACGATCCGGCAGAATCGCCGGGTGGACAGTTCTCCCCGTCCGACCGAGGCGACCGGACCGACCGGGCTCACGACCGGCCCCGGCGCGAGCGCACCCGTCACCGATCCCGACCCGGCCGAGCTCCTGCCCGCCCGGCTCGCGGCGCCCTCGGCGTCGCCGTACGTGGACCTGGACCGGGCGGTGTGGAGCCGCCTGTCGGAGTCGACGCCGCTCCCGCTCACCGACGACGACGTCACCCGGCTGCGCGGCCTCGGCGACCCCATCGACCTCGCGGAGGTCGACGCCGTCTACCGCCCGCTCTCGCGGCTGCTCAACCTCTACGTGACCGCCACGTCGGGGCTGCACGAGGCGACGTCGACGTTCCTCCGGGAAGACACCGGCAACACGCCGTACGTCATCGGCGTCGCGGGGTCGGTGGCCGTGGGCAAGTCCACGACCGCGCGCGTCCTGCGCGAGATGCTGGCGCGCTGGCCGGAGACGCCGCGCGTCGAGCTCATCACGACCGACGGCTTCCTGTACCCCAACGCGGAGCTGGCCCGCCGCGGCCTCATGGAGCGCAAGGGCTTCCCCGAGTCCTACGACCGCCGCGCGCTCATCCGGTTCCTGTCCCGGGTCAAGGCCGGTCACGCCGAGGTGCGGGCGCCCGTCTACGACCACCTCACGTACGACATCGTGCCCGGTGCCGAGACGGTCGTGCGCAAGCCTGACGTGCTGGTCGTCGAGGGGCTGAACGTCCTGCAGCCGGCCCGTCCGAGCGCGCACGACGAGTCCACCGTCGCGGTCTCCGACTTCTTCGACTTCTCGATCTACGTCGACGCCCGCACGCGCAACATCCGGCAGTGGTACGTCGACCGGTTCCTCGCCCTGCGCCGCACCGCCTTCGCCCGGCCCGAGTCGTACTTCCGCCGCTACGCCGACCTCACGGACGAGCAGGCGGTCGAGAAGGCGAAGTCGATCTGGGACGCGATCAACGCCCCGAACCTCGAGCAGAACATCCTGCCGACGCGCGGCCGCGCGACGCTCGTGCTCACCAAGGGCTCGGACCACTCGGTCCAGCGGGTCCGGCTGCGCAAGCTCTGAGCCGCCAGGTCGGCGGGCCCGCGCCCCGCGCCCTCAGGAGGCGCGCGGCGCGGCGCCGGGCCGACCCGACGCCGTCGTCCCCGTCGCCTCGGACGACGGCGCGCCCGTCGCCGGGCCGGCGTCGGACTCCGCGGGGGTGCGGTCCGGGGCGCTCGCCTCGTCCGCGTCCTCCGACTCCGGGGTGGTCGCGCTCTCGGCCCGAGGCAGCTCGCCCCGGCGGCGCGCGCGCATCATGAGCACGCGGTCGATGGCGAAGCCCGCCGCGATCCCCAGGACGACGCCCACGACCATCGCGAGGAGCGGCTCGTGCCCCAGCCACTGCGCCGCGACGAGCCCGATGAGGACCGAGTACAGCGCCCACGTGACGGCCGCGATCCCGGAGAACGCCATGAAGCGGCGGCGCGGGTAGCCCACGGCGCCGGCCGTCATGTTCACCGCGACGCGGCCGACGGGGATGTAGCGCGCGGCGAGGATGAACGACGCCCCGCGGTGCGCGAGGGCCCGCTCCGCCCACGCGACGGCCTTGCGGCCCCGCGCCGAGCGCAGGAACCGGACACGGTCGGTGCCGATGGCACGACCGATCGAGAACGCGATCTGGTCGCCGGTCCACGCCCCGGCCGCGGCGACCAGGAGCACGAGGAGCAGGTTCGGCTCGCCGGTCGCGTGCGCGGACACGGCGAGCGTGATGACGACGGACTCGCTCGGGATGGGCGGGAAGAACCCGTCGATCGTCGCGAAGCCGAACAGCGCGGGATAGATCCACGCGGACGCCGCGAGGGCGAGAATCCAGGTCTCCAGATTCTCCAGGAAGGTCGACACGGCGTCGGGCAACGGCGTCCTCGTTCGTCGGCTGGCGGGGAGGCCAGGCGGGCGGCGGCGGCAGGTCGGGCGTCCTGCGCCACGACAAGCCTACGGAGCGCGACGACGTCGACCATCAGGGAAACCCCCGGTCCACCCCTGAGGATTCCCGCCCGGCAGCGCCGCGCCCGGTGACGAGTCTTCCGTGCGGGCCGCCGCGGCGCGTCATCCCGACGAACGACTTCCCGCGACCGGCGGGTACGTCGTGAGGACCAGGCCCCCGCCGGCTCAGCCGTCGCGGCGGCGCGGGCGCGGCGTGCCGCGCAGCGGCTGGGCGCTGCCAGGGTCCTGCGGCCACGCGTGCTTGGGGTAGCGACCGCGCAGCTCGGCGCGCACCTGCGGGTAGCCCTGCACCCAGAACGAGGCGAGGTCCGCCGTGACCGCGGCCGGGCGGCCCGCCGGGGAGAGCAGGTGCAGCAGCACGGGCACGCGCCCGTCCGCGACGCGCGGCGTGCTCGCCCAGCCGAACGTCTCCTGGAGCCGGACCGCGAGCACGGGCTGGTCCTGCCCGTAGTCCACCGTGACGCGCGACCCGCTCGGGACCTCGAGCCGTTCGGGCGCGAGCGCGTCGAGGCGGGCGGCCTCCGGCCACGGCAGGAGGCGGCGCAACGCACCCACGAGGTCCGCGCCCCGCCCCGTGCCCCGTCCCCGGGCGACGGCCGGAAGGTCGGGACCCAGCCAGTCCTCGAGGCGCTCCAGGAGCGCGTCGTCGCCGACGTCGGGCCACGGGGCGCCCAGCGCGCCGTGCAGGAACCGCAGGCGGTCCCGCAGCCGGACCGCGCCGTCGGACCACGGGAGGCCGTCGAGACCGTCGCGACGCAGCCCGTCGCGCACGGTCGCCACCAGCAGGTCCGCGGGCGGGTCCCGCCACGGCTCGCGCGCGAGCTCGATCGCGCCGAGCGAGGTCACCCGGGCGGCGCGCACGCGCCCGCCCGACCATTCGGTGACGCCGGTCGACCGCAGCTCGGGGGCGGCCGCGGCACGCGCCGTCGCCTCGTCGACCGGCGCGGCGGACCGCACGACGGCGTCCGCCCGGCCCGCCGCGCGATCCACGTCCGCGACCGCGAGCCACGGCGAGCCCTGCAGCGGCGAGCCGGCGGGCAGCCGCGCGCCGGCGCCCGAGACCAGGAGGTACGTCTCGCCGCCCGGCCGCAGGCGGGCCAACCGGTCGGGGTGGGCGAGCGCGACGACGTGCCCGACGGCGGCGTCGTCGGCCGGGCGGCGCCGCGCGGCCGGGCTCGATCCCCCGGCCGCGTCGTCCTCGGCGGCGCGCGCCACCCGCTCGAGCCGGTCCCGCTGCGCGGCCCACGCGGCGGAACCCGGACCACCACGCCGCAGCGCTCGGAGGGCGGCGGGCAGGTCGGCCCCGGGCACCCGCACGTCCTCCGAGAGCAGCGCCACGACCTCCGCGGCGAGCCCCGCGCCCACCTCGGGGACCGCGTCGAGCAGCGCCCGCGCACGCCGCGGGTCGGCGGGGACGGCGGCGATGCGGCGCCCGAGCGGCGTCACCCCGTCCGGCCCCACGGCCCCCAGCCCGTGCAGCACGTCGCGGGCGGCGGCCCAGGCGGCCGGGGGCGGCGGGTCCAGCAGCGCGAGGCCCGCGCCGTCGGGGCTGCCCCAGCACGCGAGCTCGAGCGCGAACCCGGTGAGGTCCGCCGTACGGATCTCGGGCTCTGGGTACCGCGCCAGGCGCGCGTGGTCGCCCTCCGACCAGCACCGGTACACCGCCCCCCGCCCCTCGCGCCCGGCCCGCCCCGCGCGCTGCTCGGCGCCCGCCCGGCTGACGGCCACCGTGACGAGGCCCGGCAGCCCCCGGCGCACGTCCGTGCGCGGCTCGCGCGCGAGCCCGGCGTCCACGACGACCCGCACGCCCGGGACCGTGAGGGACGACTCCGCGACCGCCGTCGAGACCACGACGCGGCGCCGTGGCCCGGGCTCGAGCGCCCGGTCCTGCTCCCGCGAGGGCAGACGACCGTGCAGCGGGCGCACGTCCACGTCGGACAGCCCGCGTGCCAGCGTGCTCGTCACGGTGTCCACCTCGCGTGCGCCGGGGACGAACACGAGGACGTCGCCCGTCCGCTCGCGCAGCGCGCGGTGCGTGGTGGCGACCACGTGGTCGAGCAGCGCGGGCGCGGTGCCCCGCGCGTCGGTGCGCGGACCGCGCCCCGGGCACCAGACGACGTCGACCGGGTGGAGCCCGCCCTCGACCTCGACGACCGGAACCGCCCGCGCGCCCGTGCCGAGCACCCCCGCCGTCCGCCCGGCCTCGACCGTCGCGGACATCGCGACGAGCGCGAGGTCGTCGCGCAGGTTCTCGCGCACGTCCGCCAGGAGCGCGAGCGCGAGGTCGTCCTCGAGGTGCCGCTCGTGCACCTCGTCGAGCACGACGCCCGCCACGCCCGGCAGCTCGGGGTCGCGCTGGAGCCGGCGGACGAGCGTGCCCGTCGTGACGACCTCGACGCGGGTGCGTCGCGACGTCCGCGACTCGCCCCGCACCGTGTAGCCGACGGTGCCGCCGAGGTCCTCGCCGAGCAGGGTCGCGAGCCGCCGCGCGGCCGCCCGGGCCGCGATCCGGCGGGGCTGCGTCACGACCACGCGCCTGTCCGGGGCGTCTCCCAGCGCGACGGCGAGGGCGGGTGGCACGAGCGTCGTCTTGCCCGTGCCGGGCGGTGCCTGCACGACGACGGCCCCCACCGCCCGCACCGCGGCGACCACCTCGGCGAGGTGGTGCCCCACCGGCAGGTCGGGCGGCGCGGCGAGGAGTCGGCTGAGCGGGTTCACTTCCGTAGTCTCCCGCGCCGACGCACCCGCGCCTCGCCGCTCAGGACCGCGTGGCCCGGTCAGCCCGCCTCGCGGGAAGCTCCCGGGAGCCGGGCGACCCCGAGCGTGGACGAGAGGGTGCGCAGGTCCGCCCCGTCCACGTAGAGCTCGCCCCGCAGGTGGTCGGTCTCGTGCTGGACGATCCGTGCGGCCCACCCGGTGAGCACGTCGTCGAACGGCACGCCCGCCTCGTCCTGCCCGGTGAGGCGCACCGAGCGGGCACGCGTCCGCTCCGCCTGCCAGCCGTGCACCGAGAGACAGCCCTCGAAGAACGTCCGGGTCTCGTCGCCGACGGCCTCGTACCGCGGGTTGACGAGCACCCGGAAGGCGAGCGGCGGGCGTTCGCGCTCGTCGTCCACGTCGGGAGTGCCGGGGTCCTCGACGACGGCGAGCGCGAGGCCGATCCCGACCTGCGGCGCCGCGAGGCCCACGCCGGGCGCCGCGTACATCGTCGCGCGCATCGCGTCGAGGAACCGCGGCAGCACGTCGCCGAGCTGCCCGGCGTACGGCACCGCCGGCGTGCGCAGCACGGGCTGACCCGCCTGCACGATCGGCAGGACGCCGTCGTCGTACTCGTCGAGGA
Source organism: Cellulosimicrobium sp. SH8 (assembly GCF_025818875.1). NCBI lineage: Bacteria > Bacillati > Actinomycetota > Actinomycetes > Micrococcales > Promicromonosporaceae > Cellulosimicrobium > Cellulosimicrobium sp. SH8. Next base: position 98,696 of record NZ_JAMXMH010000013.1, on the reverse strand, counting down.
GCGCGACCACGTGCTCGCGCAGCACCTCGTCGACCCCCTGCCGCACGCCGGTCGTCCGCCCCGTGGCGCTCACAGCGCGAGCCGGTCCCGCACGACGCCCGCGAGCCGCGCGGCGACCGCGTCGGCCTGCTGCTGCGTCGCCGCCTCGACCATGACGCGCACGAGCGGCTCGGTGCCCGACGGCCGCAGCAGCACGCGACCCGTCTCGCCGAGGGTCCGCTCCGCGTCCGCGACGGCGGCCTGCAGCTCCTCGTCGCTCGACGCGCGCGCCTTGTCCACGCCGGGCACGTTGAGGAGGGTCTGCGGGAGGCGCTGCACGACGCTCGCCAGGTCGGCGAGCTTCTGGCCGGTCGCGCGGACGCGCGCCGCGAGCTGGAGGGCCGTGAGCACGCCGTCCCCCGTGGTCGCGTAGCGCGACAGCACGATGTGCCCCGACTGCTCGCCCCCGAGGCCGTACCCGTGCGCCCGCATCTCCTCGAGGACGTACCGGTCGCCGACCGCCGTCTGGACGGTGGTGATCCCCGCGTCGCGCATCGCGAGCAGGAGGCCCAGGTTGCTCATGACCGTCACGACGAGCGTGTCGTGCGGGAGCGCGCCCTCCTCCTTGAGCGCGAGCGCGAGGACGCCCATGATCTGGTCGCCGTCGACGACGGTGCCGCCGTGGTCGACCGCGACGCAGCGGTCGGCGTCGCCGTCGAACGCGACGCCGAAGTCCGCCTCGGACGCCACGACGACGGCCTGGAGCTGCTCCGGGTGGTTCGACCCGCACGCGGCGTTGATGTTGCGGCCGTCGGGGCTCGCGTTGATGACGACGACGTCGGCGCCGGCCGCGCGCAGCGCCGCTGGGCCGACGTCGCTCGCCGCGCCGTTCGCGCAGTCGACCGCGATGCGCAGTCCCGCGAGCGGCTTGTGGTCCTCGTCGGCGCCGATGCTCGCCATGAGGTGCTCGACGTACGCGCCGCCGGCGCGCCCCGAGTCCGGGGAGATCCGGCCGACCGCGCCGTGCGTCGGGCGCTGCCACTCCTGCCCGAGCAGGCTCTCGATCCGGTCCTCGACCGCGTCGTCGAGCTTGACGCCGCCGCGCGCGAGGAACTTGATCCCGTTGTCCTGCATCGGGTTGTGCGAGGCCGAGATCACGACGCCGAAGTCGACGTCCATGGTGCTCGTCAGGTACGCGACGGCCGGGGTCGGCAGCACGCCCACGTCCTTCACGTCGACGCCCGCGCTCGCGAGCCCGGCGATGAGCGCCGCACCCAGGAACTCGCCCGAGACCCGCGTGTCACGACCCACGACCGCGCGCGGGCGGTGCCCCTCCTCCTGCCCGCTCGCGAGCACGCGCGCCGCCGCGACGCCGAGGTCGAGGGCGAGCTCGCCCGTCACGTTGCCGTTCGCCAGCCCGCGCACCCCGTCGGTGCCGAAAAGCCGTCCCATGGAAAGTCCTTCCTCGACCCGGCCGTACGTCGACCGTACGACCGCCTGCCCTGCCCCGCCCTCGGCGGGCTTGGTCACCGTCCCTCACAAACGACGTCGGCCCCGGTGGACGAGGTCCACCGGGGCCGACGAGCGCACAGCGCGGATCAGCGCTTGGAGTACTGCGGTGCCTTACGGGCCTTCTTGAGACCGGCCTTCTTGCGCTCGACGACGCGGGCGTCGCGAGTGAGGAAGCCGGCCTTCTTCAGCGCGGGGCGGTTGTGCTCGGCGTCGATCGCGTTGAGCGCACGCGCGATGCCGAGGCGGAGCGCGCCGGCCTGGCCGGAGGTGCCGCCGCCGCTGATGCGGGCGACGACGTCGAAGCGACCCTCGACGTCGACCAGCTTCAGCGGGGAGTTCACGAGCTGCTGGTGAACCTTGTTCGGGAAGTAGTCCTCGAGCGTGCGCCCGTTGATCTTCCACTGCCCGGTGCCGGGGACGAGGCGCACGCGCGCGACGGCCTCCTTGCGGCGGCCCAGGGCCTGGCCGGGGGCGGTGATGCTCTGGCCGCGGCCCGTGGGGGCAGCAGACTCAGAGGTGTAGGTGCTGGGCGTCTCGTCGCCCAGGGTGTCGGTCTCGACGGTGGTCTCGGCCACGGGTGGTGTCCTCGCGTCTCTCTGTGCGCTACGCCTGGGGGGCGATTACTGCGCGACCTGGGTGATCTCGAACGGCTTCGGCTGCTGCGCGGCGTGCGGGTGCTCGGCACCCGCGTAGACCTTGAGCTTGCCGAACTGGGCGCGACCGAGGGTGGTCTTGGGGAGCATGCCGCGGACGGCCCGCTCCACAGCACGCTCGGGGTGCTTGTCGAGCAGGTCGCCGTAGGCGACGGCACGCAGACCACCCGGGTACCCGGAGTGGTTGTAGGCCATCTTCTGCTCGCGCTTGTTGCCGCTCAGGGCGACCTTGCCGGCGTTGATGACGATGACGAAGTCACCGCCGTCGACGTGCGGAGCGAAGGTCGGCTTGTGCTTGCCGCGCAGCAGGGTGGCCACGTGGGTGGCCAGGCGGCCCAGGACGACGTCGGTCGCGTCGATGACGTACCAGTCGCGCTGGACGTCGCCGGGCTTCGGGGTGTACGTACGCACGGTCGTAGCCTTCGTTTCTGTCTCAGAATGTCTTCTTCGACCGCTGAAGCGTGCGGCCGAGAGGGCAGGTCGTTGCGCGGCGGGCTCGTTCGACACCCGCTCCTTGGCCGGCAGCGAGTGGGCGCGCTAGCGACACGGGCGTCGTGAGGTGAGCACAACGACTCACCAGACTACCTGCGAGGCAGCCCGCCGGTCAAAGCGGCCGGACGGGAGGCAAGGCTGGAGGCTGGACGCTCCGCCACGCACGTCTCGCATCGGGTCGAGCGCGCGACGTGCACGCAGTCCGGGCAGTACAGGCGCAGCGTCCGACAGCTCGGGTCGGCGCAGTTCTCGTACTTCGCCGTCGCCGCGCCGCACCCGGTGCAGGTGCCGAGCGGGGTCGACCCCGGGCCGAGCTCGACGTGCATGCGCTCGTCGAACACGTACAGCGAGCCGTCCCACAGCCCCTGCGACCCGAACGCCTCGCCGTAGCGGACGACGCCGCCGTCGAGCTGGTACACCTCCTCGAAGCCGCGGGCGGTGAGGAGCGCGGACAGCACCTCGCACCGCACGCCCCCGGTGCAGTACGTGACGACCGGTCGTCGCTTGAGGTCGTCGAAGCGGCCCGAGTCGATCTCGGCGACGACGTCGCGCGTCGTGGCGACGTCCGGCACGACCGCCCCGCGGAAGCGCCCGATCTCCGCCTCGAACGCGTTCCGGCCGTCGAACATCACGACGTCGTCGCCGCGCTCCGCCACGAGGTCGTGGAGGGCCTGCGGGCTCAGCCGCGTGCCGCCCCCCACGACACCGTGCTCGTCGACCACGACCTCGTCGGGGACGCCGAACGCCACGAGCTCGGGGCGCACCTTCACGGACAGGCGCGGGAAGTCCCGACCCGTGCCGTCGGACCACTTGACGTCGATGTCCGCGAAGCCGGGGTGCTGCCGGGTCGTCTTCACGTACTGCTTGAGGTCCTCGACCGTCCCGCCCAGCGTCGCGTTGATCCCGTGCTCGGCGACGATCACGCGTCCCGTGAGGTTCCAGCGCTCCCCCAGCGCCCGTTGCCAGAGCTGCACCGCGCGGGGGTCCGACAACGGCGTGAAGGCGTAGAAGAGCACGATCTTGTGGACGGCCATGCCCACCAGGATAGGGACGGCAGCGGCCGCCCCCGTCACGCGGCGGCTACCGCGCCCGCTGCACCCGATCGACGTCCCAGACCGGCTCCGGAGCCTCGACGACCTCCCCGTCCCCGCGGAACACGAGATACCGATCGAACCCGCGCGCGAACCACCGGTCGTGCGTCACCGCGAGCACGGTGCCCTCGAACGCGGCGAGGCCGGTCTCGAGCGCCTCCGCCGAGTGCAGGTCGAGGTTGTCCGTCGGCTCGTCGAGCAGGAGCAGGGTCGCGCCGTCGAGCTCGAGCAGGAGGATCTGGAACCGCGCCTGCTGCCCGCCCGAGAGCGTCTCGAAGCGCTGCTCCGCCTGGCCGACCAGCTCGTACCGGTCGAGCGCGCGGCTCGCGCCCTCGCGTCCCATCCCGGCCCGGTGCCCGTCTCCCCGGTGGAGGATCTCCAGGAGCGTGCGCCCGCGCAGCTCCGGGTGGTCGTGGTTCTGGGCGAACCAGCCCGGCCGCACGCGCGAGCCGAGCACCGCGCGACCCGTGTGCGCCACGGGGTCGGGCCGGACCCCGTCGGACGTCGCGGCGTCGGGCACCACCCCGGGCTCGGGGTCGCTCCCGCCGGCGGCGAGGAGCCGCAGGAAGTGCGACTTGCCCGACCCGTTGGAGCCCAGCACCGCGACGCGCTCCCCGAAGAACACCTCGAGGTCGAACGGCCGCATGAGCCCGGTCAGCTCGAGCGCCTGGCACGTCACGGCACGCTTCGCGGTGCGACCGCCCGCGAGCCGCACGGTGACGCGCTGCTCGTGCGCGAGCACCTCCGGGGGGCCCGCCTCCTCGAACTTGCGCAGGCGCGTCTTCGCCGCCTGGTACCGGCTCGCCATCCCGTCGTTGTACGCGGCCTTGGTCTTGAGCGTCTGCACGAGCTCGCGCAGCTTCGCGTGCTCCTCGTCCCACCGCCTCGCGAGCTCCGCCAGGCGCTCGCGCCGGTCCGCGCGCGCCTGCGCGTAGGTCGCGAACCCGCCGCCGTGCACCCAGACCGTCCCGCCGCCGGGCGTCGGCTCCAGGGTCGCGACCTGGGTCGCCGTGCGGGACAGGAGCTCGCGGTCGTGCGAGACGTAGAGGACCGTCTTGGGCGACGCGACGAGCCGCTCCTCGAGCCAGCGCTTCGTCGGCACGTCGAGGTGGTTGTCCGGCTCGTCGAGCAGCAGGACCTCCTCAGGCCCGCGGAGCAGCGCCGTGAGCGCCAGTCGCTTCTGCTCGCCGCCGGACAGCGTGCGCACGTCGCGCCACTGCGCCTTCTCGAACGGGACGGACAGGACCTCGTCGGTCACCTCGTCCCACGCCGTCTCGGCGTCGTAGCCCCCGACGTCGGCCCAGTCGACGAGCGCCTGCGCGTACCGGAGCTGGGCGGGCTCGTCGTCGACCAGCATGATGTCGTGCTCGGCCGCGGCGAGCTCGACCGCCGCGTCCCGTACCGCGGCGGGCGCGAGCTCCACGAGCAGGTCGCGCACGGTGCGGTCGTCGTCGATGCGCCCCACGTCCTGCCGCATGACCCCGAGGCCGCCGCTGCGCACGACCGCCCCGCCGTGCGGCGCGACGTCGCCCGTCACGATGCGCAGGAGCGTCGACTTGCCGACGCCGTTGGGCCCCACGAGGGCGACCCGTGCGCCGTCCGCGACGCGCAGGCTCACCCCGTCGAGGAGCGTGCGGCCGTCGGGCAGGTGATACGTGACGTCGCTGAGGTCGAGGTGTCCCACGAGGACATGGTCCCCCGGGCGGGCCTGCCGGGTCACGCGGATTCCGCGCGCCCCCGTCCCTCCGGTGCCGGCGCGCCCCCGGCCGGGACGGCCGCCGTCAGCCCCGGGTTCAGCGCCGACCGCCCCCGAGGAGCCCGCCGAGGCCGCCCAGCAGGTCCCCGAGGCCACCCCCGGACCCGCCCGAGCCGCCGCCCAGCAGACCCCCGAGCAGATCGCCCAGGCCGCCGCCGCCCGCGCTCTCCGGGGCCGCCGAGGACGAGCCCGCACCGGCGTCCTTGCCCCCGAGCTGCTTCGCGAGGAACGCCAGCGCGATCGGCGCGAGCGCGGGCAGCACCTTCGACAGCAGCCCCTGCTGCGTGCCCGTCGAGTCGGCGAGCTGCGCGACGACGGCTTCCTCGTTCGACCCGAACACGTGGCGGACGATCTTCTCGCCGTCGGCGGTGTCCACGTCGTCGAGGTTCACCCCGCCCTCGACGAGCGACGGGTCGTGCTGCGTGAGCGCCTTGCCGAGCGACGCCGCGCCGGCCGGGTCCTGCGCGTTGGCCTGGAGCCCGCCGAGCAGCGCGGGGAGCGCCGCGCCCACGGCCTGCTGCGCCGCCGCCTCGTCGACGCCGAGCCGACCGGCGAGCTGGTCGAGCGGGATGGTGGACAGGATGTCGTCGATGCCGGCCATGATGGTCCTCGGTTCTCGGGCTCGTTCGCGGACGGCCGCGACGCGCGCGGCCCGTCCCACGGTATCGCCGGCGGCGCGTCGGTGCAGGTCCGGGCGCAGATGCTGCGCCCGACCGCACGAGGTGCCACTGTGGACGCATGAGCGAAGACACCACCGGCACCAGCCCGGACCCGGAGACCGGCGCCGAGGGCGACAACGACCAGCTCCAGGCCGAGGACACGCTGCTCGACCGCGGCGTGGACGACGTGCTCGACGAGGGCTACTCCCCGCCCGACCGCCCCCGGAAGAACCACTACGGCGAGACGCCGTGGGAAGAGGTGCACGGCGAGACGCTCGACCAGCGCCTGGCCGAGGAGGAGCCGGAGGACTGGGACCGCGACCCGCTCGACCGGCCGGACCGGACCCGCTCGGGCCGCCTCGTCGCGGACCCGGACGCGCTCGACGGACGCCAGAACGACACCTACGCCGACGACGAGGGCATCTCCGGGGGCGCCGCGGGCGCCGAGGAGGCGGCCGTGCACGTCGTCGAGGAGCCCTGAGAGGGCCGCCGCACGATCAGGAGGCACCGTCGTCCCAGACGTCCTCCTCGTTGCGCACCGCACGGATCCGGTCGGCGCGCCCGGCGAGCTCGTTGTCCGGCGGGTAGGTGACCTCCTCGAGCACCAGCCCGTGGGCGGGCACGACGCCGGCCCCCGCGTCCCGCCGTCGGCTCGCGAGGAGCTGCGCGGGCCAGGCGACGTCGCGCCGCCCCTCCCCCACCGCGAGCGACGCGCCGACGAGCGCGCGCACCATGTTGTGGCAGAACGCGTCCGCGCGGACGTGCGCGACGACGAGGCCCGCGTCGGGCCCGTCGACGGGCCGCGACCACGACAGGTGCTGGAGCTCGCGGATCGTCGTCGCCCCGGGGCGCGGCTTGCAGAACGCCGCGAAGTCGCGGACCCCGAGCAGCGGCCGCACGGCGGCGTCCATCGCGGCGACGTCGAGCGGGCGCCGGTTCCACAGGACCCACGCCCGCCGCAGGGGGTCCCGCCGCGCCGGGTCGTCAGCGACCCGGTACGTGTACGCGCGGTGCAGCGCGGAGAACCGCGCGTCGAACCCGGCCGGGGCCGGCGCCGCGCGGTGCACGACGACGTCCCCCGGGAGCACCCCGCCGAGCCGCGCGACGAGCGCCTCCCCGGGCGTCCGGTCGGAGCGCCCGGGCAGCGCCTCCCACTGGTCCCGCACGAGGTCGACGTGCGCGACCTGCCCGCGCGCGTGCACGCCCGCGTCCGTGCGACCCGCGACTGTCAGGCGCGGCGCCGGACCGCGCAGCAGCGTCGCGAGCCCCTCCTCGATCGCGCCCTGGACGGTCCGCAGACCCGGCTGGCGGGCCCAGCCGGCGAAGTCCGTCCCCTGGTAGGCGAGGTCGAGACGGACCCGCACGACGCCGTCGGGCAGCTCGGGCCGCGCGGCGGAGGCGAGGTCGTCGGAGGGTGCGTCGGGGGCCGGGGCGTCGCTCACGGGAGTTCACGGTAGTCGCCCGGCCGTGCGGTGCGCGCTCCGTCGTGCCTACGCTGCCGCCCATGACCGGCGACCGCGCAGACGTCCGCACCCTCGCCGTGGACTGCGGCGGCGGCGGTATCAAGGCGAACGTGCTCGACGTGTCGGGCACCGCGCACGCCGCCGCCGTCCGCGTGCCGACGCCCTACCCGCTGCCCCCCGAGCTGCTCGTCGAGACGATCGCGGAGATCGCGTCCACGCTGCCCCCCGCCGACCGGGCCACCGTCGGCATGCCCGGCATGATCCGGCGCGGGGTCGTCGTGCACACCCCGCACTACGTGACCCGCAGCGGCCCTCGCTCGCGGGTGGACCCGGCCCTCGTCGAGGCGTGGACGAGCTTCGACGTCCAGGCGGCCGTCGCCCGGCGGCTCGGCGTGCCCGCGCTCGTGCTCAACGACGCCGAGGTGCACGGCGCGGGCGTCGTGGCGGCGTCCGGGCTCGAGCTCGTGCTGACGCTCGGGACCGGCCTGGGCTCGGCGCTGTTCCACGGCGGCCGGCTCGCGCCGCACCTCGAGTGGTCGCGCGCGCCCGTGCGCCGGGGCACCACCTACGACGAGTACGTCGGCGAGCCCGAGCGGCGCCGGCTCGGCAACGGGCTGTGGTCGCGACGCGTGCTCGCGGTCGTCGAGGGACTACGGCCCGTCTTCTGGTGGGACCGGCTGTACCTGGGCGGCGGGAACTCGCGGCAGATCACCCCGAGCGTCCTCGACCGCCTCGGCGACGACGTCGTGGTCGTGCCCAACTCCGCGGCGCTCGTCGGCGGGGCGCGCGCCTGGGACCTGCCACCGGCCTGAGCGCGACCCGCGGCCGAGCACGTGGCCCTCGCGCGTCACGGCCGCGGGACGCGCCTCGACGGCATCCGCGGCCCCGTGCGGGCCCGGCCGACCGCGCGGTGGGCGTCGAGCAGGACGCGGTTGAACGCGACCGGGGCGTCGAGGCTCACGAGGTGGCGAGCGCCCGAGATCACCACGAGCCGCGCGGACGCTCCCCCGCGCCGTGCCGCCTCGACGAACCCGCGCTCCCCGAACCGGAAGTGGTCCCACCGGCCGTTGACCAGCCACACCGGCGAGTCCGTGGCGGCGAGGGCCGCCACGGGATCGACCCCCTCGACCTCCCGCAGGATCGCGCTCATCACGTCGAGCGCGTACCCGCCCGCGCCGAGGTCGGCCGCTCCCTGGGGCGTGAGCGCCCGGTCGACGAGCGCCTGGTTCAGTCCCGCTCCCCCGTCCGGGAGCCGCTCGATGCCGCGGGCGACGAGGAGCCAACCCCCGCGCAGGCGCGTGGCGGGCGGCGTCGAGCAGGCGGCGGCCACGAGACCGACGACGCGCTCGGGGTGCTGAGCCCTCGTCTCGATCGCGACGTAGCCGCCGAGCGACAGACCGACGACGAGCGCGCGCCCACCCACGTCGTCGATCCCGGCGGCGACCGCCTCCACGGCGCCGTGCAGGGTGAACGCCTCACCCCGCCGCGCCCCGTGCCCCGGCAGGTCCACGGCGGCCGCGTCGACCCCGGCGCGACGCAGCGCCGCGAGCTGGTCGCGCCACATCGACCGCGACGTCCGCGAGCCGTGCACGAGGACGACTGGCGGCCACGCCGTCCGAAGGGGGTCGTCACTCGTCACGTCACGACCGTAGGCCCTCCCCACCCCGAGATCGACCCGTACGTCGCGAGGTCGGCCCACTGCAGGTCGACCTCCGCCGTACGTCGATCTCGCGCGGCCACCCTCGCGGCCGGACGCACGCCGACGCCGTCGGGACGGCAGAACGCCGCAGGGCCCGGAACCGTCACGGTTCCGGGCCCTACGGCGTGGAGTCTGCGCGGAACGCCGACCCCGGAAGAGAGGGAGGAGGCTCAGGCCTCCTTCTTCTCCTCGGCGGCGTCCTCGACAGGCGCGTCCTGGACGTCCTCGGCGGGCGCGTCCTCGACGGCGACGGGAGCGTCCTCGACGGGCGCGTCCTCGACCGCGTCGGCCTTCTTGGCCGGCTTGTCAGCCTTCTTCTTGCTCGCCTTCTCCGCGGCCTTCTCCGCCTCGCGGACGACGGCCTGCTTGGGGCTGACGGGCTCGGTCACGAGCTCGATCACCGCGAGGGGCGCGTTGTCGCCCTTGCGCGTGCCGACCTTCGTGATGCGGGTGTAGCCACCCTCACGCTCCGCCATCTGCGGGGCGATCTCGGTGAACAGCGTGTGCACCACGGACTTGTCGCGCACGACGCGCAGGACGCGACGACGCGCGTGCAGGTCGCCGCGCTTCGCGAACGTGATGAGGCGCTCGGCCACCGGACGCAGGCGCTTCGCCTTGGTCTCGGTGGTCGTGATGCGGCCGTGCTCGAAGAGCTGGGTGGACAGGTTCGCGAGCATCAGGCGCTCGTGAGCCGGTCCGCTGCCGAGCCGGTGGCCCTTGGCGGGGGTAGGCATGGGATGTGCTCCTTGGGAAGTTTTCGCGCCGCAGGTGCGGACCCGGACGCGCTGAGGTGTCTAGAGCCGCAGGCTCAGTACTGCTGCTCGGTGTCCGAGAACGTCGCCTCGTCGTCGTCGCCGTCGTAGTACGCGGCGGCCGACGGGTCGAAGTCGAGCGGCGAGTCCTTGAGGGACAGACCGAGCTCGGCGAGCTTCTCCTTCACCTCGTTGATGGACTTCGCACCGAAGTTACGGATGTCGAGCAGGTCCGCCTCGCTGCGCGCGACGAGCTCGCCCACCTGGTGGATGCCCTCGCGCTTGAGGCAGTTGTACGACCGGATCGTGAGGTTGAGCTCCTCGATCGGCAGCGCCAGGTCCGCGGCGAGAGCCGCGTCCGTCGGCGACGGGCCGATCTCGATGCCCTCGGCCTCGACGTTGAGCTCACGGGCCAGGCCGAAGAGCTCCACCAGCGTCTTGCCCGCCGACGCGAGCGCGTCGCGCGGCGAGATCGCCGGCTTCGACTCGACGTCCACGACCAGCTTGTCGAAGTCCGTGCGCTGCTCGACACGCGTCGCCTCGACCTTGTAGGTCACCTTGAGGACCGGCGAGTAGATCGAGTCGACCGGGATGCGCCCGATCTCGGCGTCGAACGACTTGTTCTGCGAGGCCGAGACGTACCCACGGCCGCGCTCGACGGTGAGCTCGATCTCGAGCTTGCCCTTGTCGTTGAGCGTGGCGATGTGCAGCTCGGGGTTGTGGACCTCCACACCCGCGGGCGGGACGATGTCCGCCGCGGTGACCGCACCAGCGCCCTGCTTGCGCAGGTACATCACGACGGGCTCGTCGTTCTCCGAGGAGACGACGAGGTTCTTGATGTTGAGGATGACCTCGGTGACGTCCTCCTTCACACCCGGCACGGTGGTGAACTCGTGGAGCACACCGTCGATGCGGATGGAGGTGACTGCAGCGCCCGGGATGGACGACAGCAGCGTGCGACGCAGCGAGTTGCCGAGCGTGTAGCCGAAGCCCGGCTCCAGCGGCTCGATGGAGAAGCGCGAACGGTTCTCCGAGATGACCTCTTCGGTCAAGGTGGGGCGCTGTGCGATCAGCACTGGTGGTTTCCTTTCGGTGAGCGTCCGCCATATGACGCTGCACGGTTCAAGGCGAGGTGCGCGCCTGCGGCACGCGGCCCCGGCCGGGACTCTGTCCACCCGGCCGGGAAGGGGGCGTCGGCCCCGTCAGGAGGCGGCTGCCCCGTGACGGGTGCCGTCGACGGGCTCGGCCGGTCGGAGACCGGGCGGACCGTCGACGGCACGCCGACGACGAGGGTCAGACGCGACGACGCTTGGGCGGGCGGCACCCGTTGTGCGCCTGCGGCGTGACGTCCTGGATCGAGCCGACCTCGAGGCCGGCCGACTGCAGCGAGCGGATCGCGGTCTCGCGACCCGAGCCCGGGCCCTTGACGAAGACGTCGACCTTCTTCATGCCGTGCTCCTGCGCCTTGCGGGCAGCGGCCTCGGCCGCGAGGCCGGCGGCGAAGGGGGTCGACTTGCGCGAACCCTTGAAGCCGACGTCGCCGCCGGAGGCCCACGCGATCACGGCGCCCGACGGGTCCGTGATCGACACGATCGTGTTGTTGAACGTGCTCTTGATGTGCGCCTGGCCGGCGGGGACGTTCTTCTTGTCCTTGCGACGAGGCTTGCGCCCAGCGGCGGCGCGAGTCTTGGGAGGCATCTTTCGTTTCTCTCCTGGTCTGAGGTGGTCTGACCGCGGGGATCTCCGACCGGGACGACGTGGACCGTGCGGTCGACGTCAGCACCCGAGCGGGGCCCGCCCTGCGGACTGGCTCAGCGGGCCTTCTTCTTGCCGGCCACGGTGCGCTTGGGTCCCTTGCGCGTACGCGCGTTGGTCTTGGTGCGCTGGCCGCGCACAGGAAGGCCGCGGCGGTGACGCAGGCCCTGGTAGGTGCCGATCTCGACCTTGCGGCGGATGTCGGCGGCCACCTCACGACGGAGGTCACCCTCGAGCTTGTAGTTGCCCTCGAGGTAGTCGCGGAGCGCGACGAGCTCGGCGTCGCCGAGATCCTTCACGCGCGCGTCCGGGCTGATGCCGGTCGCGGCCAGCGTCTGCTGGGCGCGGGTACGGCCGACGCCGTAGATGTAGGTGAGCGCGACCTCGAGCCGCTTGTCGCGGGGGAGGTCGACGCCGATGAGACGTGCCATGTGCCTTTCGGCTCCTCGTGCTTCGTCGGAGGTCTGTCGCACCGCCCTCCCACGGGGAGCTCCGTGGGCCCCGGCCTCCGAGCCGGGGGTTCCCCTGCCCGTGGCGTTCTCCTCCCGGACTCGCGTCCGGGGTGCCGAGCAGGTTCGTGGTGGTGCGCTGGTGGCCGGCCGTCGTCGTGACGGCGACCTGGTGACTGCGGTCCCGAGGGACCGTCACCCGTGGCGCAGGCGCGGGCTCAGCCCTGGCGCTGCTTGTGCCGCAGGTTCTCGCAGATCACCATGACGCGACCGTGCCGGCGGATCACCTTGCACTTGTCGCAGATCTTCTTGACGCTGGGCTTGACCTTCATCTTCGTTCCCTCAGTGGTGCCCCGCTCCGGGCGCGACCGACGAGCGGTCCCGGGTCCGGGTGATGAGGCGGGTGAGTGGGTGGACGCGTGGCGACTACTTGTAGCGGTAGACGATCCGGCCGCGGGACAGGTCGTACGGGCTCAGCTCGACCACGACCCGGTCCTCGGGGAGGATCCGGATGTAGTGCTGGCGCATCTTGCCCGAGATGTGCGCGAGAACCTTGTGACCGTTGGCCAGCTCCACGCGGAACATCGCGTTCGGCAGGGCCTCGACCACGCTGCCCTCGATCTCGATGACACCGTCCTTCTTTGCCATGTCCTCCGCTAACTCTCGTCTGAACTGCTGGTACTCCCGCGCACGCCCGACCCGAGGCCGTCCGTTCGTGGGAGGTGCGTGGAGCCGCGTGCGGGGTCGGTCGCCCGGGTCCCGAGGGACGGGGGCCGGTTGAACGACGTGCACGGACTACACCCGACGGACCATCCTACGGCATCCGACAAGAGTCGCGAAACCGTGGTGTGCCTCGGGAGCCGTGCAGCGCGTCACTCCCCCGCCGCACGTGAGGCTGTACCGGCACGGCCGGCGGGCCGCGAGGTCAGACCGCGAGGGGCGCGACGCGGACGCCGAGCTCCGCGAGCTCGGCCGCTCCGCCGTCGGGTGCGGTGAGGACCCAGATCCCCGCGTCGAGGATCGCGACGCTGTGCTCCCAGTGCGCCGCGCGGGCACCGTCGTCGGTCACGACCGTCCAGTCGTCCTCGCAGACCTCGGTGAACCGGTCGCCGAGCGTCAGCATCGGCTCGATCGCGAGGCACATGCCTGGGCGCAGCCGCGGACCCTTCTCGCGCGTCCGGTAGTTCGGGACGTCCGGCGGCTGGTGCATCGCCGAGCCGATCCCGTGCCCCACGTACTCCTCGACGATCCCGTAGGAGACACCGTCGGACTCACCCGAGACCCGGACCGAGTCCTCGATGGCGGCGCCCACCTCACCGAGCCGCTCGCTCGTCGCGAGCGCGGCGATGCCCGCCCACATCGCCCGGCGCGTGGCCTCCACGAGCGCCGCGTCCTGCGGCTCGCCCTCGCCGAGGACGAACGAGACCGCCGAGTCTCCGTGCCAGCCGTCGACGATCGCCCCGCAGTCGACGGAGACGATGTCGCCCGGGCGCAGCTCGCGCTGGCCGGGGATGCCGTGCACGACCTCGTCGTTCACCGACACGCAGAGCGACGCCGGGTAGCCCTCGTAACCGAGGAACGACGGCGTCGCACCGGCGTCCGCGATCACCGCGGCGGCGAGCGCGTCCAGGTCTGCCGTCGTCATGCCCGGACGGACCGTCTCACGGACCGTCTCGAGCGCCCGCGCGACCACCAGGCCGGCGCTCCGCATGGACCGGACCTGGTCGTGCGTCTTGTACTCGATGCGCTCGCGACCGAACACCCTGCTGCTCCCCAGAACCCTACGGACGAACTGCCGGTGCTCAGCCGACGAGCGCGGTCAGCGCCGAGACGATGCGTCCGGTGATCTCGTCGACGTCACCGATGCCGTCGACGCGGACGAGCAGGCCGCGCTCGTCGTAGGCGGACGTGAGCGGCGCCGTCTGCTCGGCGTAGATGTCGAGGCGGCGCGCGATGGCCTCCTCGGTGTCGTCCTCGCGACCCTCGATCTCCGCACGCTTCGCCAGGCGCGCGAGGAGCTCGTCACGGTCCGCCGTGAGCTCCACGACGCCGTCCAGGGCGACGCCCAGGTCCGCGAGGATCGTGTCGAGCTCGACGACCTGGGCCGCGTTGCGCGGGTAGCCGTCGAGGATGAACCCCTGCGCCGCGTCCTCCTGGGCGAGGCGGTCGCGCACCATCGCGTTCGTCACCGAGTCGGGGACCAGGTCGCCCTTCGCGGTGTACTCCTGCGCGAGCCGGCCGAGCTCCGTGCCGCCCTTGATGTTCGCCCGGAAGATGTCTCCGGTCGAGATCGCGGGGATGGCGAGCTGCTCGGCGAGCCGGGCGGCCTGGGTCCCCTTGCCCGCGCCCTGCGGGCCCATGATGACGAGGCGCGCGGGACGCGAGGCGGACTGGCCGTCGGTGGCGTTGCTCAACGGAGGAACCCTTCGTAGTGGCGCTGCTGCAGCTGGGAGTTGATCTGCTTGACCGTCTCCAGGCCGACGCCGACGACGATGATGATCGAGGAGCCACCGAACGGGATGTTCGTGCTCACGCCGAGCCCGATGAGGACCAGCGTCGGCAGCAGGGCGACGAGCGCGAGGTAGATGGAGCCCGCGGACGTGATGCGGGTGATGACGTAGTCGAGGTACTCGGCGGTCGGCCGGCCGGCACGGATGCCGGGGATGAAGCCGCCGTACTTCTTCATGTTGTCCGCGACCTCGTCCGGGTTGAACGTGATCGACGTGTAGAAGAAGCAGAAGAACAGGATCATCAGCACGTACAGCACGATGTGCAGCGGCGCCGCCGGGTCGGCGAGGTTCGTGCTGACCCAGATGACCCAGTCGGCGCTCTGGTCGCCGAACTGCGCGATGAGGCCCGGGACCGCGAGCAGCGAGGCCGCGAAGATCACCGGGATGACGCCGGCCATGTTGATCTTGATCGGGATGTAGGTGCTCGACCCGCCGTACATGCGGCGCCCGACCATGCGCTTGGCGTACTGGACCGGCACGCGACGCTGGGACTGCTCGACGAACACGACGAGGCCGATGACGACCACGATGACCGCGATCATGATGATGAAGTTCGTCGCGCCGTTCGCGCCGCCGGCGATCGACCACAGTGCGGTCGGGAAGCTCGCGGCGATCGACGTGAAGATGAGGAGCGACATGCCGTTGCCGACGCCGCGCTCGGTGATGAGCTCACCGAGCCACATGATGAGGCCGGTGCCCGCGGTCATGGTGATGACCATGAGCGCCATCGTCACGAAGCTGCCGTCGGGGATGACGTCCACGGAGCAGCCCTGGAAGAGCAGGCCGTTGCGCGCCGTCGTGATGACGGTCGTCGACTGGAGGATGGCGAGCGCGATCGTCAGGTAGCGCGTGTACTGCGTCAGCTTCGACTGGCCCGACTGCCCCTCCTTGTGGAGCGCCTCGAAGCGAGGGATCACGACGCGCAGCAGCTGGACGATGATGCTCGCGGTGATGTACGGCATGATGCCGAGCGCGAAGATCGACAGCTGGAGCAGCGCGCCGCCGCTGAAGAGGTTGACGAGGCCGAGCAGGTCGTTGCCGTCGGCGGTCTCCGCGATGCACTGCTGCACGTTGGGGTAGTCCACACCCGGCGTGGGGATGAACGACCCCACCCGGAAGATCGCCATGATCGCGATCGTGAACAGCAGCTTGCGCCGCAGGTCGGGCGTCCGGAAAGCCCGGGCGAATGCGCTGAGCACCTATCCTCCTGGCCCGCCGAGGCGGGATGTCGTGTCGCCGGGAGGCCCGGCGAGGTGTGACGCACGGCACGGGCGCCAAGAGGCACCCTAGCCGTAGCGCCGCGTCGAACGGCAAGTCGGTCCCGACGACCGGACGGACCGACCGTGGACCTGAGAGTGACGGCGGTCACCCCGGGGTGCGGGGAGACAACCGTCGGAGAGTCTAACCGTGGCGCGCTGCCGGACGGACCACGGGTCGTGCAGGAAGACGTTCCCAGACGCGGACAGGGCCGACGGCGCGTGTGCGCCACCGGCCCTGTCCAGGGGTGTCAGTCCTCCGAGACCGAGCCGCCGGCCGCGAGGATCTTCTCGCGAGCCGCGCCCGAGAGGGCGTCGACCGCGACCTCGAGCTTGACGGTGATCTCGCCCGTGCCCAGCACCTTCACGAGCTGGCCCTTGCGGACCGCGCCCTTCGCGACGAGGTCCTCGACGGTGACCTGGCCACCCTCGGGGTACAGCGCCGCGAGCTTGTCCAGGTTCACGACCTGGTACTCGGTGCGGAACGGGTTCTTGAAGCCGCGCAGCTTCGGGAGGCGCATGTGCAGAGGCATCTGCCCGCCCTCGAAGCGCTCGGGAACCTGGTAACGAGCCTTCGTACCCTTGGTACCGCGGCCCGCCGTCTTACCCTTCGACGCCTCACCACGACCCACGCGGGTCTTGGCCTTCTTGGCGCCGGGAGCCGGACGCAGGTGGTGGATCTTGAGCGTGCCGCCGGCACCCTCGGTCTGCTTGCCCGACTGCTTCGCGGCAGTCGCGGTCTCCGCCTTCGCGGGGGCCTTCGCAGCAGCCTTCTTCTTCGGAGCCTCGGCGGTCTCCTTGGTGGCCTTCTCAGCCATGGTCACTCGACCTCCTCAACGGTGACGAGGTGCGCCACCGTCGCGACCATGCCGCGGATCTCCGGGCGGTCCTCCTTCACGGCGGTGTCGCCGATCCGCTTGAGGCCCAGAGTGCGCAGCGTGTCGCGCTGGTTCTGCTTGCCGCCGATGGCGGACTTCGTCTGGGTCACCTTGAGCCTGGCCATCAGGCGTTCACCCCCGCAGCACGGGCACGCAGGAGCGCGGCCGGGGCCACGTCCTCGAGCGGGAGACCACGGCGCGCGGCGACAGCCTCAGGCTGCTCCAGGTTGCGCAGGGCCTCGACGGTCGCGTGCACGATGTTGATCGCGTTGGACGAGCCGAGCGACTTGCTCAGCACGTCGTGGATGCCCGCGCACTCCAGCACGGCGCGCACCGGACCACCGGCGATCACACCGGTACCGGGAGCGGCCGGACGGAGGAACACGACGCCGGCGGCGGCCTCACCCTGGATGGGGTGCGGGATGGTGCCCTGGATGCGCGGGACCTTGAAGAAGTTCTTCTTGGCCTCCTCGACACCCTTGGCGATCGCCGCGGGCACCTCCTTCGCCTTGCCGTAGCCGACGCCGACCGTGCCGTCGCCGTCGCCCACCACGACCAGCGCGGTGAAGCTGAAGCGGCGGCCGCCCTTGACGACCTTGGAGACGCGGTTGATGGTGACGACGCGCTCGACGAAGGCGTTCTTCTCGGCTGCGTCGCCACGGCGACCGTCGCGACGGTCACCACGACGGTCGTCGCGGCGCCCCCCGCGCGCGTTCTGGTCGCTCGACTCGTTGGCGGCACCCGTGGGGGCGCCGGTGTTGCTGCGCTGCCCTGCAGCCATCAGAGAATCCTTTGCTTCCGTGTGGGGATGGTCGGCGTCGTCACAGGGACAGACCGCCCTCGCGAGCGCCGTCGGCGACCGCAGCGACCCGACCGTGGTACTTGTTGCCACCACGGTCGAAGACGACGGCGTCGACGCCCTTGGCCTTCGCACGCTCGGCGACGAGCTCGCCGACCTTGCGGGCCTTGGCGCTCTTGTCGCCGTCGAGCGCACGCAGGTCCGCCTCGAGCGACGAGGCCGACGCGAGCGTCTGACCGATCGTGTCGTCCACGACCTGGGCCGTGATGTGACGCGTCGAGCGCGTCACCACGAGGCGCGGACGACCGGCGGTCCCCTTGATCTTCTTGCGCAGGCGCAGGTGGCGGCGCTGACGCGCGACGGCCTTGCCCTTGCCGAGAACCTTCAGAGCCATCGTTACTTACCAGCCTTTCCGACCTTGCGGCGGACGACCTCGCCGGCGTAACGCACACCCTTGCCCTTGTACGGCTCGGGCTTGCGGATCTTGCGGATGTTCGCTGCGACCTCGCCGACCTGCTGCTTGTCGATGCCGGAGACCGAGAACTTCGTCGGGCTCTCGACCGCGAACGCGATGCCCGCGGGCGGCGTCACGACGACCGGGTGGCTGAAGCCGAGGGCGAACTCGAGGTCCGAGCCCTTGGCCGTCACGCGGTAACCGGTGCCGACGATCTCGAGCTTCTTCTCGTAGCCCTGCGTCACGCCCTCGACGATGTTCGCCAGGAGGGTGCGCGTGAGGCCGTGCAGCGCGCGGGACTCGCGCTCGTCGTTCGGGCGCGTCACCACGAGGGTGCCGTCCTCCTGAGCGACCTGGATGGGGGCGGGCACGTGGTGCTCGAGAGAGCCCTTGGGGCCCTTCACGGTCACGAGCGCACCGCTGATGGTGACGTCCACTCCGGCGGGAACCGGAACGGGGATCTTGCCGATTCGAGACATGGCGTATCTCCTTTCCGGATTACCAGACGTAGGCGAGGACTTCGCCGCCCACGCCCTTCTTGGCGGCCTGCTTGTCGGTGAGCAGACCAGAGGACGTGGACAGGATCGCCACGCCCAGACCGCCCAGAACCTTGGGCAGCTCGGTGGACTTGGCGTACTTGCGCAGGCCCGGCTTGGACACGCGGCGCACGCCGGCAAGGCTGCGCTCACGGTTCGGGCCGAACTTCAGCTGGATGGTGAGGTTCTTGCCCACCGTCGCGTCCTCGACGCTCCAGCCGGAGATGTAGCCCTCGGCCTGGAGGATCTCGGCAATGTGCGACTTCAGCTTCGAGTACGGCATGGTCACCGTCTCGTGGTAAGCCGAGTTCGCGTTCCGCAGACGCGTCAGCATGTCTGCGATCGGGTCGGTCATCGTCATCGGGCTCTAGCCCTTCCTCGACGTGGTATCCGGGCGGAGGCGCGTCGTGCGACGCGCTCCGCCAGGACCTACGACGTAGTTGTTACCAGCTGCTCTTGGTGACGCCGGGAAGCTCACCACGGTGGGCCATCTCGCGCACGCAGATGCGGCACAGGCCGAACTTGCGGTACACCGAGTGCGGGCGACCGCACTTCTGGCACCGGGTGTAGGCGCGGACCGCGAACTTGGGCTTGGCGGCCGCCTTGTTGATCAGGGCCTTCTTCGCCATGTCAGTTCTCCTTGAAGGGGAAGCCGAGACGGCGCAGCAGGGAGCGGCCCTCGTCGTCGGTCGTCGCCGTGGTCACGATCGTGATGTCCATACCGCGGACACGGTCGATCTTGTCCTGGTCGATCTCGTGGAACATCGACTGCTCCGTGAGGCCGAACGTGTAGTTGCCGTGCCCGTCGAACTGCTTGGGCGACAGGCCGCGGAAGTCGCGGATGCGCGGCAGGGCGATCGACAGGAGACGGTCGAGGAACTCCCACATGCGGTCGCCGCGCAGCGTGACGTGCGCACCGATCGGCATGCCCTCGCGCAGCTTGAACTGCGCGATGGACTTGCGGGCCTTGGTCACCTGCGGCTTCTGGCCGGTGATCGCGGACAGGTCGCGGATAGCACCCTCGATGAGCTTCGAGTCCTTGGCCGCGTCACCGACACCCATGTTCACGACGATCTTCGTGACGCGGGCGACCTGGTTGACGTTCTCGTGCCCGAACTCCTCGCGCAGACCGGCGACGATCTCCTCGCGGTAGCGCTGCTTCAGGCGAGGCACCTCGGGGGCAACGATCTCGGTGCTCATCAGATGTCCTTCCCGGAGCGCTTGGCGACACGCACGCGCACGGTGCGCTTGCGGCCGTCACGCTCGACCTCTTCGGTGCGGTACCCGACGCGGGTGCCCTTCTTGGTCTCCGGGTCGACGACCATCACGTTGCTGATGTGGATCGGGGCCTCGACGGTCTCGATCCCACCGGTCCGCGTGCCGCGCTGCGACTGGCCGACCTTGGTGTGCTTGGTGATGCGCTGGACGCCCTCGACGATGACGCGGTCACGGTCGGTGAGCACCTCGAGGACGCGGCCCTGCTTGCCCTTGTCCTTGCCGGCGATGACGACGACGAGGTCGCCCTTCTTGATCTTGGCCATGGTCAGAGCACCTCCGGAGCCAGCGAGATGATCTTCATGAACCGCTTGTCGCGCAGCTCGCGCCCGACCGGGCCGAAGATGCGCGTCCCGCGCGGCTCGCCGTCGTTCTTGAGGATCACGGCGGCGTTCTCGTCGAACTTGATGTAGGAACCGTCCGGACGACGGCGCTCCTTGGCGGTACGGACGATGACGGCCTTGACCACGTCGCCCTTCTTCACGTTGCCGCCCGGGATCGCGTCCTTGACGGTTGCGACGATGACGTCGCCGATTCCGGCGTAGCGACGGCCCGAGCCACCGAGAACACGGATGCAGAGAATCTCCTTGGCACCCGTGTTGTCGGCGACACGAAGTCGCGACTCCTGCTGGATCATGTAATGAACTCCTGTCGTCGAGCCGGTTCTCGCGCGGGGCGAGCCTTGCCGAACGGATAGCTGTCAGTGCCGGGTCCCTCGCGGGTGAACCGGCCAGGACCGGGCGGTGGACCCGCCCGACCTGTCCTCACTGGTTGCCGCACCGCGGTGCGGCACGAGAGCGGTCGTGACGGGCGAGCGTGCCCGCCCGTCACGACCGGTGGATCACTTGGCCTTCTCGAGGATCTCCACGAGGCGCCACCGCTTGGTCGCGGACAGCGGGCGGGTCTCCATGATGAGCACGAGGTCGCCCACGCCGGCAGTGTTCTGCTCGTCGTGGACCTTGACCTTGCTCGTGCGGCGGATGACCTTGCCGTAGAGCGGGTGCTTGACCCGGTCCTCGACCTCGACCACCACGGTCTTGTCCATCTTGTCGCTCACGACGTAGCCGCGGCGCGTCTTGCGGTTCGCGCGCTCCTCGGTCGCCTCGGCGACGTCGGGCGCGTTGGTTGCGTTCTCGCTCATTCCAGCCTCACTCACTCGGCGCTCGGCGCGGTACGGATGCCGAGCTCGCGCTCACGCAGGATCGTGTAGATCCGCGCGATGTCGCGGCGGACGGCCTTGAGGCGCCCGTGGCTCTCCAGCTGGCCGGTGGCCGACTGGAAGCGGAGGTTGAAGAGCTCCTCCTTGACCTTCTTGAGCTCGGCGACGAGCGTCTCGTCGTCCATGGCGTCGAGGTCGACGGGGGCGAGCCCCTTCGTTCCGATTGCCATCAGTTGCCACCACCCTCGCGCACCACGAAACGGCACTTCATCGGGAGCTTGTGGATCGCGCGGCGCATCGCCTCGCGAGCCAGGTCCTCCGGGACACCGGCCAGCTCGAAGACGATCCGGCCGGGCTTGACATTGGCGACCCACCACTCCGGCGAACCCTTACCGGAACCCATGCGGGTCTCGGCAGGCTTCTTGGTCAGGGGACGGTCCGGGTAGATGTTGATCCAGACCTTGCCGCCACGCTTGATGTGGCGGGTCATCGCGATACGAGCAGCCTCGATCTGCCGGTTCGTGACGTACGCCGGCTCGAGAGCCTGGATGCCGTACTCACCGAACGAGATCTGCGTGCCACCCTTCGCCGCGCCGGAGCGCGACGGGTGGTGCTGCTTGCGGTGCTTGAGCCTGCGCGGGATCAGCATGACTCAGGCCTCCGTTCCGGTCTCAGGGGCCTTCGCCTCCGCGGCAGGAGCGGACTGCTCAGCCGCGGCCGGCGCCTCGGACCCGGAGGTCCGCTCGCCCGAACGCTCGGGACGACGGCCACCACCACGACGGTCGCCGCCACGCTCACCGCGCGGGCCACCACGGCCCTGGCGCGGAGCGGCCGTGGCCTGCTGCGCGGCGAACTCCTTCTCGGTGACGTCGCCCTTGTAGATCCAGACCTTCACGCCGATGCGGCCGAAGGTCGTGCGGGCCTCGAAGAAGCCGTAGTCGATGTACGCGCGGAGCGTGTGCAGCGGCACACGACCCTCGCGGTAGAACTCCGACCGGCTCATCTCGGCGCCGCCGAGGCGGCCGGCGACCTGCACGCGGATGCCCTTGGCACCGGCGCGCTGGGCCGACTGGATGCCCTTGCGCATCGCACGACGGAACGAGACGCGGCTCGCGAGCTGCTCGGCGATGCCCTGCGCGACGAGCTGCGCGTCCGTCTCGGCGTTCTTCACCTCGAGGATGTTGAGCTGCACCTGCTTGCCGGTGAGCTTCTCCAGCTCGCCGCGGATGCGGTCCGCCTCGGCGCCACGGCGACCGATGACGATGCCCGGGCGTGCCGTGTGGATGTCCACGCGGACGCGGTCACGGGTGCGCTCGATCTCGACCTTGGAGATGCCTGCGCGCTCGAGACCGGTGCTCATGAGCTTGCGGATCTGGACGTCCTCGCGGACGTAGTCGCGGTACCGCTGTCCGGGCTTGGTGCTGTCGGCGAACCAGCGCGACCGGTGGTCGGTGGTGATGCCGAGGCGGTACCCGTGCGGGTGAACCTTCTGTCCCACTATCGGGCACTTCCCTTCGTGTTCTCACGCGGAGCGACGACCACGGTGATGTGGCTGGTGCGCTTGAGGATGCGGTTCGCACGGCCCTGGGCCCGCGGGCGGAAACGCTTGAGGGTCGGGCCCTCGTCGACGAACGCCTCACGCACGACGAGCTCCTGCTCCTCGAACGCCTCGCTCGCACGGTCTGCCTTCACCCGGGCGTTGGCGATCGCGCTCTCCACGACCTTGCGGACGGGCTCGCTCGCCGCCTGCGGTGCGAACTTCAGCACCGCGACGGCCTCGGAGGCCTGCTTGCCACGGATGAGGTCCACGACGCGCCGGGCCTTCTGGGGCGTGACACGGACGAACCGCGCCTGCGCCTTGGCTTCCATTGCTGTCCTGCCTTCTTGTCTCTTGACCGTCCAGGTCGTCACCAGACTGACCCGGGGGTCAGCGGCGACGACCCTTCTTGTCGTCCTTCACGTGGCCGCGGAAGGTCCGCGTGGGAGCGAACTCGCCGAGCTTGTGGCCGACCATCGACTCGGTGACGAACACCGGCGTGTGCTTGCGACCGTCGTGCACGGCGAACGTGTGACCGAGGAAGTCGGGCGTGATGACCGACCGACGGGACCAGGTCTTGATGACGTTCTTGGTCCCCTTCTCGTTCTGAGCGTCCACCTTCTTCTGCAGGTGGTCGTCGACGAAGGGGCCCTTCTTCAGGCTACGAGGCATGTCTCCAGGCTCCTATCAGCGCTTCTTGCCGGTACGGCGACGACGCACGATCAGCTTGTCGCTCGGCTTGTTCGGACGGCGGGTACGACCCTCCGGCTGGCCCCACGGGCTCACCGGGTGGCGACCACCGGAGGTCTTGCCCTCACCACCACCGTGCGGGTGGTCGATCGGGTTCATGGCGACACCACGGACGGTCGGGCGCTTGCCCTTCCAGCGCATGCGGCCGGCCTTGCCCCAGTTGATGTTCGACTGCTCGGCGTTGCCCACCTCGCCGACCGTCGCGCGGCAGCGCAGGTCGACGTTGCGGATCTCGCCGGACGGCATGCGCAGCTGCGCGTACGGCCCGTCCTTGGCGACGAGCTGCACGGACGCACCCGCCGAGCGGGCGATCTTCGCGCCGCCACCGGGCTTGAGCTCGATGGCGTGGATGACCGTACCGGTCGGGATGTTGCGCAGCGGCAGGTTGTTGCCGGGCTTGATGTCCGCGCCCGCGCCGTTCTCGACGACGTCGCCCTGCTTGAGCTTGGCCGGCGCGATGATGTAGCGCTTCTCGCCGTCCGCGTAGTGCAGGAGCGCGATGCGCGCCGTGCGGTTGGGGTCGTACTCGATGTGCGCGACCTTGGCGGGCACGCCGTCCTTGTCGTGGCGACGGAAGTCGATCACGCGGTACGCACGCTTGTGGCCACCACCCTTGTGACGGGTGGTGATCCGGCCGGAGCTGTTGCGGCCGCCGCTCTTCGAGAGCGGGCGGACCAGAGACTTCTCCGGCTGCGAGCGCGTGATCTCGGCGAAGTCGGCGACGCTCGAGCCGCGGCGGCCGGGCGTCGTCGGCTTGTACTTACGGATTCCCATGGGGATCTGTCCTCAATCTGCTCTCGTCGGCTCAGCCGAAGATGTCGATCGTGCCCTCGCGGAGGGTGACGATCGCACGCTTGGTGTCCTTGCGCTTGCCCAGGCCGAAACGCGTGCGACGCGTCTTGCCCTTGCGGTTGATCGTGTTCACCGAGGCCACCTTGACCGAGAAGATCTGCTCGACGGCGATCTTGATCTCGGTCTTGTTGGCCCGCGGGTCGACGACGAACGTGTACTTGCCCTCGTCGAGCAGGCCGTAGCTCTTCTCGGAGACGACCGGCGCGAGGATCACGTCACGGGGGTCCTTGGTCACGGTGGTCACTTCGCGGCCTCCTCGGCAGCAGTCTCGTCCGCCTCGGTGGAGGTGGCGACGGCCTTCGCGGAGCGACCCGTGGCCGGGCCCGCCAGGAACGCGTCGAGCGCGCCCTGCGTGAAGACGACGTCGTCGGAGACGAGCACGTCGTAGGTGTTGAGCTGGTCGGCCACCAGGAGGTGGACCTGCTCGACGTTCCGCAGCGACTTGACCGTCAGCTCGTCACCACGCTCGGTGACGACGAGGACGTGCTTGCGCTCGGAGAGCTTGGCGAGCGTCGCGACGGCGGTCTTGGTCGACGGCAGGCCGTCGACGCCGAAGCCGGTCACGACGTGGACACGGCCGTTGCGGGCGCGGTCCGAGAGGGCACCGCGGAGCGCGGCGGCCTTCATCTTCTTGGGCGTCCGCTGGTCGTACGAGCGCGGCGTCGGGCCGTGGACGACGCCACCCCCGGCGAACTGCGGCGCACGGGTCGAACCCTGGCGGGCGCGGCCGGTGCCCTTCTGCTTGTACGGCTTGCGACCACCACCGCGGACCTCGCCGCGGCTCTTGGTGTCGTGCGTGCCCTGGCGTGCAGCAGCACGCTGGGCGACGACGACCTGGTGGATCAGCGGGACGTTGAGCTCGACGTCGAACACCTCGGCGGGGAGCTCGGCGGTGCCGGCCTTCTTGCCCTTGGGGTCCAGCACGTCAACGGTCAGAGCGGACATGGTGTTCACGCTCCCTTCGCGGCGCTGCGCACGAGGACGACGCCGCCCTTGGGGCCGGGAACCGCGCCCTTGACGAGCAGCAGACCCTTCTCGGCGTCGACCGCGTGGACGGTCAGGTTCTGGGTGGTCTGGCGGTCGTTGCCCATGCGACCGGCCATCCGCAGGCCCTTGAACACGCGCGACGGGGTCGAGGCCCCACCGATCGAGCCCGGCTTGCGGTGGTTGCGGTGCGCACCGTGCGAGGCGCCCACGCCGGAGAAGCCGTGGCGCTTCATGACACCGGCGGTGCCCTTGCCCTTGGTCGTGCCCACGACGTCGACCACGGCGCCGGCCTCGAAGGCCTCCGCGGTGATCTCCTGGCCGAGCGCGTACTCGGCGGCGTCGGTGGTACGGACCTCGGCGACGTGACGACGCGGCGTGACGCCGGCCTTCTCGAAGTGGCCCTTGAGCGGCTTCGTGACCTTGCGCGGGTCGATCTGGCCGTAGGCGAGCTGCACGGCGGCGTACCCGTCGACGTCGGCCGTGCGCACCTGCGTCACGACGTTCGTGCCGACGGCGACGACGGTCACGGGCACGAGGCGACCGGCCTCGTCCCAGAGCTGCGTCATCCCGAGCTTCGTGCCGAGCACCGCGGTGACCGGGCGCGCGTTCTGCTGGGGAATAGTCATGATGTCCTCCAGCCTCAGAGCTTGATCTCGATGTTCACGTCGGCAGGCAGGTCGAGACGCATGAGCGAGTCGACGGCCTTCGGCGTGGGATCGATGATGTCGATCAGCCGCTTGTGCGTGCGCATCTCGAAGTGCTCGCGGCTGTCCTTGTACTTGTGAGGCGACCGGATGACGCAGAAGACGTTCTTCTCCGTCGGCAGCGGCACCGGACCCACGACCGTTGCACCAGCGCGCGTCACCGTGTCGACGATCTTGCGCGCCGAGCTGTCGATGACCTCGTGGTCGTAGGACTTGAGCCGGATGCGGATCTTCTGTCCCGCCATGGCGTCGTCTGACTCTCTCTCTCGAACCGCTAGCTGTCCGACCCCCGCGCTCGGGCGTGTCGCGTAGTCGCGACGCACCTGGGCGCACGCGCCGAGAGGCGCAGGGCCGTTGGATATGTGAACCCTCGTCCGCACCGTGCTGACGCACGGCTCCGCGAAGCGGGCCACAACGTTTGTGCGAGCCTGGTCGGAACGTGTGTTCCGCGGGGTACTCGATCCATGGCGACAGAGAGCTCAACCCGCAGGACCGGGACGAGGTCCCGGGATCCTGGCCCTCCTCAGGAGGACCGGTTCAACACACTGTTCGACACGTGAAAGAGCGCGCCCGTAACAGGCAACCTGAACAGTCTGCCACACGAAGGCCGCCTGGCCAAGTCGAGACCGGGGCAGGGGCTGTGACGGTGACCGCAGGTGACCGCGGTAGCACCGCACGAGACGGCAGACCGCAGGCCGAAGGCCCGGTCCCGCGCACGGGACCGGGCCTTCGACGAGTGCTGCGGAGGCAGCGTCAGATCACTTGAGGATCTTGGTGACGCGGCCCGAGCCCACGGTGCGGCCACCCTCACGGATGGCGAAGCCGAGGCCCTCCTCCATGGCGATCGGCTGGATCAGCGCGACCGTCATCTCGGTGTTGTCGCCGGGCATGACCATCTCGGTGCCCTCGGGCAGCGTGATGACGCCGGTGACGTCCGTGGTGCGGAAGTAGAACTGCGGACGGTAGTTCGAGTAGAACGGGTTGTGACGCCCACCCTCGTCCTTGCCCAGGATGTAGACCTGCGCCTCGAAGTCCGTGTGCGGGGTGATCGAGCCCGGCTTCACGACGACCTGGCCGCGCTCGACGTCCTCACGCTTGATGCCGCGCAGGAGGAGACCGGTGTTGTCGCCGGCCTGCGCCTGGTCCATCTGCTTGTGGAACGTCTCGATGCCCGTGACCGTGGTCTTCTGGGGCGCGCGGATGCCGACGATCTCGACGTCCGAGTTGAGGTCGAGCGTGCCACGCTCCACCTTGCCGGTGACGACCGTGCCACGACCGGTGATCGTGAAGACGTCCTCGACGGGCATGAGGAACGGCTTGTCGAGCTCGCGGACGGGCTCGGGCACGCTCTCGTCCACGGCCTCCATGAGCTCGAGGATCTTCGCGGTCCACTCGGGGTCGCCCTCGAGCGCCTTGAGACCCGACACGCGCACGACCGGCGCGTTGTCGCCGTCGAACTCCTGCGAGGAGAGGAGCTCGCGCACCTCCATCTCGACGAGCTCGAGGATCTCCTCGTCGTCGACCATGTCGGACTTGTTCAGCGCGACGAGCAGGTACGGCACGCCGACCTGGCGGGCGAGCAGGACGTGCTCGCGCGTCTGGGCCATCGGGCCGTCGGTCGCGGCGACCACCAGGATCGCGCCGTCCATCTGGGCGGCACCGGTGATCATGTTCTTGATGTAGTCGGCGTGACCGGGAGCGTCGACGTGCGCGTAGTGGCGCTTGGGCGTCTCGTACTCGATGTGCGCGATGTTGATCGTGATACCGCGCTGCTTCTCCTCGGGAGCCGCGTCGATCTCGTCGAAGTTGCGCTGCGTGTTCGCCGGCAGGTCCGGGTACGTGTCCGCGAGCGTCTTCGAGATCGCCGCCGTGAGCGTCGTCTTACCGTGGTCGACGTGACCGATGGTGCCGACGTTGACGTGCGGCTTGGTCCGCTCGAACTTGGCCTTAGCCACTGGGGTCCTCCTGGGACTTGGGTAGATGTGCCGAACGTTGCGAATGTCGACCGAGAGATCCTACATCCGCGGGGCGTTGCGGTTTTCCTACAGGTTGATGGTTGTGCGGGTCTTCGACCTGTGGGGACTCACTCGCCCCGGGTCTTCTTGATGATCTCTTCGGCAACGTTCCGAGGAACCTCGGCGTAGCTGTCGAACTGCATCGAGTACACGGCGCGACCCTGGGTCTTGGACCGGAGGTCGCCGATGTACCCGAACATCTCTGACAACGGTACTTGGGCCCGGACGACCTTCACACCCGTCGCGTCCTCCATGGACTGGATCATTCCACGACGTGAGTTCAGGTCGCCGATGACGTCGCCCATGTACTCCTCGGGCGTACGCACCTCGACCGCCATCACCGGCTCCAGCAGAACCGGGTCCGCCCGCTTGACGCCCTCCTTGAGGACCATCGAGCCGGCGATCTTGAACGCCATCTCCGAGGAGTCGACCTCGTGGTAGGCGCCGTCGAGCAGCGTCGCCTTGACCCCGACCAGCGGGAAGCCGGCGAGCACGCCGAGCTCCATCGCGGACTGGATACCGGCGTCGACGCTCGGGATGTACTCGCGCGGGATGCGACCACCGGTGACGGCGTTGGCGAACTCGTAGAGCTCACCCTCGGCCGTGTCGAGCGGCTCGAAGGTCACCTGGACCTTCGCGAACTGCCCGGAGCCACCGGTCTGCTTCTTGTGCGTGTAGTCGATCTTCTCCGCCTTGCGACGGATCGTCTCGCGGTACGCGACCTGCGGCTTGCCGACGTTCGCCTCGACCTTGAACTCGCGACGCATGCGGTCGACGAGGATGTCGAGGTGGAGCTCGCCCATGCCGCCGATGACGGTCTGACCGGTCTCCTGGTCCAGCTTGACGCGGAAGGTCGGGTCCTCCTCGGCGAGCTTCTGGATCGCCGTCGAGAGCTTCTCCTGGTCGGCCTTCGTCTTCGGCTCGATCGCGACGTCGATGACGGGCTCGGGGAACGTCATGGACTCGAGGATCACGGGCGCGTCGAGCGCGCTGAGCGTGTCACCCGTCGTGGTGTCCTTGAGGCCGATGAACGCGTAGATGTGGCCCGCGCTCGCCTCCTCGACCGGGTTCTCCTTGTTGGAGTGCATCTGGAAGAGCTTCCCGATGCGCTCCTTCTTGCCCTTGGTCGAGTTGAGCACCTGGGCGCCCTGCGCGACCTTGCCCGAGTAGACCCGGACGTAGGTGAGCTTGCCGAAGAACGGGTGCGACGCGACCTTGAACGCGAGCGCGGAGAAGGGCTCGGTCGCGTCGGGGTGACGCTCGACGATCTTCTCCTCGTCCTTGACGTCGTGGCCCTCGATCGCGGGGACGTCGAGCGGCGACGGCAGGTAGTCGATGACCGCGTCGAGCATGGGCTGGACGCCCTTGTTCTTGAACGCGGACCCGCACAGGACCGGGAACGCCTCGCCCGCGATGACGAGCTTGCGGATCCCGGACTTGATCTCCGCGATCGTCAGCTCCTCGCCGCCGAGGTACTTCTCGAGCAGCTCCTCGTCAGCCTCCGCGACGGCCTCGACGAGCTCGCCGCGGTACTGCTCGGCCTTCTCGACGAGGTCGGCCGGGATCTCCTCGGTCTCGTACGCCTCGCCGAGCTTCGTCTCGCCGCGCCACACCAGAGCCTTCATCTCCAGGAGGTCGACGACGCCGGTGAAGTCGTTCTCGGAGCCGATCGGCAGCTGGATGACCAGCGGCTTCGCCTTGAGGCGGTTGATGATGGTGTCGACGGTGAAGTAGAAGTCCGCACCGAGCTTGTCCATCTTGTTGACGAAGCAGATGCGCGGCACGTTGTACTTGTCCGCCTGGCGCCACACCGTCTCCGACTGCGGCTCCACGCCCTCCTTGCCGTCGAAGACGGCGACGGCGCCGTCGAGCACGCGCAGGGAGCGCTCGACCTCGACCGTGAAGTCGACGTGGCCGGGCGTGTCGATGATGTTGATCTGGTTGTTCTTCCAGTAGCAGGTCGTCGCGGCCGACGTGATCGTGATGCCGCGCTCCTGCTCCTGCTCCATCCAGTCCATCGTCGACGCGCCGTCGTGCGTCTCACCGATCTTGTAGTTCACACCCGTGTAGAACAGGATGCGCTCGGTGGTCGTGGTCTTCCCGGCATCGATGTGGGCCATGATGCCGATGTTGCGGACCTTGTTCAGGTCGGTCAGCACGTCAAGTGCCACGGTCTGTTTCCCTCGCTAGGTGGGTTGAGTCGGGGGCGCTGCTCGGACCGGGGTGGCCGGCCGGAGACCCGCCGACGGCCCCGGGGACCGAGAGGTCCCCGAGGCCGGTCGGGCGGACTACCAGCGGTAGTGGGCGAAGGCCTTGTTGGACTCCGCCATCTTGTGCATGTCCTCGCGACGCTTGACCGCGGCACCGAGGCCGTTGCTCGCGTCGAGGATCTCGTTCATGAGGCGCTCGGTCATGGTCTTCTCGCGACGGGCGCGCGAGTAGTCCGTGAGCCAGCGCAGCGCGAGGGTCGTGGAGCGCGCGGGACGCACCTCGACGGGGACCTGGTAGGTCGCGCCACCGACGCGGCGCGAGCGGACCTCGAGCGCGGGACGCACGTTCTCGAGCGCACGCTTGAGGACGACGACCGGGTCGCCGTCGGTCTTCGCACGGACGCCCTCGAGGGCGCCGTAGACGATCGACTCGGCGGTGGACTTCTTGCCGTCGAGCAGCACCTTGTTGATGAGCTGCGTGACGACGGGCGACCCGTAGACGGGGTCGATGATGAGCGGCCGCTTCGGGGCCGGGCCCTTGCGAGGCATCAGCTCTTCTCCTTCTTGGCGCCGTACCGGCTGCGGGCCTGCTTGCGGTTCTTCACGCCCTGCGTGTCGAGCGCGCCGCGCACGATCTTGTAGCGCACACCCGGGAGGTCCTTCACACGACCGCCGCGCACGAGCACGATGGAGTGCTCCTGGAGGTTGTGGCCGACGCCCGGGATGTAGGCCGTGACCTCGACCTGGGAGGAGAGCTTCACGCGAGCGACCTTGCGCAGCGCGGAGTTCGGCTTCTTCGGGGTGGTGGTGTACACGCGCGTGCACACACCGCGCCGCTGCGGGGAGCCCTTGAGGGCGGGGGTCTTCGACTTCCCCACCTTCGAGGTCCGCCCCTTGCGGACGAGCTGCTGGATCGTAGGCACTACGTCTCCGTGTCTTCTCGAGCTACCGGGGCTATCCCCGATGGTGGTCGTGCTGGCTGCTGGAGCCGATCGCACGAGGCACCCGCAGCGCGAGACACGCTGCAGCAGCCACCTACCACCGGCTCGATGGTCCGTCCCTGCCCACGGGCACGAGGTGCCGTCAGGACCGGGATCCGGAATGCCCGGGCACTCACATCGGCCCGTCCGGAGCCCGCTGCGCGGAGGTGGGAGCGATCACTCGCTGACACCGCCCCGCCAGGGACATCACGGAGGGCCCGACGGCGCGGGCACGGTTTACCAGGTTACCTGCCGCCCGGCAGGTAGTCAAAGGAGCAGGTCACCGCCCGCCTGCGGCGGGGGCCCGCTCCCCCAGGACGCCGAACGGGTGCCCCCGGCGCCCCGCACCCGAGGTGCGGGACGCCGTCGGGCACCCGTCCGGCAGTCGAGGAACGTCAGCGGTAGTCGCCGAAGTCCAGGTCCTCGAGCGGGATCGCCTCGCCGGAGCCCATGCCGAGCGCCGGGAAGTCGATCTCGTCGTAGCCGAAGCTCGGGTAGAGCTCCGTCTTGGCCTGCTCGGTCGGCTCGACCTGGACCTTGGTGTACCGGGGCAGACCGGTACCGGCCGGGATGAGCTTTCCGATGATGACGTTCTCCTTGAGGCCGAGGAGCGGGTCGCGACGACCGCTCATCGACGCCTCGGTGAGCACGCGCGTCGTCTCCTGGAAGGAGGCGGCCGACAGCCACGAGTCCGTCGCGAGCGACGCCTTCGTGATGCCCATCAGCTCGGGACGGCCGGAGGCCGGCTGGCCACCCTCCGCCACGGTACGACGGTTGGCGTCCTCGAAGCGGCCGCGCTCGGCCAGCTCGCCCGGGAGCAGCGGCGCGTCACCCGAGTCGAGGACCGTGATCCGGCGGAGCATCTGCCGGACGATGACCTCGATGTGCTTGTCGTGGATGTCCACGCCCTGGGAGCGGTAGACCTCCTGGACCTCGTCCACCAGGTGCTTCTGCGTGGCACGCGGGCCGAGGATGCGCAGGACCTTCTTGGGGTCCACCGCTCCCTGGACGAGCTGCGTGCCGACGGAGACCTGGTCGCCGTCCTGCACGAGCAGGCGGGCGCGCTTGGTCACCGGGTACGCGATCTCCTCCGAGCCGTCGTCCGGCGTCAGCACGAGACGGCGCGAGCGCTCCGTGTCGTCGATCGCGATGCGACCCGAGAACTCCGCGATGGGCGCCTCACCCTTGGGGGTGCGGGCCTCGAAGAGCTCCGTGACACGGGGCAGACCCTGCGTGATGTCGTCCGCGGACGCCACACCACCGGTGTGGAACGTACGCATCGTCAGCTGGGTGCCCGGCTCACCGATCGACTGGGCGGCGATGATGCCGACCGCCTCGCCGATGTCGACGAGCTTGCCCGTGGCGAGCGAGCGCCCGTAGCACTTGGCGCACGTCCCGACGCGCGACTCGCACGTGAGGACCGAGCGGACCTTGGCCTCGCGGACGCCCGCGGCCACCGCGGCGTCGATGAGGACGTCGCCCGCGTCGTCGCCGGCCTTGCCGACGACGTTCCCGTCGGGGTCGACCAGGTCGGCCGCGAGGGTGCGCGAGTAGACGCTCGTCTCCACCTTCGGGTGGCGCACGAGCTTGCCCGCGAGCTCCTCCGCGATCGGCAGCGTCAGGCCGCGCTCGGTGCCGCAGTCCTCCTCGCGGACGATGACGTCCTGCGACACGTCCACGAGACGACGCGTGAGGTAGCCCGAGTCGGCGGTCCGCAGAGCGGTGTCCGCCAGACCCTTGCGGGCGCCGTGCGTCGCGATGAAGTACTCGAGGACGGACAGGCCCTCGCGGTAGTTGGACTTGATCGGGCGCGGGATGATCTCGCCCTTCGGGTTCGCCACGAGACCGCGCATGCCGGCGATCTGACGGACCTGCATCCAGTTACCACGGGCACCCGAGCCGACCATGCGGTACACGGTGTTGCGGTCGTTCGCCTCGAGGTTCTCGCGCATGACCGACGCGACCTTGTCCGTCGCCTGGGTCCAGATCTCGATGAGCTCCTGACGGCGCTCGTCGTCCGTGATGAGACCACGGTCGTACTGCTGCTGGACCTTGAGCGCGCGCTCCTCGTGCTGCTCGAGGATGACGGCCTTCTCCTTGGGCGTCGCCACGTCGGAGATCGCGATCGTGACGCCCGAGCGGGTCGCCCAGCGGAAGCCGGCAGCCTTCAGCGCGTCGAGCGACGCCGCGACCTCGACCTTCGGGTAGCGCTCCGCGAGCTCGTTGACGATCGCCGAGAGGCGCTTCTTGTCGACGACCGAGTTCACGTACGGGTAGTCGACGGGGAGCGTCTCGTTGAACAGCGCGCGACCGAGCGTGGTGTCGAAGAGGATCGGCTGACCCTCCTCCCAGCCCTCGGGAGCCTCGAAGCCGGAGACCGGCGGGACGAGGTCCGTGGTGCGGATCTTGACCTCGGCGTTCAGGTCCAGGGTGCCCTGGTCGAACGCCATGATCGCCTCGGCGACCGAGCCGAACGCGCGGCCCTCGCCCTCGGCGCCCTTGCGGTCGCTCGTCAGGTGGTACAGGCCGATGATCATGTCCTGCGAGGGCATGGTCACCGGACGACCGTCCGACGGCTTGAGGATGTTGTTGCTCGAGAGCATGAGGATGCGGGCCTCGGCCTGCGCCTCCGCGCTCAGGGGCAGGTGGACGGCCATCTGGTCACCGTCGAAGTCCGCGTTGAACGCGGCGCACACGAGCGGGTGCAGGTGGATCGCCTTGCCCTCGACGAGCTGCGGCTCGAACGCCTGGATGCCCAGGCGGTGCAGCGTCGGCGCACGGTTGAGCAGCACGGGGTGCTCCGTGATGACCTCTTCGAGCACGTCCCACACGACCGGGCGGGCACGCTCGACCATGCGCTTGGCGCTCTTGATGTTCTGCGCGTGGTTGAGGTCCACGAGCCGCTTCATGACGAACGGCTTGAACAGCTCGAGCGCCATCTGCTTGGGCAGGCCGCACTGGTGCAGCTTGAGCTGCGGGCCGACGACGATGACCGAACGGCCCGAGTAGTCGACGCGCTTGCCGAGCAGGTTCTGACGGAAACGACCCTGCTTGCCCTTGAGCATGTCCGAGATGGACTTCAGCGGGCGGTTGCCCGGGCCCGTGACCGGACGACCACGGCGACCGTTGTCGAACAGCGAGTCCACGGCCTCCTGGAGCATCCGCTTCTCGTTGTTGACGATGATCTCCGGGGCGCCCAGGTCCAGCAGACGCTTGAGGCGGTTGTTCCGGTTGATCACGCGGCGGTACAGGTCGTTCAGGTCGCTCGTCGCGAAGCGGCCACCGTCGAGCTGCACCATCGGGCGCAGGTCCGGCGGGATGACCGGGACGGCGTCGAGCACCATGCCCGTGGGCGAGTTCGTCGTGGTGAGGAACGCGTTGACGACCTTGAGGCGCTTGAGGGCACGCGTCTTGCGCTGCCCCTTGCCCGAGCGGATGGTCTCGCGCAGGGACTCGGCCTCCGCCTCCAGGTCGAAGTCCTGGAGACGCTTCTGGATCGCCGCGGCGCCCATCGAGCCCTCGAAGTAGGTGCCGTAGCGGTCCTGGAGGGCGCGGTAGAGCATCTCGTCGCCCTCGAGGTCGGCGACCTTGAGGTTCTTGAAGCGGTCCCACACCTGGTCGAGGCGGTCGAGCTGGGCGTCCGCGCGCTTGCGGATCTGCGCCATCTCGCGCTCGGCCGAGTCACGGACCTTGCGGCGCGCGTCGGCCTTCGCACCCTCGGCCTCGAGCTCGGCCAGGTCGGCCTCGAGCTTCTGGGCGCGGGAGTTGATGTCGTTGTCGCGGGCGTCCGCGATCTCCTTCTTCTCCAGGTCGATCTCGTTCTGGAGGTTGGGGAGGTCTTCCTGGCGACCCTCGTCGTCGACCGACGTGATCATGTACGCCGCGAAGTAGATGACCTTCTCCAGGTCCTTCGGGGCGAGGTCGAGCAGGTAGCCGAGGCGCGAGGGCACGCCCTTGAAGAACCAGATGTGCGTGACGGGCGCGGCGAGCTCGATGTGGCCCATGCGCTCACGACGCACCTTCGAGCGCGTCACCTCGACGCCGCAGCGCTCGCAGATGATGCCCTTGAAGCGCACGCGCTTGTACTTGCCGCAGTAGCACTCCCAGTCCCGGGTGGGGCCGAAGATCTTCTCGCAGAAGAGTCCGTCCTTCTCGGGCTTGAGGGTGCGGTAGTTGATGGTCTCGGGCTTCTTCACCTCTCCGTGCGACCACGCACGGATGTCGTCGGCCGTGGCCAGGCCGATGCGCAGCTCGTCGAAGACGTTGACGTCGAGCAAGTTGTCCTACTTCCTTCGTCTGCCGGGACCGGACGGGGCCGGTGCCGACGCCATAAAGACGGTTGGTGCGGGGTCGTCGGCGGGAGCGGGGTGACCCGCTCCCGCCTGCCCGAGATCAGATCTCGTCGATGCTGGACGCCGCGTTGGGGCGGCGCGACAGGTCGATGCCGAGCTCTTCTGCTGCGCGGTACACGTCGTCGTCCGACTCCCGCATCTCGATGGACACGCCGTCGCTCGAGAGCACCTCGACGTTCAGGCACAGCGACTGCATCTCCTTGAGGAGGACCTTGAAGGACTCCGGGATGCCCGAGTCGGGGATGTTCTCGCCCTTGACGATGGCCTCGTACACCTTGACGCGGCCGGGGACGTCGTCGGACTTGATGGTGAGGAGCTCCTGCAGCGTGTAGGCCGCGCCGTACGCCTCGAGGGCCCACACCTCCATCTCGCCGAAGCGCTGACCACCGAACTGCGCCTTACCACCCAGCGGCTGCTGCGTGATCATCGAGTACGGGCCCGTCGAGCGCGCGTGGATCTTGTCGTCGACCAGGTGGTGGAGCTTGAGGATGTACATGTAGCCCACGGCCACCGGCTCCGGGAACGGCTCGCCGGAGCGGCCGTCGAACAGGCGGGCCTTGCCGTCGCCGCCAACCGTCCGCACGCCGTCGCGGTTGGGGATCGTCGACGAGAGCAGACCGGTCAGCGCGTCCTCGTGGAGGCCGTCGAACACCGGGGTGGCGACGGGCCGGCCGGGCACGGACGACGCCGCGATCTCGGGGACGTTCTCCTTCCAGGAGAGGTCCTTGCCCTCGGCGAGCGAGATGTCCCAGCCCTGCTTCGCGACCCACCCGAGGTGCGTCTCGAGGACCTGGCCGACGTTCATACGACCGGGCACGCCCAGCGGGTTGAGGACGACGTCGACCGGCGTCCCGTCCGCGAGGAACGGCATGTCCTCGACGGGCAGGATCTTGGAGATGACGCCCTTGTTGCCGTGGCGGCCGGCGAGCTTGTCGCCGTCCGTGATCTTGCGGCGCTGCGCGATGTAGACGCGCACGAGCTGGTTCACGCCCGCGGGCAGCTCGTCGCCGTCCTCGCGGTTGAACTCGCGCACGCCGATGACCGTGCCGGACTCGCCGTGGGGCACCTTGAGGGACGTGTCGCGCACCTCGCGCGCCTTCTCGCCGAAGATCGCGCGCAGCAGGCGCTCCTCCGGGGTCAGCTCGGTCTCGCCCTTCGGGGTGACCTTGCCGACCAGGACGTCGCCCGCGCCGACCTCGGCGCCGATGCGGATGATGCCGCGCTCGTCGAGGTCCGCGAGGACGTCCTCGGAGACGTTCGGGATGTCCCGCGTGATCTCCTCGGGGCCGAGCTTGGTGTCGCGCGCGTCGACCTCGTGCTCCTCGATGTGGATCGAGGAGAGCACGTCGTCCTGCACGAGACGCTGGCTGAGGATGATCGCGTCCTCGTAGTTGTGGCCCTCCCACGACATGAACGCCACGAGCAGGTTGCGGCCGAGCGCGAGCTCGCCCTCGTCCGTCGCCGGGCCGTCCGCGAGGACGGAGCCGGGCTCGATGCGCTGGCCCTCGTCGACGAGCACGCGCTGGTTGTAGCTCGTGCCCTGGTTGGAGCGGCGGAACTTCGCGATGCGGTAGCTGCCGGTCGTGCCGTCGTCGTTCGCGACGAGCACGAGGTCGGCCGAGACCTCGGTGACGACACCGGGCTTCGACGCGACGACGACGTCGCCCGCGTCGACCGCCGCGCGCCACTCCATGCCGGTCCCGACGAGCGGGGCCTCGGAACGGACGAGCGGCACGGCCTGGCGCTGCATGTTCGCACCCATGAGGGCGCGGTTCGCGTCGTCGTGCTCGAGGAACGGGATGAGCGCCGTCGCGACCGACACCATCTGGCGCGGCGAGACGTCCATGTAGTCGACCTGCGCGCCGGGCACGATCTCGACCTCGCCGCCCTTGGTGCGCACGAGCACGCGCTCGTCCGCGAAGGAGCCGTCGACGTTGAGCACCTGGTTCGCCTGGGCGATGACGTGGCGGTCCTCGTCGTCGGCCGTGAGGTAGACGACCTCGTCGGTCACCTTGCCCGCCGTCACCTTGCGGTACGGCGTCTCGATGAAGCCGAACGGGTTGATCCGCCCGTACGACGCGAGCGAGCCGATCAGGCCGATGTTCGGGCCTTCAGGGGTCTCGATGGGGCACATGCGGCCGTAGTGCGACGGGTGGACGTCACGGACCTCCATGCCGGCGCGGTCGCGCGACAGACCACCCGGGCCGAGGGCCGAGAGGCGACGCTTGTGCGTCAGGCCCGCGAGCGGGTTGTTCTGGTCCATGAACTGCGAGAGCTGCGACGTGCCGAAGAACTCGCGGATGGACGCCACGACCGGGCGGATGTTGATGAGCGTCTGCGGCGTGATCGCCTCGACGTCCTGCGTCGTCATGCGCTCGCGCACGACGCGCTCCATCCGGGACAGGCCCGTGCGGACCTGGTTCTGGATGAGCTCGCCGACGGCGCGGATGCGACGGTTGCCGAAGTGGTCGATGTCGTCGGTCTCGACGCGCACCTCGACGGCCTCGCCGTTCCGGGTGCCCGGGATGCTGGCGTGGTCGGCGTGCAGGGCCGCGAGGTACTTGATCGTCGCGACGACGTCCGAGACGGAGAGCGTCGAGTCGGTGAGCGGCGCGTCGATGCCGAGCTTCTTGTTCGCCTTGTAGCGACCGACCTTCGCCATGTCGTAGCGCTTCGGGTTGAAGTAGAAGTTCTCGAGCAGCGCGCGGCCGGCCTCGACCGTCGGCGGCTCGCCCGGGCGGATCTTGCGGTACAGGTCGACGAGGGCCTCGTCCTGGGTGTGGACGTGGTCCTTCTCGAGCGTGTCCAGCACCGACGGGAAGTCGGCGAACTGCTCGCGGATCTCCGACTCGGTGAGGCCGAGCGCCTTGAGCAGCACCGTGACGGACTGCTTGCGCTTGCGGTCGACGCGCACGCCGACGGCGTCGCGCTTGTCGATCTCGAACTCGAGCCAGGCGCCGCGCGAGGGGATGATCTTCGCGGAGAAGATGTCCTTGTCGCTCGTCTTGTCGGCCGTGCGCTCGAAGTAGACGCCGGGCGAGCGGACGAGCTGGGAGACGACGACGCGCTCGGTGCCGTTGATGATGAAGGTGCCGCGCTCGGTCATGAGCGGGAAGTCGCCCATGAAGACCGTCTGGCTCTTGATCTCACCGGTGTTGTAGTTGACGAACTCCGCGGTGACGAAGAGCGGCGCGGCGTACGTGAAGTCCTTCTCCTTGCACTCGTCGGCCGTGTACTTGGGCGGCTCGAAACGGTGGTTGGAGAACGACAGCGACATCGAGGAGCCGAAGTCCTCGATCGGGGAGATCTCCTCGAAGATCTCCTCGAGACCCGACGTCGAGGGCACGTCCTGGCGGCCGGCCGCGGCCGCGGCGGCGACACGCGCCTGCCACGCCTCGTTGCCGAGGAGCCAGTCGAAGCTCTCGGTCTGGAGGCCCAGCAGGTCGGGGACCTCGAGGGGCTCGTAGATCTTGGCGAAGGAGAGGCGACGCGATGCGGTGCGGTTCGCGATGGCGTCGGCGGTCGGAGCAGAAGGGGTGCGCGAGGCAGCCAAGAGGGGTCCTTCCCTGCAGATCGAAAGAACGCTGCACCGCCGGGCTGGACACGATCACCGCCGCCACGACACCTCGCGGACGCGCACGTACGTCGACGAGGGGGTCGGGGGTATTTGAGATCGGGGGCACAGGACAGCGCAAAGCGTGAGCATAGCCCACAACGCATCGCAACACAACCCCGGGGCGTGCGACCCCGCCCGGTACCGGACGCCTGGGCGCCCCACCGGTACTCGTGCGGGCCTCGTCGCCCGCCACCGACCCGTCTCGCGGGTCGCGAACCTGCTGCCGTCGACCTCGCTGTCCTGCGTCGTCGACCCGCACATGGTGGCACACTCGTGGCCGTTCCGTGAAGCCGGTGCGCCCGCCCGGGTGCCCGACGACGTCCCGCGCCCACGCTCCCACGCGCGCCGTGCGGCCGTGCGGCGAGAGCGACGACGAGGCCCGCACCCCGGGCGGGGTGCGGGCCTCGTGCGGCGTGCTGACCGGTCCCGTCAGGACGGGACCGGCGAGATCACTTGACGGTGACCGTGGCGCCGGCGCCCTCGAGGGCAGCCTTCGCCTTGTCCGCGGCGTCCTTCGCGACAGCCTCCAGGACGGGCTTGGGGGCGCCGTCGACGAGGTCCTTGGCCTCCTTGAGACCGAGGGACGTGAGGGCGCGCACCTCCTTGATGACCTGGATCTTCTTGTCGCCGGCAGCCTCGAGGATGACGTCGAACTCCGACTTCTCCTCGGCCTCCTCGGCGGCGGCACCGCCACCGGCGGCAGCCGGGGCAGCAGCGGCGACGGGGGCGGCCGCGGTGACCTCGAAGGTCTCCTCGAAGGCCTTCACGAACTCGTTGAGCTCGATGAGGGTGAGGTCCTTGAACTGCGCAATGAGCTCGTCGGTGCTGAGCTTCGCCATGATGGCGTTCCTTTCGGTCGGTGCTCGGCAGCGGCCCGGTGCGGGCCTGCCAGAAGCGGGGTGTGTGCTTGCGCTGCGTGGATCACGAGTCCGGGGCGCGCCCCGGGCACGGGATCAGGCGGCAGCGCCCTCCGATTCCTGCTTCTGACGCAGGGCATCGATGACGCGGGCGGCCTGGGCGGTGTTCGCGGTGAAGACGTAGGCAGCCTGGAAGAGCTTGGCCTTCATCGCGCCGGCCGCCTTGGCCAGCAGGACCTCGCGGGACTCGAGGTCCGCGAGCTTCGTGACCTCCGCGGCGGTCAGGGGGCGCCCGTCGAGGACACCGCCCTTGATGACCAGCGCGGGGTTCGCCTTGGCGAAGTCACGCAGACCCTTGGCAGCCTCGACCGGGTCCCCGGTGACGAAGGCGATTGCCGACGGGCCCTGCAGGTCGGCGTCGAGTCCCTCGACACCGGCCTCCTTGGCCGCGATAGCGGTCAGCGTGTTCTTCACCACGGCGTAGGTTGCGTTGCCGCTGAGCGACCGACGCAGCTGCTTGAGCTGCGCGACGGTGAGCCCGCGGTACTCGGTCAGCACGGCAGCGTTCGAGTCGCGGAGCTTCTCCGAGATCTCGGCGACTGCGGCTGCCTTGTCCGGCCTCGCCATGGCAATCCTTCCGGTGGTGGTACCACCGGCGTCCGTCCCGGAACGAGAAAGAGCCCCGCGCAGGCGCGGGGCTCGTGGTCGCACGCACGGCGGGGCCGGGCGGACGTCGTCGATTCGCTACCTGCGCTGGCCTCCACCTCGTGGTGGGACTTCGATCCGTCACGTCCCTGCAGACGGAGTCTGCGAGCAGCGTCGGACGACCGGCGGTCTTGGGTACACGCTCATCGTACGGGACGACGGCGTGTGCTCCAAACCGCGGCCGCCACGTCGGGGCGCTCCCCCGCGCGGTCAGAGCACCAGCGGCCCGAAGCACACGAGCGGGACGGGCTCGGGCTCGTCGGCGACCGCGCGGGCGAGCGCCGCCCCCGGCATGGCGCCGTCGCGCAGCTCCGCGTGGAGCGACGGCATGACGCGCGCGGCGACGTCGTCGCGCAGCGGGGCGACGCTCGCGACCACGGCGCGCGCGCCGAGCCGCAGGAGGACGCTCGTCAGGCCGAGCGACTCGCCGCCGATGCGCGGCGTCGAGAGCCCGACCTCGCACGCCGACAGGACGACGACCACGCCGTGCAGGTCGATGCCGTCGAGCTCGTGCGCGAACATCGGCCCGTCGGCGAGCCGTAGCGAGGAGAAGAGCGGGTTGTCGGTCTCGTGCGTCCCGTGCGCCGCGAGATGGACCACGCCGGCGGTCCGGAGCCCCTCGACCACCGCCTCGCACGTGGCGTCCTCGCCCGCGAGGGCCTCGGAGCCCTCCCAGACCGACGCGACGAGCTTGGCCTCCGCACCCGAGAACCGCAGCCCGGGGCCCGCGACGACGAGCGCCTCGTCGGCACGCCGCGTCGGGTCTCCGACCCGCAGGTCCACCCACGAGTTCGCCCACGTCCGTCGCCCGCGCCGTGACGGCAGAGAGGCCCACGGGAGCGCGAGCAGGAGGTCGCGCGCGGCGAGGTGCAGGTCGCCGTC
This sequence comes from Cellulosimicrobium sp. SH8, assembly GCF_025818875.1. Lineage (NCBI taxonomy): Bacteria > Bacillati > Actinomycetota > Actinomycetes > Micrococcales > Promicromonosporaceae > Cellulosimicrobium > Cellulosimicrobium sp. SH8. Next base: position 57,122 of record NZ_JAMXMH010000013.1, on the reverse strand, counting down.
GGCCTCCAGAGGGACGACGAGCGCGTCGTCGAGCGCGGTCAGGGTGCGCGTGAGCGACGCGACCGCCGCCTCCCGCATCGGGACGGGGATGAGCACGTTCGAGAGGACCGCGAAGTCGGCCCGCGCGCGGCGCACGCGCTCCGCGACCGTCGCGCGCGGCGCGAGCCGCACGAGCCGCGTCCCCGCCGCGGACACGCGGACGGCGAGGACCTCGTCGCCCTCGACCACGAGGTCGGCGACCACGGCGTCGGAGCCCGCCGCGGCGAGCGCGGCCCGGAGCCGGCGCTCCGTCGTGGCCAGCGGGGTGGCGGCCTCTCCCCCGTGCTGCCAGGCGCGGCGCCGCGCGTCGTCCTGCAGCCGACGCGCAGACCTCAGGTGGTCCTGACGGCGGGCGAGGTGCGAGGGGTCCGAGGGGGCACCGAGCGCGCGGGCGGCCTCGACCTCGCGGCGCGCCGCGGCGAGGAGGTCCGCGAGGACCGGGTCCGACGGAGGGCGCACGCGGCCGGTGCCCGCGAACGCCGCGCGACCCCGCTCGACCGCGTCGAAGATCGTCCCCGGACGCCGCGTCCGCAGCGCCGCCGCCACGTCCACGTTGCCGAGCCGGACCCCGTGCACGGCTGACGCCGTCACCGCGTCCACGGAGCCGAGCCGCGCGCGGTGCTCGGCGAGGGCCGACTGGCCGCGCCGCACGGCCCGCACGCCGCCGCGACGGTCACCGGCCGCGAACGCGAGCTGGGCGAGCACGGCCTCGTACTGCAGCCGCACGGGCAGCGGGGCGCGGTCGAGCCGCCCGGGAACCTGCGCCAGGACGTCCTGGGCGGCGGGCACGTCCCCCGCGGTCACGAGCCACTCGGCGGCGAGGAGCTGGGCCGGGATCGTCACGCCGAGGCCGGCGGCTCCGCCGAGCGCCTCGCCCTCGCGCGCGAGGGCGAGCGCCCAGCCGGCGTGCCGCCGTGCCGTCGTCGGCGTCACGCCGTCCGACCGGTGCTCCGTGAGCGCCGCCTGCAGCTCGGCGACGCGGGCGCGCAGCATCCACGGGGTGTTCCCCAGCCGGTCGAACCGGCGCGACGCCGACCGGGCCAGGCGACGGGCGTCGGCGTACCGGCGCAGGCCGAGCACGACGCGCGACCGCACCAGCTCGACCTCGGCGAGGTCGCGCAGCATGCGGTAGCGCGAGAGGTGCTCGCGAGCCTCGCGCAGCGCGTCGTCGGCCTCGGTCAGCAGCCCGGCGTCGAGCAGGACCTGCGCGCGGTCGATCAGGCCGACGGCGGCGTGCCGGTCCGGCGCTTGCTCGGCAGCCTCGTCCATCGCACGCAGCGCGACGGGGAGATCGCCACGGAGGTACTCCGCGTACCCGAGGTTGTGGCGCGCCTTGGAGACGAGGAGGTCGTCCCCGAGCGCGACGCCCCGGCGCACGGCGTCGTCCAGGTCACGGCTCGCTCCCTCGGCGTCGCCGAGCTCGAGGCGCAGCGACCCGAGGTTCAGCATGAGCACCGCGGCGTCGAGCGGTCGCGCGTCGTCGACGCCCGTGGCCGCCTCCTCCATCTCGACGAGCGCCTCCCGCACGTCGCCCGTCCGCAGCCGGAGGAGCCCGCGCTGGGCGCGCACGACGAACCGCAGGTCGTACATGCCCAGGGCGGCCCCACGCTCCTCGAGGAGCGCGAGCCGCCCGAGGGCGTCGTCCAGCGAACCGGACAGCTCGAACTCCGCGACGGCGCGACTCATGCCTGCCCGGGCGGCCACGTACACGGCCTCGCGAGTCGCCCCGTCCCCCTGCGCCTCGACCTCGGCGACGATCTCCTCGAAGGCACGGATAGCGCGCCGGTGGCGCCCACGGGCGTTCGTCGCCTGTGCGGCCGCCAGGCGGGACTCGAGCACCGCCTGGTTGCTGACCACTCATCACCTCATGCGTCGTCACCCGGGGTCGGGACCAGACCCGTCGCCAGGGTAATGGACGGCCACAGCCAGGCGCAGCGCTCGGGCGTACCCCGGCCCGGGTCCACCACACCGGGCGCGGTCGGATCGTCGGCGATGCGGTCGAGCAGCGTGGCCGCCAGCTCACCGGCGAGCACAGGTGCGGCGAAGGACGTCCCGCTCCACGTGGCGAACCCGCCCTGGAAGCCCTCAGGGTCGATCGTCGCGCGGAAGCCCGGGCCCCACAGCTCGCGCACGTGCCGGGACGGCGCGACAGCGCCGTCGATGGTCCGCGGGATGGTCGAGACCAACGAGGCACCGGGCCGGGTGCACGTGATCCACGGACCGTCGTTGCTGAAGAGCGACACCGTCCCGTCCGGGTTCTGGGCTCCTACGGCGAGCACCGGCGGCTCGTCCTCGGGGAGAGCGACCCCGTCGAACGGGACGGGCGGGCTCACCTTCCGGTCGATGCGCGGGGCGAACGCGGCCGGGTAGGTCGGCCGGGTCTGCCCGTCGTTGCCCGACGAGACGACGACGATGACCCCGTAGCGACGGAGTGCTCGGATGAGCGCTCCGAACGGGGCGTCGAAGTCTGCGTCCTCGGGACGCTCGTGGTAGTAGCCGAGCGAGAGCACCAGGACGTCGATCGGCGCGTAGCCGTCGCGGCCCGTCAGCCCGAGGACGTGCCAGAGCAGCAGCCTCCGCAGCGAGCGGAGGAGCTCCCGCTCGGGGACGACCCCCGACCCTCCGTAGAGACGCGGGGCGAGGATGACGGCGTCCGGGCACAGCTGGTGGAGGAGGCCCGCGATGAAGGTCCCGTGCCCGGCCACCGCGTCGAGCGGCCCGGTGAGCGGCGAGACCGAGACGCCTCCGATCTCGGGATCCTCGTACGGGTACTCCGTCGGGGGGAGGGTGGAGAGCGGCTGCCCGAGGAGCTCCGGATCGCGCACGACGATCGTCCCCCGCGTCTCCAGGTCGTCGTCGAACCACGGGTGCTCGCCCACGCCGGTGTCGAGCACCGCGACGACAGGACGCCGCACCCCGTCGCCCGAGACGTAGGGGTTCGCGCCAGCGGGAAGCCTGCGCCGCGGCACCGGGCCGATCCAGCTCACCGGTGTCCGTCCGCCGGATCCCGGCACGGCGTACTCCGCGGTCCCCGCACCGAGCGACTGCGTGTACGGCAGCGGCTGCGTGTACGGCAGCGGCTGCGTGTACGGCAGCGGCTGCGTGTACGGCAGCGGCTGCGTGTACGGGAACGGCTGGGTGTAGGGCTGGCCGCCGATGAACGGCGTCGGCGCGATCATGTGGTCCAGGGCCAGCCGCGGGCTGTACCCGTCGTCGGGGCACAGCCGCCCCCGCAGCTCCTCGATCAGTCCCCAGGCGTCGGGGAGCGCGCCCTGGCGGTCGTCGCGGTAGTGCAGACGCACGGAGTAGCCGAAGGTCTTGAGCAGGTCGCGCGTCGTCTCGGGGTCGAGGTCGGCCTCGCGCACGAGCTCGGCGTCCTCGATGCTCTCCTCCTGCACCTCGACCCGCAGCCCGCGGTCGGCCGCCGCGCGCTCGAGCCACCGGAGCGAGCGGTTGCCCTCGCGGTCGAACGGCGACTCGGGGATGAGGATGCGGTCGCCGACGTACCACGTCGGGTGCGGGGACTGCTTCCCCGCGCGGCGCGGTGCGCTGACCGGGTCGATCGTGCGCGTGCGCCACTGGAGCCGGTTCGGCCTGTCGCCGTAGTAGCCGGGGCCGGTCACGTCGACGGGGGGTTCGGGGGTCTCGCTCACGTGCTCCTCCTCGAGGGATGGCGTTCAGTCGGTGCCGCGGGCGTCGACGTCGACGGGCAGCGGCGCGCGCACGGGTGCGCGGAGAGGGATGGGTGCAGGACGTCGTCGTGCCGCGAGCGAGGGATCGCCCGCGGCGCGACGAGGGCTACAGCTCGACGACCGGGGTGCTCACGGCGCCGCCGGCGCCGTCGGCACGGCGCACGACGAGGCTCGCCGGGCCGCGGTCGACGGCGTCGAAGACGAAGCGGCCGTCGTCGTCGCTCGTGGTCTCGCTCACGGAGCCCGGCCGGTGCAGCTCGACGCGCAGCGCCGTCGCCGGGGCGGCCCAGCCGTCGATGCGGATGTGCCCGTCGTCGGTCGCCGACAGCGAGATCATGACCGTGACGGACTCGGACGTGAACGTGATGGTGCGCGCCTCGACGGGTGGCGCGTCGCCCCGCACGGACATCTCGGGGACCTGGACGTACTCCAGCTCCATGACCTCGGCCTCGAGCCCGGCGAGGGTGATCGCGAACAGCGACCGCTCCACGAGGCCGTCGGGCACGGGGTCGATCTCCTCGGCGATGCGCGCCAGCTCCGCGAGCAGCGCGAGGTCGACGGCGTCGAGCGGCTCGTCGGGGCTGTGCGTCGGCTCGGTGCTCATGATGCTTCCCACGATTCCCCCTGGTCGTCGATGATGTCGCGCAGCTTGGCGAGGCAGCGGCCGCGCGTGGAGCCGATGCTCCCGACGGGCATGCCGATCGCGGCCGAGATGGCCTTGTAGTCGGGTCGGTCGGCGAGCGACACGAGCCGCAGGAGCCGCCGGCAGCGGTCCGGCAGCTGGTCCAGCGCGGCCCACAGCGTGCGGTCGCGCTCGTTGCGGAGCACCTCGACGTCCGGCGTCGGGTCGCCCGAGGGCAGCTCCGGGACGCCCTCGTCGGTGTCGTCGGGGAGCTCGGTGCGGCGCTTGGCCTCGTCGCGGTGCTTGCGCACGGCCTCCCACGCGGCGCGCTTGGCCGTGATGAGCAGCCACTTCAGGACGGCGTGCGGCTCCTTGATCGTCATCGCGTTGCGTACGAGCGCGACCCACACGGTCTGGACGATGTCGTCGGCCTGCTCGCGCTCGACGCCCTGGGCCCGCACCGTGTGCCACAGCAGCGGCGTCGCCTCGCGGACGAACTCGCCGAGGGCGTGGGGGCGACCGTCCCGGTACTCGAGGAGCGCGAACGCACCCCGGTCCCCCAGGCTCAGGCCCGGTTCGTCGGTGTCGGCCACCTCGTCGGTCGTTCTCGTCATGGGGGGCACCGTCCTCGGCGCGCTCGTCCGGTCAGGCATCAGCGGGGGGTCCCCGGAAGCGCCTGATTCTAGGGCCGGGCCGGTGGGGTCGACAACCATCGTCACTGGTCACACCCCTCCTGGCTCGTGCGGCTGCGTCCCATCTCGCTCCTTCGACACGCGAGTCGGAGCGTCGGGCCGACACTCCTCCACCCGGACAAGAGGGACGGGTCGCCCGTCTGATACATCCGTCGCCCACGGGTCTGCGCGACGCCGCCCACGGGCTCAGGATCGCCGCCCGGCCGTGTCGCCGTCTAGGTGTTCCCCCGTATGCGAGGCCCGGGAACTGCCGGGGAATCCCTCATGCCACGGCGCGGCGTGGGCTCCTAGCGTGCAGACGACCCCTGCACCCACCGCGGGTGCGGACCGGCGGGGCGCGACGTCGCGGCCCGCCCGAGCACGAGGAGCACTTCCGTGAGAACAGTCCTCTCCGGCCGCACGCGCGGCCGCACCGGGCGCGCGTTGCGCGCCCTCGCCACCGTCGTCGCCACCGCGACCGTCGCCGCGGGCGGCGCCCTCGCCGCCGCGCCCGCGACCGCGGCGCCCGCGCCGGCCGTCGCCGCACCCGCCGCCGCGTCCGCGGGCAGCACCCAGTGGCTCACCGGCTACTGGCACAACTTCGACAACGGCTCGGTGACGATGCGCCTGTCGGAGATCCCGCAGGCGTACAACCTCGTCGCGATCGCCTTCGCCGACAACCTGACCGGCACGCCGGGCGGCATCACGTTCAACCTCTCCAGCGCGGAGCTGGGCGGCTACACGGAGGCGCAGTTCAAGGCCGACATCGCGACGATCCGGTCGCAGGGCCGCAAGGTCGTGCTCTCCGTCGGCGGCGAGAAGGGCAACGTCATCGTCTCCAACGCGACGGAGGCCAAGAACTTCGCCGACACCGCGTACGGGCTCATGCAGGAGTACGGCTTCGACGGCGTCGACATCGACCTCGAGCACGGCATCAACGCGACCTACATGTCGAGCGCGCTGCACCAGCTCTCCGCGAAGGTCGGCCCGAACCTCGTCCTCACGATGGCGCCGCAGACGATCGACTACCAGGCGACGAGCATGGGGTACTACCAGCTCACCCTGGCGATCAAGGACATCCTCACGATCGTCAACACCCAGTACTACAACTCGGGCTCGATGATGGGCTGCAACCAGCAGGTCTACTCGCAGGGCACGGTCGACTTCCTCACCGCGTTGTCCTGCATCCAGCTCGAGATGGGCCTGCGCCCCGACCAGGTCGGCATCGGCGTGCCCGCCGTCCAGAAGGCCGCCGGCGGCGGCTACCAGCCGCTCGCCAACGTCGTGAAGGCCGTCGACTGCCTCGAGGTCGGCACCGGCTGCGGGTCGTTCAAGCCCGCGACGCCGTACGGCAAGATCGGCGGCGTCATGACGTGGTCGATCAACTGGGACAAGACGAACGGCTACCAGGTCGCGTCCGTCATCGGCTCGCGCCTCGCCAGCGGCCCGACCACGCCGACCGACCCGACCGACCCCACGGACCCCACGGACCCGACCGACCCGACGGACCCCACCGACCCGGGCACCTGCACCGCCCCGGCGTGGTCCGCCTCGGCCGTGTACACCGGCGGCAACCGCGTCTCGCTCCAGGGCCGCACCTACGAGGCGAAGTGGTGGACGACGAACGAGAACCCGACGCAGAGCGGGCAGTGGGGCGTCTGGAAGGACCTCGGCGCCTGCTGACCCGACCGTCCTCGTGAGACGACGACGGCGCGGCACCCTCGCAGGGTGCCGCGCCGTCGTGCGTGGTGCGGGTGGGGAACCACCCGCGGGGAGGACTGCCGTCAGGCCGCGTCGTCCTCGAGCAGCTTCGTCGTCTTGGACTGGTCCAGCGGGATGCCGGGGCCCATCGTCGTCGTCAGCGTGGCCTTGGTGATGTACCGGCCCTTCGAGGACGACGGCTTGAGACGCAGGACCTCTTCGATCGCGGCCGCGTAGTTCTCCACGAGCGCCTTCTCGTCGAACGAGACCTTGCCGATGATGAAGTGCAGGTTCGAGTGCTTGTCGACGCGGAACTCGATCTTGCCGCCCTTGATGTCGGACACGGCCTTCGCCACGTCCATCGTCACGGTGCCGGTCTTCGGGTTCGGCATGAGGCCACGGGGACCGAGCACCTTGCCCAGGCGGCCGACCTTGCCCATGAGGTCCGGCGTCGCCACGGCGGCGTCGAAGTCGGTGTAGCCACCGGCGACCTTCTCGATGAGGTCGTCGCCGCCGACCTCGTCGGCACCGGCCGCACGGGCCTCCTCGGCCTTCGCCGCGTTCGCGAAGACGATGACGCGGGCCGTCTTGCCCGTGCCGTTCGGCAGGTTGACCGTGCCGCGGACCATCTGGTCCGCCTTGCGCGGGTCGACACCCAGGCGGAACACGACCTCGACGGTCGCGTCGTACTTCACGGTCGACGTCTCCTTGGCGAGACGGACCGCCTCGAGCGGCGTGTAGAGACGCTCGCGGTCGATCTTCTCCTCGGCGTTGCGGTACGCCTTGCTGCGCGTTGCCATCTGCTTCTCCTTCTGCAGTCGTGGTCAGCGGGTCCGCGCGGACCCTGCCACTGCCGTCCACGGTCGTGGACGGACGTTCTTGGTGTGCCGAACCCCGGATCGCTCCCCGGGAGGTCGTGATCGTGGGGAACGATCCAGGGGTCGGCGGGGAGGGCGTCAGCCCTCGACGGTGATGCCCATCGAGCGGGCCGTGCCCGCGATGATCTTCGACGCGGCGTCGAGGTCGTTCGCGTTGAGGTCCTCGAGCTTGGACTGGGCGATCTCGCGCACCTGGTCGGCCGTGATCTTCGCGACCTTGACGGTGTGCGGCGTGGCCGAGCCCTTCTGGACGCCCGCGGCCTTCTTGATGAGCTCCGCGGCCGGCGGGGTCTTCGTCACGAACGTGAACGAACGGTCCTCGTAGACCGTGATCTCCACGGGGATGACGTTGCCGCGCTGCGACTCGGTCGCCGCGTTGTAGGCCTTGCAGAACTCCATGATGTTCACGCCGTGCTGACCGAGCGCGGGGCCGATCGGCGGGGCGGGCGTCGCCGCACCGGCCTGGATCTGGAGCTTGATGAGGCCGGAGACCTTCTTCTTGGGAGGCATGACTCTTCCCTGTCCTTCTTCTCGTGGACCGACGCCGTGGGCGATGACCCGGTTGCAGTGTTTCCTGAAGTACCGCGCTCACGCGGGGGCGGCGAGGGCCGCCCGCGCGTCAGATCTTGGCGACCTGGTTGAACGAGAGCTCGACCGGGGTCTCCCGGCCGAAGATGGAGACGAGGACCTTGAGCTTCTGGTTCTCGACGTTGATCTCGGAGATCGTGGCGGGCAGCGTGTCGAACGGGCCGTCCGTGACGGTGACCGACTCGCCGACCGTGAAGTCGACCTCGACGGGAGCCTTCGCGGCGGCCTGGGCGGGCTTGCCGGGCTCCGGGGCGGGGGCCAGCATCGGCGCGAGCATCGAGAAGACCTCGTCGAGCGTCAGCGGCACGGGCTGGTGGGTGTGGCCGACGAAGCCGGTGACACCGGGGGTGTGGCGCACGGCGCCCCACGACTCGTCGGTGAGGTCCATGCGGACGAGGACGTAGCCGGGGATGCGCACACGTCGGACGATCTTCTTCTGCGCGTTCTTGATCTCGGCCACCTCCTCCATGGGGACCTCGATCTGGAAGATGTAGTCCTCCATGTTCAGGCTCTGGATGCGGTTCTCCAGGTTGGCCTTCACACGGTTCTCGTAGCCCGCGTAGGAGTGGATGACGTACCAGTCGCCGAGCTGCGTGCGCAGCGTGCGCTTGAACTCCGCGACCGGGTCCTCGATGACGTCGCCGTCCTCGTCGACCGGGCGCTCGTCGTCCGACGCGTCCTCGTCCGCCTCGCCCTCAGACGCGTCCTCGTCCTCGTCCGACTCGTCGTCCGAGACGTCCTCGTCCGACGCGTCCTCGAACGTCTCGTCAGCCTCGTCGACCGCCGGGACGTCCGTGGTCTCCTCGACGTCGTCCTGGGCACCCTCGGGCTGCGTCGGGTCGACGTTCTCCGTCTGGTCCAGCGACTCCTGGGACACGAACGAACCTGCTTTCTGACGAACTGCTCGATGACTTCTTCTGGAAGCGCCGACGGCGCCCCGAGGGGCGCCGGCTGCCGTGGTGGGGCCCGGCGTGACCGGGCGGAGGTGCGCTCGCTAGCCGAAGACCCACATGACGGCCTTGCCGATCCCGAGGTCGAGCACGGTCACGAAGGCCATGACCACGACCACGAAGACCAGGACCACCGTCGTGTAGGTGATGAGCTCCGAGCGCGTCGGCGTGACGACCTTGCGGAGCTCGGCGACCACCTGGCGCACGAAAAGGGCGATGCGCGCGAAGATGTTGGGCTTCTTGTCCGCGGACGGACCGCCCTTCTTCTTCACCTCGTCGGCGCGTGCGCCGCCTGCACCCACGGCCTCTGACGGCGATTCGCTCACTCGTTCTTCCCCATCGCTCACGTACGGGACCTGCTCGAACCCTCGGTGCGACCCGGTGCCGGGCCGCGCGCGGTTCCCGGGAAGGTCCCACGAGAGCCACGCCGTGCAGGGTAGACAGGACTCGAACCTGCAACCTGCGGTTTTGGAGACCGCTGCGCTACCAATTGCGCCACTACCCTTCGTGCTCGACGACGCCGTACGAGCCCCCGGCCCCGGGACGAAACACGTGTCTCGGGCGCGGACCAGCGTGGCGGGCGTCTACCACCGAGGGATCACTGTACGCGACGCGAGGCCCCTGGTCGAACCGCCGTCCACCGATCGGTGGACACGAGGTCCGGACGAACGGCCGTCGCGGGCGGCGGGGCTCCGCCGACAGGCTGGTCCCATGACGACGACACCCCTCCCCACCGGCTCCCGCGCCGCCGGCCCCGGACCGAGCGGCCCGGCCGTCGACGTGCGCGGCCTGCGCAAGAGCTACGGCGCCAAGCAGGCGGTCGACGGCGTCGACCTGCGGGTCGAGCGCGGCGAGATCTTCGCCGTCCTCGGACCGAACGGCGCCGGCAAGACGACGACCGTCGAGATCCTCGAGGGCTTCCGGCGCCGCGACGCCGGCGAGGTCCGCGTGCTCGGGGAGGACCCCCAGACCGCGGGCCGCGCCTGGCGCTCGCGCATCGGCGTCGTGCTCCAGGACTCGCGCGACCAGGCCGAGCTCACGGTCGCCGAGATCGTCCGGCACTTCGCGACGTTCTACCCGGCGCCGCGCGACCCGGACGAGGTGATCGACGCCGTCGGGCTGCGGGAAAAGGCCCGGACCCGCACGCGCCAGCTCTCCGGCGGCCAGCGGCGGCGTCTGGACGTCGCGCTCGGCATCGTGGGTCGCCCGGAGCTGCTGTTCCTCGACGAGCCGACGACCGGGTTCGACCCGCAGGCGCGCCGCGCGTTCTGGGCGCTGGTCCGCTCGCTGCGGGAGGACGGCACGACGATCCTGCTCACCACGCACTACCTGGACGAGGCCGCGCACCTGGCCGACCGTGCGGCCGTCGTGCGCGCGGGCCGGGTCGTCGCGCTCGACGCGCCCGACCGCCTCGGCGGCCCCGAGGCGCGCCGGCCGGAGGTCCGCTGGCTCGACGACGGCGCCTGGCGGTCGGAGCGCACCGACTCCCCCACCGCGCTCGTCGCGTCCCTCGCCGCGCGGTACGCCGGACCCGACGGCGAGGTCCCCGGCCTCGCGGTGACCCGCCCGAGCCTGGAGGACGTCTATCTCGAGCTCATCGGCGAGCCGGCCACGGCGCCCGCCGCCGCGCCGGCCCGCACAGCCGCACCCGGTCCCCTCGACGCACCCGCCGAGGACCCCACGCCCGACGGCACGACCGCCGTCGTCCCCGAGGAGGCCCGCCCGTGACCACCGCCCCGACCGCCGCCCGGCCCACGCGCTCCGCCCGGCCCGCCGCCCTGCCCGGCGCCGGCCGGCTGGGGATCGAGCGCACCCGCGCCGAGCTGCACGCGTTCTTCCGCGAGCGCGACGCCGTGATCTTCATCTTCACGTACCCGCTCCTCATGCTCGCGATCTTCGCGACCGTGTTCGGCGGCGAGGACCAGTCCACGGCCGACTACTCCGTGCCGTTCGCGCAGTACTTCCTGCCCGGCATGATCGCGACGGGCGTCATGCTCACGAGCTTCCAGTCGCTCGCGATCTCGATCGCCGTCGAGCGCGACGACGGCTCGCTCAAGCGGCTGCGCTCCACCCCGCTGCCGCCGTCCGCGTACTTCTACGGCAAGATCGGGCTCGTCCTGCTGACGTCGGTCGTGCAGACCGGGCTGCTCCTCCTGCTCGCCGCGACGGTCTACGACGTCCCCATGCCGTGGGAGATGCCCGACGGCGGCGCGCGCCTCGCGACGTTCGCGTGGGTGTTCGTGCTCGGGTGCGCCACCGGCGCGGTGTGCGGGGTGGCGTTCTCGTCGCTGCCGCGCTCGGGCAGGTCCGCGACGGCGGTCGTCACGCCCGTCGTGCTCGTGCTGCAGTTCATCTCGGGCGTGTTCTTCGCGTTCTTCGCGCTGCCGTCCTGGATGCAGACCGTCGCGTCGCTGTTCCCCCTCAAGTGGATGGCGCAGGGCATGCGCTCGGTGTTCCTCCCGGAGCAGGCGGCGGCGCTCGAGCCGTCGGGGTCGTGGCAGCACGGCGCGACCGCTGCTGTACTGGTCGCATGGCTGGTCGTGGGGCTCGTGGTGGGTGCGCGGTCGTTCCGGTGGCGGCGCCGTGACGACGGCTGAGACGCCGTCGACGAGCGGGACGGTCGCGGGGACGGTCGCGGGGGGCGCGGACGACGCGGCCGCCGGCGCCGCGACCGCCCAGCTCGACGGCACGTGGGAGCGCGACGTGCGCTGGTGGGACGTGGCGTTCTACGTCATCGTCGCGCTCAGCGCGCTCGCGCTGCTCACCGCCTTCGTCCGCGGGACGGCGCTGGCGGTGTCGCTCGCGGCGCTCGGGACGATCGTCCTCGGGTACGTCGGCTGGGGCCGACGGGCCGCACGGTCGCGCGACCAGCTGACCGCCCACCTGTATCTGGTCGTCGCGATCGCGTGCACGGTCGTCGTCGTCGCGCAGGACACCCTCGGCACTCTCCTGCTGTTCGCGGTGTTCACCCAGATCTGGATGCTCTCCGAGCACGTCTGGGCCCAGGTGGTGCTGAGCGCCGTGCTCGCGGCCGGGACGGCCCTCGCGCTCGCGTTGGACCCCGCGACGGGCCGTGTTGTTCCTGAGGCGCTCGCCAGCACGGCCCCGCAGATGGGCGTCGCGCTGGCGTTCTCGATCAGCCTCGGGCTGTGGACGGCGCACACGATGCGGCAAGCCGAGCGGCACGCGCGCCTCGTGGACGAGCTGCGCGCGACGCAGGCCGAGCTCGGCCGGGCCTCCCACGAGGCGGGGGTGCTCGCCGAGCGCGAGCGCGTCGCCCAGGAGATCCACGACACGCTCGCCCAGGGGTTCACGAGCGTGGTGATGCTCGCCCAGGCCGCGAGCGCCGACCTCGACCGGGACGCCCCGGACGCGGCGCGCGAGCGCCTGGCCCTCGTGGAGTCGACGGCGCGGGACAACCTCGCGGAGGCCCGCGCCCTCGTCGCCGCCTCCGCCCCCGCCCCGCTCCAGGGCGGCACGCTCAGCGAGGCACTGCGCCGGCTCGCGGACCGGTTCGCGGAGGAGACCGGGACACGCGTCGAGCTCGCGGCGCCAGAGGCCCCGCGTCTGTCGAGCGCCGACGACGTCGTGCTGCTGCGGTCCGCCCAGGAGGCGCTCACGAACGTCCGGCGCCACGCGGACGCGGCGGCCGTGCGCGTCGACCTCCGGCAGGACCACGCGGGGACGGTGCTCGAGGTGACCGACGACGGGCGCGGCCTTCCCGCCGACGCGTCCGGCTTCACCGAGGGTTACGGCCTGCGGGGCATGCGGGAGCGCGTGGCCGCGGAGGGCGGGAGCCTCGAGGTGGGGCCGGCCCCCGGCGGCGGGACGCGCGTCGCGGTCCGCCTGCCCGCCGGTGCGTCGCCGGACGGACCGTCCACCGGCACGCGGGCGACGACGCGGGCGGGAGGCGCCCGATGAGCCCGGCCGGGAACGACGTCGTCCGGGTGCTCGTCGTGGACGACCACCCGGTCGTGCGCTCGGGCATCATCGGCATGCTGGCCGCCGAGCCCGACCTGGAGGTCGTCGGCGAGGCGGGCGACGGCGAGCAGGCGGTCGCGCTCGCGGGCGAGCTGGCGCCCGACGTCGTGCTGATGGACCTGCGCATGCCCGTGCTCGACGGGGTCGGCGCGACGGCGGCCATCGTCGGCGCGCCCGGCCGGGGTGCCGGGCGCGGCGGCGCGGCGGGCGCCCCGCGCGTCGTCGTGCTCACGACCTACGAGACCGACGCGGACATCCTGCGCGCGGTCGAGGCGGGGGCGACCGGCTACCTGCTCAAGGACACGCCGCGCGACGAGCTCGTCGCAGGGGTGCGCGCTGCGGCGCGCGGGCAGACGGTCCTCGCGCCGAGCGTCGCGACCCGGCTCGTCACGTCGGTCCGCGGGGCGGACCGGCTCACGGGCCGCGAGATCGAGGTGCTGCGTCTCGTCGCGCGCGGGCTGTCGAACGCGGCCGTCGGGAGCGAGCTGTTCATCGCGGAGGCGACGGTGAAGACCCATCTGCTCCGCGCGTTCGCCAAGCTCGGCGTGGACGACCGGACCGCCGCGGTGACGGTCGCCATGCAGCGCGGGTTCCTCACCGGGACGTGACCCGACGTCCGGCGTGACGGGGACCGCACAGGGGGCGGGCCGCCGTCGGGACCCGGCCCGTGCCCGACGGCGCGGGCCGGGTCCGCGTGACAGACTCCCGGTGTGCGAGACCTGGCGACGCTCCCCAAGGCTCACCTGCACCTGCACTTCACCGGGTCGATGCGCCCGGAGACGCTGCGCGACCTCGCCGCGCGGTACGGCGTGCGCCTGCCCCACGCGCTCGTCGACGGCGACCCGCTGCGGCTGCCCCCGACCGAGCGCGGATGGTTCCGCTTCCAGCGCCTGTACGACGCCGCGCGCGCGTGCGTGCGCTCCGAGGCCGACATGCGCCGGATCGTGCTGGAGGCCGCGCAGGACGACGCCGCGGAGGGGTCGGGCCGGCTCGAGATCCAGGTGGACCCGACGTCGTACGCGCCCTTCGTCGGCGGCATCACCCCGGCGGTCGAGATCGTGCTCGACGCGGCGCGGTCCACGAGCGCCGCGACCGGGACGGAGGTCGCGGTGGTCGTCGCGGCGTCGCGCATGCGGCACCCGCTCGACGCGCGCACGCTCGCGCGCCTCGCGGCCCAGTACGCGGGCGAGGGTGCGGGCGAGGTCGTGGGGTTCGGCCTGAGCAACGACGAGCGCCGCGGGGACACGGCGGAGTTCGCGCGCGCGTTCGCCATCGCACGGCGGGCGGGGCTCGCGTCCGTGCCGCACGGGGGCGAGCTGCTGGGGCCGGCGCACGTGCACGAGGTGGTGCGCGAGCTCGTCCCCGACCGCCTGGGCCACGGCGTGCGGTCGGCGGAGGACCGGCGCGTGCTGGACGACGTCGTGGACCGCGGGATCGCGCTCGAGGTGTGCCCCGCGTCCAACGTCTCCCTCGGCGTCTACGAGGACGCCGGTCAGGTTCCGCTCGGGGCGCTGGTCGACGCCGGTGCCCGCGTCGCGCTCGGCGCGGACGACCCCCTGCTCTTCGGGTCCCGCCTCGTGGCGCAGTACGAGACGGCACGCCACGAGCACGGGTTCTCCGACGACGAGCTCGCCGCGCTGGCGCGGTCGTCGATCCGGGCGAGCCGCGCGTCGTCGGGCACGAAGCAGCGGCTGCTGGCCGGCGTCGACGACTGGCTCGCGGCGGGCTGACGGCCGCCACCTTCTCATGTGCGTCTCATCCTGCTCTCCGATACTGGCCTCATGACTCGTCGGACCGTCGCGTGGCTCGTGGGGGCGCTCGTGCTCGTCCTCGGTGGCGCGGCCGCCGCCGGTGCGCTGGCCGCGCGCCCGCAGGACCGTGAGGTCGGGGGCGCCGTGGTCGTGACGCCCGCCCCCGCGACCCCCACCACGCCGACGACCACGCCCGACCCGTCGCCGACCACGTCCGATGACGATCACGACGGGGACGACGACGATGACGACGACGACCGCGTCACGCCCGCCCCGCCGTCGAGCGACGACGACGATGACGACGACGACGACCGCAGCGGCTCCGACCGGGGCGACGGGTGAGCCGCCGGACGCGCGGCGCGGGGCTGACCGTCCGCACGCGCATGCTCGCGGCGTTCCTCGGGCTCTCCGCCCTCGCGCTCCTCCTGGCCGGCGGCGCCGCGTGGTTCCTGCAGCGCGGCCAGCTCGACGACCGCATCGACGAGAGCCTGACCCGCAGTGCGAACGAGCTGGAGCGGCTCGCGGCCTCGGGCGTCAACCCCGTCACCGGGGAGCCCTTCACGTCGCCGGAGGACGTCGTCGTCGCCTCCATCCAGCTCACCGTGCCAGCGCACAACGAGGGCATCCTCGGGCTCCGGGAGGGCCGCACGCCGCTCGTCTCGCAGCAGGACGTCCGGCTGCGGCTCGAGGACGACCCGGAGCTCGTCGCCGCGCTCGCGCCGCTCGTGGCGGGCGACGACGTCGTGCTGCGCTCACCGCGGACCGCGACGGCCGACTACCGCGCCCTCGTCGCTCCGGTCCGCTCCGTCGGCGGCACGGGTGCGGCGGCCGGCCAGGCGCCCGCGGCCCTCGTGCTCGCCTACGACCGCTCGGCCGAGCACGCCGAGTTCGCGCAGGTCTTCCGGACCTACGCCGTCGTGGCGCTCGGCGCCCTCGTGCTGATCGGCGTCGTGGGGTGGGTCGTCGCCGGGCGCCTCCTCCAGCCGATCCGCACGCTCTCGCGCACCGCGCAGGACATCGGCGAGACGGACCTGTCCGCGCGCATCCCGGTGACCGGCAACGACGACCTCTCGGACCTGTCGCGCACGGTGAACGGCATGCTCGACCGGATCGAGGGGGCGTTCGACTCGCAGCGGCGGCTCATCGACGACGTCGGGCACGAGCTGCGCACCCCGCTCACCGTGGTGCGCGGGCACCTCGAGCTCATGGACCCGCACGACGCGTCCGACGCGTCCGAGACGCGCGACCTCGCGCTCGACGAGCTCGACCGCATGAACCGCCTCGTCGACGACCTCGTGACGCTCGCGACGGCCGGTCGCCCCGACTTCGTCCGCCCGGTCGACACGGAGCTCGGCCGCCTCCTCGACGACGTGCACGACAAGGTCCGCACGCTCGGGGACCGCCGCTGGCTCGTCGACGCCCGGGCCGACGTCGCCGTGCGCGCCGACGCGCAGCGCCTCACCCAGGCGCTCCTCCAGCTCGCCGCCAACGCGGTGAAGTTCTCGGCGCCGGGGTCCGTCGTCGCGCTCGGCTCGGCCGTGTCCGACGACGGCGCACGCGTGCGCGTGTGGGTCCGCGACGAGGGCGTCGGGATCGCCCCCGAGCAGCAGGCACGCGTCTTCGAGCGATTCGCCCAGGCCACCACGCCTGGTGAGGCGCACCCGGAAGGCGCGGGGCTGGGGCTCGCGATCGTCGCGGCGATCGCGGAAGGGCACGGCGGCCGGGTGCACGTCGCGTCGACGCCCGGCGTCGGGTCGACGTTCACGCTCGACCTCCCGCTCGTCCCCGTCGTCGCCGCACGCCCCGACCAGGTCGAGGGCCCGTCCGGCGTGCACGACGCCGCACCGGGACGGCCGTCCGCGCCGACCCGGGTGGCGCCCACCGCGCCGACCGTGCCCAGCGCGCCGTCGGCCGTCACGCCCGCGCTGCCCCCGCCGCCTCCCCGGGCGTCGGGGCCCGCGCCGGGCACACCGGCCGCGGTCGGCCCGGGCAAGCCGCCCACGCACCCCACCCCCGACGGAAGGACCACCCGGTGAGCCAGATCCTCGTCGCGGAGGACGAGACCCGGATCGCCTCGTTCGTCGCGAAGGGCCTGCGCTCCGCGGGCTACGCCAGCACGACCGTCGCGACGGGGCGGGAGGCGTTCGACCTCGCCAGCACCGGCGACTTCTCGCTGCTCGTGCTCGACCTGGGCCTCCCCGACCAGGACGGCTTCACCGTGCTGCGCCGCCTGCGGGAGACGGGCAACGCGATCCCCGTCATCATCCTCACCGCGCGCACGTCGGTCACGGACACGGTCGCCGGGCTCGAGGGCGGTGCCGACGACTACATGGCCAAGCCGTTCCGGTTCGAGGAGCTTCTCGCGCGCATCCGGCTGCGCCTGCGTACCGAGCCCGCCGGAGAGGTCACCGTGCTCACGCACGGCGCGCTCAGCCTCGACCTGCGTACGCGGCGAGCACGCACCGCCGAGCGCGAGGTCGACCTCTCGGCGCGCGAGTTCGCCCTCGCCGAGGCGTTCTTGCGCAACCCCGGCCAGGTGCTGAGCCGCGAGCAGCTCCTGTCGCGCGTGTGGGGGTACGACTTCGACCCCGGGTCGAACGTCGTCGACGTGTACGTGCGCTACCTGCGCAACAAGCTCGGGGCCGAGCACTTCGTCACCGTGCGCGGCATGGGCTACCGGCTCGCCGACGCCGCCCGCTGACCGGCCGGACCGCTACCTGCCGGACCCTCGGGCGCGGACGCTCCCCCGGCGCGACGAACCCGGGCCCGCGGGTCGCGAGGTGGCCCCTCGCGACCGGCAGACCCGGGTGCGGCGCGGCAGCCCGTCGGGCGCCGAGGTCAGTCGGCCGACTGCGGCGACGGCGGCGTGACCGGGCTGGGCGGGGTGTTCGGCGTCTGCGGCGTGTTCGCCGTGTTCGCCGTGGGCGGGGTGTTGGGCGTGTTCGGGGTCTGGCTCGTCACGGCTGAGCCGGACGTGTTCGCCGAGCCCGCGGTGTTCGGGGAGGCGGACGTGTTCGCCGTGACGGTCGTGATCGACGTCCCGTTCTGGACGTCGGTCGGGCTGGGCGTCGCGGACGTGGCGGGCGCGTCGGTCGGCGTGCTCGACGACGTGCCCACCTGGACCGACGGCGAGACGGTCGCCGGCTCGGGGGCGTCGAACGCGCCCTGGGCGGTCGCCACCGTCGCTCCGAGACCGACCGCGCCGAGCGCCCCGGTGACGATCCATGCGCTGCGTGCCTTCATGATCCTTCTCCTTCGTCCGATGGTGCGCACGACCCCTCGGCCGTGCATGCTCCGAGCCTCTCGGTCACGCGTGAGATGCCGAGGAGGCGCCGATGAGAGTGCTCTCAGGAACGGGGGCGGGCTCGGCGGCGACCGTCCCGGGGGCCGCGTCCAGCAGCCCCTCCGCGACCCGCAGCCACGCGTCGGCGAGGTCGCGCGACGCCGCACCGGTCGTGAGGGACAGCACGACGCCGGCCGCGCGCGCCCGCAGGGCCGCAGGGTCGACGCGCTCGTCGAACACGGCCAGGCACCGGTCGACGAGCGCCCCCACGCCCCCGTACACCGCGGGGGCGAGCGACGGGAGCACGGCGAGGTGCGCGACGAGGCACGCGAGGTCGTCCACGCGGTGCCCGGGGCCGAGCGTGTCGACGTCGAGCAGGACGCCGACGCGTGCGCCACCCGGCGCGGCGGGGTCGCCGGGAGCCGCCAGGTCGAGCAGGACGTTCGCCTCGTAGAAGTCGCCGTGGGTCGCGACGACCGGCCCGGGGTCGCGCGTCGCGACGGCCGTCCGGACCGCCCGGGCGACGCGGTCCGTGCGGGCCGGGTCCAGTCCGTGCACCGCGAGCGCCGACGCCGCGTAGTGCTCGACGCGCTCGGACCACGCGGGGCGGCGGCGCAGCGTCGTCGCGCGGGCCGGAAGGGCGTCGAGCGCGCGCAGGAGCTCGCGCGGGTCGATCGCGGTGGGCTGGCCGTCCGGGCCGAGCGCCGCGAGGTGCTCCGCGAGCGACGGGCCGTGCGCCTCCTCGAGGACGACCACGCCGTCGTCGTGCCACGCCAGGCAGCGCGGGGCGTCCACGGTGGTGGACCGGAAGAGGTCGTGCCGACGGACGAGCGAGCGCGCCCGGTCGGGCCGAACGACCTTGACGTAGACCGTGCGCGCGGACGTCCGCGCGCGCAGCACCGCGCGCCGCAGCGGGCGGTAGGCGACCATCGTCACCGACTCCACGGCCTCGCCGTCCGCGAGCGCCCCCGCCTCTGCGAGGCGGCGCGTGAGCTCGACCGCGTCGCACGCCGCCGCGAGACCGGGCAGCAGCGGGTCGGCGGGGTGCCGCCACACGTGCACGACGCGCGGACCGTCCGCGAGGCGGACCACCCCTGCCCCGACCGCGTCCGGCGACAGGGGCGCCGTCGTGACGAGCAGGTACTCGGCGGCGTCCGCCGAGGCGACGCTCTCGCCGTGGCCGGCCGCGAGCGCCCGGCGCGCGACGACGTCGTAGCCGACCGTGACCTCCGCGCCCGGGCGCGCGTGCACCTGATGGACGCGCCACGTGTCGAGACTCGCGCCGTCGGCACCCAGCGCCACGGCGAGCAGCTCCCCCGCCTCGGGGGCGGTGAGCAGGTCGAGCCAGGCACGCTGGTCGGGCACGGGTGGGGCGAGCGTCATGGTGCCAGGCAACCTCGCTCGCGTGGGTCTCGGGTGAGACCGGGATGAGAGAGCTCTCATCCCGGCGGCCGGTTCGGGGAGCGGGGGTCTTGACGGGGCCGAGGACCGCGTGTCAATGTACTGATGTGTTGATACAAACATCGGACGAGCCGCAGGGCGTCGACCTCTTCCTCCCCGCGACGTACGACCTCGCGTGGACCGGCGCCGCCCTCGCCCTCCTGGTGGCGCTCGGCGTCGCGGTGGTGCTCGCCGTGCGGGCCGCGACGCGCACACGCGCGCCGTCGCTCCACGGGCTCGCCACGGAGGACCCGGTGCGCCGCGCAGCCCGGCGGCACGCGACGACCGTGAGCGTCGCCGCGATGACGGCCGCGCTCATCGCCGGCGCGGTCGTCACCCAGGCCGCCGCGACCTCCGTCGGGGGCCTCACCGAGGGCGTGCTCGTGGGCCTCTCCCCCGCGGTCGTCGGGCTGACGTTCCTCGGCGCGCACGCCGTCGGGGAACGTACCTGGCCGCGCCAGCGGACCTCGGTCCGCGCGGCCACGTTGCGACCCCGGACCGTCGCCGACGTCGCGCCGCACGGCCTGCGTCGCCTCGCCTGGTCGCTCGGGGCGCTCGTCGTGCTGCTCGCGGCCGTCGGGGCGCTCACGGCCGGCGACGACGGGCGGTCGGTGACCCGCGTCCTGGGCGACACGGCCTCGACCGCGAGCCCCTACCCCGGCGCGTTCTACGGTGCGTGGCTCGCGCTCGCGGCCGTGCTGCTCGTCGCGGGCGCCGAGGGCGTCCTGCGGCTCGTCGCGCGACGGCCCGCCGTCGCACAGGTCGAGGAGACGTGGGACGTCGGGCTGCGCCGCGCGTCGGCGCACCGCGTCCTGCGCGGCACGCAGCTCGCGCTCGGGCTCACGGCCGCCGGGATGCTCGGCGTCGGAGCGAACGCCGCGGCCCGGGCGGGCTACCCGGGCGCCGTCGTCCTCGTGGTCGTCGCGGTCGCGCTCGCGCTGGCGGCGATCGCGGTCGTCGTGCGGCCCGCCCCGGACCCGGACGCGTGGGCGGACGAGCGCACGAGCGCACCGATCGCGGCGGGGCGCGGCCATGCCGTCCTCTGAGCTGCGCGTCGAGATCGACCTGCGGTCGGGCCTCGCGCCGTACGAGCAGATCCGGTCGCAGGTCGTCGCGCACGTCGCCGCCGGACGCCTGCGCGTCGGCGACCGGCTGCCCACGATCCGCGCCCTCGCCACGGACCTCGGGCTCGCACCCGGGACCGTGGCGCGCGCGTACCGCGAGCTCGAGGCGGCCGGCGTCGTCACGACCCGGCGCCGCGCCGGGACCGTCGTGGCCGACGGCGTCTCCCCGAGCGACGTCGCCGCCCGCCACGCCGCGCACGAACTCGTCCGCGCCGGACGCGACGCCGGCCTGTCCGACGACGCGATCCTCGACGTCGTCCGCGGGGCGCTCCTGCACGAGCCACCCGAATCGGGAGAAGCAGGGCGCTGAACGACCCGGCTCCGCGTCACGACCGGGTCACGATCCGTCGACAGGCGCCCAGCACGGACGTCCGAGGCACGGACCGGGCGCATGATGGTGCTCCGCGGCGGATGCCGCGGCACACGTGAGGGGGAACAGGTGGACGGAGCTTCCGCGGGCGCGCGGACGGGCGCTGCGACGCGCACGACGGCGGGGGACGCGGCGTGCGTCGCTCTCACGGCCGCGGGGCGCGGACCGGGACGACGCGGGCGCGGCGGTCGAGCGGCGTCGCTCGCCGTCGTCTCCACGCTGGTCGCCGCGCTGGCGCTCGCCGGCTGCCAGGCCGGGCTGCCCGACCTCGAGCCGGGCCGGACGCCGTCGGCCACCGCGGACGGGCCCGCGACGACGGAGCCGGCGAGCCCGAGCCCGACGGAGACCACGCCCGAGCCGGCGGAGACGCCGACGCCCGAGCCGACGCCCACCGAGACCCCTGCCCCCGAGCCGAGCACGCCCCCGCCCGCACCGGAACCGACCCCCGAGCCGCCGCCCGCACCCGTCGAGCCGGCCGAGCTGGCCCGCGGTGCGACCGGCGACCGCGTCGTCGCGCTGCAGCAGCGCCTCGCCGACCTCGGCTACTTCATCGGCGCACCCGACGGCGACTTCGGCGGCGGCACGCAGCAGGCCGTGTGGGCGCTGCAGAAGGCCGCCGGCCTCTCGCGCGACGGCGTCGTGGGCCCCGCGACGCAGGCCGCGCTCGACCAGGGCGTCACGCCGCAGCCGCGCAGCGGGTCGGGCAAGGTCATCGAGATCGACCTCGACCGCCAGCTCCTGCTCGCCGTCGAGGACGGCCGGGTCGTCACGGTCGTCAACGCGTCGTCGGGCAACGGGGAGTCGTACGAGGCGAAGGGCCGCACCTACCGCGCGGGCACGCCGCGCGGCGAGTTCCACGTGGGGCGGCAGGTCGACGGCAACCACTCGTCGAGCCTCGAGCTCGGCGACATGTGGCGCCCCAAGTTCTTCACCGGCGGCATCGCCGTGCACGGCTCGGGCTCGATCCCGCCGTGGCCCGCGTCCCACGGGTGCGTCCGCGTCGCGAACTCGGCGATGAACTGGCTCTGGGACACCTGGCACGCCGACCCGGGCACCCCGGTCCTCGTCTACTGACCCACGGGTTGTGGGCATGGAATGGGCCCGGTTCCCGCCTCGGAACCGGGCCCATTCCATGCCCACAACCGGTGGGTCGGTCAGAGGGAGACGCCGACGAGGACCGGTTCGGGGACGAGCTCGACGCCGAACGCGTCGAGCACGCCGTCACGGACCGCGCGCGCGAGCTCGACCAGGTCCTCCGCGCTCGCGCCGCCCCGGTTGGTGAGCGCCAGGGTGTGCTTCGTCGACAGCCGCGCGAGACTCGACGGGCCGTGGACGCCGAAGCCCTTGGTGAAGCCCGCGTGCTCGATGAGCCACGCCGCCGACGTCTTGACGAGCGTCGGGTCGATCTCCCCGAGGCTCGGGCCCGTCGTGCGGGACGGCGTCGCCGAGCGCACCGGGTAGCGCGGGGCCTCTGCCGGGAGCAGGTCGGCCTGCTCCGCCGGGACGACGGGGTTCGTGAAGAACGACCCCGCGCTCCAGCGGTCGTGGTCCGGGCCCTTCTCCCCCGGCGCGGCGTCCCCCGCCGCCACGGGCGCGACGTCCGGACCGACGCCGTCGAGCAGCATGCCCTTGCGCGCCCGGAGCACGAGGACGGCGTCGCGCACGTCCGCGCTCGGAGCCCGGTCGCCGACCTGCACACCGAGCGTGCGGGCGAGCTCCGGGTAGGCGACCGGGGCGGACAGCGAGCCGAGCCGGGACTGGAAGCCGACGTCGAGCACGACGTACCGCGGCGACGGGTACCAGGGGCCGTCCGCCTCGCCGTCACCGCTCACCGCGGCGTGCATGCTGCGCTTCAGCAGCGACGTGCGGTACCCGAACGCGAGCTCGCCCAGCGCCAGGGTGCGCACGCGCGACCGCCGGCGGTCCCACACCCGCACGGTCGAGATCACCCCCGCGACCTCTTGGCCGTAGGCGCCGATGTTCTGGACGGGCGCGGCACCGACCGTGCCCGGGATGCCCGAGAGCGCCTCGACGCCCACCCACTCCTCCGCGACCGCGCGCGCGACCAGCTCGTCCCAGTCCTGGCCCGCCGGGGCGTGGAAGCTCGCGCCGCCGCACGAGTCCTCGGCGTCCACGGTGATCCCGCGCCGCAGGTCGCGCACGACGACCCCGCCGAACCCCTCGTCGCCGACGAGCAGGTTCGAGCCGCCGCCGATCACGAGGAGCGGCTCCCCCGCGTCGTCCGCGGCGCGCACCGTCTCCAGCAGCTCGGCCTCGCTGTGCGCCTCGACGTACCGGTCCGCCGGACCGCCCACGCGCAGCGTGGTCAGCTCCGCCAACGAGGGCGCGCCGACGGCGTCGGGCCGCAGCCCGGGCGCGGTCCGGACGATCTCGGGCAGGTCACGGTCGACGGGGGTGAGGGGTTCGCACGTCACCGCCCCAGCGTAGTTCGCCCCCGTCCCGCCCCGCCGCCGTCACCGTTCCCACGCTCGGCCTCGGCCCGGCGGCCGGCCGACCAGGTGGTCCCGGCACGCCGAGCAGGCGACCACGGCTCGTCAGACTCCCGGGACCAGCCCGAACCACCTGCTCGGCGGTCCTGCCTCGCGCGGGGGCGGGTCAGTGGTCGCGGGTCTCCTCGGCGCTCCGGGCGGCCTGCTGGCCTGCGGAGCCCGCGGCGGTGGGGAGGGGGCGGGTGGCGCCGACGACCAGCAGGCCGACGACCACGGGCACGGCGATCACGAGGAGCGCGGCGCGGTAGCCGACGTGCTCGGCGAGGAACCCGATGAGGGGCGGTCCCATGAAGAACGCGGAGTAGCCGATGGTCGCGACGACGCTCACGCGCACGGCGGCGCGCGCGGGGTCGTCGGAGGCCGCGCTCATCCCGACGGGGAAGCCGAGCGCCGCGCCCATGCCCCACGCGACCACGCCGAGCAGCGCGAGCCAGATGCTCGGCGAGAGCGTGAAGAGGAGCAGGCCGACGAGCGCCAGCGCCGCGCCGAGCCGGAGCACGGTGACGCGGCCGTAGCGGTCGAGCAGGCCCGTGCCGAGGAGGCGCATCCCGGTCATGGCCGTGAGGAACACGGCGAGGCCGACGGCGCCCATCGCGTCGGACGTCTCGAAGCCGTCGACGACGGCGAGGCTGACCCAGTCGTTCGCGGCGCCCTCCGTGAGCGCGGCGGCGAGGACCACCAGCCCGATGAGGAGCGTGCGGGGCTCGGTCCACGCGCTGAGCGCGCCGCGCGCGTTCTCCGACGCGGTGAGGGGTGCGCCGCTCCCGGCCGCGGCGGCGGGGTCCGACCCGGCAGCGTCCTGGGCCGCGTCGACGACGTGCTCCACCTGCCCTGCGGGCAGGAAGAACCGCACGGACCACAGCACGCCGAGGAGGCTCAGCACGACCGCGGCCGTGAGGTGCACCTGGACCGGGACGTGCAGCGCGGCCATGAGCGCTCCGACGCCCGCGCCGGCCATGGTGCCGAACGAGAAGCCCGCGTGGAAGCGGGGCATGATCGCCTTGCCGAGCCGCTGCTCGACGGCGGCCCCCTCGAGGTTCATCGCGGCGTCCCACACGCCCGTGCCGATGCCGGCGAGGAAGAGCCCGGCGCGCACGACGACGTCCTCCCCCGTCGCCACGCCCGTGACGGCCGTGACGAGGCCGACGACGTTCGTCACGGCGAACAGCGTGACGGCCTTCGACGCGCCGAGCCGCTGGACGACCATGCCGGAGAGGGGCAGCGCGAGGAGCGACCCGACGGCCATGAAGAGCAGCAGGAGGCCCATCTGCGCCTCGGTGAAGCCGAGCGAGTCCCGGACCGCGGGCAGGCGGGACGCCCAGGTCGCGAAGTTGAAGCCGTTGAGGAAGAAGACCGCGAACACGGCCCAGGTGGCGAGCGCGACGACGCGACGGTCGGGACGGGCGGTGGTCATGCGGAGGTCTCCTCGCGGCGGTGCGACGGGCGGGTTCGGGGACGGCGTGCGGAGGCACGGTGGGCGGTGCCGGACGTCCCGGTGCGGGACGTCGCCCGGGGCTGGCGGGACCGGCGGGGACGGCGTGCGTCGTCGGCCTCGCCCGGGACGGCGCCGGCTGCGTCGTCCCGGCCGGGGTCGCCCGTCCGGTCGGGGACGTCCGCGGCGACCGCAGCGTCGGCCTCGGGGCCATCCTCCACCCCGGACGGTACGCCGTCGTCCGTGCCCGCCCCCGGGCGGGACGTCCGTGCGCTGAGCGCCGCGGGGGTGCGCAGGGGCGTGACCTGGCGCGCGAGGAGGACGCTGAGGACCATCGCGGCGACGATGAGCACGAGCGCGTGGCGCGCGCCCATGGCCTCGGCGGCGAGCCCGAGCAGGGGCGGAGCGGCGAGCGACGCCATCGACGCGAAGGCGGAGACGACGGACACGCGGCTCGCGGCTCGCAGCGGCTCGTCGGACGCCGCGGCGATGCCGACGGGCACGGCGAGCGCCGCGCCGAAGCCCCAGAGCACGACCCCGACCCCGGCGAGCTGGAGCGTCGGCGCGAACCCGAAGAGGAGCAGCCCGGCGATCGACGCCACGCCCGAGGCGCGGAGCACGGTCACGCGGCCGAAGCGGTCGATGAGGCGCGTGCCTGCCAGGCGCATGACCGTCATGGCCGCGACGAACGTGCCGAACACGACGGCGCCGACGGCCTCCGTCTGGGCGAACCCGTCGACGACGGCGAGCGAGAGCCAGTCGTTGGCGGACCCCTCGGACAGCGCGGCGGAGAGGATGACGAGGCCGATGAGCAGCGTGCGCGGCTCGCGCCAGGCCGAGAGCGCCGCCCCGAGCCGGGCGCCGCGGCGGGCGAGGCGCGCGCGGAGCCCGGCTGTCTCGACGTCGACGACCGCGTCGCCGAGCGCGTCGACCGGAGCAGGAGCGTCCGCCGGTGCGCGCGTCGGGAGCGTGTCGTGCACCGTCGCGGGGATCGCGGCGAGGCGCCAGACCATGGCGACCGTGCCCGTCGCGACGAACTGGACGAGCACCGGCACCTGCGCGTGGGCGCACGCGGCGCCGACGAGCGAGCCGATGACGGCACCGATGGAGAACGCGGCGTGGAACTGGGGCAGGATCGTGCGCCCGACCCGCCGTTCGATGCCTGCGCTCTCGACGTTCATCGGGACGTTGCCGAGCGAGAAGGCCATGCCGTTGACGAAGATGCCCGCGGCGAGCAGGGGGACGGAGCCGGTCGCGGGGCCGAGTCCGAGCAGCAGGAACGCGACGCCGAACAGGACCGCGGAGACGGCGAAGGCGACGCGCCCGCCGAAGCGCGTGACGAAGGGACCGGCGGCGGTGACCGTCGCGAGGGCACCGACGGCGCCCGCGAGCAGCACGACGCCGAGGTCGGCGGGGGTGAGCCCGAGCGCGTCGCGCACCGAGGGGATGCGCGCGAGCCAGCTCGACATCATGACGCCGTTGAGCGCGAACACGCCCAGCAGGACCCAGCGCGCCCGGGTCAGGGCGCGGGGGTCGGACAGGAGGTCGGTCGGTGACTGCGCAGCACCTCCTCGAATCGATTCGATCCGACGGACGAGGGTGCGCTTCGAATCGATTCGAGGCATGGTCACCAGTGTGCGGGTACGCTGGCCGCGCGTCAATCGAGAATCCCGCGCGCGCGGGAGGCAGGGAGCGTGATGAGCGACACCCCCGGGAACCGGGAGCCCGCGGCCGCACCGTCGGCCCACCGCCCCACGCTCGCCAAGGTCGCCGAGCGAGCGGGCGTCTCCGTCTCGACGGCGTCGCTCGCCTTCTCCGGCGCGGGACCGATCACCCCGGAGACCCGGGCGCGCGTGCTCGACGCGGCGAAGGAGCTCGGGTACACGGGCCCCAACCCGCTCGGCCGCCAGCTCCGGTCGGGGCGGTCGGGCGTCGTGGGCGTCGTCGTCGGCGACCAGCTCCGCCGCGCGTTCCGCGACCCCGTCGCCGTGCAGGTGCTCGACGGCCTGGTCTCGACGCTCGGCGAGAACGGCCTCGGCGTGCTCCTCATCCCCGGCATCCCGTCCGACGACCCGGCCCGCGCCGTCGACCCGCTCGTCGAGAGCGCGGCCATGGACGTCGCCGTCCTCGTGTGGGGCGTGGGGTCCGACGACGCGACGCTCGCCGCGCTGCAGCGCCGCGGCGTGCCGGTGGTCATCGGCGAGGGACGCCCGGTCGAGGGCACCCCGCTCGTCGCCATCCGCGACCGGGTCGGGACCGCCGACGCCGTGCGCCACCTCGTCGACCTCGGCCACACGCGCATCGCGGAGGTCTCGCTCCCCCTCGACAGCTCCGACCGGAGCGGGCCGATCGACGCGTGGCGGCTCGCCCAGGTGGACCGCACGCCGACGGCCAACCGGCTCGCGGGCGTGCGCGACGTCGTCGAACCGGTCGCGAGCTGGGAGACCGAGGCGTCGCTCGTCGAGCACGGCCGCTCCGCCACGCTCGCCCTGCTGGGCAGCACCGCCGCGGACGGGACGACCGCGGCCGCCGACCCCGCGACGCGCCCGACCGCCGTCATCGCCCACTCCGACCTGCTCGCCGCGGGCGCGCTCCTCGCCGCGCGCGAGCTCGGCCTGCGCGTGCCCGACGACGTCTCGGTCGCCGGGTTCGACGGGCTGGACCTGCCCTGGCTCGCCCCGGACGTCCTCACGAGCGTCCACCAGCCGCTCGCCCGCAAGGGGTCCGAGCTCGGTCTCGCCGTGATCCGCCAGCTCGCGGGCGAGGCCCCGACGACGGTCGAGCTCGACGTCGAGCTGGTGGTGGGGACGACGACAGGCCCCGCCCCCACCACCTGACACCGGCCGCTCGGACCGGTCAGCCGAGCCGGCCGGGCTGGAGCGGGTTCGCCCGCGCGGCCGCCATGAGGTACCAGGACGTCGCCCCGACGTGCTGGACCTGGAAGTACCCGAACCCGAACCCCGAGTCGAGCAGGCTCGACGCGGCGACGACGCCCCCGCGCTCCGGCAGCGCGGCGCCGCCGATCGTCTGACCGGCCCCGACGCTCTCCTGCACGCCCTGCACCTCGCGCAGCAGGCCTTCGGCGCGGACCCGGTCGTCGTCCCGCTCGCAGCCGCGGCGACCCCGCCGCCGGTCGTCGCGGCCACCGCGCCCGCGTGCCCCGCGGTCCGCGAGGGCCGACGCGAGCTGCGCCGTCCCCTCCAGCCACACGCCCTGCTGGTGCACGGGCAGCCCGTTGTACGACGCGGCCGACGTCAGGCTCGCGCTCGAGAACGTCACCCCTTCGACGACCGTCCCGACGGGGAGCTGCGACACGCCCTCGCCTGCGACGTCGCGCGCCGCCAGCGCGTCGTCCGCCCAGTCGAGCGCGCGGGCGTAGCCCCGCTCGCGCAGGGCGAGCCAGCCCCACGTCTGCGGGTCGAGCGGGAGCGGGTCCCGGTTGATCTCGGTGCCGTCGTTCGTGCCGGTGTAGAGGTAGCCGCCGCCGGGCTCCCACATGCGGTCGACGAACGCGCGCGCGTGCTCGGCGGCACGGTCCCAGCGCCGGTCGCGCGTCACGGACCCGAGCTGGCGGAAGAACGCGACGCAGTCGATGTTGTGCTCCGTCGAGCCGTTGGGGATCGGGACGTTCGCGCCGTCCACGCCGAACGAGAACCCGCCGAGCGGAGCCTGCGACCACGTGTTCGCGACGATCCACTCGCCGATCCGCAGCGCGGCGTCCCGGTATCGCCGCTCGCGCGTCACCGCGTGCAGGTGCAGCAGGGCGATGCCCGGCCACGCCATGTCCCCCACCGCCGTCCCGAGGAAGCCGAACTGCCACCCGACGTTCGCCGTGCCGTCGGGCAGCACCAGTCCGTGCTCCTGCGGCGTGCCGTCGTAGAAGGTGTAGGGCCCGACGTTGTACGCCTGGCGCAGGCGGCCGTCGGCGTGGTCGGGGTCGTTCTCGAGCGCGAACACGAGCCCGTCGCCGAGCGCCCGGGCGCGGTCGAGGTGTCGCCGGCCGGCCGTGAGCGTCGCGAGGATCGCGAGGGCGTTGTCGTAGACGAACGCCGTGGAGAACAGGCCGAGCTGGTCGGCGTACGACTGCGCGAGCCGCGGGCCGGGGTTGACGTCGGGGTAGGCGTCGGTCGCCGCGGCGAGGAAGCCGTGGGCGCGCTGGACCGACGCCGTGCGGCCCCGCGCCGGGCCACCGGCCGTCTGCCCGACGGCGCCCGCCGCTGCAGGGAGGGTCGCGCCCGGTCCGGCTGCCGCCGGGGTCGCCGTGAGCCCGGCGAGCGCGAGCGCGCCACCGAGCGCGAGGACGGCGCGTCGGTCGAGCCCCCGCGGAGGCGCGGGCGTGGGGTCGAGATCGCGAGGGTCCTGGGGTGCCGGAAGGCCACCGTGCTGGGTCATGAGCGTCTCCTTCGACGTCGTGAGGGGCGCGACCCACGGTAGTGGGAGCGTTCCCATGGCGAAAGAGGGCGTGCCGTGGCGAACGATGTCGAATCTCGTGCGGCCGTCCCGGCGCGCGGCCGAGCCGACTCCGCGGAACCGTCGAGTCTCGGGCGCGACGACGAGGGCGCCGCACCCGGTCGGGTGCGGCGCCCTCGTGGCGTCAGGAGCGCGTGGTCGCCCCGGGGCGACCGCGGATCAGACGCGGACGACCGCCTGCGTCTTGCCGAGCACGCGCGCGCCGTCGAACGTGACCGTGAGGTCGACGCGGACCGTGCCGGCGTCGGCGTCGACCGCCCCGACGGTCCCGGTGACCTCGAGCGTCGCGACACCGGGGTTCGGCACCGGCACGGGGCGGGTGAAGCGCGTCTGGTAGTCGACGACGGCGCCCGGGTCCCCGGCCCAGTCCTCGACCAGCGCGACGGCGGCGCCCATGGTGAACATGCCGTGCGCGATGACGCCCGGCAGGCCGACCTCGGCCGCGAAGGCGTCGTTCCAGTGGATCGGGTTGAAGTCGCCGCTCGCGCCGGCGTAGCGGACGAGGCGCGCACGGTCGACCTCGACCGTGCGCGTGCCGATCACGTCGCCGACGGAGAGGTCCGCGAGGACGGGGCGGGTGACGTCGGTGCTCATGCGCCCTCCCCGCGGACGGCGAGGGTGGAGGTGACGGTCGAGACCGGCTCGGTGCCGCCGTCGGGCAGGAGCGCGGCGATCTCGCAGCGCGTGGTGACCATGGCGAGGCCGGCTCGCTCGGTGATCGAGTCCACGTGCAGCACGGTCACGAGCTCGTCGCCCGCGACGATCGGCCGGTGGTGCGTGAAGCGCTCGTCCGCGTGGACGACGCGCGAGAAGTCGATGCCCGCCTCCGGGTCCTCGATGAGCTGCCCCTCCGCCCGCTGGGCGACGACGACCGCGAAGGTCGGAGGTGCGACGAGGTCCGGATAGCCCGCACCCCGCGCCGCCACGAGGTCGTGGTGCACGGGGTGGGTGGCGCCGACGGCGCCCGAGAACTCCCGCAGCTTCTCGCGTCCCACCGAGTACGGCGCGTTGGCGGGGTACTCGCGGCCGACGTAGGCCAGGTTGACGCTCACTGCGGTGCGCGGGCGCGGAGCCGGAGGCTCAGCGGGTCTCGCGGTGCGCGGTGTGCTTGCCGCAGCGCGGGCAGAACTTCGCGAGCTCCAGGCGGTCCGGGTCGTTGCGACGGTTCTTCTTCGTGATGTAGTTGCGCTCCTTGCAGTCCACGCAGGCCAGCGTGATCTTGGGGCGAACGTCAGCGCTCTTGCTTGCCACGGTAGTGAGCCACCTCTCGCGCCTCCGGAGGGCGCATGTGCTGTGCAGGTCGCACGACGCCGGCCGCCGTACGAGGTTGTCGAAAGTGGTAGCGGAGGCGGGGATCGAACCCGCGACCTCACGATTATGAGTCGTGCGCTCTAACCATCTGAGCTACCCCGCCGCGTGACTGAACGCGAGGCCGTCTCGCCAGTATTCCAGCAAGACGACCCCGCGTCACCACAGAGCCCCGAAAGGGAATCGAACCCTTGACCTTCTCCTTACCATGGAGATGCTCTGCCGACTGAGCTATCGGGGCAGCGCGGAAAACTTTACACGGAACACGGCGTCGAACGAAATCGGCGCCGTTCCGCCGTTCCTGGACCCTCCAGCACCGCTCTCCACCGGCGTCGCGCACCGTCCGACGACGCCGGGCCGTGCCGCGCACCGGGAGTGCTGGCGCCGACGACGACCCCGGGCAGACGACGACGGGGCGCCACCCGTGGGTGACGCCCCGTCGCTCCAGTGGCAGGTGAGGGATTCGAACCCCCGAAGGCTGAGCCGTCTGATTTACAGTCAGATCCCTTTGGCCGCTCGGGCAACCTGCCGTGTGGAGTTGTCGCTCGCCGGAACGGACTGCACGTGGTGCAGCCCCTGCCGTGCGGGCGAGCCAACGATACAGCCCCGTCGGACCAGGTGCGAAATCCGGGTCCCGGCGACCGTCCGCGCGTCCGTCCGTACAGTGGTCCGGTGACCCACCCCGCCCCCGCGCCGGACCACCTGCCCGGCACCGGGAACCCCGGCCCCACGCCCGCCGGCGCACCGTCATCGCCCGCCCCGGCCGCGCCGTCGGGCCGTGGGCGCGGAGCCCCCGCCCCGACCGACCGCTGGGGGCTCCTGCTCGGCGCCGGCGCGTTCTTCCTGTGGGGCGCGATGCCCCTGTACTTCCCGCTCCTGGAGCCCGCGGCGCCGCTCGAGATCATCGCGCACCGGGTCGTGTGGAGCCTGCTCTTCTGCCTCGTGCTCCTCGCCGCGACGCGCCAGCTCGGCGGGTTCGTCACCGCGCTGCGCACCCCGCGCACGCTCGGTGTGCTCGCCGTCGCGGCCGTCCTCATCGTCACCAACTGGACCGTCTACGTGTACGGCGTCCTCAGCGGCCACGTGCTCGACGCCGCGCTCGGGTACTTCATCAACCCCCTCGTCACGGTCCTGCTCGCCGTCGCCGTGCTGCGCGAGCGGCTGCGCCCGGCGCAGTGGGCGGCCGTCGGCATCGGCGTCGCCGCCGTCGTCGTCATCAGCACGGGCTCGGGCGGCCTGCCGTGGATCGCGCTCGTGCTCGCGGCGTCGTTCGGCCTCTACGGCCTGGTGAAGAACCGCGTGGGCCGGACGGTGGAGGCGCTCCCCGGCCTCGCCGTGGAGACGGCCGTGCTCACGCCGGTCGCCCTCGCGTACCTGGTCTGGCTGAGCGGGACCGGCGCCGGCACGTTCGGCGCGGAGGGTGCCGGCCACGCGCTCCTGCTGGCGTCCGCCGGGATCGTCACGGCCCTGCCGCTCCTCCTCTTCAGCGCGGCCGCGCGCCGGCTCCCGCTGAGCGTCGTCGGGCTCCTGCAGTACCTCGGCCCGGCGCTGCAGTTCCTCTTCGGCCTCCTCGTCTTCCACGAGCCCATGTCGCCCACCCGCTGGGCCGGGTTCGGGCTCGTGTGGGTCGCGCTCGTCGTGCTCTCGGTCGACGGGCTGCGTGCGGCACGCGCGACGCGCCTCGCGACCCGACCCTGAGCCCGCTCGACTACGGTGGGACCCAGCACCCGTTCCCGGCCCAGAGAGGACCTACCCATGGCCGACTCCTCGTTCGACATCGTCAGCAAGGTCGACCGCCAGGAGGTCGACAACGCGCTGAACCAGGCCGCCAAGGAGGTCGCGCAGCGCTACGACTTCCGCAACGTCGGTGCCTCGATCGCGTGGAGCGGCGAGAGCATCGTCATGGTCGCCAACTCGGCGGAGCGCGTGCTCGCCATCCTCGACGTCTTCGAGACCAAGCTGGTCAAGCGCGGCATCTCCCTCAAGTCGCTCGACACGGGCGACAAGGAGCCCAAGGCGTCGGGCAAGGAGTACCGCCTCGCGGCGACCCTCAAGGAGGGCCTGTCGAGCGAGAACGCGAAGAAGATCACCAAGATCATCCGCGACGAGGCGCCCAAGGCCGTGAAGACCCAGATCACGGGCGACGAGGTGCGTGTGACGAGCAAGTCGCGCGACGACCTGCAGACCGTCATCGCGCTGCTCAAGGGCGCCGACCTCGACGTCGCGCTGCAGTTCACGAACTACCGGTGACCCTCCCGCGCGTCGTCGCGACGGACCTCGACGGCACGCTCCTGAGGTCCGACGGGACCGTCTCGGAGCGCACGCGCGCCGCGCTGCGTGCCGCCGAGGACGCCGGGGTGGAGGTGGTGTTCGTCACGGCGCGCCCGCCGCGCTGGCTCGACCAGCTCGCCGACGTCGTCGGCGGGCACGGGCACGTCATCTGCCTCGGCGGCGCGGCGGTGTGGGACCTGGCCACCGCGAGCCCGCTCGACGTGTGCGGCTTCGCCGCGGACGAGGCGGCCGCGCTCGTCGCCGACCTGCGCGCCGCCGTCCCGGGCGTCGCGCTCGCGTTCGAGAGAGTCGACGGGCCGACGTTCGACCCGGGCTTCCGCTCCACCCCGGACGACGACGCGGACGTCGTCGCCGTGGTCGAGTCGACGCTCGCCGCGCCCGGCGCCACCCCCGGCACCGGCACCCGGCAGCCCGTCGGCAAGATCCTCGCGCGGGACCCCGGCGCGCCGGTCGAGGACGCCCCCGCGACGCAGCCCGTCGTCGTCGCGGACGGGCAGACGACGGCGCAGGAGACGTTCTTCGCGCGCGTGCGCGACGCGGTCGGCGACCGGGCTCACCTCGCCTACTCCGGGGCGGCGGGCCTCGCCGAGCTGCTCGCCCCGGCCGTGACGAAGGACGCCGCGCTCGCGCGCTGGTGCGCCCGGCTCGGCGTCGACGCCCGCGACGTCTGGGCGTTCGGGGACATGCCCAACGACCTGCCCATGCTGCGCTGGGCGGGCCGCTCGTTCGCCGTCGCGAACGCGCACCCCGACGTCCTGGCCGCGGCGACCGACCGCACCGCCGCGAACGACGACGACGGCGTCGCCGCCGTCCTCCTCGACGCGCTGGAGGTCAGCGCGCCGGGCGGCGCCCCCGCGCCGTGACCGCCAACCCGACGTGGAAGGCGACCGCGACGTACGCGGCGAGCAGGCCGACCCAGCCCTGCGCGAGCGCCTGGTCGTCGAGGACGCGCCACGTGCCGACGGCCGCCCCGACGGCGGTGAAGACGCCCACGAGGACGTAGAGCGCCGTCTCGCGCGCGACCGGGCCGGGCGCGCGCCGCGTCAGCGCGAGACCGACCGCGGCGGACAGGCACACGAGACCCGAGACCGTCACGGCGGTGACCACGTCGTCGACGATCCACCCGCGGCCGTGCCGTTGGCGCAGCACGAGCGTGGGCCCGCCGACGGCGAGGAGCACGAGGGCGAGGTCGCGCGCGAGATGCGTCCGGCGGCGGGGCACGGGGTCATCGTGCCACCTGCCCCGCGCGTCGGCGCTGTGCGTCTGCCGCGCCCGTGGCCCCGCCCGGTACGCCGCCTCGCGCCCGTCAGTGGTAGGTGATGCCGCCGTAGCCCGGGCCGTGACCGGCCATCGTCTCGAGCCGCTTGATGCGCTCCGCCATCGGCGGGTGGGTCGCGAACATCTTGGCGACGCCCGCGCCGCGGAACGGGTTCGCGATCATGAGGTGCGAGACGTCCACGAGGTCGCGGTTCTGCGGGAGCGGGGCCCGCTGCGTGCCCGCGTCGAGCTTGCGCAGCGCGGACGCGAGCGCGAGCGGGTCGCCGGTGAGCTTGGCCCCGTCCTCGTCGGCGTCATACTCGCGCGTGCGCGAGATGGCGAGCTGGATGAGCATCGCCGCGACCGGCGCGAGGACGACCATCGCGATCGCCGCGAGCGGGTTCCCACCACGGTCGCGGTCGCCGCCGAAGATCAGCAGGAACTGCGCGAGCGAGGTGATCACCCCGGCGAGCGCGCCCGCGACCGACGACGTGAGGATGTCCCGGTTGTACACGTGCATGAGCTCGTGCCCGAGCACGCCGCGCAGCTCGCGCTCGTCGAGGAGGCGCAGGATGCCCTCCGTGCAGCACACGGCAGCGTTCTTGGGGTTGCGTCCCGTCGCGAACGCGTTGGGCGCCTGCGTGGGCGAGACGTAGAGGCGCGGCATCGGCTGGCGCGCCTCGGTCGAGAGCTCGCGCACGATCCGGTACATGGCGGGCTGCTCGAGCTCGCTCACGGGGCGGGCGTGCATCGCGCGGATCGCGATCTTGTCGGAGTTCCAGTACCCGTAGAACGTCGTCACGAGGCCGATGCCGACGAACAGCCACAGCAGGTTCGCCTTGGCGCCGAACAGCGCCCAGAGGCCCAGGACGATGGCCCACATGACGCCGAACAGGCCGGCCGTCTTGAGACCGTTGAAGTGCTGACGCCCCACGCTGTGCTCCCTTCCGTGCCTCGGGCACCCGCGTGGTCCGCCGGGCGCCCGACGGGCGCCGACCCCGTCGGCGCCCACCTGGTGAACGCCCGAGGCGACCGTCCCGTTCCCGGCCGCGGCCGTCGTCGTCCCTGCCGCGCACGACGACGGCGCCCCATCCTCCGGGGTGGGGCGCCGTCGTCGCGTTCCCTGGGCCTTGCAGGCCGTGGGGTCAGCCGACCTGGGTCTCGCCGCGGGCCACGCGGATCATGTCCTCGCGGGGCACGACCTTGATGCGCTCGCGCCCGTGCGGCTCGCCGAGGGCACGCTCGTACGCGTCGAGCAGCTCCCACCCCGACCACTCGATGTGGTCGACGCGGCGCTCGCGGAGGAAGTCCACGACCGCCTCGGGGTCGCCGAGCGGCGCGACGCGCCCTGCGGCCAGGTCCGCCGCCGCGACGTCGCCGCCGTCGCCCGCACCGGTGACGTCCTCGACGAGGTGGCGGATCGTCTCGGACGCGTCCGACTTCGTGTGGCCGATGAGGCCCACCGGGCCGCGCTTGATCCAGCCGGTCGCGTAGACGCCGGGGATGTGCTCGCCGTCGATGTCGATGACCCGGCCCTCGCGGTTCGGGATGACGCCCTTGAGCTCGTCGAACGGGATCTCGGGCAGCGGCGAGCCGAAGTAGCCGACCGCGCGGTACACGGCCTGCACGGGCCACTCGTGGAACTCGCCCGTGCCGGAGACGGTGCCGTCGCCGTTGAGCTGGGTGCGCTCGGTCCGCAGCGCCTCGACCTTGCCGTCGCCGAGGACCGCTGCCGGGGCGTGGAGGAAGTGCAGGTGCAGACGGCGCGAGGCCGTGTTCTCGCTCGGGTCCTTGAGCGTCCAGTCCGTGAGGGTCTTGACGACCTGCTTGGTCTGGTTCGACGAGCTGATCGCGGCCATCGAGCCCTCGTCGAACTCGAAGTCCTCCGGGTAGACGATCACGTCGACGTCGGGGACGTGGCCCAGCTCGCGCAGCTCGAGCGGCGAGAACTTGGCCTGCGCCGGCCCACGGCGGGCGAACACGTGCACGTCCGTGACCGGCGAGGACTTGAGGATCTCGTAGACGTTCTGCGGGACCTCGGTCGGCAGCAAGTCGTCCGCGTGCTTGGCGAGCACGCGCGCGACGTCGAGCGCGACGTTGCCCGCGCCGAGGACCGCGACCTGCTGGGCCTCGAGCGGCCACGTGCGCGGGACGTCCGGGTGGCCGTCGTACCAGGACACGAAGTCGGCCGCGCCGTAGGAGCCCGGCAGGTCGATGCCCTCGACGGGCAGCGCCGCGTCGCGGATCGACCCCGTGGAGAAGATCACCGCGTCGTAGTACTGGCGCAGGTCGTCCAGCTTGAGGTCGACGCCGTAGTCCACGTTCGCGAGCAGGCGGATGTCGCCGCGGCTCAGCACCTTGTGGAGCGCCACGATGATCTGCTTGATGCGCGGGTGGTCCGGCGCGACGCCGTAGCGCACGAGGCCGAACGGCGCGGGCAGACGCTCGAACAGGTCGATGCTCACGTCGAGGTCGGTCTTGGACAGGATGTCCGCGGCGTAGATCCCGGCGGGACCAGCGCCGACGATCGCGACGCGCAGTGGACGGATGCTGCTCACAGGACGGTGCGCCTTCCGGTCGAGGACGGGGGTCTCTCCCGCGCGGCCGACGGGCCGTTCCGCGTCGGCCGGTTCGGGTACCGGCCGCAGGAGACCTCTCGATTGTACGACTGGGGTGAGGGTCGCCTCACTCGGGCCCTCTCCTCCATGACCAGGGTCTCACCGGTCTCGCCTGGTGGATACCTCGTCTTGTGATCCGGGCGAATGTAACGCCGGGGCTCAGCGGTCGAGGCGGAGGCTCTCCTGGACGGCGCGGATCTCCGCCGCGGCCCACGGGTGCTGCAGGAGCGTGCACGTCCCCGTCGTCTGGACGAGGTCCGCCACGGGCCCGCGCGGGACGACCACGGTCCGCACCGACTGCACGAGCACCGCTCCCCCGCCACCCTTGAAGGACGCCTCGACCCACCGCCCCGGCAGGCCGTCCACGTCCACGTCGCCGCCGTCGAGCTGGCGCAGCCGTGGCAGCGGCTTGAGCTTGCGCAGCACCTCGGCGTGCACGTCGTCCAGCGTCTGCTCGGCCCGGATACGCGAGACCACGACGATGACGTTCGGGTTGAACTCCCCCTCCTCCACCTCGCGCCCCAGCGCGAGCGGCAGGGCGACGTGCGGCAGCGGGACCCAGCGGTCCGGCGCGTCGACCCGCACCCCCACCGGCGCGGGGAAGTCGTCGCTCGGGTAGCGCAGCTCGGTCATGCGTCAGGTCCTCTCGGTCGCTCTCGTCGCGCTCCGGCGGAGCGGGGCGCGCCAGCAGTCTCGCAGACCGGCTGAGCCTCGACCGCCAAGCCAGGGGCCGGCGGGACCGTCCCGAGCCCGGACACGCCGAGGGCGCGGGACCCGTCTCGGGTCCCGCGCCCTCGGTGGAGCTCAGCGGATCAGCTGTTCGAAGCCTGCTCCTGCTGCTGCGCGTTCTGCGTGGCCTTCTGGCCCGCGTCCGTCAGCGTCTGCGCGACGTTGTTGAGCTGCGTCTGCGCCGCCGGCCAGTCACTGCCCTTGAACTGCTGGGCGTCGGGGCCCTCCCACGGCACGCTCTGGATCTGCGAGTTCAGGTTCTGCATGGTCGTGCGGATCTCGTCCGCCTTCTGCTGCAGCGTCTGACCGAGCCCACGCAGCTCCTCGACGTTCGCGCCCCACATGCCACCAGCCATGGTGTTCTCCTTCTGTCTCTCGACCCCCACCCTGCGTGGACGTCGTCCCGTTGTCGATGGCCTTACTCAACCATCGGCCCGCGCGCCCCGTCGATGGGGAGGTGTCCCCATGAGGTCCCCGCGGGCGTCACGTCGCTACCGCGGGAGCGCGACGTGCAGCTTGCGCGCCCGCCCGGAGACGACGAGGAAGCCGCGTCCCGGCGGGAAGTCCGCGCGCCGGATCCGGCCGAGACCGGTCCCGAGCAAGGTGTCGCCGTCGAGGTCGCCCGGCGTGAGGAGCAGGCCGCTGCGACCCGCCTTGAACGGCTGCGCGATGGCCCACGCCTGCCCCCACGTCGACGACTCGGCCTCGCCCACGACGAGCTGCTCCGCGCGCGTGGCGGCCCGCACGAACGCGACGAGCGGCTGCTCCGCCGGCGTCCCCGTGAACTCCGTCACCGACTCGACGAGCACGGTGAGCGCGCCGGGCCGCAACGATCCGCCGTCGAGCGCCTGCGTGAGCGACTCGAGGAGCGTCACGACCTCCTCGGGCGACGTCGCCGCCGTGTCCCAGGCGTCGAGCGCCGAGATGCTCGTGCGGCGTGGCGAGAGGTACACGACCCGGCCCGCACGTGCCCGGCGCACGGCCTGGGCGATCGTGACGAGCGCCGTCGTGCGACCGCCCCCGGGCGGGCCCGAGAGCATGAACGTCCCCCGGGCGGGCAGCGCCACCGGGGCGATGTCGAGGTCGTCGAGGCCGATCGTCGGCCGTCCCCCCGTGACCTCGGGCAGCGCGTCCAGAGCGAAGCTGTCGGGCAGCCGCTCGACGCCGGGCGCCTGCTGGATGCCGAGGCGCGTCATCGCGTCGCGGAGCTTGCCCAGCTCGCGCGCCTGGAGCGCGACGTTCGGGTCGCCGCCCAGGACCGCGATCTGGACCTCGTTCTCGTCGAGCACGCCGCGCCCGGGCGGGGACGTGAGCGACAGGACGTCCTTGGGGACGCCGAGCGTCAGGTAGTCGTCCTCGCTCGCCAGGCGCAGCACGAGGCGCTTCTGGATCGTCGAGCCGAGGGACGTCGGGACCGACGCCGCCCGGTCGCCCGCGACGACGACGTGCACGCCGACCTGGCGGCCGTCCGTCGCGATGGCCGTGAACGCGCCCCACACGGGGAACGCGTGCGCGGGCCGGAACTCGTAGGACTCGCGGAACGCGCCGATGCCGTCGACCAGCAGCAGGATGCGCGGCTCGTCGGGCGCGTTCGCGAGGCGCCGGTACTCGTCGAGGCTGCCGGCGCGGACCGAGGCGTAGCGGGCGGAGCGCTCGTCGACGAGGTCGCGCAGCGTGCGCAGCACGCGCTGGACGCGCTCCTCGTCGTCGCCCGTGATGACCGCGCCGACGTGGGGCAGGTCCTCGAGCATGCGCAGGCCGCTCGCACCGCTGTCGATCGCGTAGACCTGGACGGGGCCGCCGCGCGCCGTGATCGCGGCGGAGACGGCGATCGTCCGCAGGGTCGCGCTCTTGCCCGAGCCGCCCGTGCCGTAGATCGCCATGTTGCCGTCGCGGTCGGGCTCGTAGAAGACGGTCGGCTGCGCCTGGGTCGTCGGGTCGTCCTCCACCCCGAGCAGCAGCATCGTGTCGGTGCGCGGGTTCGGCAGGCGCGCGAGGTCGTACGTCGGGGCGAGCTCGGCCAGCCACGGCTTGCGCGGCACCGGGACCGCGGCCTCCGTCGCGGCCCGCGAGATCGTCGCGACCACGCGCGCGATGTCGTTGGGGCCCGGGTCGGTGACCTCCTCGACCTCGGGCTCCGGCAGCTCCCAGCGGATGTCGGAGCCGAACGCCATCTCCTGGATGTCGATGCGCGACCGCTCGGGCTGGGCCGTCGTCCAGCCGCCGGCGTAGCCGGTCTGGAACGGCGTGATGCGACCCGGACCGGTCTTCACCGCGCCGCGGCCGGGGATCGAGGGGTCGAAGTGGGCGGCCATCGGGATGCCGAGGATGTCCGTCGAGTCGTCCTCGTCCGCCATGCGCAGCGCGACGCGCAGGTTGGTGTTGGCGCGCAGGTTGTCCTTGATGACGCCCGCCGGACGCTGGGTCGCGAGGATGAGGTGCAGACCGAGCGAGCGACCGCGCTGGGCGACGTCCACGACGCCGTCGACGAACTCCGGCACCTCGTTGACCAGCGCCGCGAACTCGTCGACCACGATGAGCAGGCTCGGCGGCGCGTCGGGGTCGCCGGTCCGCTCCAGGGACGCGAGGTCCTTGGCCTTCTTCCGGTTGAGCAGGTGCTCGCGGTAGCGCAGCTCGGCCCGCAGCGACGTGAGGGCGCGGCGCACCAGGTGCGGCGACAGGTCGGTGACGAGGCCGACGGTGTGCGGCAGGTTGACGCAGTCCGCGAACGCGGCGCCGCCCTTGTAGTCCACGAAGAGGAACGTCACGCGGTCCGGGCTGTGCGCCGCCGCCATCCCGAGCACCCACGACTGGAGGAACTCGGACTTGCCCGCACCGGTCGTCCCGCCCACCAGCGCGTGCGGGCCCTGCGTGCGCAGGTCGAGGTAGAGCGGCTCGGTGCCCGAGTGCCCGACCAGGCCGCGCAGGTTCGTCGGAACCTTGCGGCGCACGGGCGGGGACCCGTCGCGCGGGGTGAGGGACCCGTTCTCGCGCCACGCGTCGATGAGACGGCCCGGGTCCTCGGCCAGCGCGGTGCCCGCGAGCGTGAGGTAGGAGACCGAGCGCGGGAGGTCGGAGTCGTCGTCGACGGGCGCGCCGACGTCGACCACAGGGGCGAGGATGCGCGCGACCTCGTGGGCGGTCGCGAGGTCCACGGTCTCGCACGCCACCGGGAAGGACAGCCGGCCCACCCGGACCTCGCCGCTCGTGGCGCCCGCGCTCGCGCCCGGCGCGGCCGTGCCCGCGGCGTCGGCGGTGTCCACGAGGACGAACGTGCGGCACGCGGCGGGAAGCTGCTCGACCGAGGGCGCGACCCAGACGACGTGCACGCCCGCGTCCGCGCCGCGCTCCACGAGGCGCGTGAGCCGAGAGCGGTCGACCGGGGCGTCGTCCTCGACGAGCACGACGACCGTCGGCAGCACCGGCTTGGGCGTGTCCTCGCCCTCCTCCGGGTCGATCGGCCCCCGCAGCTCGGCGTGCGTGTCGAGGTCGGCCCCCCGCGCCTCGACCAGGTCCTCGAGCTGCGACAGCAGCGCCTGCGCCGCGCCGGGGTTGTCGGCGAGGTGGTCGCCCCCCAGCGGGCTGTGCGGCGAGCCCGTGTGCGGCAGCCACTCGAGCCACTCCCAGTCGGCGCGCGAGCGCTGCGACGTCACCGCCGCGAGCACGAGCTCCGACGGCGAGTGCAGGCCCGCGAGCTGGACGAGGATCCCCCGGGCGACCGCGTCGACGGCGGCCCCCGCCCCGGCGACGCCGAGCGCGCCGTCCGTGCGCAGGCGACCGACGACCGGGACGCCGGAGATCGTCGCGCACTGCGCGTGCAGCTTCTCCAGCTCGTTCCAGTACTCGGGCAGCGTGTTGTTCTCGCCCGGCTGCTCGAGCTGGGTGCGCGCCGGCGCGGTGCCGAGCCCGATGCGCACGGCGAGGAACGCCTCGTGCTCGGGGCGGTGCGTCCACATGAGCCCGCCCAGGCGCCGGACCGCGTCGACCGTGTCGCCCACCGACGGCGCCTCCGAGAGGCGCACCGCACGCTCGACGGCGTGGGTGCGGTCGATCGTGTCGCGCATGGCGACGACCGCCGCCTCGAACTGCTCGCGCTGGGCCTTGAGCTTGCGCCTGGCCTGCACCTTCTGGTCGAGGTAGTTGCCGAGCATGAGGATCGGGCTCAGGCCGATGAAGACGATCGACAGGACGTTCTTCGTGACCGAGTAGAGGATCACGCCCATGAGGAGCGGCGCGACCATCGCGAGGTAGGGGAAGCGCTGGGGCTCCGGCGGCTGCGGCGGCTTGGGCGCCTTGAGCTTGCGCTCCGGGAAGCGGGCGACCACGCGCGGCGAGCGGTTGAACTCCACGACCGGGCTCGTCGGCGCCAGGCTCGTCGTGCGGTGCAGCGCGACGACCGACACGACCGTGCTCCCGATCGTCACCGTGTCCGACGACGTGAGCGTCGAGCGCATCATGCGCTGCCCGCCCATGACGAGCCCGTTCGCCGAGTTCGTGTCCGTGATCTCGATCGACTCGCCGACGGTGACACGGGCGTGCCGCTTGGAGACCTGCGGGTCGCTCAGGCGGATGTCCATGTTGCGGTCGCGGCCGAGGTAGCTCGTCCCCACGGGGAGGGGGAACTCCCGACCGGCGTCCGGCCCCTCGAGCACGCGCAGGACGGCGACGGCCGCGCCGCGGTCCTGCCCGGGGGCGTCGAACTGCTCGGAGACGCGCACGATCGACACCGTCGACCCGGACCGCAGCCCGGCCTCCGTGAGGTCGCTCGTGGGCGACAGCACGCGCCCCTGCCCCGACCCCGACGACGAGGTGCCGACCTGGAGCGTGAGCCGGTCCGGGACGGCCGTGCCCGACCGGGTGGGGTCGCCCGCGAACAGCGCCTCGGCGACGTCGCGCACGGTGGCCGTCGCGTCGGCCGTGACGGCGACGTTGGTCGTGCTGGCGTCGGGTCGGTGCAGCGTGAGCTTGATTCGCACGAAGGTTCCTGTTCAGGTCCGGGGAGAGGGACGGGCAGGCCGGGAGGCTCCGACGGGCCGGCGACGGTGCCGAGGGCACGACCGGTCGGGGCACGCGTCGAGCGCGCCCGCCGCGGCCGACGCCGTCAGCCGTCGTCGGTGAGGTCGAGCAGGGGCAGGTCGGCCGAGGTCACGAGGCGTGACGCCACGGCGTACTCGACGAGGCGCGCGCGACGGTTCGTCGCGAGCGCGCCGGGGCCGCCGCGCAGGCCCTTGACCCCGATCCGGTCGAGCTTGTCGCACACGTTGTCGAGCTTGCGGTTGAAGCGCGTCGTGGCCCAGCCCAGCCGGGCCGCGGCAGCGGCGGACGACGGGATCTCCGACAGGCCCGTGCCGTCGCGACGCAGCATCGGCTCGGCCAGCGCCACGATGAGCTGCTTCTGGCTCGTGGTGAAGGTGATCATGCCGATCGTCGTCGCGCCGCCCGACTCGGTGTCCTCCGAGCGGATCTCCTGGTACGGAGCGCCGCGCAGCTGCGCGGTGAGCTCGTACGTCGTCGGCCCGGCCGTGAACACGATCGACGTCGTCGGGAAGACGATCGGAAGGCGGTTGCCCGGCGAGAGCCAGGACTGGACCCCGCCGCCCGAGTCGCACACCGTCGCCGAGATGAGCGTCCCGACGTTCGCGAGCCACCAGATGCCGCCCTCGTGCGAGATGCGCAGGAAGCGGCGGTGCAGGTACGGGTTGTCCTCGATCGCGAGGTCGCCGTCCCGCCCGATGTCGAACGGGTCCCCGTCCACGGACGGGCGGAACCACTCCCCGCAGAACTCGACCGCGAGCTCGCTCACGCCGCCTCCCCCGTCACGCACGACTTCCCGGGCGCCGCGGACGGCCTACCGTCCCGGATCACGACGACCTCGATGCAGACCTGCTCGCCCGGCTTCGCCCGCAGCTCGACGGTCGTCTCGTCGAAGATCTCCTTGTAGGGGGTCTCCTCGATGGGGTCCAGCTTCTTCCAGGCGAACGAGTCGCCGTCCTGCGCCTTCACCGAGTCGTACGCCCACGTGAACGTCGCGACCTCGCGCGCCGGGTCGTAGGTGCCCACGAGGTCGTTGACCGGCGGGACGAGGTCGCCGAGGTTGTCTGACGGCAGGAAGTCGTCGTCGGTGGCGACCGTCTCCTCGCCGCCCCCGTCGGGGTCCGTGTCGTCCACGGTGGCGTCCGGGCGGAGGAGGAAGAAGCCGCCGACCGCGACCGCGACCCCGACGACGCCCGCGAGCGTCGCCCACAGCGCGCCCCGACCGGACCGTTCCTCCGTCGGCGCGACGGCCGGCCCGCCCGCCTCCGGCCCGGCGGGCCGGTGGACCGTGTCCTCGACGGGAGGCTGGTTCCAGACGCCCGGGCGCCGGGCGCCGGGGTACATCCGGGACGGGTCCGTGAGCTCGGCGACGGGCGCGTGCCCGCCCGCGCCGACGGCGGAGGTCGGCGCGGTGCCCGCGGTGTGCGCGGGTGCGCCCTGGTTCCAGGCCGCGGGCGCGTAGGGCTGCTGCGGGGCGTGCGGGCCCGGCTGCGGTGACGGGGCGGCCGTTCCGGGCGCGACGGTCTGACCCGGCCACGGGGCGCCCGGCTGGCCCGGCCGCAGCGGCGTCGTCGGCTGGGTGGGCCGGCTCGGCGCGACGGGCCCCGACGACGTCCCGCCCGGCCCCGCCGGGTCGATCGACACGACCTGGCGCAGGCGGGTCCCGGCGTCGTCGTCCGGCTCCTCCTCCTGCACGTGCCCCGTGTCGTCGAGCAGGTCGATCGGGGTGACCGCGTACGACAGCTCGTTCTGCACCTGCTGGAGCGCGCGGGCGAACGCGAGGACCGTGGGGTAGCGCGACCCGGGGTTCTTCGCCATCGCCGTCGCGAGCACGCGCTCGAGCGAGGCCGGGACGTCCGTGCGGCCCGTCGGAGGCAGCGGCGAGGTCTCGATGCGCGAGATGAGGTTGGCGCTCGAGTTCGACCCACCGGGCACCTCGAACGGCGTCCGGCCCGCGAGCAGCGTGTACGTCGTCGCGGCGAGGGCCCAGACGTCGGTCGCGATGCCGCTGCGGGGCGGCTCGGCGAACGACTCGGGCGGGGACCACGGGATCGACATGCCCTCGGCGCGCGCGGCGTCGTCGACCGTGGAGGAGATGCCGAAGTCCGTGAGGGCCGGGTGGCCGTACTCGGTCACCAGGATGTTCGCGGGCTTGATGTCACGGTGCAGGATGCCCGCGCGGTGCGCCGTCTCCACGGCGCC
This sequence comes from Cellulosimicrobium sp. SH8, assembly GCF_025818875.1. Taxonomy (NCBI): domain Bacteria; kingdom Bacillati; phylum Actinomycetota; class Actinomycetes; order Micrococcales; family Promicromonosporaceae; genus Cellulosimicrobium; species Cellulosimicrobium sp. SH8. The sequence continues at coordinate 12,180 of NZ_JAMXMH010000013.1, read as the reverse complement.
GGCGATCTGGACCGCGGTGCGCAGCGCCTCGGCGACCGAGAGCCGCTCGGTGCGGTACCGCGCCCCCAGGTTGGGACGTGAGCAGTACTCCATGGCGAGGTACGGGCGCCCGTCGTCGGCGATGTCCGCCTCGTACATCGTGACGATCGACGGGTGCGTCGAGAGCGTCGCCATGAGGTCGGCCTCGGCGTCGAACGCCGCCCGCTGCGAGTGGCTCGACCATTCCTGCAGCAGGACCTTGACCGCGACGCGCCGGCGGGGGCGCTGCTGCTGGTAGAGGAAGACGTCGGAGAACCCGCCCGAGCCGACCAGCGAGACGTACTCGAAGCCCGTGATCTCCGGCGGTGGGGACGGCGCGCGCTTGGTGCTCACCGGATCCCCTCGAAGACGAGGGTCACGCCGTCGCCGAGGTCGGCGACGTCCCCGTCGACGACCAGGACCGGCTCCGACGGGTGCAGGCGCCGCGGCGGCTGACCCGCGCGCAGGAGCGTGGTGCCGTTCGTCGTCGCCATGTCGCTCACGAGCACGTGCCACCCCTCGAGCGTGATCTCGAGGTGCGAGCGCGAGATGTCCTGCTGCGGGCTGGGCACCGTCACCAGGCGGGGCAGGTCCGCCGCCTGCGACCGGGGCGTGCGCGGGCGCCGGCCCACGACGACGGGACGGTCGAGCTCGACCGCCTGCCCCGTCGAGACGAGGACCCGCCCGAGCGGCGGACGGATCGCGAGCTCGGCGTCTCCCTCCAGCGGCCCGCCGCAGACCGCGCACGTGTCCCGCGACGGCGGGTTCGCGTGGCCCTGGGCGCACGTGCGCGCGAGGATCTGCTGCTGCCCCGGCCCGGGCGGGGCGCTGAACGACGGCGGAGGCGGCACCGGGGTAGCACCGCCGCCCGCGTCCTGCGCGGCCGCGCGCAGGTCGGCGATGGCGGACGAGTGGACGGTGTGGCCGTCGTGGTCGAACCCGGGGGACGGCTCGCCCTCGGCCTCCGTGGGCTCGTCGTCGGGGTCGGCGACGGTCGCGGCGCGGTGCGCGGCGGCGGGCGTCGCGCCCGTCCACTCCCGCGGGACGCCCGCGATGAGGCCGTCGCCGGTCGCGGCCGGCGGCGGCAGGGGCGGCTCCCCGGCGTCGGGCGCCGGGGGGACGGGCGGCGTCACGGGGCTCGGTGACGCGGGCTCGTCGTGCTCCTCGTCGTCCTCCGTGCGCACGGCGGCGTCCTCGACGGTCCGCAGGATGGTCGACCCCCACAGGTGGGCGTAGTCGTCGTCGGCGTCCTCCGCCGGCGACGCGGCGGCCTCGAGCTCGGCCGTCGCCGGCAGGTCCGCGAGCACCGGCAGGACCGGGGCGGCGGACTCCGGCTCGGGCGCGATGGTCTCCTCCGGGAGGCGGAGCGTCGCGCCGAGCGGCGCCGCGGTCACCACGGCGGGCGCGACCTCGTCGGGCGCCGACCCGACGGTCGTGCCCCAGGAGGTGCGGTCCGCCGGCGCGGGGTCGGCCGCGGGCCCGTCGTCGACCGGGAGGTCCTCGACCACGGGCGGGGCGGGACGCTCGGCGAGGGGCCACGCGACGGCGCCCGCGAGGACGACGCCGGAGACCAGCGGGAGAGAGGTCGCGCCCCCGAGCAGGGGCTCGCCTGCCGGTGCCTCGTCGAGGGTGCCGACGACGCCGGTGTCGGCGCGCACGAGCAGCTCGACGACGTCGTCCAGGACACGCTCGGACCAGGTCGTGACGCCCTCGCCCTCGACCCGCACGCGCTCGCCGCCGTCGAGCTCGAGGGTCACCGTGACGCGGCCGCGCGCGGCGACGTGGACGCGACGGTCCGCGACCACCGCCACCACGAACGGAGGCACCGTCCGCAGGCTCGAGCCGAAGGCGCCGGTGAGCACCTGGAGGACCTCGACGACCCCCGCGTCGGTGCCGAGCTGGTCCCAGACCTGCTCGACGAGCGAAGCCTCCACCGGACCCGGCAGCACGACGACCGTGCCGCCTCGCACGATGGCGCGTGCGGTTCCCGTGACGTAGCGCAGCGTCACGTCAGACCCCCGATCTGCAGACGAACATCCCTGGGCAGCGTGTCCTCGTCGACGACCGGACCCGGTGCCCCGGCGTGGTCGCGCGGTGTCGTGCTCCCGCCGCTCGTGTCGTCGGACACGCCCGTCGCATCGACGACGACGACTGTGATGTTATCCCGCCCACCGGCCGCGATGGCCTCGTGGACCAGACGCTCCGCGGCCGCCTGCGGGTCGGGCGTGGAGAGCAGGACCTCCGCGATCCGCTCGTCCGTGAGCTCGCCCGTCAGCCCGTCCGAGCAGACCAGGACGCGGTCGTGCCGCTCGATCGGCAGGTACCAGAAGTCCACCTGCGGGGCGTTGCGCGAGCCGAGCGCGCGCGTCACGACGTGCCGACGCGGGTGGGTGAGCGCCTCCGCGGGCGTCAGCAGCCCGGCGTCGACCATCTCCTGCACCTCCGAGTGGTCGACGCTCACCTGCTCGAGGTGCCCGCCGGCGAGGTGGTAGGTCCGCGAGTCGCCCACGTTGACGACGAGCCAGTACGGGTTCCCGTCCTGCTCCGAGACCACCACACCCGTGACGGTGGTGCCCGCCCCCCGGCCGGGCTCGGTGACGATCGCCTGGACGTTCTCCTGCGCGACCGCGATCCGGGTCCGGACCTCGTCCGGCGTGATCACGTCGAGGTCGGCCAGCGGCCGGAGCGCCTCGACGGCCGTCGCGCTCGCGACCTCGCCCGCCTCGTGGCCGCCCATGCCGTCGGCGACGAAGAAGACGGAGCGCGAGACGAGGAACCGGTCCTCGTTGAGGAGCCGGCGCGCGCCGCGGTGCGAGGCCGCGCCCCAGGCCAGGTGGACCTCGGCCGGCAGCTCGGTCGTCATGCGGCACCGGGGTGGACGACGATGCGGCGGTCGCCCACGTGGATCGTCGCGCCGACGGGGACGCGCACGCGGGTCCCCGGCTCGGCGACGCGCGGCGGGGCGCCCGGCACCGAGACGACGGTGCCGTTGGTGGAACCGCGGTCCGTGAGCCACAGGCCGCTCGGGTCCGCCCGGAGCTCGGCGTGGGTCTTGGACACCGACCGCGTGGGGTCGTCCACCGCGACGAGGTTCCACGGCCCGGCGTCGGGCGCCTGCGGGTTGCGGCCGAGCAGGGTCGGGCGGTCGACGGCGCGACGCTCTCCGGACTCGAGCTCGATGACGACCGAGACGTCGGGTGCGGGGTCCATGGCACGGACGTCCCGCGCCGTCATGCGCGTGCTGTCCCACTCCGCCTCGGCGGGCTCGGGCGTGGGCGCGGGGGCGGGCGCTGCGGCGGCGGGCGTCGCCACCGGGCCGGGGGTCACCGCGGCGGGCCGTGCAACGGGTGCGGGCGTGGCGGGGACCGGCGGCGCGGCCGGGGCCGGCCCGCTCCCGACGCCCGGGACGCCGGTGATCAGACCGTCGCCCGCGGGCGCCGGGGAGGACGGGAAGGCCCACGGGTCCGGGACGGGCGCGGCCGGTGCGGGGCCCGCCGGGGCCGGTGCCGACGGGGCGAACGCGCCCGGGCCGGCAGGTGCGGCCGGGGCCGCAGGACCCGGGCCGCCGACCGGGGTGGGCGGGTAGGGCGCGTACCCCGCCTGGGCCGGTGCGGGGGCGTACCCGGGCTGAGCCGGTGCGGGGGTGTATCCCGGCTGGGGCGTCGGGGCGTAGGCCCCGGCCGCGCCGTGGCCGGCGCCCGCGGGCGCACCGGCCATGAGCGAGGACACCCCCTCGTAGCCCGAGGACGACGAGGACGTGGGGGCGACGCCGCGCACGTCGAGCACGAGCGAGCGGCCGGCCTTGTCGTGCCAGCCCTGCGACCGGCCCGAGGAGTCGAAGCCCGGGCTGAGCAGGACGACGAGGATCCCGCCCGCCGGCACGACGCCGACGATGATCCAGCGCAGCGCGGCCCGGCCGAAGCCGATCGGCTCGCGCGTGCCGGCGTCGACCGTGCGGATGCCCGTGAGGAGGTTGCCGAGCGTCTTGCCCGTCGAGCCCTCCCAGAACCAGACGCCCACCCACCAGGCGAGGGCGAGCACGGCAGCCACGACGTAGACCACGAGCATCTTGCCGAGGAGCGCGGCGGCCTCGTCCTGCGTCACGACCTGGACGCTGCCGAGCGGCGTCCCGACGATCGCGAGACCCGCGACGACGACCACGAGCGCGACGAGGCCAGGGACCGCGACGTCGACCACGTAGGCGAGGAAGCGCCGTCCCCTCCCCGCGAACGGGGCGGTCGCGAGCGACGACGGTGACGGCGCCGCGACGGCCGGGCCGAACGCCTTCTGGGTCGCCGCGTAGACCTCGGGCTCCGTCGTGGTGTCCGGCGCCGAGTGGGGGGCGGCCGCGTACGGCAGGTCGCTCGCCGCGCGCGCGGCGACCGCCTGGACGCTGCCGACCGGGCCCGCCGCGGGCTCGGCGACCGGGCGCCCCGTCCGCGGGAACGGCTGCCCGCAGACCGCGCAGAACGCGGACCCCGAGGACTGCGCGGACCCGCAGGCGGCGCACGTCACGTCGCTCATGACTCGTCTCCCTGTCGTCTCGTCGGCTCCGACGACGACCCTGCCGCCGGGGGCACGGCGCCACCCTTCGTGCCGGCGCGGCGGCCGGGCAGCCACCGGCGCAGACCCGAGGAACCGGAGGCCGCGCGCACGGACCGCAACGAGAGTGCGGCACGGACGCGGGCCCGACGGTTCACGGAGGAGCGTAGCCCCCCGACGACCGTGTCGACGTCGGCCCAGAAGGCCTCGATCTCCTGCTCGGTCGGCTCGCCCTCGCCGAAGACGGTCGCGTCGGCACGGTGCGCGAGCGGGATCGTCGCCGTCGCGCCGTACGCCTGGGAGAGGACGCCTGCCCCCTCGCGCCGCGTGGAGCCGGCGGGGACGGGGGTCCCGAGGTCCGTCGCGGTGTCGAGGACCTCGCGCCACCCGCCGCTCACGCGGTCCACCGGACGTGCCGCCGCGCGGCGTCGGGCCCGGCGGCGCGCCTTGTAGGCGAGCACGAGGATCACGGGCAGTGCGAGGAGCGCCAGGGGCACGACCACGGCGACGGCGACGAGAGCCGCCTGGCCCCAGTCGAAGCCGTCGCTCTCGGCCTTCTCCTTCTCCTCGTCGTCGACCTTCCCCGCCTCGGCCTCGGCGGGCTCCTCCGGCGGCTCCGGGTCCTCGAGGATCGGGGGCTTGGGCACCTGGAGGCTCTTGGGCTCCGGCTGGATCTTGTTGTCCTCGTCGGGGATCGCCGTGATCGGCACCCACCCGTAGCCGACGAACGGCACCTCCGCCCACGCGTGCACGTCGGTCCCGGTCGCCGTGAACGGCTCGCCCGGCTCGAGCGGGTTCTTCTCCATGTCGGGGTAGAAGCCCATGACCACGCGCGCCGGGATGCCGGCCTGGTTGGCCATGAGGGCGAGCGCCACCGCGAACTGCTCGTCGTCGCCCACCATCTCCTCGTCCGCGAGGAGCGTGTCGATGCGCTCCGCCGAGTGGCCCGGACGCGACGGCGGCTGGGTGTCCAGCCCGCTGGAGAAGACGCCGCTCGCCACGAGGCCGTCGCGGAGCGCGAAGAGCTGGTCGACCGGCTCGGTCTCCTCCCCCATGAACTGCGCGGCCTTGCCCGCGAGCGACGCGGGCAGCGCGTCCTTGGGCGGTCTCGGGACCTCGATCGACTGGTCGATGGCCCCCGCCCGCAGGTCGTCCTCGGTGGGCTCGACCGTGACGAGCGTGTCGAGCGTGTACGAGTCGCCGGGACGCAGCCCGGCGGTCGTCAGGGCGGTCCCGGTCGTCGAGTTGTAGTACGTGGTCTCACCGAGCTCGCGCGCGCGGTCGCCCGCGTAGGTGATGCCCTCGAGCGTGCCGACGTCGGGCACCCACACGCCGGCGTAGTCCCCGACCTGGACGTCGACGCGCGTCGGCGTCCCGGACGCCACGGTGGCGATCTCCTCGCCCGCACGCGTGTAGACGCCCGATCCCGGCAGCCCGCTGGAGACGTCGTAGACGACGCCGTTGTACGTGTCGAGACCGGCGAGGCGGACCTTGGCTCCCGCCGGGAGACCCCGCACGGTGAACAGCTCGTCCTCGCGCATGTCCTTGGCGTACTTGCGGAACGCGGTGAGCGGGCTCACGTACTCGTGCAGGTCGAGCGGCGGCACGACCGTCTCGCGCAGCACGGTGCGCGGCTCGTCCGGCAGCAGCACGGGCGCGGCGAACGCCGCCGCGACGCCGCCGACGACGAGCATCGCGGCCCCGGTCCGCACCCGGTGCCACCAGAGCCGCTGCGTCGCGGCCTTGCTCGCCTCCGTCGTGATCTGGTGCGCACCGAGCCGCGCGGCCGTGACCCGCCACCCGGCCCACAGCAGGCCCACGCCGCCGACGACGAGACCCTGCACCACCGGGAACGCCGCGATGACGGTCCCGAGGAGGATGACCCCGACGAACGCGACCACGACGGGCACGAGCGCCCACTCGGCGCGGCGCGCGCGCCACGCGATCGTCCCCGCGAGCAGCGCGGTGGCGAGCATGAGGAGGTACGGGACGACCGCGAGCTCCGGGAAGGAGTGCAGCGGCGGGACCGTGGTGACGAACTCCTTCCAGCCCGTGACGGCGCCACGGAGCAGGTCGGTGAGGGTCTGCAGCGACGGGACGACGCCGCCGATCGCGTCGGCGGGGAGCGCGAGCGCGCCACCGAGGAGCAGGTACGCGACCACGCCGACGACGAGGACCGTGGCGGCGGACCACCGGCGCCAGGCGCCGAGCCACGCGACCAGGAGCCCGACGACGGCGCCGCCGACGGCCGGGACGAGGTACCCGGTCGACCCCCACACGGGCCCGAACCCGACCGCGACCGCGCCGAGGACGAGGACCAGCGCGAGCGCGTCGACGGCACCGAGGGCCGTGAGCGCACGCGGAGCGTCGGCGCCGCGCAGCCGGGTCGTGTTGCGCTGCGACGTGCCGGAGGAGGGGGCCGGCGTGCCGACCGGGGTGGCGCGGCGCGAGCCGCGCGTCGTGGTGCTGGGAGCGCTCATCAGTCGTTCAGCCTCCGCAGGGCGAGGGGGAGCTCGCCGAGCTCGCCGATGGTGAGGACGACGAGCTCCGCGATCGCGTGCCGGCTGAGCGACGCGCCGGGCACGCACTGGATCGCCATCACCCGGACGTCCTGGGGAAGCCGGGCGGACGCCGCCCGCAGCTCCGTGGGCGTCACCTTGCTGCCGACGATGAACGCCACGACCGACGCGTCGCTGATCGTCAGTCCCGCGACGCGAGCGACGTCGACGAGCGACGTCCGCTGTGCGCGCGTCTCGACGCGGGCGAGGTCGTCGAGCAGGCGGGTGCGGTGGTCGCCGCGCAGGTTGCCGTCGTTGACGAGCACCGTGACGCCACGGTCCTCCTTGATGGCCTGCAGCCCGAGCGACCCGCACGCGCTCACGGCGAGCTCGAACTCGTCGTCGTGCGCGTAGTCCTCCGCACGGGTGGAGAGGAGGACGGCGAGGTGCGACCGGCGGGTCTCCTCGAACTGGCGGACCATGAGCTGCCCGGTGCGGGCCGTCGTCTTCCAGTGGATGTGCCGGCGGTCGTCGCCCGGGACGTAGTCGCGCAGCGCGTGGAACGAGACGTCGGAGTTGGAGATGTCCGTCGTGACACGGCCCTCGAGGTCCTTGAGGAACCCGGTGGACGAGCCCGAGAGGTTCTTCACCCGCGGGTGGACGAACAGCTCCTCGGGCTCGGTCCAGACGACCTCTCGGCGCAGCAGCCCGAGCGGGTCCGCCCGCACCGACCGCACCGGACCGACGGAGATCACCGAGCGCCGGTGCGTCGGCACCGTGAAGATCTCCTCGTGGCTCCCCTGGGGACGCAGGCGCGGGACCGGGAACGTCGCCATGCCCTGCCCCACCGGCAGCTCCATGACCGACGGGAGCAGCGGCCGACCCGAGTCGTTGCGCACGTCGAGCCGGCCGACGGCGCGGTCGCCGACCGTGACGCGCTGCTGCGCGAGGTCGAGCACGACGGCGTAGCGGAAGCGGCCGAGCACGAACGCGACCGCGGCGAGCAGCGACACCGTGAGCAGGATCGCCACCACGAGCAGCTCGAGCCACGAGAAGGCCAGCCCGGCCCACCACGCCCCGACGGTGACGACGAGCGCGGCCCAGCCGAACGGGCTGACCGCCGACGTCACCGGCTCGACCGCCCGCGTCACCGGAGCGAGCGCGCGCCCGATCGGCGCGGCGACCCGGGCGAGGGGCGCCGCGAGGGGACGGAGCAGTCCGGCGAGGGCCGACGACGCGGGTGGCGTGCCGGTCCTGCCGCCCGGACTGCCGGAGCGGGTGCTCGGGCGGCCGGTCGAGGGGCCGTGTGAGGCGTTCATGCGATGTGCTCTCGGTCGGTACGGGGGAGGACGGTCCGCCGGTCGGTGGTCCGCGCGGCGGCACGGAGCGGCGGAAGGGGCGGGCGGCGTGGGGAGCGCCGCGCGTCCGGTCAGGCGGAGCGTCGCTCCTGCGGCGCCGCGACGTCGGCGAGGAGCCGGCCGAGCACGGCCTCGTTCGTGGCGCCGGCGAACTCCGCCTCCGGGTCGAGCACGAGGCGGTGCGCCCACGCCGGCTGCGCGAGCTCCTTGATGTCGTCCGGGAGCACGTAGTTGCGGCCGTGGGCCGCGGCCCAGACCTTCGCGCAGCGCACGAGCGCGAGCGAGCCACGGACGGAGACGCCGACGCGGACCTCGGGCGCGTTGCGCGTCTCCTCGGCGAGCCGGGAGACGTACTCGAGCACCGCTCCGTCGACGTGCACGCGCGCGCCGAGCTCGGCCATCTCCGTGACGGCCTGCGTCGTGATGAGCGGCTGGAGCGTCTTGCTCCGGTCGCGGACGGACGCGCCGGAGAGGATCTCGACCGTCGAGGCGTGGTCGGGGTACCCGATCGACGCCTTCATGAGGAAGCGGTCGAGCTGCGCCTCGGGCAGGCGGTACGTCCCGGCCTGCTCGATGGGGTTCTGGGTCGCGATGACCATGAACGGGCGGCCGACCTCGTGGCCGACGCCGTCGACCGTGACCCGGCCCTCCTCCATGACCTCGAGGAGCGCGGACTGCGTCTTGGGCGAGGCACGGTTGATCTCGTCCGCCAGGACGATCGAGGCGAAGATCGGGCCCTGGTGGAACTCGAACTGCCCGGTCTTCTGGTCGTAGATCGTCACGCCGGTGACGTCCGACGGGAGGAGGTCGGGCGTGAACTGGATGCGGTTGTTCGTGCCCTGGACGCTCGCCGCGAGAGCGCGGGCGAGCGACGTCTTGCCGGTGCCCGGCGCGTCCTCCAGGAGGATGTGGCCCTCGGAGAGCATGCACGTCAGGGTCAGGCGCACCACGTGCGCCTTGCCGAGGACGGCCTGGCCGATGTTGCCGACGAGGCGGTCGAAGGTCTGAGCGAACCAGGTGGCCTGCTCGGGGGTCATCGTGCTCATGAGTTTCCGTTTCTCGTTGCGTGCTGTGGAGAGGGCGGGCGGGGGGCTACCAGCCCATCACCGGTGTGCTCGTCCCGTCGGAGAACTTCACCTGGACCTGCTGGCCCGGCCAGCCGTAGTAGCACTGGAGCCGCTGGCGGCCGTTGCTGAGGTTGATCGTCCACCACTCGTTGGAGTAGCTCGACGACGGCGAGAACCTGTGCCAGCCGCCGTCCGAGCCCCAGCACTGGTACTGGACCGATCCCGTCGCGCCGTTGGGGTCGATGCCGAGCCAGCGGCACGAACTGTCCCCGCACCCCTCCTCGCCCTGGGCGTCGGAGTGCTTGTAGACCGTCGGGACCGGGCGCGCCTCGGTCGTGGCGGAGTCGCACGCCTCGGCGGACGTGTTGCCCTCGCTGTCCTTCGCGACGGCGCACAGCTTGGCGGTCTCGCTGTAGCCGAGCCCGCTCGCGGTGTACGTGTCCGACCCCGAGCCCGCCGACTGCGAGATCGTGAACGAGCCCGACTTCGCCCCGCTGACCGTGATCGTCACGTTGCGCCCGTTCGTCGCGCCGGAGACCTTGAAGGTCACCTGGCCCTTGCCGCCGCTCGCCGAGACCGTCGGGCGGGGCGGCGGTCCGTACGGGGTGGCCGAGTTGGCGGTCGTGCCCTCGCCGGCCTGGTTCGCGCCGTCGACGTTGGCGACGGCGCGCACCTTGATCGAGTACGCCTTGCCGTTGGTCAGCCCGCCCACGATCTTGTTGTCAGCGAGCGTCTTCCAGCCGTCCCCGGCCGCGTACTCGTAGGAGATCTCGCTCGCCTTCACCCCGTTGCCGGACGCCGCGCCGAACGAGAGCTGGATCTGCTTGTTCGTCCCGTTCGCCGTGGCCCTGAGGTTGCTCACCGTGCTCGGCGCCGCGAAGGCGCGCACCGGGTCGGACGCGGGCGAGAACTCGGCGTCGCCGAACTTGTCGGTCGCCTTGTTGTGGGCCCGCACACGGAACGTGTAACCGGTCGTGTCCGCGGAGACCCCGATGGTCGTCGAGGTCGCTCCTGCCCCGGCCGTGGCGGTCTTCACGACAGAGCCGCCCTGGAGCGCCTCGATCGTGTACTTCGAGATCGCGGCGCCGTTGTCGGACGGGGCGGCCCACGCGACCTGCATCTGCGACGTGTCGCCGATCGAGGTGCGCTTCGCGGTCGGCTTGCCCGGCGCGGCGGGCTTGCCCGCGGGCGTCTCCGCCGTCGAGTACTCGCCCCAGTCCGAGGGGTCGGGGGCGAGGTTGTTCGCCCGGACGCGCACTTTGTACGCGACGCCGTTCTTCAGCCCGTCCCACGTCACCGAGGTCCCGACGAGCGCGGTCTTCTGGACCGCCCCGCCCGGCGGTGCCGGGGAGATCTCCAGGTCGACGGTCTCGATCGCGGAGCGGTCGGTGTAGGCCTTGTTGGTCCAGGTGACGGTGAGGGACTGGTCGCCGAACTCGAGGGTGGGTGCGGCGGGCGGGTCGGGCTTCTCGTCGGGGCGGGCCTCGGCCGAGGGCGGGGAGGCGGGTCCGTCGCCGACGGCGTTGGTCGCGAACACGGTGAAGGTGTACTTCACGTTGTTGGTGAGGCCGTCGAGGGTGCAGGTGGTGGTGCCGCAGGCCTTCTCGTAGCCGTTCTGGGACCGCACGGTGTAGCCGGTGATCTCGGCGCCGTTGTTGTTCGGCGGGTCCCAGGACAGCACCACCGTCTTGGAGCGGACCTCCTCGACCTGCGGGGTCGCGGGCGCCTCCGGCTTGCCGAGCACCTTGAGCTGGACCCGGCCCTCGACCTCGCGGTCGGGGTCCTTGGTCGCGTCCTGCACCCGGTACCGGACCACCATGACGCCCACGAAGTCGTCCTGCGGCGTGACGCTCACCTGGTCACCGGCCAGGTCCGCCGAACCGCGGCCGGTCTCGACGACGGCGTCGACGAGCTTGAGCGGAGCGTCGGGGAACGGGTTGGAGTCGTTCGCGAGCACGTCGACCGTGGTGGCCTTGCCCTGGTGGGCGTCGTCGACCGTGTCGGTGTTGGCGCGGACCAGGGGTCGGGTCGAGGCCACGACGGTCAGCGTCGCGGTCCCCTCGACCGGGGGGTGCTCGCCGTCGGTGACGGTGATCGGGACCTGGACGACCGAGCCCTTGGGCACCTCGGGCGTGGCCTGCGCGTGCAGCGTGCTGCCCTCGACCGAGACGGTGATGCCCTGTGCGCCGCCCGGGGACGCGGTGAACGTCAGCGGGTCGCCGTCGGCGTCCGCGGCGAAGCGTGCGAGGTCGACCGAGGCCTCCTCGCCCGCCGCCACGTCGAGCGCCGGGGACCCGACGAGCTCGGGCGCGAGGTTCTCCGGCGGCAGGACCTGGACGGGGATGGTCAGGACGTTCGTGTGCCCCTCGGGGTCGTCGGGACCGGAGCCGTCGGTCACCTCGAACGACACCGACGCCGGACCGGTGTAGGCGGGGTCGGGCGTGTACACGATCTGGGTCACCGACGGGATCTCGCGCGAGCCCTCCGTGACCTTCACGGCGTCCTCGGTCGTCAGGCGCGGGGCCCTGCCCTCGACGACGAGCACGTGCTCGGTGATGTCGATGGGCAGGGACTCGCCGGCCAGCACCTCGAGCTGCGTCCCCGGTCGGAGCGTGGGCCTCTGGTCGGTGAGGCCGGGGACCTTGACGAAGGCCTTGGCGGTGAGGCCGTCGATGTCGGTGACGGTGTAGGTCACGA
>NZ_JAMXMH010000012.1:133834-240137 GCF_025818875.1 Cellulosimicrobium sp. SH8 | reverse complement strand
TCCTACATGCGCGACATCAACCTCGGCCACGACGCCAACGAAGAGACCGCGGCCGCGGTCGGCATGACCGGACAACAAGTCCAGGACATGTACCGCCTCCTGGCCATCGCCAAGTACGAAGACCGCTACGTCATCCCCACCGCCCACACCGAGATCGCCCGCGAGCTCGACGAGCTGTCCTGCTCGCTCGACTACGACGGCGGCCCGGGCATGGGCGGCGCGGGACCGACGACGGGCGAGTCCTTCCACGCGGTCGGCGCGGAGGAACGGGCCACCAGCCCGTACACCCCCTCCACCACGGGTCGGGTCAACCTGCTCAACTGGGACGGCGACGGGACCCCGGGCGGGCTCTTCCCGCCGCCGCGACCGGCGGGCGGAACCGAGCCCTCAGGGGGTGCGGCATGAGACGCACGACCAGGTCCCGGTCGGCGTCCTCGACGAGCGCATCGTCGCCCGGTCCCCTGCCGGACGACCAGCGCCGCGCCGCGCACACGGTGATCTCGCTCCTGCTCGACTACCCCACCGCGGAGGCCACCGCGCACCGCATGGACGTCGAGGACGTCGTCGCCGGGCTGCCGTCCGACGTGCGGCGGCCCCTGCGCGCGTTCCTCGACGCCACGGCGTCGCTGTCCCTCGGGGAGCGGCAGGCCGCCTACGTCGCGACGTTCGACCTCAAGCGCCGGTGCTCGTTGTACCTGTCGTACTACGCGGCCGGGGACACCCGAAAGCGCGGGGCCGCGCTCGTCACGTTCGTCGAGGCGTTCCGCGCGGCGGGCTGGGAGACGGACGGCTCCGAGCTGCCCGACCACCTGCCCACGGTGCTCGAGCTCTCCGCGCGCACGGACGGCGAGATCGCCGGCATGGTGCTCGACGCGCACCGCGACGGCATCGAGGTCCTGCGCGCCGCGCTCGAGACCGTCCGCAGCCCGTACGCGCACGTCGTCGCGGCGCTCGTCGCGACGCTGCCGGCGCTGCAGTCGGAGACGGCGGCACGCTTCCGCGACCTGGTCGCCGCGGGACCGCCCACCGAGCTCGTCGGCCTGAGCGACCTGTCCCACCTCACGCCGTTCGCCACGATCCCGAGCCTGACCGAGGAGACCCGACGATGAGCCCGCTCGACGTCCTGCTGTGGGTCGCCGTCCCGTACGCGGTGGCGGCGGTGTTCGTCGTCGGGCACGTGTGGCGGTACCGCTACGACCAGTTCGGCTGGACCACGCGCTCGTCGCAGCTCTACGAGAACCGCTGGCTGCGCCTCGGCTCGCCGCTGTTCCACGTCGGCATCCTCATGGTGATCGGCGGGCACGTCGTCGGGATCCTCGTGCCGCGCCCGTGGCTGGAGGCCGTCGGCGTGGACGAGCACGCCTACCACCTCGTGGCGACGATCGCCGGGACGTTCGCGGCCGTCCTCACGGTCGTCGGGCTCGTGATCCTCGTCCTGCGCCGGAGGCTCTCCGGCGCGGTCTTCCGCGTGACCACCCGCTCGGACAAGCTCATGTACGTCGTGCTCGGCGCCGCGATCGGGTTCGGCACGCTCGCGACGGTTCAGCACCAGATCTTCGGCGACGGGTACGACTACCGCGGCTCGATCTCGCCGTGGTTCCGCTCGCTGCTCACGTTCCAGCCGGACCCGTCCCTCATGGCCGACGTCCCGCTCGCGTTCCAGCTCCACGTCCTGTGCGGCCTGGCGCTGTTCGCCCTGTGGCCGTTCACGCGCCTCGTGCACGTGTTCTCCGCGCCGCTCGGCTACCTCACGCGCCCCTACGTCGTCTACCGGCGCCGCGCGGCCACGACGATGTCGCGCGCCCCGCGCCGGGGCTGGGAGCCTCCGACGACCCCGTAGCGAGGCCTGTGCTCGCCGAGCGATGCGTCCGCGCCCGAGCGATGCGTCCCGACACGCAGCACTCGGGCACCGACGCATCGCTCGATCCGGGGAGCGCACGACGACGCCCGGCGGCCATCCCCGTGCCGCCGGGCGTCCTCGCGTGCCGGGCCGGTCGGGCCGGCTCGGGCTCCTCAGTCCTGTGCGGGCACAGGACGGCGCGTGAGGCGGATGCTCACCTCGGTCGCCTCGCGCGACAGGTACTCGCGGTCGAACGCGCCGGGCTCGCGGCCCTCGAGCTGCGCGAGCAGCGGGAGCGGGTCGTGCGGCGCGACGAGGACGAGCCCGTCTCCGGGAGCGAGCGCCTCGAGCGCCCCGAAGACGACGCCGTGGCGCACGGCGTGCGGGATCGTGCGGACGTCGAGGACGATCTCGGCGTCGTCGTGCGCGCACCCGCAGGTGTGCCCCTCCTCGGGCCCCTCCCCGTGCACGGCCTCGTGCTGCGGGGGCTCCGTGATCTCGATCGGTTCTGCTGCCATGGTGGTCCTCCTGGTCGTGGCGCGAGCGCCGGGTGGGGTGCTGGGTCTGCGGTGCTGCCGGCGTGGACGACGACGCCGGCGGGCGGGCCGGTCAGGGCGTCACGGCGAACGCCCCGGAGGCGCCGCGTTCGGCGTCGGACATGGCGTGCGTGACGAACGGGTAGGTCCCGGCCTCGGGGAACGCGAGCTCGACGAAGCCGCCCTGCGCGGGCAGCAGGCCGAGCACCTGGCTGCCGCCGGAGGCGCCCGACGGCAGCGCGTAGGCGCCCTCGTGATAGACGGTGTCGAACTGGCCGCCGACGACGTGGAACGCGCTCGGGCGGTTCGGTCCGGCGTCGAGCACCCAGACGCGCACGCGCTCGCCGACCCGGGCCGCGAGCGGGTCGTCGCGGTACTGGTTCGCGTACCCGTTGAACGCGAGGAGGTCGGGTTCGGCGGCGGCGACCTTCGCGTCGTCCGCGGACGCGCCCCGCGCGCCGAGGTAGAGCTCGGACTGCACGACGACGTACTCGCGGTCCACGGGGGCGAGGTCCGGCGGGTCGACGATCACCGCGCCGAACATGCCGTTCGCGATGTGCAGCGACATGGGCATGGTCGAGCAGTGGTACATCCAGATCCCCGCCCGGGTCGCCGTGAAGCGGTAGGTCAGCGACTCCCCGGGCGCGATGGTCCGCATCGGCTCGTCGGGCGCGAGCGCGCCCGCGTGGAAGTCGATCGAGTGCCCGATCGTCCCGTCGTTGACGAGGGTGATCTCGAAGACGTCGCCGACCTTCCCCCGCAGCACGGGCCCGGGCGCGGTCCCGCCGAACGTCCACACGGTCTGCTCGACGCCGGGCGCCACCTCCTGCACCGCCTCCGTCACGGTGAGAGTGCGCCGGTGTACGACGGGCTCGCCCGCTGGGTCGATCTCGGCCGGTGCGAGGGTCGCGTCGCGCGCCGTGAACCCGTCGCCCGGGTGCGTCATGAGGTCGACGTCGGACGCGGCCAGCGAGTCCGCCCCGGCCGAGCCCGTGCTCGCGTGCCCGCCGTGCGCATCATGCACGTCCCGGCCGCCGTCGTCCGCCGCGAGCGTCCCGCCGGAGCCGTCCGAGCCGCCGGTGCCCTCGACGTCGATCGTGAGTGTCATGCCCATGAGCCGGTGGCCGGCCACGGAGCACCACCCGTCGAGGTCGCCGCTCACGACGCCCGCGTCGAGGGTCGCGGTCGCGCCCGGTGCGACACGACCGGTCGTCGCGCCGTCGGCGAGGACCAGGTCGTGCACGTCGTCGTCGGCGTTCGTCAGCTCGATGACGAGCCGGTCGCCCGCGGGCACGCTGATGACGTCCGGGACGAAGCGCATGTCGACGGCGTCGACCTGCACGGTCGTCGTGCGGCCGGTCGCCACGACCGGCACGCCGGCCCCTCCGGTCCCGGCGGCGGCCCCACCTCCCACGACGCCCGACCCGACGCCCGCCGCGACCGGGTCGGCCGCGACTCCGCCCACGACCGCGAGTGCCAGCGTCGCGACGGCGGCCGTCACCGCGCCCGCGAGCGGCCTGCGCGCCTGCGCGTCCCGGCGGGCGGCGACGGCGCGGGCGGCGTCGCCGCGGCGCGTGCCCGACGGCGGCGCGTCCGTCGTGAGACTGGCCCCGCCCGGGACGGGCGCCCTGGCCGCGGACGGGGCCGCGGTCTGCCGCGACGCGTCCTCGCGCGCGACCGTGTCGCCCCGCGGGGCTGTATCGCCCCGCCGGGCCGTGTCGCCCCGCGGGGCTGTATCGCCCCGCCGGGCCGTGTCGCCCCGCGAGGCCGTGTCGCCCCGCGAGACCGTGTCGCCCCGCGAGACCACGACGGCGCGCAGCGCGAGCACGAGGAACGCGAGGAAGGTCGCGAAGACGACGAGCGACAGCCCGACGCGCACCCACGACGGCAGCGGCAGGAGGTACAGCGCGAGCCCGCCGTTCGCGACGAGCACGCGGTACGCCCCGCCGACGCCGACGACGGCCTCGGTGCGCCGTCGTCGGGCCGGGCCGCCGCCGAGCACGACGGGGACGAGGTACGTGAGCGCGCCGAGGAGCACCTGCGCGGCGAACCCGACGACGAACGGGAGCAGCAGCCCGCCGATCGCGTCCTGCGCGGCGGCCCACGACGGCGCCGTCGCGACCCGGGCCCCGAACGCGGCGACGCTCCCGGCGAACCACACGACGGACGCGGCGAGGCTCCATGCCGCGAACCCCCAGGCGCCGCGCTGCGCGGCCCGACCCTGTGCCGCGAGGTGCCGCCCGACCGTCACCGTGCCGCTCAGCACGACGGCCGCCCCGGCTGCGACGAGAGGTCGCCAGCCGACCGCGCACGCCGCGACGACGAGCAGGATCCCGGCGGTGAGAACCGGCAGCGCGCGGCGGGCCGCGACGTCGGCGTCGGGCTCGATGCGGGTGCGCAGCACGGTCGGCCACAGGAGCACGAGCGTGCCGAGCACGGTGAGCCCCACCCACCCGAGGACGTTGAGCGTCACGTGCGCCACGTAGAGGCGGCCGTAGGCCTCCGTCCCCGCGCCGCCGCGGGCCATGAGGACGCCGAGCGTCACGCCGACCGGGAGGCACGCGGCGGCGACCACGTAGTAGCGGACGAGCCGGCCGAAGCGCGACGGCAGCGCGCCGCGGCCCTGGAGCACGAGCACCGTCGCGTGCGTCACCGCGCCCGCGCCCACGAGCACCCCGCCCGCCACGACGAGTGGCCATACGTCGGTGAGGAGCCCTGCGACGACGAGCAGCGCACCGGCCGTGTGCGCGGCGAGCCGCGCGAGGTGCAGCGGGCGCCCGCCCGGCGCCTGGCGGCGCAGCATCGTGTCGGCGAAGTGCTGGCTCCACACGAGGATCGCCGTGCTCACGGCGCCGAGCATGAGCACGTGGACCATGAGCCACAGCGCGTCGGGCACGAACCGGTGCACCACGACGAGCACCGCCTCCGCGACGAACCAGGCGAGGACGAGCGCGTGGAGCCACAGGTTGCGCGCGGTGCCCCCGACCTTCTGCGTACCCGGGAGCGGCCCGGCGGGCCGGGCCGACAGGAGCGAGGGTCGCGCGGGCGAGGTGGGCACGGTCACCTTCCGGAGACGATCGGGAGCGCGGCAGCCGAGGTAGAACCCTGGTCCGCTGAAGTAGACCCCCAGTTGGCCGAGGTAGAACCCTGGTCCGCCGACGTAGAACGCTGGTCTTCGCGCGCGTCCACGCGCGACCCTCCGGCCGCGCGGTCCCCGCGCAGCGCCGACCAGACCGCGACCCCGACGAACCCGAGGACGGCGACGACGTTCCCCGCCCCGCCGACGCGGACGGCCGCGACCGCGGCGGGGCCGTCGCCGGCGAGGTCGCCGCCGACCCGGACGGCGAGCGACACGTGCAGCAGCACGAGCGGCGCCCACATCGCGGCGCGGTACGGGAGCGGACGGCGCAGCACGGCGGGGAGGATGAGGGGCGCGTGCGCCATGATCATCGACAGCCCGAACCCGAGGAACACCGCGTGCACGACGGCGTCGTACGTCGTCCCGGAGCGCAGCGTCACCGCGGGGCCGAGCCCGGCGGGCCCCGCGCCGGCCGCGAGGAACAACCAGGCCGCGCCCGCGAGCATGAGCCACGCGTAGCCCGCGAGCATCGCCGCCGCGGCGAAGCGCGGGAGCCCGCGGCCGCGGACGGTGCGGCGCGCGACGTCGTGCCGCAGCAGCGTGACGGCCGACGCCGCGAGCGCCGCCCCAGCGAGGGCGTACCCGGGTGCGGGCGCGAGCAGGGCGAGGCACGCGGCACCGAGGTAGACCAGCGCCCCGACGAGGACCGCGCGCTCGGTGCGGGCGTCGATCTCGAGCCGCGCGAGCTCGACACGCTCGCCGAGCACGGTCCAGGCGACGAACCCGACGAGCCACGGCAGCAGGTCGGGCACCGCGACGCCCGCGGCCCAGAGCGCGGCACCCCCGACGGCGAGCACGGCGCCCGCGGCCTGGACCGCCGTCGCGACGGCGGGCTGCCGCCGCCACACGACGGCGTAGATCACGAGGAGCCCGAGCGTCCCCGCGACGAGGAGCCCTTGGCCCATCCCGCGGGGCAGGGGCGAGAGGAGCGCGAGCGCGCCGAGGCCGAGCGCGGCGGGCGCGAGGTAGGCGACCGGGCGCCGCACCGCGACGGCGCGCTCGAGCGTGACGAGCGTGCCGACGAACCCGAGCACCATGAGGAGGCCGTGCGCGTCCTGGACCCGCGCGGCGGGGACGGGCGACGGGAGCCCGAGCAGGGCGAGCCCGGTCGCGAGCCCCGTGAGCAGCGCGACCCCGGCGGGCAGCACGAGGAGCGCACGGAACGGCGTCCTGGTCGTCACGCCCCGAGGGTTTTCCACGGTCCCGACCGTAGGAATCCGGCGGTACGCCCGGACAGGGCCGAAGGTCCCGTCGCGCCCGGGGAGTCACGTGTGCTGGCTCACGAGGTCCGCCGTGCGGGGTGTCGCGCGGGGTCTCGCATCGGGTCTCGGGTGGGTGTCGCGTAGCTCGGTCGCGCACGCTCACTCGCGCGCGCGGACGAGGTCGCGCACGGCGGGGCCGACCGTCTCGCCGTACGCGCGCAGGGTCTCGTCCTTCGCGTCGTGCTGGAGGTAGACGGCGAACTGGTCGACCCCGAGCGCGGCGAGCTCGCGCAGGCGCTCGACGTGCCGCTCCGCGGGCCCGACGAGGCAGAACCGGTCGATGATCTCGTCCGTGACGAACGCCGTGTGCGTGTTGCCCGCGCGCCCGTGCTCGTTGTAGTCGTAGCCCTCGCGCCCGGCCACGAAGTCGGTGAGCGCGTGCGGGATCGTCACGCCGGCGCCCTCCTCGGACCCGCCGGGCCCGTAGCGCGCGACGATCTCGGCGACGTGGTTGCCCACCATCCCGCCGAACCACCGGCACTGGTCGTAGGCGTGCGCGAGCGCGCGCCGTCCGGCCTCCCCGTTCGACGGCGCGGTGCCTGTCACGTAGGCGGGGGCCGCCACGCAGATGCGCACCGCGTCCGGGTCGCGGCCCGCCCGCTCGGCGGCGGCGCGCACGGCCGCGACGGACCACGCGACGACGTCGGGGTCGGCGAGCTGGAGGATGAACCCGTCGCCCACCTCGCCGGTGAGCGCGAGCGCCTTGGGCCCGTACGCGGCCACCCACACCGGGAGCCGGGAGTCCGGGTTCCACGGCAGCCGCAGCGTCGAGCCGCGGTACTCGACCGCCTCGCCCGACGCGAGGCCCCGGATCACGCCGATCGCCTCGCGCAGCTCGGCGAGCGTCACGGGCCGCCCGTTGATGACGCGCACCGCGGAGTCGCCGCGGCCGATGCCGCAGATCGTCCGGTTGCCGAACATCTCGTTGAGGGTCGCGAAGAGCGAGGCGGTGACCGTGACGTCGCGCGTCGCGGGGTTGGTGACCATGGGGCCGACGGTGACCCGGTGCGTCGCGGCGAGGATCTGGGAGTAGACGACGAACGGCTCCTCCCACAGCAGGTGCGAGTCGAACGTCCACACGTGCGAGAAGCCGTACGTCTCCGCCTGCCGCGCGAGGTCGACGACCCGCCACGCGGGCGGGTCGTTCTGCAGCACCACCCCGAGGTCCATGCGTCCGCCTCCGATCCAGGCTGCGCTCAGCGCAGGTACGCCGACAGCCCGCGGCGCAGGAACCGCCCGTGCCCGGGGCTCCCGTGGTACGTGCCGTCCTCGACGACCACGCGCCCGCGCGACATCACGACGTCCACGTGCCCGGCGACCTCGAACCCCTCCCACGCGGAGTGGTCCATGTTCATGTGGTGCGTCTTCCCGTACCCGATCGACGTGCGCCCCGCGGGGTCGTAGACGACGACGTCGGCGTCGGCTCCCGGGGCGAGCACGCCCTTGCGGCCGTCGAGCCCGAACATGCGGGCCGGCGTCGTGCAGCACAGCTCGACCCAGCGCTCGCGCGAGATCCGCCCGTCGACGACGCCCTGGTAGAGCAGGTCGAGGCGGTGCTCGACGCCCCCGATGCCGTTAGGAATCTTCGAGAAGTCGCCGAGGCCGAGCTCCTTCTGCTCCTTCATGCAGAACGGGCAGTGGTCGGTGCTCACGAGGGACAGGTCGCCCGTGCGCAGGTACCGCCACAGCTCGTCCTGGTGGCCCTCGGCGCGCGACCGCAGCGGCGTCGAGCAGACCCACTTGGCGCCCTCGAAGTCGCCCCACTCCTCGCTGCGCGCGCCGAGCTGCTCCTCCAGCGACAGGTAGAGGTACTGCGGGCACGTCTCGCCGAACACGTTCCAGCCCTCGTCGCGCGCCTGGGCGAGCGTGGCCACGGCCTGCTTGGCCGACATGTGGACCACGTACAGCGGCGCCCCGGTCAGGCGCGCGAGCATGATCGCGCGGTGCGTCGCCTCCTCCTCGGTCTCCCACGGGCGGCTCGTGCCGTGGAAGTACGGGGCGGTGTCGCCACGGTCGAGCGCCTCGCGCACGAGCACGTCGATCGCGATGCCGTTCTCCGCGTGCATCATGATCACCGACCCGTTGTCGCGCGCCTTGCGCATCGCGCGCAGGATCTGCCCGTCGTCGCTGTAGAACACGCCCGGGTAGGCCATGAAGAGCTTGAAGCTCGTGATGCCCTCGGTCACGAGCTCGTCCATGGCCTTGAGCGAGTCGTCGTCGACGCCGCCGAGGATCTGGTGGAACCCGTAGTCGATCGCGCACTTCCCGTCCGCCTTGGCGTGCCACGCGGCGAGCCCGTCCTGGACGCGCTCGCCGGTGCGCTGGACGGCGAAGTCGACGATCGTCGTCGTCCCGCCCCAGGCCGCGGCACGCGTCCCGGTCTCGAACGTGTCCGACGCGTTCGTCCCGCCGAACGGCAGCTCCATGTGCGTGTGGCAGTCGACGGCGCCCGGGATGACGTACTTGCCCGTCGCGTCGATCACGCGCTCGGCGTTCGCGGCCAGGTCGGCCCCGAGGCTCGTGTCCCCAGGCCGCAGCAGCGCCGCGACCTGCTCGCCGTCGACCAGCACGTCGGCGGGCGTCGAGCCCGTGGGCCCGACGACGGTCCCTCCCCGGATCAGCGTGTGCGGCATCGCGTGCTCCCCTCTCGGATCCTCAGGTCACGGCCGGGTGAGGTCGTCGTAGGCGTCGGGGCGCCGGTCGCGGTAGAACTGCCACCGGTCGCGCACGACGCGCAGCAGGTCCAGGTCGAGGTCGCGCACCACGAGCTCCTCCTCGTGGTCGTCGGCGGGGTCGCCGACGAACGCGCCCTCCGGGTCGACGAAGTACGACGTGCCGTAGAAGTCGTCGTCGCCCAGGTCCTCGACCCCCACGCGGTTGATCGCGCCGACGTAGTACTCGTTCGCGACCGCCGCCGCCGGCTGCTCGAGCCTCCACAGGTAGTTCGACAGCCCGCGGCTCGTCGCGCTGGGGTTGAGCACGATCTCCGCGCCGTTCAGCCCGAGCGCGCGCCAGCCCTCGGGGAAGTGCCGGTCGTAGCAGATGTAGACGCCCACGCGTCCGACGGCGGTGTCGAACACCGGGTAGCCGAGGTTCCCGGGGCGGAAGTAGAACTTCTCCCAGAACCCACGCACGTGCGGGATGTGCGTCTTGCGGTACTTGCCGACGTAGCGCCCGTCCGCGTCGATCACGGCCGCGGTGTTGTAGAGCACGCCCGGCTGCTCCTCCTCGTACACAGGCAGCACGACGACGGTGCCCAGCTCGGCCGCGAGCGCCGAGAACCGCTCGACCGTGGGACCGGGGACCGACTCGGCGTACGCGTAGTACGCGGCGTCCTGCACCTGGCAGAAGTACGGCCCGTAGAACAGCTCCTGGAAGCACACGAGCTTCGCGCCCTGGTCGGCGGCGTCACGCAGGTGCTTCTCGTGGACGTCGATCATCGACTCCTTGTCGCCCGTCCAGCGGACCTGGGTGAGCGCGGCACGCACGGTGGTCATGACCCCTCCTCAGTTGTGGGCATGAAATGGGCCTGGTCTGGGGGCGCGAACCGGACCCTTTTCATGCCCGCACCGCCTCGGCCTGCTCGTCGGCGACGTCGAGGGCCGCGTCGATCGCGGCGAGGCCGTGCTCGAGGTCGTCGGCGGACGTGACGAGCGGCGGGGCGACGTGCAGGCGGTTGAAGTGGACGAACGGCCACACGCCGCGCTCCTTTATCGCCGCGACGACCGCACCCATGGGCGCGGCGGCCGGCCCGCTCGCGTTGAACGGGACGAGCGGCTCGCGCGTCTCCCGGTCGCGCACGAGCTCGACCGCCCAGAAGAACCCGAGCCCGCGCACCTCGCCCACGCTGGGGTGCCGGTCCGCGATCTCGCGCAGCCGCGGCCCGATCACGTCGGCGCCGAGCGCGCGCACCCGCTCCAGGATCCCCTCGTCCTCGAACGTGCGGACCGTCTCGACCCCGACCGCGCACGCGAGGGGGTGGCCGGAGTAGGTGAGGCCGCCGGGGAACACGCGGTCGTCGAACGTCCGCGCGACGTGCTCCCCGACGACCACGCCGCCCAGCGGCACGTAGCCCGAGTTCACGCCCTTGGCGAAGGTCACGAGGTCGGGCACGACGCCCCACCGGTCCACCGCGAACCACTCGCCCACCCGCCCGAACCCGACCATGACCTCGTCGGTCACCAGGAGGATCCCGTGCTCGTCGCACAGCGCGCGCACGCCCGCGAGGTAGCCGTCGGGCGGGATCAGCACGCCGTTGGTCCCGACGATCGTCTCGAGCAGGATCGCGGCGATCGTCCCGGGCCCCTCGAGCTGCACGACCTCCCGCAGGTGGGCGAGCGCACGGATCCCCTCCTCCGCGTCGTCGTGCGCCCCGAACGACGACCGGTAGGTGTAGGGCCCGAGGAAGTGACGCACGTGCGGGTCGGGCGCGACCTCGTTGGGCCAGCGCCGCGGGTCGCCCGTGAGGGAGATCGCCGTCGTGGTGTTGCCGTGGTACGACCGGTACGCGGAGAGCACCTTGGCGCGCCCCGTGTGCAGGCGCGCGAGGCGCACCGCGTTCTCGACGGCGTCCGCGCCGCCGTTGGTGAAGAAGACGCGCCACCGCCGCTCGTCGCCCGTCCCTCCCGCCGGACCGCGGGTGCCCGCGCCCGGCGCCCGCTCCGCGATGAGCCGCGCGAGCTCGCCCCGCACGTCGTTCGCGAACGTCGGTCCCACGGTCGCGAGCCGCCCCGCCTGGGCCTGGATCGCCGCGACGAGCCGCGGGTGCTGGTGGCCCAGGTTGAGGTTGACGAGCTGCGACGCGAAGTCGAGGTAGCGGTTGCCGTCCTCGTCCCAGAACCACGCGCCCTCGCCGCCCGCGACGGGCAGCGGGTCGATCGCGCCCTGCGCGGACCAGGAGTGGAAGACGAACCGGTCGTCGGCGCGCGTGCGCGACGTGCGCCGGGCGAGCTCCTCCGTCGTCATCGGTCGCTCACCGGGTCCGGGGGAAGCCGAGGTCGACGCCTGCCGTCGACGGGTCGGGCCAGCGCGTCGTGACGACCTTGGTGCGCGTGTAGAACTGCACGCTCTCCGGTCCGTAGACGTGCAGGTCGCCGAACAGCGAGCTCTTCCAGCCGCCGAACGAGTAGTAGCCGACCGGCACGGGGATGGGGACGTTGACGCCGATCATGCCCGCCCGGGCGTCGACCTCGAACGCGCGCGCCGCGCCGCCGTCGCGCGTGAAGATCGCCGCGCCGTTGCCGTACGGGTTGTCGTTCACGAGCCCGACGGCCTCCTCGTAGGACTCCGCGCGCACGACGGACAGGACCGGCCCGAAGATCTCCTCGCGGTACACCGTGTGCTCGGGCCGCACGTGGTCGACGAGCGTGGGGTGCAGGAAGAACCCCTCCCCCAGATCCCCCGCGCCCGCAGGCGCCTGGCGGCCGTCGACGACGAGCGTCGCGCCCTCCTCGGCCGCCGTGCCGACGCGCGCCACGACCCGGTCGCGGTGCTCGGCCGTGATGAGCGGGCCCATCTGCGACGCGGGGTCCGAGCCAGGCCCGACGACGAGGCGCGCCACCCGCTCCCGGATCGCCTCGACGAGAGGGTCGGCCACCGCACCCACGGCGACGAGCACGGAGACCGCCATGCACCGCTCGCCCGCCGACCCGTACGCCGCGGAGACCGCCGCGTCCGCCGCGACGTCCACGTCGGCGTCGGGAAGGACGACCATGTGGTTCTTCGCGCCGCCGAGGGCCTGGACGCGCTTGCCGTGCCGCGTCCCCGTCTCGTACACGTGCCGGGCGACGGGCGTCGAGCCGACAAAGCTCACGGCCTCCACGTCAGGGTGCTCCAGCAGGCGCTCGACCGCGACCCGGTCGCCCTGCACGACGTTCACGACGCCGTCGGGCAGCCCCGCCTCCTGGAGCAGCCGCGCGACGACGAGCGACGTCGAGGGGTCACGCTCGCTCGGCTTGAGCACGACCGTGTTCCCGCACGCGATCGCGTTCGGAATCATCCACAGCGGCACCATGGCCGGGAAGTTGAACGGCGTGACGCAGGCGACGACGCCGAGGGCCTGCTTCACCTCGTGCACGTCCACGCCCGACGACGCCTGCTCGGTGTACCCGCCCTTGAGGAGCTGGCCGATCCCGCACGCGAACTCGACGCACTCGAGCGCGCGGGCGACCTCGCCCGCCGCGTCGGAGAGCACCTTGCCGTGCTCGGCGCTCACCACCGCGGCGATCTCGTCGCGGTGCTCCACGAGGAGCTGGTGGAACGCGAAGAGGATCTCGACGCGCCGCGAGACGCTCGTCACGCGCCAGGCGGGGAACGCGTCGCGGGCCGCGGCGACCGCGGCGTCGACGTCCGCGGCGGACGCGAGCGCCACCCGCCCCGTGACCGCGCCCGTCGCCGGGTCGTGGACCGGTCCGTACCGCTCCGCGTCGGGCCGCGCACGACCCGCGACCCAGTGCCCGATGCGCGCTTCCCCGGCGCGCCCTTGCCCGTCGTCCGTCGCGGTCGGGGCGCTGGTGGCGCCCTCCGCGACCGGAGAGATCCCCGCGGTCGTCTCCACGTCCTCGCCTCCTCGCGCGCCGAGGTGGTGGCGCGCCGTCGCAGCCGATCCCTCAGTCTGGCACGGAAGACCCGATCGTGTGGTGCGGATCACAGCGCCTGCCCGGTAGCGTCGTGCCTCGTGAGCGCAGCGCAGCCCCCGTCCCCGCGGCCCGTGCCGAGGCCGGTCGCCCGGCCCGACCGGGCGACCGTCGTCCCGCTCCTGCTCGTCGTGACGGTCACCGCGATCGTCGTCGAGCTCGTGCGGTCCAGCGGCCCGCTGCTCGACCACGCGTTCTCCGCGGGCGTCGTCACCGTGGCGCTCACGGCGCTCGCGACGTACGCCGCGCCCGGCGTCCTCGTCGTGATGATCGCGGCGCGCCTCGAGCTCACGGGCAAGGTCGTGCTGCTCGCCGTGGCGTCGCTCGCCGTCGCGCGCCTCGCGCTCCAAGGCCTCGGCGCCGCCATCGCCGGGGGCGTCGACCTCGGGCTGGTCCGCTACGGCGTCGGGCTCGCGACGGTCGCGCTCGGGATCGGCGTGCTCGTGCTCGTGGCCGCGTTCGCGAGCGGGACGGGCGGACCGGCGGGCGGTGCGGACCCGGCGCCCGGGATCGACGCCGCGCCGGGGCCGACTCCGGTCCGCTCCGCGGCCACGCTCGCGCGCGGGTCGCTCGTCGCCGTCGGCATCGTGCTCGGCGCGCTGCTCGCCGGGGCGCTGAGCGCGGTCCTCGGCACCTGGGACGCGTACTGGCGCGCCGACGTCGCGGGATGGGTCGTGACGGTCGTGGTCGCCGCCGGTGCCGTCGCGTGCGCGTGGGCGCTCCGGGGGCGCGCCGCCTGGCCGGGGTCACGCGGGCTGTGGGTGCTCGGCCCGTTCGTCGCGCTCGTGGTGCAGGCGCTCGCCAACCCCGCGTTCGCCGCGTCCCAGACGGGCGTCGCGCTGCCGTTCGCGGTCGCCGCGCTCGCCGTCGCCGCCCTGCTCGCCGCGTGGTTCGTCCCGTGGGCGGGCCGCTCGACCCCGCCGGGATCGCCGTGGGTGTCCCCCGCCCTGCTCGTCGTGGGCGTCGCCGTCGTGTTCCTCGCCGTGCCGCGCATGGACGGGCCGGGGACCGTCGGGGGCTGGGCGCTCCTCGTCCTGCTCGTGCTCCTCGTCCCCGTCGCGGCCCGCACGCTCGCGCTCGCCCTGACGCGCGCGGCGCGCCCGCTCACCTGGCTGCGCCTCGCCGGCGCCGCGAGCGTCGCCGGGCTCGGGGTGGCGGTCCCCCTGCTCGGGTACCAGCTCGAGTACGACGTCCCGCTCCCCTTCCCGCACACGCTCGTCCCCGTCGCCGCGGCGCTCGCGCTCGCCGTGCCGGCCGTCGTCGCCGGCCTCCGCAGCCGGGGCGCCGCGTCCTCCGCGGGCGACCCCGCGGCGCCGGGCACGACGACCGCCGCCGGCCGCGCCGAGGTCCCGGCGCTCGCCGTCGGCGGGGCGGTCGCGGTGCTGGCGCTCGTCGGGGTCACGCAGGTCCACGTCCCGACCACGACGTCCGCCGTCGCCGACTACCCCGTCGGCGACCTGCGCCTGCTCGACTGGAACCTGCACTACGGCGTGAGCGCCGACCCGTCTGTCCGGCTCGACGAGATGGTCACCACGATCCAGGACTCCGGGGCCGACGTCGTCACGCTCCAGGAGGTGTCCCGCGGCTGGGTGCTCGGCGGAGGCGCCGACATGGCGACGTACCTCGCGCGCGAGACCGGGATGCGGGTCGTCTTCGTCCCCGCGGCCGACCGGCAGTTCGGCAACGCGATCCTCTGGGACCCCCTGCGCGGCGACCTCGCCGACGTCGCGCGCCACGCCCTGCCCTACGGCGCCGGACCGCAGGAGCGCTCGGCGGTCTCCGCGACGCTCGACGCCGCGGGCGTCCCGGTCCGGGTGACGTCCCTGCACCTGCAGCACCGCGAGGAGAACACCCCGACCCGGCTCGACCAGCTCGGGACGCTCCTCGCCGACGAGCCCGTGGAGGGCGCGTACGTCCTCGCGGGCGACCTCAACGCCGAGCCCGGCTGGGACGAGATCGCCCTCCTCGAGGAGCACGGCCTCGAGAGCGGTCAGGACGTCGCCGGCGACCCCGACGCGCTCACGTCACCCGCGGTCGCCCCGGCGCACCGCATCGACTGGGTCTTCGGGTCCGACGCCGTGACGTTCCGCTCCTTCGAGGTCCTCGACGTCACCGCCTCCGACCACCGCCCCCTGCTCGCCGAGCTCCGCGCGCGCGGCTGACGGCCGCGTCCGCGGCCCGCGGTCTGACGGCCCCGTGGCCGCGCGACCACGGCCCTGTCCCCGCGTGACCAGGGCTCTACCCCGCGCGACCACGGCTCTACCTCGTGCGACTCGGTTCTCACCTGGCCGCGTTAGGGTCGGCGGGTGCGTATCGAGCTGACCGTGACCGAGGCCGTCGAGATCGCGCGCGCGACGGGCGGGCTGCCGCCGTACGTGCGCTCGGTGACGAGCGAGGGCGACGACGTGCGGGTCGTCGTCGACCTGCGCGAGGTGCCCGACCCGCCGTCGGCGCTCAAGCTCGCCGCGCGGCTGGTCCCCGTGGTCCGGGCGACGCTGCACGTCGAGTCGGTCGTGGCCGGCACCGCCGTGCTCGCGGTCGAGGCCAACGCCGCCGGCCTGCCCGCGCACAAGCTGCTCGGCTTCGTCGAAGCACCTCTCCAGAGCGCGCTGCGCGCGAAGGACCTGCCGCCCGAGGCCGTGCGCGTGCTGCCCGACGCGCGGGTCGCGGTCGACGTGCAGGCGCTGCTCGGCGGGGTGCTCGAGCACACGTTCCCGGGGTTCCAGCTCACCGAGCTGGCGTTCGCGGACGGGACGCTGCACCTGGACGGCCGGCTCTGAGGTGTCGCGGCAGCAGGCGGACGGACGCGCCGCCGCGCCGGCCCTCGTCCTGCTCGGCCCTGCGGCCACCGGCAAGTCCACGCTCGGCGAGCTCGTCGCCGGGCTGCTCGGGGTCGCGTTCATCGACCTCGACGCCGTCGCCGACCGCTACTACCCGGACGTCGGGTGGAGCGTCGACCGGCTCGTCGAGCGCATCGCGGTGGTCGGCCGGGTCGCCGCCGAGCGGGAGTGGGAGCCGGCGCGGGCGCACGCCGTCGAGCGTGCGGTCACCGACCATCCCGGCGCGGTGCTCGCGCTGGGTGCCGGGCACGCGTCGTACACGGACCCGGCGTGCCTGGACCGCGTCCGTGCGGCGCTCGCGCCCGTGCCGCACGTCGTCCTCGTCCTGCCCGGCGCCGACCGCGAGCACGCCCTGACGATCCTGCGGGCCCGGTCGGTCGCGTCGAAGGGCACGGACTGGGTCCGCGACGGCCACGACTTCCTCGCCGAGTGGGTCGACGACCCGGGGACGCGGAGCCTCGCGCACCGCACCTTCGTCACAGGCACCGAGGATCCCGCCGCGAGCGCCCGTCGGCTGGTCGTCACGCTCGGCTGAGGCGCCGCGCCCGCCGGGGCCGCGTGGACGGGTGCTCAGTCCTCCCGGTGGTGCAGCATGCGCGCCACCTCGGCGATCGAGCCGCTGAGCGACGGGTAGACCGTGAAGGCCGACGCGACGTCGTCGACCGTGAGCCGGTGCGACACGGCGAGCGTGATGGGGAACACGAGCTCGCTGGCGCGCGGCGCGACGACGACCCCGCCGAGGACGACCCCCGCCTCGGGGTGCGCGAAGAGCTTGACGAAGCCGTCGCGCATGCCGAGCATCTTGGCGCGCGGGTTGCGCGCGAGCGGCAGCACGGTCGTCACGTACTTGCTGCTCTGCGCCTTGAGCTGCTCCTCGCTGTACCCGACGGTCGCGATCTCGGGTGCGGTGAAGATGTTCGCCGCGACGGTCCGCAGCTTGATCGGCACGACGGCGTCGCCGAGCGCGTGCGACATGGCGACGCGGCCCTGCATCGCGGCGACGGACGCGAGCGGCAGCACGCCGGTGCAGTCGCCGGCCGCGTAGATGCCGCGCACGGACGTGCGTGACACCTTGTCGACCTCGACGTGCCCGCTCGGGGTGAGCCGGACCCCGGTCTCCTCGAGGCCCAGGCCGCTCGTCGAGGGGACCGCGCCGACGGCGATGAGGACGTGCGAGCCCTCGACGACCCGGCCGTCGGAGAGCGTCACGCGCACGCCGTCCTCGGTGCGCTCGGCGGACTCGGCGCGGGACCGCGACATGACGGTCATGCCGCGCGAGCGGAACACGCCCTCGAGCAGCTCGGCCGCGTCGGCGTCCTCCCCGGGGAGCACGCGGTCGCGGCTCGACACGAGGACGACGTCGGACCCCAGCGCGTTGTACGCGCCCGCGAACTCGGCGCCGGTGACGCCCGACCCGACGACGATCAGCCGCTCCGGCAGCTCGGACAGGTTGTAGAGCTGGGTCCAGGTGAGGATGCGCTCGCCGTCGGGCTGCGCCGTCGGCAGGACGCGCGGCGTCGCGCCGACCGCGAGGAGGATCACGTCGGCGTCGAGCTCGAGGGGACCGTCCGCGCCGTCGGGCGCGTCGACGACGACGCGCTCGGGGCCGTCAAGGCGGCCCTCGCCGATGACGACGCGCACGCCCTCGCGCTCCAGCCGCGCGTGGATGTCCGCGGACTGTGCCGCCGCGAGCGCCATGACGCGCGTGTTCACGGCCTCGAGGTCGACGATGTGGCGGCGCATGGCGGGGTGCTGGGCCTTGGCGGTGTCGACGGGCAGGCGGATCCCGAGCTCGGCGGCGCGCTCGGCGATGGTCATCCAGTCCGCGGTCGCGATGAGCGTCTTGGAGGGGACGACGTCCGTGAGCACGGCCGCGCCGCCGAGGCCCTGGCGCTCGACGACGGTCACGTCCGCCCCGAGCCGGCGGGCGACGAGGGCGGCCTCGTAGCCGCCGGGCCCACCTCCGAGGACGACGATGCGGGTGGCCTGATGGTCGATGCTCGCGTGCGTCACGCCGGACATTCTGTCAGGCCGTCGCGTCCCGCGGTGTCAGCATGCGAGACGACGGCGCCGGTCAGGGCCGTGCGGCGGCGTCGCCGCTCGTCGGGTCGGGCGCCCGGGGACGGACTAGCCTTGCGACCATGACGACGACGCCTGCGAGCACACCCCCGCTCGACGACCCCGCGACCGACCCGTTCCTCGTGGCGAGGGCCGCCGCCGACCACATCGCGCAGGCGACAGGGGTCGACGGGCACGACCTGGCGCTCGTGCTGGGCTCGGGGTGGGGCGGCGCCGCGGAGCTCCTGGGCGACGTCGTCGCGGAGATCCCGACGCACGAGATCCCCGGCTTCTCCGCGCCCGCGGTCTCGGGGCACCTGTCGGTGACCCGGTCGATCCGGGTCGAGCGCGCCGACGGCTCGGTCCGGCACGCGCTGGTGCTCGGCTCGCGCACGCACCTGTACGAGGGCAAGGGCGTGCGCGCCGTCGTGCACGGCGTGCGCACGGCCGCCGCCACGGGCGCCGAGACGCTGATCCTCACCAACGGGTGCGGTGGCCTCAACCGGGACTGGGGCGCGGGCACGCCCGTGCTGCTCTCGGACCACATCAACCTCACGGCCCGCAGCCCGCTGGAGGGCCCGACGTTCGTCGACCTCACGGACGTCTACTCGCCGCGCCTGCGCGAGCTCGCGCACCGCGTCGACCCGAGCCTCCCGGAGGGCGTGTACGCGCAGTTCCCCGGGCCGCACTACGAGACCCCGGCCGAGGTGCGGATGGCGGGGGTCCTCGGCGCCGACCTGGTCGGCATGTCGACCACGCTCGAGGCCATCGCGGCCCGCCACTGCGGTCTGGAGGTGCTCGGCGTCTCGCTCGTGACGAACCTCGCCGCCGGGATCAGCCCGACGCCGCTCTCCCACGCCGAGGTCATCGAGGCCGGCCAGGCCGCGGGACCGCGGATCAGCGCACTCCTGGCCGACATCGCGAAGCTGGTGTGACATGACGGACCGCACCGCCGGGTACCGGACCGACCCTGCCGACGACCCGACGTTCGACCCGGGGACCGACCGCGGCGCGTTCCTCGAGCGCATCGCCGCGTGGATCGACGACGACGTCGACGCGGGCGACCAGGACGAGCTCCGGCACCTCCTCGACCTGGCCGACTCGCCCGACCCGCGTCAGCACGACGTGCGCGTCGCGGCCCTCGCCGAGCTGCAGGACCGGTTCTCCGGCCCGCTGGAGTTCGGGACCGCCGGGCTGCGCGGGCGCATGGCCGCCGGTCCGCACCGCATGAACCGCGCGGTCGTGATCCGCGCGGCGGCGGGGCTCGGGGCGTACCTGCGGGGCGCGCTCGGCCCCGCGGGCGCCGGCGGCGCGGCCCGCCCGCGCGTCGTCGTCGGGTTCGACGCCCGGCACCGCTCGCGCACGTTCGCGGTCGACAGCGCGGCCGTGCTCACGGCGGCGGGGATCGACGTCCTCGTGCTGCCGTCGGCGCTGCCCACGCCGGTCCTCGCGTTCGCGGTGCGCCACCTCGGCGCGGACGCGGGCGTCATGGTGACCGCGAGCCACAACCCGCCGGCCGACAACGGGTACAAGGTCTACCTCGGCGGGCGCGTCGTCACGGACTCCGGCCAGGGCGCCCAGATCGTCCCGCCGTACGACGCCCGCATCGCCGCCGCGATCGCGGCCGTCGGACCGGCGCGGTCGGTCCCGCGTGCGAGCGGGGGCTGGACCGTCCTGGACCGGGAGGTCGTCGGCGCGTACGTCCGCTCGGTCCTCGCGCTGTCCGACGGCGCCCCCCGCCGCCTCAAGGTCGTCACCACGGCGCTGCACGGCGTGGGCGGCGAGACGGTGGCGCACGTCCTGCGCGACGCGGGCTTCACGACCGTCGTGCCGGTCGAGGAGCAGCTCGACCCGAACCCCGACTTCCCGTCCGTCGCGTTCCCCAACCCCGAGGAGCCGGGCGCGATGGACCTCGCGCTCGCCGTCGCGCAGGACGCGAGCGCCGACGTCGTGCTCGCCAACGACCCCGACGCCGACCGCTGCGCGGTCGCGGTGTTCGACCCGCGCGTCGGCACCTACCAGGGCGCGGAGACCGCGCGCTCCAACGGGTGGCGCATGCTGCACGGCGACGAGGTCGGCGCGCTGCTCGGCGACGACGTCGCGCGCCGCGTCGCGGCGTCCGGTGCGGCCGGAGGCGTGCTCGCGTGCTCGGTCGTGTCCTCCCGCCTGCTGGGGAAGATCGCCGCCGCGCACGGCCTCGGCTTCGCGACGACGCTCACGGGCTTCAAGTGGATCTCGCGCGTCGACGGGCTCGTCTTCGGGTACGAGGAGGCTCTCGGCTACTGCGTCGACCCCGCGCACGTGCGGGACAAGGACGGGATCAGCGCCGCGCTGCTCGTCGCGCAGCTCGCGAACCGGCTCAAGGCCGAGGGGCGCTCGCTGGTCGACGCGCTCGACGACCTGGCACGCCAGCACGGCCTCCACGTGAGCGACCAGCTCTCCGCGCGGTTCACCGACCTCGACCGCATCGGCGAGACGATGACGCACCTGCGCGCCGCTCCCCCGCGCACGCTCGCCGGCGCCGGCGTCTCGGACGTCGCCGACCTGTCGGCCGGTCTCGACGGCCTGCCACCCACCGACGGCGTGCGCATCCTCACCGCCGACGGGACGCGGGTCATCGTCCGGCCGAGCGGCACCGAGCCCAAGGTGAAGTGCTACCTCGAGGTCGTGCTCCCGGTCGCCACCGACGCCTCGCGCGACGACCTCACGGCGGCCCGGGTCGCCGCCCGCGAGCGCCTCGACCGCGTCACGGCCGACATGGAGCGCGCCCTCGGTCTGTGACCCCCGGTACGGCTCGGACCGGGGTACCCACCGGACCCGACGCGAGCCGTACCGACGGGTAACCTGGGGCGATGAGCACAACGACACCGACGTCGGTCGCCGAGACCGGCCGGGCGGGTGCCGGAACGGCCCCGGCGACCCCGGGTTCGGCCGACCGGTCCGCTGCCGAGATCGCCGATCTCGCGCGCTCCGTGACGGGTTCCGCCCTCCTCGACGACACCGCCTGGCGCCGCTACCTGCACGGGCTGCCGGGGGTGGACAAGGTGGGCGCCGACGGCCGCGCGGCCGCCCTGGGCACCCGATCGATCAAGACCACGTCCAAGGCCTGGGCGCTCGACACGATCATCCGCATGGTCGACCTCACGACGCTCGAGGGCGCGGACACGCCCGGCAAGGTGCGCGCGCTCGCCGCGAAGGCGGTGCGCCCCGAGCCCGCAGACCCGTCGTGCCCGTCGGCCGCCGCCGTGTGCGTGTACAACGACCTCGTCCCCGTCGCCGTCGAGGCGCTCGCCGGGACGGGCGTCAAGGTCGCCGCCGTCTCGACCGCGTTCCCGTCGGGCCGCGCGAGCCGCGCCGTACGCCTCGCGGACACGCGCGACGCCGTCGAGGCCGGCGCGGACGAGATCGACATGGTCATCGACCGCGGCGCGTTCCTGTCCGGCCGGTACTCCCAGGTCTACGAGGACATCGTCGCCGTGCGCGAGGAGTGCCGCGCGAACGGGCACCACGCGCACCTCAAGGTCATCCTCGAGACGGGCGAGCTCGCCACGTACGACAACGTGCGCCGCGCGTCGTGGCTCGCGATGCTCGCGGGCGCCGACTTCATCAAGACGAGCACCGGCAAGGTCTCGCCCGCCGCGACGCTCCCGGTGACGATCGTCATGCTCGAGGCCGTGCGCGACTTCCGCGCCCTCACGGGCGTCCCGATCGGGGTCAAGCCCGCGGGCGGCATCCGCACGTCGAAGGACGCCATCAAGTACCTCGTCGCGGTCAACGAGACCGCGGGCGGCGACTGGCTCGACCCGGACTGGTTCCGGTTCGGGGCGTCGTCGCTGCTCAACGACGTGCTCATGCAGCGCAACAAGCTCGCCACCGGCACCTACTGGGGCCCCGACTACGTGACCGTCGACTGAGCGGGACTGAAGGACACCATGACCACCACAGCTAGCACGGCCGGCTCGCCGTTCGAGTACGCGCCGGCCCCCGAGTCGCGCGCCGTCGTCGACATCGCGTCGTCGTACGGCCTGTTCATCGACGGCGAGTTCACGCCGGCGTCGGACTCGGGCTCGTTCAAGACCGTCAACCCCGCCACGGAGGAGGTCCTCGCCGAGGTCGCGGAGGCGACCGAGGAGGACGTCGACCGCGCCGTCCGCGCTGCGCGCCGCGCGCAGGAGAAGGTGTGGGGCCCCATGCCGGGCCGCGAGCGCGCCAAGTACCTGTTCCGCATCGCGCGCCTGCTCGCCGAGCGCTCGCGCGAGTTCGCGGTGCTCGAGACGCTCGACAACGGCAAGCCGATCCGCGAGTCGCGCGACGTCGACGTCCCGACGGCGGCCGCGCACTTCTTCTACTACGCGGGCTGGGCGGACAAGCTCGAGCACGCGGGCTACGGCCCCGACCCGCGCCCGCACGGCGTCGCCGCGCAGGTGATCCCGTGGAACTTCCCGCTGCTCATGCTCGCGTGGAAGATCGCCCCGGCGCTCGCGACGGGGAACACGGTCGTCCTCAAGCCCGCGGAGACCACGCCGCTGACCGCGCTCCTGTTCGCGGACCTGCTCCGCCAGGCCGAGCTGCCGGCCGGCGTCGTCAACATCGTGACCGGCGCGCGTGCCACGGGCTCGGCCCTGGTCAACCACCCGGACGTCGACAAGATCGCGTTCACCGGCTCGACCCCGGTCGGCAAGCGCATCGCCCAGGAGATCGCGGGCACGCGCAAGCACGCGACGCTCGAGCTCGGCGGCAAGGCCGCGAACATCGTGTTCGACGACGCGCCGATCGACCAGGCGATCGAGGGCATCGTCAACGGCATCTTCTTCAACCAGGGCCAGGTGTGCTGCGCCGGGTCCCGCCTGCTCGTGCAGGAGTCGATCGCCGAGGAGCTCGTGGACCGGCTCAAGGCGCGCCTCGGCACGCTGCGCGTCGGTGACCCCATGGACAAGAACACCGACGTCGGCGCGATCAACTCGCCGCAGCAGCTCGCGCGCATCACCGAGCTCACCGACGCGGGCACCGCCGAGGGCGCCACGCGCTGGAGCCCCGACTGCGAGCTGCCGTCGTCGGGCTACTGGTTCGCCCCGACCCTGTTCACGGGCGTCTCCGCCGCGCACCGCATCGCGCGCGAGGAGATCTTCGGCCCGGTGCTGAGCGTCCTGACGTTCCGCACGCCCGCCGAGGCCGTGGCCAAGGCGAACAACACCCCGTACGGCCTGTCGGCGGGGATCTGGACCGAGAAGGGGTCGCGCATCCTCTGGATGGCCGACCAGCTCCGCGCGGGCGTCGTGTGGTCCAACACCTTCAACCGGTTCGACCCGACCAGCCCGTTCGGCGGCTACAAGGAGTCGGGCTACGGACGCGAGGGCGGCCGGCACGGCCTGGCGCCCTACCTGATCGAGGGGAGCACCTACTGATGGCCCGCACGACGAAGGCGCCCACCGCGACCCGCACGGCGCCCGAGCGCCTCGGGGTGCGCAAGACGTACAAGCTCTACGTCGGCGGGAAGTTCCCCCGCAGCGAGTCGGGCCGCACCTACGAGGTGACGGACGCCAAGGGCCGGTTCCTCGCGAACGTCGCCCAGGGCTCGCGCAAGGACGCGCGCGAGGCCGTCGTCGCCGCACGCGCCGCGCAGGCGAAGTGGGCCGGTGCGACGGCGTACAACCGCGGCCAGGTGCTCTACCGCGTCGCGGAGATGCTGGAGGGGCGCCGCGAGCAGTTCGTCGCCGAGGTCGTCGCGGGCGAGGGGCTCACGGCGCGCCAGGCCGAGGTCGCGGTCTCCGAGGCGATCGACCGCTGGGTCTGGTACGCGGGCTGGACGGACAAGGTCGCGCAGGTCGCCGGCTCCGCCAACCCGGTCGCCGGCCCGTACTTCAACCTGTCCTCGCCCGAGCCGACGGGCGTGGTCGTCGTGCTCGCCCCGCAACGCTCGTCGCTGCTCGGCCTCGTCTCGACGATCGTCCCGCCGCTCGTCACGGGCAACGCCGTGATCGTCGTCGCGAGCGAGCGGCGCCCGATCCCGGCCGTCACGCTGTCCGAGGTACTCGCGACGTCGGACGTCCCGGGCGGCGTCGTCAACGTCCTCACGGGCTTCACCCAGGAGCTCGCTCCCCCGCTCGCGTCGCACCTCGACGTCAACGCGATCGACCTCGCGGGCGCCGTCGGCGCCGAGGGCGTCGCGTGGGGCGAGCTCGAGGCCGCCGCGGCCGACTCGGTGAAGCGCGTCCTGCGCCCCGCCGTCGGCCGTCGCGGCGACGACGCCGAGCCCGACTGGACCGAGGCCCCGCGCCCCCAGCGCATCCTCGCGTTCACCGAGACCAAGACGGTCTGGCACCCCAAGGGCGCCTGACCCCCTGCACGACCGTGGTGCCGTGATCGACGATCACGGCACCACGGTCGTGTCAGCAACCCGCGGGAGGGTCTGCAGGTTCCGTCAGAGCTGGGCGCCCTGGACCTCCTGGTAGCCCGGGAGGATCACGTCGTCGACGAGCGCGCGCCGCTCGTCGTGGTGGACGAACGCGCTCCACGCGGCGGTCATCGTCACGTCGGCGAGGTCGTCGATCGTCCACCCGGCGTGCTCGACGAGGAGCGCCATCTCCTGGGTCATCGTCGTGCGCGACATGAGGCGGTTGTCCGTGTTGAGCGTGACCGCGAAGTCGAGCTCCTTGAGGCGCGTGATCGGGTGGTCCGCGACCGACGCCGCCGCACCGGTCTGCACGTTCGACGACGGGCACAGCTCGAGCGGGATCTGATGGTCGCGCACCCAGTGTGCGAGGAGACCGAGCGCGGCCGTCCCGGACTCGCCCTCCGCGCTGTGCGGGTGCTCCGGGTCGAACGTGATGTCCTCGACGATGCGCACGCCGTGACCGATGCGGCTCGCCTGGCCCAGGTGCACGGCCTCGGCGATCGACCCCGGGCCGGCGGCCTCGCCCGCGTGGATGGTGACGGGGAAGTTCTGGTCGGCGAGGTAGCGCCAGATCTCGGCGTGGCGCGACGGCGGGAACCCGTCCTCGGCGCCCGCGATGTCGAACCCGACGACGCCGTTCGCGCGGTTCGCGACGGCGAGCTCGGCGATCTCCTGCCAGCGGTCGGCGTGGCGCATGGCGGTGACGAGCTGCCCGACGCGGATGGTCCGGCCCTCGGCCTCAGCCTCAGCGACGCCCTGCTCGATGCCGGACTGGACGGCGTCCACCGTCTCCTGGAGCGTGAGCCCGCGCTGGAGGTGCTGCTCGGGCGCCCACCGCTGCTCGGCGTACACGACGCCGTCCCGCGCGAGGTCGAGCACCGCCTCGCGCGCCACGCGCGCGAGCGCGTCACGCGTCTGCATCACGGCGATCGTGTGGTCGAACGTCTCGAGGTAGCGCACGAGCGAGCCGGAGTCGGCCGACTCGGCGAACCAGGCGCCGAGGGACTCGGCGTCGCCCGCCGGGAGCTGGTGCCCGACGTCGGCGGCGAGCTCGAGGATCGTGGCGGGGCGCAGTCCCCCGTCGAGGTGGTCGTGCAGCACGACCTTGGGCAGCGAGCGGATGACGTCGACCGTCAGGGGGGCGTTCTCGGTGGTCATGCGCTCACGGTACCGGCCGGTACGCCTGCGCTCGCGCCGAACGGCCGGGCGCCCGGGGCCGGTCAGGCGTAGTCGTCCTCCTCGCCCGGCACGGCCGACGCCTGCTCGACGACGTCGGCCTCGTTCGCCTCGCCCTCGAGGTCGGGGCGCGCGGTGCGCGGACGGTACTCGTCGCTCTCGTGCTCGGCGTCGTCGACGCCGGGGCCGTCGTCCTCGGACTCCTCGACCAGGCTCACGACCTCGTCGTCCTGCTCGACCAGGCCGGCGTCCCGCCACGCGTCGTTCCCGGGCACGGTGCTCATCGCGACTCCTCACCTGACGACTCGGCGCGCCACGGCCGTGGCGGCCGTCTTCATCCTCCCGCCGGGTGCGGGGCCTCGCCAGCCCGGCCGACGACGGGCAGGAGCGCCCAGCAGACGTGCGGCCAGCCCCCGAGCGCGCTCCGCACCGCGGGCTGGCGGGCGCCGTCGAGCAGCGACGCCACGTCCAGGTCGTGCACCGTGCCCGAGGACGGCTCGTAGACTCGGCAGCGCCGCGCCCGAGCGCCGGACACGGTGCCGTCGTCGGCGTCGACGTCGGTGAGCAGCACGACGTGGCGCGGCACGGCGGTCGCGACGCCGAGGGCGAGGTCGCCCCCGGTGAAGAGCGGGACGGGCACGCCGCGCGCGGCCGCGACAAGGGCGGCCCGGACCACGGGGCCGCGCTCGTCCCGGTCTGCGGCGACGACACGCTCGGTGTAGCGCACGTCCGCGTGGCGAGCGGCCCGCGCGGCGCCCCACGGCGGGGTCCCGAGGGACGCGGGCCACGGCAACGGGCCGAGGGCGGCGTGGTTGGTGCGCCGCTTCACCACCCGCTGCAGCTCCCCGAACCGCGCCGCACCGCCCGGCCAGGAGCGACCGCCCGGCCCGGGGTCGTCGCCCGGTCGCAGGCCCGTGGCGAGCCACAGCGCGAGCACCGGGTCGCCGGCCGCGGCGAGCAGCCCGAGCACCGCCGAGCCGCACGTCGTCGCGTCGGTCTGGCGCGCCGGCTCCCCGCCGAGCTCGAGCGGTCGGACCCTGCGGTCGTCGCGCGACGTCACGGAGGCCGTACGACCCAGCGGGTCGACGACGGCGCGCCGGGCTCTGGGATCGAGCGCACCGAGCGTGCCGGCGAGCGCGCGCACCCGGTCCTCGGGGTGGCCCGCGCGGCGGGCGAGGCCGAGCGCCCGGTCTGTCCCGCCGTCGGGCCGGTAGACGCCGCCAGGAGGCGCCTGCGGCACCGCGCGCGCGGGCACGAGCCGCGCGAGGTCGGTGACGCGGAGCGCGCCGAGCCCGCCGCGGAGGTTCATGCCGTCCCCAGCGCCCGGCCGAGCGCCCAGACGGCGCCCACGACGGCCAGCACGACGACAAGGCTCGCGACGCGCACCAGGAAGGACCACGAGTACAGCCGCCCGTCGCCGGGCAGCCCGCCGGTCGGGGGCCTCAGGACGGCGGGGACGAGCGCCAGCACCCCGACGGCGACCGCCGCGCACACCGTGACCGTCGACCCCGAGCGGAGCCCCGCGCCGGCCAGCAGGAGCGCGCCCACGACCACGCCGAGCACCGTCCGCTGCCACGCGAGCGCCGTGCGCTCCGGCTGCATCCCCTCGTCCCGGGCCGGCGGCGAGGGCACCTCCCCCGGCGGCGTGCTCACGGCCCGCTCGCCGAACCCACGGCGTAGCCCGCGAGCAGCAGCGCGAGGACCACGACCCCCGCCACGAGCACGGGCAGCCCGCTCGGGGCGGGCAGCCGCCGACGCAGGCGCAGCGCGCGCTCGTTGCGGCGCCAGGAGACGAGCGCGTAGCCCGCGAACCCGGCGCCCACGAGGCACGCGACGCCGGCGACGACGTCGAGGACGCCCGGCATGTCGGCGAACGTCGCGAACGACGTGAGCGCGACGCCTCCCGCGACCAGGCCGAGGCCCGTGCGCACCCACGCGAGCGCCGTGCGCTCGTTGGCGAGGCTGAACCGGGCGTCGGGCTCGGTCCCGACCCCGTAGACGGAGCGCGGCCGACGCGTGTCAGCCGGCTCGCCGGCGCGCGGCTCGTCAGGTGCCACGCTCAGTCGACGCGGTCCAGGACGACGGGCCCGCGCTCGACGACGGTGCCCGGGTCCGCGATCCCCCATGCCCCCTCGAGCGCCTGCACGGCCCGCTCGAAGCGCTCCGGGGTGTCGGTGTGGAGCGTCATGAGGTGCTGGCCCTTGCGCACCGGGTCGCCCGGCTTGGCGAACAGCTCGACGCCCGCGCCCGCCTGCACCGGGTCCTCCTTGCGCGCACGGCCCGCGCCCAGGCGCCACGCGGCGACCCCGACGGCGTACGCGTCGAGCCGCTCGAGGACGCCGTCGCGGTCGGCCACGACGTGCTCGCGCTCGCGCGCGACGGGCAGCGGGGCGCGCGAGTCGCCACCTTGCTCCGCGATCATCTCGCGCCACTTGTCGAGTGCGCGACCGCCCACGAGCGCGTGCCGCACGTCGTCCTCGTCCTGCGGGCGTCCCGCCCCGGCGAGCATCTCCAGCGCGAGCGCGACCGTGAGGTCGACGACGTCCTGGGGTCCGGCGCCCTGCATCACCTCGACGGACTCGCGCACCTCGAGCGCGTTGCCCGCGGTCAGGCCGAGCGGCGTCGACATGTCGGTGAGGAGGGACACCGTGCGCACGCCCGCGTCGGTGCCGAGGTCGACCATGGTCCGCGCGAGCTCGCGCGCCGAGTCGAGCTCCTTCATGAACGCGCCGGACCCGACCTTGACGTCGAGCACCAGAGCCCCGGTGCCCTCCGCGATCTTCTTGCTCATGATCGAGCTCGCGATGAGCGGGATGGACTCGACCGTGCCCGTGACGTCGCGCAGCGCATACAGCAGCCGGTCCGCGGGCGCCAGGCCGGAACCCGCCTGGCAGATCACCGCGCCGACGTGCTCGAGCGCGTTCATCATCTGCTCGTTGGTCAGCGCCGCTCGCCACCCCGGGATCGCCTCGAGCTTGTCGAGCGTGCCGCCCGTGTGCCCGAGTCCACGCCCGGAGAGCTGCGGCACCGCGACGCCGTACACCGCGACGAGCGGTGCGAGCGGCAGCGTGATCTTGTCCC
The DNA here is from genome assembly GCF_025818875.1 of Cellulosimicrobium sp. SH8. Taxonomy (NCBI): domain Bacteria; kingdom Bacillati; phylum Actinomycetota; class Actinomycetes; order Micrococcales; family Promicromonosporaceae; genus Cellulosimicrobium; species Cellulosimicrobium sp. SH8. Next base: position 211,176 of record NZ_JAMXMH010000012.1, on the reverse strand, counting down.
CCACGCCCCCGGTCGAGTGCTTGTCCGCGGTCGGTCGCGAGAGCCCCGAGAAGTCCATCCGCTCGCCCGAGGCGATCATCGCCTGCGTCCAGCGGCCGATCTCGGTCCGGTCCATGCCGTTGAGGTAGATCGCCATCGCGAGCGCGGCCATCTGCTCCTCGGCCACGACGCCACGCGTGTAGGCGTCGATCACCCAGTCGATCTGCGCCGGGTCGAGCCGCGCGCCGTCACGCTTCGTCCGGATGACGTCGACCGCGTCGAACGGCTCGGGCGCCGGTCCCTCGGCCGTGGCCTCCTGGTCCTCGGTCCCGCCACCCTGCGGGGTCACGTCGTCGCTGGTCACGAGCGATCCTCCAGATCCTCGGGCCCGAAGGCGTCGGGCAGCACGTCCTTCATCGTCTTGATACCACGCACGGTGTCGACCAGCAGGTCGGGGCCCCCGTGCTCCCACAGGAGCTGCCGGCAGCGACCGCACGGCATGAGGGTCGCCCCGTGCCGGTCCACGCACGCGAACGCCACGAGGCGGCCCCCGCCCGTCCCGACGAGCGAGCTCACGAGCGAGCACTCGGCGCACAGCGTCACGCCGTACGCGGCGTTCTCGACGTTGCACCCGACGACGACGCGGCCGTCGTCCACGAGTGCCGCCGCCCCCACCGGGAAGCCCGAGTAGGGGGCGTACGCGCGGGTCATGATCTCGCGCGCGGCGTCGCGCAGCGCGTCCCAGTCGACGTCCGTCATCGGCACCGCGGCCTCACTTCACGTAGGGGATGCCCTCGGCGGCCGGCGGGCGCACGCGCCCGACGAGACCAGCGACGGCGAAGATCGTCACGACGTACGGCGTCATGAGCATGATCTGGCTCGGGATCGGCGTGCCCACGATGCCGAGCACCGTCTGGAGGTTGTCCGAGAACCCGAACAGGAGCGCCGCGACGAGCGCGCCCACCGGGTTCCAGCGCCCGAGGATCATGGCCGCGAGGGCGATGAAGCCCTTGCCGCCCGTCATCTCCTTGCCGAACGCGAGCCCCGACGCGACCGTGAAGAAGGCGCCGCCGAGGCCCGCGACCGCGCCGCCGAGGATCGTGTTGCGCACGCGGGTCGCGTTGACCTTGATGCCGACGGTGTCGGCGGCCTTGGGGTGCTCGCCGACCGCGCGCAGGCGCAGGCCCCAGCGGCTCCGGAAGAGGAAGACCTGGAGCAGGATCACGACGACGTACATGATGTAGACGAGCAGGGTCTGGCGGAACAGCACGGGCCCGACGACAGGGATCTGCGACAGGACCGGGATCTCGATGACCGGCAGCGGGTTGCGCGAGTTCCAGGTCGCGGAGTCCTCGGTGAGGATCGTCGAGTACAGGTAGCTCGTCACGCCGACCACGAGCACGTTGAGCACGACGCCGACGATGATCTGGTTCACCCAGTACTTCACCGAGAAGAGGACGAGCAGCACGCCCACGAGGGCGCCCGCGATCGGGGCCGCGATGAGACCCGCGTACGCCGACGACGTGAGCGAGGCGACGACCGCGGCGAGGAACGCGCCCGCGAGGAGCTGACCCTCGATCGCGATGTTGATGATGCCGACCCGCTCGCAGAGCACGCCGGAGAGCGCGCCGAACACCAGCGGGACCGCGAGGAAGAGCGAGCCCTGCAGCAGACCCGTGAGCGGGATCGCGGACTTGCCCGCCCCCGCCCAGCACAGGAACGCGAAGACGACGGCGACGCCGAAGACGATGGGCAGCCAGATGCCGACCTTGCGGCGGTCGCGCGCGGCCCAGAAGGACAGGCCCGCGAGGAGGAGAGCGAGGATCGACAGGAACAGGGCGGCCCCGGTCGAGCTGACGGAGATCGGCTCGATCTGGAAGAAGTCGCTCGCGGTGGAGAGGCGGAACGTCGTCTGCGTCCCGCCGGCCGGCAGGAGCGCGAAGAAGACGAGCGAGAGCAGCCCGATGACCGCGTAGGCGATGGGGGCCTTCCAGCTGATCGGGGGCAGCGGCTTGGCGGCGCGCCCCGATGCGGTCGCGGGGGCCGGGGTGGTGGTCGCGGTGCTCATGCTCCGGCCTCCTGCGTCGTCGTGGTGGTCGTGGCCGCCTTCGCGCGCTGCCTCGCGGCGTGGCGCTCGGCCCGCGTCGGGCCGCCCGGCGTGGGCAGCCGGAAGATCGCCCGCACGAGCGGCGGGGCGGCGATGAAGAGCACGATGAGGGACTGGACGACGAGCACGATGTCGATCGGCGTCCCGGTCCGCGCCTGCATCGCGAAGCCGCCGGCGCGCAGCGCGCCGAAGAGGAGGCCCGCGAGGACCGTCCCGAGCGGGCGGGACCGGCCGAGGAGGGCCACCGTGATCGCGTCGAAGCCGAAGCTCGCCGCGACGCCCGCGGTGAGCACCTTCTCCGTGCCGAGCACCTGGGCGCTGCCGGCGAGGCCGGCGAGGGCACCGGCGATCGCCATGACCCAGACCGTGGTCCACGGCACCGACATGCCCGCGGTGCGCGCGGCGTTCGGGTTCTCGCCGACCGCGCGGAACCGGAAGCCGAGCGTCGAGCGCTCCATGAGCCACCAGACGCCCACCGCCACGAGGAGCGCGAGGACGAAGCCGAGGTGGAGGCGAAAGCCCTCGCCGAGCAGCAGCGGGAACGTCGCGCTGCCGGGGATCGGCGGGCTGATCGGGTTGCTGCTCCCCGGTCGCTGGAACGCCGGGGTGGTGAGCAGGTACGCGACGAGGTAGATCGCGATGTTGTTGAGCATGATCGTGACGATCACCTCGTGCGCGCCGGTCCGTGCCTTGAGCACACCGGCGATGCTCGCCCAGATCGCCCCGCCGAGCGCCGCGCCGAGCACGGCGAGCAGCAGGTGCAGGCCGGGCGGCAGCGCGAACGTGAAGCCGATGAACCCGGCGAAGATGCCACCGAGGATGATCTGACCCTGCGCACCGATGTTGAACAGGCCCGCACGGAAGCCGATGCCCAGACCCAGGCCGGCCAGGATGAGCGGCGTCGCCACCGTCATCGTCTCGGTGAGCGGTCGCAGCGCGCGGGCGAGGTCGGGCGCCTGGAAGTTGATGACGGCGCCCTGGAACAGGGCGCTGTACGCGCCGAACACGGCGTTCCACACCGCGGCGAAGAAGTCCGACGGGCGCGCGAAGAAGTACGTCGCCGCCTCCTGGACCGCCGGGTCGGCCGCCGCGATGAGGACGCCGCCGAGGATCAGCGCGGCCACGATCGCGAGCAGCGAGACCAGCCAGCTGCTCTCGAGCATCTCGCGCAGGATGTTCTGGCCCGCGGGCGGCTCCGTCTTCGGGGTGTCGCTGGGAGGCGCCGGCGTCGGCGGGAGCGCCCCGGCGTCGTCGGGCGTTGCCTGCTGGGTCACTGGATCTCCTCCTCGCGGGCGGCGGCCGCGTCCGTGTCGTGGTCGGCGCCCGTGCCGGACGGCGCGTCCTCCGCGACGATGTCGGCCTCGCCGAGGGTCGTGTGGTGCTCGGCGGCCTGGACGACGGCCTCCTCGAGCGGGACCCCGGCCATCATGAGGCCGAGGACGTCGCGGTCCGTGTCGCCCGGGACGACCCCGACGACGCGACCGCGGTACATGACGGCGATCCGGTCGGCGAGCGCGAGCACCTCGTCGAGCTCGGTCGACACGATGATCACGGGCGTCCCGTTGTCCCGTTCGGAGACGATGCGCTGGTGCACGAACTCGATCGAGCCCACGTCGAGACCGCGCGTGGGCTGCGACGCGATGAGCAGGCGCAGCGGGCGCGACATCTCGCGCGCCAGGACCACCTTCTGCTGGTTGCCGCCCGACAGCGTCCCGGCGGGAGCCTCGACGGACTGCGTGCGCACGTCGAACTCGACGATGCGCTGCTCCGCGTTGTCGCGGATGGTGCCGCGCGCCAGTGCCCCGCCCCGGGAGAACGGCGGCGACGTCACGAGGTCCAGGACGAGGTTCTCCTCGACGGAGAACGTCCCGATGATCCCGTCGGTGCTGCGGTCCTCGGGGACGTACCCGACCCCGGCCTCGAGCACCTGGGAGACGCTGCGGCCCACCAGCTCCCTGTCGTCGAGGCGGATCGAGCCCGCGACCGGCTTGCGCAGGCCCACGATCGTCTCCGTGAGCTCGGTCTGACCGTTGCCCTGGACCCCCGCGACCACGAGGATCTCGCCGCGCGCGACGTCGAGGCTCACCCGGTCGACCACCGCGGTCCCCGCGTCGTCCATGACGGTGAGGTCGTCCACGCGGAACGTCGCCTCTCCCGCGTCCGCCGGTGCCTTGTCGACGCCGAGCGAGACGGAGCGGCCGACCATGAGGGACGCGAGCTCGGTCTCGCTCGCGCTGGGGTCGGCCGTGCCGACGACCTTCCCGCGACGGATGACGGTGATGCGGTCCGCGACCGCGCGCACCTCGCGCAGCTTGTGGGTGATGAAGACGATCGAGGTCCCCGCCGCCTTGAGCTGGCGCATGATCGCGATGAGCTCGTCGGTCTCCTGCGGGGTGAGCACGGCGGTCGGCTCGTCCAGGATGAGCACGCGCGCGTCGCGCGAGAGCGCCTTGATGATCTCGACGCGCTGCTGCACGCCGACCGGGATGTCCTCGACCATCGCGTCCGGGTTCACCTCGAACCCGAAGCGGTCCGAGATCTCCTGGACCAGCCGCCGTGCGCGCCGGGCGTCGATGAGGCCCGCGCCCTTGACGGGCTCGTGCCCGAGCGCGACGTTCTCCGCGACCGAGAACACGGGCACCAGCATGAAGTGCTGGTGCACCATGCCGATGCCGGCGGCCATCGCGTCCCCGGGGCCGGTGAACTGCACCGGGGCGTCGTCGACGAGGATCTGCCCGTCGTCCGGGTCGTACAGCCCGTACAGCACGTTCATGAGCGTGCTCTTGCCCGCGCCGTTCTCCCCGAGCAGGGCGTGGATCTCGCCGGGCTCGATGACCAGGTCGATGTGGTCGTTGGCGACCAGGGACCCGAAGACCTTCGTGATCCCGCGCAGCTCCAGCTTCACCGGTCTGCCTCTCCTCGTGCTTCGCAGTGTTCGTCGCGGTGCCCGGCCCCGCACACGTCGCGGTACTCCATCGAACCGCACTCGCGGGAGCGCGGCGCGTCGTGGCCCCGTGGACGTCGTCGCAGGCCCGACGACCCCGTCGTCGTCATGACGGTGGCCCGGGCGTGGTGCCCGGGCCACCGGTGCCGGCTGCCCGGAGGCGGCCGGCGGGTTCAGCGTCGCGTCACGGCGAGTTCGGCGACTCGACGACGAGGTCGCCCGCGATGATCTGCTCCTGGTACTGCGCGAGCTGGTCCTGCAGCTCGGCCGGGACCGCGTCCTCGAAGTCGTGGAACGGCGCGAGGCCGACGCCCTCGTTCTCGAGCGTCCCGACGTACGGCTCGTTGGTGAAGTTGCCGTCCGCCGACTCCTTCACGGTGTCGAACACGGCCGGGCCGATCTGCTTCATGACCGACGTGAGGATGAGGCTCCCGTAGTCCGTCGTGAGGAAGCCGTCCGAGTCGACCCAGATGATCTTGGCGCCGGCGCCCTCGGCCGCCGCCGCCGCGCCCAGACCCACCGGACCGGCGACGGGCATGATGATGTCCGCGCCCTGGTCGATGAAGCCCTGCGTGACGTTCTGGCCGTTGGCCTGGTTGTCGAAGTCACCGGTGAAGGTGCCCGTCTGGGCCGCCTTGTCCCAGCCGAGGACCTTGACGTCGGTGCCGTTGTCCTCGTTGTACTTCGCGACGCCGTCGACGTAGCCGTCCATGAAGATGGCGACCGACGGGATCTGGATGCCGCCGAAGGTCGCGACCGTGCCCGACTCGGTCATGCCCGCCGCGAGGTAGCCGGCGAGGAACGCCGCCTCGGCGGTGTTGAACAGGATCGGCTTGGCGTTGTCGATCTCGACCGGGTTGAAGTCCGCGTCGGAGAACGCGGAGTCGATCAGCGCGAAGTGCGTGTCGGGGTTGGCCTCGGCAGCGGTCTGGATCGGGTCCTCGAGGAGGAAGCCGACGCCGATGATGAGGTTGCAGCCCTGCTGCACGAGGCTGTCGATGTTGGGCGCGTAGTCCGTGTCCGCCTGCGACTCGACCTCGTGGGTCGTGATGCCGAGCTCGTCCTTGGCCTGCATGAGGCCCTCGTAGCCGGACTGGTTGAAGGACTGGTCGTCGAACCCGCCGGCGTCGGACACCATGCACGCGGAGAAGTCGGAGTTGCCGCCCGCGGTGTTCTCGCCGCCGCCGGTGGTCTCGTCGTCCTCGGGCGCGGCGCCGCACGCGGCCAGCGCGAGCGCGGCGACGGCCGCGAGCGCGGTGACCTGAGTCGCTCTCTTCACCTGATAGCTCCTGTCGTTCTCGTAGCAGGGCCGCGCAGGGAAGGACCCCTGGGTCCTCCCGAGCGTCGTTGCACGGGAGGACCGGTCCGTCGGCCTCTATAGGACCGAACACTAATCAGCCGGAGGGGTCCTGCACGTTACTTGCCGGTAACGCGGCTGCTTCGTTATGCAAGCGTCACTTTGCGTCTGAGGCGTGACACACCCCTGTCCACGGTTCGGGACCGCTTCACCCACCCTGACCGGCGGCGACGCGGGCCAGGAGCCGCATCCCCGCGTCGACGGCGCGCTCGTCGACCTGGAGGTCGCCCTGATGGATGTCGTAGCTGCGCCCGCCCGGCGTCCGCGTGCCGAGCCGCGCCATCGCGCCGGGGACCTTCGTCAGGTACCAGGCGAAGTCCTCTCCCCCGAGCGACTGCTCGGTGAGGAGCACGGAGTCCGGGCCGAGGACGTCGCGCGCGGCCGCCTCGAGCAGCCCCGTGCAACGCTCGTCGTTCTCGACGGGCGGCACGCCGCGCGTGTGGTGCACGGTCACCTCGACCTCGTACGGTGCGACGACCTGCTCGACGGCGTCGTGCAGCACCTGCCCCGCGAACTCCCACGCGCGCACGTCCAGGCAGCGCAGGGTGCCCCGCACGGTCCCCGTGCTCGGGATCGCGTTGTGCGCGGACCCCGCGTGCACGGCGCCCCACGTGAGGTTCACGCCCGAGCGCGGGTCCAGCCTCCGGCCCAGCACCGCGGGGACCTGCGTGATGACCTGGCCCAGCGCGTACACCACGTCGCCCGTGAGGTGCGGGCGGGACGTGTGCCCGCCGGGGGACGCGATGGTCACGGAGACCTCGTCGGAGGCGGACGTGATGGGACCGATGCGCGTCCCGATGCGGCCCACGTCGACCTTCGGGTCGCAGTGCACGGCGTAGATCTCGTCGACGCCGTCCATGGCACCGGCGGCGAGCACGTCGAGCGACCCGCCCGGCTGGACCTCCTCGGCCGGCTGGAACACGAGCCGCACCCCGCGGCCCAGCTCGCCCTGCGCGTGCAGGTCCGCGAGGACCAGCCCGGCGCCGAGCACCGCCGCCGTGTGCACGTCGTGCCCGCACGCGTGCGCCACGCCCGGGACCGTCGAGGCCCACGGGAGGTCGCACCTGTCTTGCAGCGGCAGCGCGTCGATGTCGGCGCGCAGGGCGACACGGCCCGGGGCGTCCGACGACGCGCCGTCGGACGACGGCGCGGCCGCGTCCCCGGGCTGCGGGCCGACGTCGCACACGAGGCCCGTCCCGGGCAGGAGCCGCGGCTCGAGCCCCGCGGCGCGCAGCCGGTCGGCGAGCAGCGCCGTCGTCCGGGTCTCGGCCCGCGAGACCTCCGGGTGGGCGTGGATGTCGCGACGGATCGCGATGACCTCGTCCACGTGGCGCGCGACGGCGGCGCCGATCCGGGCGGCGAGCGTCACGTCGGCGCTCACAGGAGCTCGTCCATCCCGAGCTCGCGCACCGTGTCGACCATCGACTTCACCTGCTGGGCGCGGGCCCGCGTCGTGACGAGCAGGGCGTCCGGGGTGTCCACGACGACGACGTCGTCGAGGCCCAGCACCGTGACGACCCGGTCGCTCGCCGGCACGACCACCGACCCGGCGCTCTCCCGGCGGACGACCCGACCCGTGTCGCCGAGGACCTTCGAGCCCGCGCCGTCGACGGAGGGCAGCAGCGCGGCGAGCGAGTTGAAGTCGCCCACGTCGTCCCAGCCGAACGTGCCGGGCACCACCGCCACGCCGCCCACGGCGGCGACCGGCTCGGCGACGGCGTGGTCGATCGCGATCCGCTCGAGCGCCGGCCAGCGCTCGGCGAGCACGCGGTCGCGGTCAGGGCCGTCCCAGACGGCGGCGATCGCGCGCAGGCCGTCGTGCAGCTCGGGACGCTGGTCGGCGAGGTGCCCCAGCAGCACGGAGGACCGCACGATGAAGATGCCGGCGTTCCACCGGTACTCGCCGGACGCGAGGTAGCGCTGCGCGGTCGCGGCGTCCGGCTTCTCCGTGAAGCCGCGCACGTGCTGCGCGCTCGGCGCCCCCGCGACGCCGAGCGGCGCGCCGCTGTGGACGTACCCGAACGCCGTCGACGGCCGTGACGCCGCGATGCCGATCGTCACGACGTAGCCGGCGCGGGCCGCCTCCACCGCCTCCCGGACCGACGACTCGAACGCGTCCCGGCCCGTGATGACCTGGTCCGCGGCGAACGAGCCGACGACGACGTCCCCGTGCCGCTGCTCGAGGACCGCGGCGGCGAGCCCGATCGCCGCCATCGAGTCGCGCGGCGACGGCTCCGCCAGCACGTTCTCGGCCGGCAGCCCCGGGAGCTGGGTGCGCGCCGCGGCGACGTGCCGGTCACCCGTGACGAGGACGACACCCTGCGCGCCCGCGAGCGGCACCAGGCGGTCGACCGTCGCCTGCAGGAGGGAGCGACCCGACCCTGTGAGGTCGAGCAGGAACTTGGGCGATCCCGCGCGCGACAGCGGCCACAACCGCGTGCCCGCCCCTCCCGCCGGGACGACGGCGTGGAAACCGGGGATCGGCGCCGCGGGCACGGCGGACGAGGGCTGAGGCGAAGAGGCCATGGGGGCAGCATAGTGAGGCGCGCAGTTCCCCCGCGGGCTGTGGGATCAGTCACAAACCCCCCGCGCAGGGGCGTTCCGCCACCTCCGACGGTCCGCATCATGACGCCGATGTCACTATGGTGGAAGCCCAGAGACCGATGCCGACGACGGTCCCGCGGTCCGGACTGAGGGAGTTCCGGTCCACGGCCGGACGTGACATCTCCCCCCTGATCTCGCCACAGGAGGCCCCCAAAGTGCCGAGTGCACCAGCTGGCACGCTCTACCGCGGCCGTGAAGGCATGTGGTCGTGGGTCGCGCATCGCGTGACCGGCGTGCTCATCTTCTTCTTCCTGCTCGTCCACGTGCTCGACACGGCGCTCGTCCGGGTCTCGCCCGAGGCCTACAACGCCGTCATCGGGACGTACCAGACGCCGATCATGGGCCTGGGCGAGGCGGGACTGGTCGCGGCCATCGTCTTCCACGCCTTCAACGGCATCCGCATCATCCTCATCGACTTCTGGGCCAAGGGCCCGCGGTACCAGCGCACCATGCTGTGGATCGTCGTCGGCCTGTTCGTCGTGACGATGGCGGGCTTCCTGCCGCGTCACCTCATGAACGTCTTCGGAGGGGGGCACTGATGTCGACCACGACCACGGCCTCGGCGGTCGCGAGCCCGCGCGACCCGTACAAGCGCCGCAAGGCCACGCGCAGCAACTACGAGCTGTACAGCTGGATCTTCATGCGCGCCTCCGGCGTCGTGCTGATCGTCCTCATCTTCGGGCACCTCTTCGTCAACCTCATGGTCGGCGAGGGCGTGCACGCCATCGACTTCGGCTTCGTCGCCGGCAAGTGGGCCTCGCCGTTCTGGCAGATCTGGGACCTGCTCATGCTGTGGCTGGCCATGTTCCACGGCACCAACGGCGTGCGCACGATCATCAACGACTACGCCGAGCGTGACGGCACTCGCCTCGTCCTCAAGCTCGCGCTGTACCTCGCCTTCACGATCGTCACGGTCCTCGGCACGCTCGTGATCTTCACGTTCGACCCGTGCCCCGCGAACGCGCCGGCCGAGCTGCTCGCGTCGTTCTGCACGGCCTAGCACCCCCGCAACTCGCCCCCGTCTTCTCGCTCCACCCGGCTCTCTCCCAGGAGGCATCGACCCCGATGCAAACCCATCAGTACGACGTCGTCATCGTCGGCGCAGGCGGCGCCGGGATGCGCGCGGCGCTGGAGTCGTCCGGCAAGGTCCGCACGGCCGTCATCTCCAAGCTCTACCCCACGCGCTCCCACACGGGCGCCGCGCAGGGCGGCATGTGCGCCGCGCTCGCGAACGTGGAGGAGGACAACTGGGAGTGGCACACGTTCGACACGGTCAAGGGCGGCGACTACCTCGTCGACCAGGACGCCGCGGAGATCATGGCCAAGGAGGCCATCGACGCGGTCCTCGACCTCGAGCGCATGGGCCTGCCGTTCAACCGCACGCCCGAGGGCCGCATCGACCAGCGCCGGTTCGGCGGGCACACCCGCAACCACGGCGAGGCCGCGGTGCGCCGCTCCTGCTACGCCGCGGACCGTACCGGCCACATGATCCTCCAGACGCTCTACCAGCAGTGCGTCAAGCAGGACGTCGAGTTCTTCAACGAGTTCTACGTCCTCGACCTCATCACGGACCACGACCTGTCCACGGGCGAGATCCCCGACGGCGAGCCGGTCACCGCGACCGGCGTCGTCGCGTACGACCTGGCGACCGGTGAGATCCACGTCTTCCAGGCGAAGGCGATCATCTTCGCCACCGGCGGCGCGGGCAAGATCTTCAAGACGACGTCCAACGCGCACACGCTCACGGGCGACGGCATGGCCCTCGCGTACCGCCGCGGCCTGCCCCTGGAGGACATGGAGTTCTTCCAGTTCCACCCGACGGGCCTCGCCGGTCTCGGCATCCTCCTGTCGGAGGCCGCGCGCGGCGAGGGCGGCATCCTCCGCAACGCCGACGGCGAGCGGTTCATGGAGCGCTACGCCCCGACGATCAAGGACCTCGCACCGCGCGACATCGTCGCCCGCTCGATGGCGAACGAGGTCCGCGAGGGACGCGGCGCCGGGCCGAACAAGGACTACGTCCTGCTCGACCTCACGCACCTCGAGCCCGCGCACATCGACGCAAAGCTCCCCGACATCACCGAGTTCGCCCGCACGTACCTGGGCATCGAGCCGTACACCGAGCCCGTGCCCGTGTACCCGACGGCGCACTACGCGATGGGCGGCATCCCGACCAACGTCGAGGCCGAGGTCCTGCGCGACAGCCACAACGTCGTGAAGGGCCTCTACGCCGCCGGCGAGGTCGCGTGCGTGAGCGTCCACGGCTCCAACCGCCTCGGCACCAACTCGCTGCTCGACATCAACGTCTTCGGCAAGCGTGCCGGCCGCACGGCGGCCGCGTACGCCGCGACGGCGTCGTACACCGAGCTCCCGGAGAACCCTGCCGCGGCCGTGATCGCGCAGCTCGAGGAGATGCGCAACCGCCCCGACGGCGAGCGCGTCGCCGACGTGCGCAAGGCCCTGCAGGAGACCATGGACGCCAACGCCCAGGTGTTCCGCACCGGCGAGTCGCTCAACCAGGCCCTCGCGGACATCCGCGACCTGCAGAAGCGGTACAAGAACGTCTCGGTCCAGGACAAGGGCCGGATGTTCAACACCGACCTCCTCGAGGCCATCGAGCTCGGCTTCCTGCTCGACATCGCCGAGGTCACGGTCGTCGCGGCCATCAACCGCAAGGAGTCGCGCGGCGGCCACTACCGCGAGGACTTCCCGAACCGCGACGACGCCAACTACATGCTGCACACGATGGCGTACCGCCGCCCCACGTCGGCCAGCGACGTCGCCGACGGTCACGTCGCCGGCTACTTCGACCACGTCGAGGCGTTCGACGGCTACAAGGTCGCCCTGGGCTCCAAGCCCGTCACCCAGACCCGGTACGAGCCCATGGAGCGGAAGTACTGATGACTGCCACACTCGAGAGCCCCGCCCCCGAGGCCAAGGCCGGCGAGATCCCCTCGTTCGAGGTCACGCTCCGTATCCGGCGCTACCTCCCCGAGTCGGAGCACGGCGAGGACGCGTACTGGGACGAGTTCACCGTCCTGGCCCACGGCACCGACCGCGTGCTCGACGCCCTCCACAAGATCAAGTGGGAGAACGACGGCTCGCTCACGTTCCGTCGTTCGTGCGCGCACGGCGTGTGCGGCTCCGACGCGATGCGCATCAACGGCCGCAACCGTCTCGCGTGCAAGACGCTGCTCAAGGACGTCAACCCCGACAAGCCCATCACGGTCGAGCCCATCAAGGGCCTGCCCGTGGTCAAGGACCTCGTCGTGGACATGGAGCCGTTCTTCGCGTCCTACCGCGAGATCATGCCGTTCCTCATCACGTCCGGGAACGAGCCGAGCAAGGAGCGCCTGCAGTCCGCCGAGCAGCGCGAGCGCTTCGACGACACCACCAAGTGCATCCTGTGCGCGGCGTGCACGTCGTCGTGCCCGGTGTTCTGGACCGACGGCCAGTACTTCGGCCCCGCCGCGATCGTCAACGCGCACCGGTTCATCTTCGACAGCCGCGACGAGGGCGCCACGCAGCGCCTCGAGATCCTCAACGACAAGGAGGGCGTGTGGCGCTGCCGCACGACCTTCAACTGCACCGAGGCCTGCCCCCGCGGCATCGAGGTCACCAAGGCGATCCAGGAGGTCAAGCGCGCGATGATCACGCGCGCCTTCTGATCCCTCGCACGTCCCGCACGCAGGGCGCCGACCGTCACGGTCGGCGCCCTGCGTCGTGCGTACGGGGTCTTCGCGGTCCACGTGATCGTGCCGTGACCGGGTGGGGCTGCCTGCATGGTCACGTCCGGCACCCGGTCGACGCGCCACGCCCGTGGGTTGCTCCCACCCCGACGAAGCCGTCAGCGCCCCACGGACCCGGCCCCCTTCCAGCGCTGACAGCTCCCGGCAGCCCGCACCCGTCGGAACTCCCCCAGCCCCCAGGCCCCTGAGCCGTTGGCCAGCCGGCCCGTCGCACTCGGCGGGACCCGGCCAACGCCGTCCCGTCCCGACACGAGCCGCGCGCGAGGTGACGAGAAGCGAGAAATGGCCCCTGGGACGAGGCCCGGAGGGCCACTTCTCGCATCTCGGCCAGGAACCGCCCCACCACCGGTGGCACGACCGCCCGCCCGCCCGGGCCGACCATGACCGCCGAACCCAGGCCGCGGGTCGTGTGGTGACGGCCAGGACGAGCGGTGGGGTCGGACCGTGTGCGAAGGACGTCAGAGGCGCACTCCTAGAACCCCCGCCCGAGAGACCAGGGTGACGGTGCGCCAGTCCGAGCACACGGTCCGACCCCACCGCGGACCCGACTCAGCGAGCAGGAGACGCACCGACAACCGCGGACCCGACCCAGCGGGCACGAAACCCGGACCCCATCGCACCCCACCACGCGGGCACGAAACCCCAACCCCGACCACGAACCCGGCGCAGACGTCGAGCGCTACGCGCCGCGCGGGAGGCGTGCGCGGCGCACGCCGCGGACGATCGGGCTCCAGGGCCTGCCGGACCCTTGCCCGGCGCGGAGGAGCTCCTCCGTCGACGCGGCCACGACGACGGAGCCCGCGGCGCCCTCGGTCGCGGCGCCCTCGGTCGCGGCGTGGCGGGCGACGCGCGCGTGCCGGGCGTCGGTCGTGGGGGTGCCGTCGACCACGGGGAGCTCGGGGCGGCCGTCGCGGGCGTGCCGGGGGCCGTCGGGCTCGGGGTCGGGCGGGCGGGGCGGGTCCGCCATCCAGGCGCACACCGCGAGGAGGATGCGCGCGGTGAAGTTGACGAGAATGAGGAGCGTGACGAGGACGGCGAAGGAGGCGAGGAGCGCGTTCCTGCTGGCGCTGCCGGCGACGAACGACGACCCGAGGTAGCGGAGCACGCCGAACGCGACGGCGGCGGTGAGCGACCCGACGAGCAGGTCGCGGCGGCGTACGTGGACGCCCGCCAGCAGCGTGACCACCACGACGACGACCAGGGCGTCGAGCAGGATGCTCACCACCAGGCCGGCTCCGGTGACGAGGATCGCGGGTCCGCCGGAGAGCCCGAGCGCCTCCAGGAGCTGGTAGCCGATCGAGGAGACGGCGATGCTGGCGACGGCGGAGACGAGCATGCTCAGCGCGAGGAGGAAGAAGCCGAGGAGGGCGCGCGCCCGGGCGAGGACGGCGCTCTGGCCGACGTCGCTGACGCCGAACATCGTCCGGACGGCGCCGCGCAGGTGGTACATGAAGGAGACGACGGAGAAGAGCAGCACGACCCCGGCGACGATGCTCGTGACGCTGAGGCCGGGATCGAGCAGCAGGAGGTCGGGGTCGATCACGCCGTTCTCGCCGTCGACCGCGATGAGGCCGGGGACGAGCTCGTTGATCTCGCCGAACACGGCGTCCATGAGCTCCTGGCTGCCACCGAGGACCTGCATGAAGACGGTGTAGCCGATGGTCAGCGCGGCGAAGAGGGAGAACAGCGCCGAGTAGGCGATGCCGCCGCACAGCAGCGCGCCGCGTGCGTACAGGTAGCGGTAGGTCGCGCGCCCGGGGCGGCTGTCCTTCCACCACTCGACGAGCATCTCCACGCGCTCCCTCGTGCGCCTGACGGCGCTGGGGGCGGCAGGCGGGGGCGACGTCACGACCCGAACCCTACGAGGCGGTCACGGTCCCGGCATCCGCGGTGAGCGGGAAGACCTGCTCCGGGCGCCACACGCCGTCGTCGCCGTGCTCGTAGAGGGAGAAGCCGGCGACCTCGAACCGCGCCTCGTAGGTGGCCATCTCGTCGAAGGCCGCGTCGAGCGCGGCGTCCGGCACCTCGTGCGCGACGGTCACGTGCGGGTGGTAGTTGAACCGGAGGTCCTGGGCGAGCGGACCGGTGCGGAGCGTGCGCTCGAGGTGCTCGCACTCGGCGATGCCCTCGACCACCTGGATGAACACCACGGGCGAGATCGGCCGGAACGTGGCACTGCCGCGCAGGTGGACCTGGAACGGTGCCGCGGTGGCAGCGACGGCGGTGAGGTGCGTCCGCGCCGAGTCGAGCCCGACCGGGTCGAGCACCGTGGGCCCGAGGAGCGTGACGTGCGGCGGGATGGACCGTGCGAGCGGGTCGCCGAACCGTGCGCGCGCGTCCTGGAGTTGCGTCGCGAAGGGTTCGGGCACCTCGATCGCGATGCCGATCCGCACCTGGTCCGGCCCACGCTCCGGGAGGTTCACGCGGTCGGCCCTCCGACGGGCAGGAGGCCGACGCGGTCGTAGATGCGCGCGAGCGTCCCGGCGGCGATGTCGCGCGCCTTCTGGGCGCCCCGCGCGAGCACGGCGTCGAGCTCCGCCGGGTCCGCGAGGTAGGTGTTGGCGCGCTCCTGGAACGGGACGAGGAAGTCGACCACGACGTCCGCGAGGTCGACCTTGAGCCGCCCGTACCCCTGGCCGTCGTACTCCGCGGCGATCGCCTCGACGTCGCGACCGGTCAGCGCGGAGTAGATGGTGAGCAGGTTCGACACGCCGGGCTTGGCGACCGGGTCGTACCGGATCTCGGTGCCCGAGTCCGTCGCGGCGGACCGGATCCGCTTCGCGGCGGTCTTCGGGTCCTCCAGGAGCCAGATGACGCCCTTGCCGTTCGACGACGACTTGCTCATCTTCGCCGTCGGCTCCTGCAGGTCGTAGATCTTGGCCACCGAGCGGACGATGTGCGCCTCCGGCACGACGGCCGTCCCGTCACCGAAGCGGGCGTTGAGCCGCTCGGCGAGGTCACGGGTGAGCTCGAGGTGCTGGCGCTGGTCCTCTCCGACCGGCACGAGGGCCGCGTCGTAGAGCAGGATGTCCGCCGCCATGAGGACGGGGTAGGTGAACAGCCCCACGGTCGTGCCGTCGGCACCCTGCTTCGCGGACTTGTCCTTGAACTGGGTCATGCGACCGGCCTCGCCGAAGCCCGTCTGGCAGGACAGCACCCAGGAGAGCTCGGCGTGCTGCGGCACGTGCGACTGCACGAACAGGGCGGACCGCTCCGGGTCGACGCCGCCGGCGAGGTACTGCGCCGCCGTGCGACGCGTCCGCTCGCGCAGGCGCTCCGGGTCCGGGTTGACCGTCAGGGCGTGGAGGTCGACGACGCAGTACAGCGCGTCGTACGAGTCCTGGAGCGCGACCCACTGGCGCAGGGCGCCGATGTAGTTCCCGAGCTGCAGCGAGTCCTCCGTGGGCTGCATGCCGGAGAGGATCCGTGGCTTGGTGCTCGTCGGGTTCCCGTCCGCCTGCGCGGTCTCCGGGACCGGTGCCGGACCGGTGTGCGTCGCCTCGATGGACATTGCCCCATTCTGACAGGTGGTGCCGCGCCGGAACGAATCGCCTCCCGTCGTGCGGACGGTCGGCGACGGCGTCAGGTGGCCTCGTCGTCGAACGGCGCCGGGCTGCCCGGCGGCACGGGAGAGGGCGCCGGCGGCGGGGGCGGCGCGACCCGTTCGCGCACGGGCTCGTCGTCGAGGAGCGCCTCGCGCACGATCCGACGCGGGTCGTACTGGCGGGGGTCGAGCTTCGACCAGTCGACGTCCGAGATCTCGTCGCCGATCTCGGCGTCCACGCGGGCCTTGGCCTCCCGCAGGTACCCCCGGGCCGAGCGGACGAACGACCCGAGCTGCTCCGCGTAGCGCGGCAGGCGCTCAGGACCGATGACGACGACCGCCACGACGAGGAGCACGATGAACTCGGCTCCGTTGATCCCGAACACGCCGACAGACTACTCGCTCGTGGCCTCGTCGAGGACGACGCGGACGTCGCGCTCCTGGTCGCCCGTCCGGACCCGCAGGGTCACGGCGTCCCCCGGGGCCTTCGCCCGGATGGCGACGATGAGCTCGTCCGACTCCGTGACGGGCCGACCGTCGATGGTGAGGATCACGTCCCCGGGCCGGATCCCGGCGGCGTCGGCCGGGCCGTCGGGCGTGACGGCGGGCGTCCCGGACTGCGAGTCGGTCGACACCTGGACGCCCTCGCCCTGGTACCGCTGGTCGAGCAGCACGCCGATCACCGGGTACGTCGCGACGCCGTCGGCGATGAGCTGCTCCGCGGTCCGGCGCGCCTGGTTGGACGGGATGGCGAAGCCGAGCCCGATGCTCCCGGTCGCCGACTGGCTGCCCGGCGGCTGGGCGATGGCGGAGTTGATGCCCACGACCTCGCCGCGCCCGTTGACGAGCGGGCCCCCGGAGTTGCCCGGGTTGATCGCCGCGTCGGTCTGGATCGCGTTGATGAACGCCGTCTCGGCCGCGGCACCGGCCTGGACCGGACGGTTCAGTGCGCTGATGATGCCCGTGGTGACGGTCCCGTTGAGGCCCAGCGGGGCCCCGACGGCGACCACGGGGTCCCCGACGACGACCGCGTCGGAGTCGCCGAGCGCGAGCGGCGTGAGCCCCGAGTCGTCGACCTTCACGACGGCCAGGTCGTAGTCGACCGTCCGACCGACCAGCTCGGCCGGGCTCTCGTGCCCGTCGGAGAACAGCACGACGACGTCTCCGCCGTCGGCGGCCCCCGCGACCACGTGGTTGTTCGTGAGGATGTACCCGTCCTCGCGGAGGACGAAGCCGGACCCCGTGGCGACGCCGTCGGTCCCGCGGACCTGGAGCGAGACGACGCTCGGCAGCACCGTGGCGGCGATGTCCGCCACCGAGCCCGCGGGGCGGTCCGCGCCCGGCTCGACGCTCGCCGGCGGCAGGGCCGAGGTGTACGGGCCGGGCGTGTCCTGCCCGAGGAACCGGTCGGCGACGACGCCACCGAGCGCGCCGGCGACGAGCGCGAGCGCGGCGACGCCCGCCACCACGGCGGGACGCAGCCCGCGTCGGGTCGGCGGGCCGGCAGCACCCCGCGGGACGCCGACGAGCGTCGGGTCGACCGACCCGCCGGGTCGCGTCGGCGCCGAGGGCGGCTCGGGCTCGCCGAACGAGCGCAGGGTCTGCCACGGGTCGGAGGGACCTGCCGTGGCACCCGGTGCGACGACCGGGGCGGGGACCGGTGACGGCTGCGGTGGCACGCCCGGGGGCGGGGCGACCGCCCCCGGCGGGGGCGGGACCGGGCCAGGGCCGGCCGACGGCGGGACGGGCGGCACGCTGCGGTAGGCGGACGGCGGCGCGAACGGGTTGCGCGCGGCGTCGGGCGCCGCGGGCTGCTCCGGGCCGGTCTGAGGGCCGGTCTGGGGGTCGGTCATGAGGTGCCGAGCGCTCCTGTCATGGTCGTCCAGCCCCGGGAGATGCGCGCCGGGACCCCGGCATCGTAGTCACGTGCCGGGAAGGCCGCCACGAGGGCGGCGACCGTCTCCTGCTCCGTGTCCGCGACGACGTCGATCACCGTGTCGCCGGACTGCCAGACCACGTGCCACGGCGCCACGGAGAGCACGTGCACCTGGCGACCGCCGACGTCCCACGTCTCCCCGCCGCCGAGCGCGGCCGTGTCCAGAAGACCGGACTGCTCGCGCACCACGGCCTCGCCGCCGGGCGCCTCGAGGTCGATCTCGACGACGCCGCGCGCGGCGTCGTCCCGGACGTCGACCACGCTGAAACCCTCCGGGAGCGCCGTGGGGCAGGTCCAGCCCTGGGCGTCGAGCGCCGCGAGCGCCGCGGCCCCGTCGCCGCCGGGAGCGGTACCGTCCGCCTCGGCCTGGTCCGCGGTGCGCACCCCTCCCACGACGAGCGCCCCGGTGGCCCGGGGCGCCGCCTGCGCCAGCACGCTGAGCGGGTCGCTGCGATGCAGGTCGGGAGTGACCACCGGGCTCTCCCCCAGCGCGAAGAGACCGACCGCCGCGACGCCGACACCACCGACGACCAGCCCGACGACCCGTCGGCGCACCGCCCCCCGACGCACCTCCCCGCTCCATGCACCGCGCGGGAGCGGGACGGGCTGCGCCCAGGGGTCGCCCGCGACGGGAGCGGAGCGCAACGGGTCGCCGTCGGTCGAGGGGATCTGGGCCGACAGGGCGAGCAGGCGGGCGGCGAGGTCGGGCGCGGGCTCGACCGGCCCGGCGGAGCTCAGCGCGCGTCGTGCGGCGCGCGCCGCCGCCAGCTCGGCGGCGCACCGTGGGCAGCACGCCACGTGCTCCAGGGCGCGCTCCGCCTCGGCGGGCGTGAGCTGCCCGTCGACGAGAGCGGAGAGGCGGGAGCCGAGGTGCGTCACGCCGCCCCCCGGGCGGCCACGGGCGTCGGCACGTCGTCCGACGCCGGGCGCTCCGCGGGGTCGCGGTGCGGCAGCGCGGCGCGGAGCTGGGACCGCGCGCGGTGGATGCGGGAGCGGACCGTGCCGAGCTTGATCCCCAGCGTCACGGCGATCTCCTCGTAGGACAGGCCCTCGATGTCGCACAGCACGACGGCGGCGCGGTACTCGGGCGAGAGCGCGTCGAGCGCGCGCTGGACGTCGTGGTCGAGGTTGGCGTGCTCGAAGCCGCGCTCCGGCTGGGCCTCGGCGCGGGCCGGGTACTGCCCGTCGTCGTCACCCATGGCCTCCATGCGGATGCGCTGCTTGCGCCGGACCTGGTCGAGGAAGAGGTTCGTCGTGATCCGGTGCAGCCAGCCCTCGAACGTGCCCGGGGTGTAGCTCGACAGCGAGCGGAACACCCGGACGAACGTCTCCTGCGTGAGGTCCTCGGCGTCGTGCCGGTTCCCGGTCAGGCGGTACGCGAGGCGGTACACGCGCGCCGAGTGCTCCCGGACGATCTCGTCCCACGACGGCGGCACCCACGCGCTCCCGTCCTGCGTCCCGTGCGTGCTCGTCCCTGGTCGTGCGTCGTCCACGTCGTCCATCGTCCCAGAAGAACGTCCGGCACCCTCGCCGTGTTCCCCCTCTCGCGCGGGACGTGCGCGCGACGTCCACGGCCCGTGCACACACGCGCGGCGCGGGAACGGGCCGCCGTGGGAGGGGGCGGGTACGATCCGAGACAGCGCACCGGCCCGGGACGACCCGTCCCTGGGCCGCACGCGCGGACGACGGACCACCAGGAGGCACCGATCACCAGCGACGTCGGCACCCACCGCAGCGCCAAGGCGGCGAGCTGGGTGTACAGCGAGGAGTTCGTCCCCGAGGACGAGGTCCTCCTGCGTGCGCGGGACCGCGCCGCCGAGCTCGGCTGCCCGACGGTGCTCCCCGGCGTGGGTGCGGTCCTGCAGGTGCTCGCGGCGTCGCTGGCCGCCCGCGCGGTGGTCGAGATCGGCACCGGCACGGGCGTGGCGTCCCTCTGGCTGCTGCGCGGCATGCCGGCGGACGGCGTGCTCACGACGATCGACGTCGAGGTCGAGCACCAGCGCGCGGCCAAGGAGGCGTTCGCGGAGGAGGGCGTGCCCTCGGCGCGGACCCGCACCATCCCGGGCCGCGCGAGCGAGGTCCTCCCCCGGCTCACCGACGGCGCCTACGACCTCGTGCTCGTGGGGGCGGACAAGCACAGCTACCCCGAGTACGTCGAGCAGGGCCTGCGGCTGCTGCGACCGGGCGGCGTGCTCGCGGTCGACGGCGCGCTGTCGCACGACCGGGTCGCCGACCCCGCGCGGCGGGACGAGGTGACGACGATCGTCCGCGAGGTGGGCCGGTCGCTGCGGTCGGACGAGCGCGTCCTGCCCGCGCTGCTCCCGAGCGGCGACGGCCTCCTCCTCGCCGTGCGCCGCTGACGCGCCCGACGGTCAGAGCCGGTCGAGCGCCTCGAGCAGGAGCCGCGCGCCGTACCCCGTGGCACCGGCGACGACCTCGTGCCGGTCGGCCGTCGCCCGCGCCGGACCGGCGACGTCGAGGTGCGCCCACGGCACGTCCCCGACGAACTCGCGCAGGAACAGCGCGGCCGTGATCGACCCGCCGCCCGGGCTCTCGAGGGGCACGTGGCGGAGGTCGGCGACGTCGGAGCGCAGCGCGCTCGCGTAGTCCTCGACGAGTGGCAGGCGCCACACGCGCTCGCCCGTGGCGGTCGCGGCCTCCTCCAGCGCCCCGGCGACGGCGTCGTCCGTGGCGAACAGCGCGCCGTGCCCGCGGCCCAGGCCGAGGCTCGCCGCGCCGGTGAGGGTCGCGACGTCGACGAGCACGTCGGGCGCGAGCTCGGCCACGGCGTACGCGATCGCGTCGGCGAGGACCAGGCGGCCCTCCGCGTCGGTGTTCGCGACCTCGACCGTCCGGCCGGACCACGTGCGCAGCACGTCCCCGGGGCGGTACGACGCGGCGCCGACGTGGTTCTCCGCCAGCGGGAGCACCGCGGTCACCCGGCGGTCGGACCGTGCGCCGGCGGCGCCGAGCACCACCGCGAGGGCGACGGCGGCGCCGGCCATGTCGGTCTTCATCGGCACCATCGCCTCGCGCGGCTTGATGGAGAGCCCGCCGGTGTCGTAGGTGATGCCCTTGCCGACGACGACGACGTGCCGGACGTCGGCGCCCGCATCCGCCGGGACGACGCCGTGGTCGGCCGGGTCGTAGGTGACGGTCACGAGGCGCGGCGGTCGTGCCGAGCCCGCACCCACGGCCAGGATCGCCCCGAAGCCCTCCGCGCCGAGCTCGGCGGGACCGCGGACCGTCACGTCGAGCCCGAGGGCGTCGGCCAGCTCGACGGCGCGGTCGGCGAACCACGCCGGGTCCTTGACGTCGGACGGGACGTTGGCGAGGTCGCGGACCAGCCAGGTCGCGTCCGCCGCGCGGTGCGCGGCCTCGATCGGCATCGTGACGTCGGGCCGGTCCTCGGGCGCGAGCAGCACGAGCTGCTCGGCGGCCGCGTCGGCCGCGGGCCGCGCGGACCCGCTCCGCCGGGGCTGGTCGTACGCGGCGAGCAGGTAGCCCTCGACGAACGCGCGAACCTCGTCGGGACCCGAGTCGGCCGTGGCGGCGCTGACGACGCGCTCCAGGCCGCGCGACGCACGGGCGAGGGCCGCACCGGCACGCCGGAGGTCCGACGCCGTCCCGGCACCCAGGCCGAGCAGCAGGATCCGCGGCGGCAGGCCGGCCCACGGGAGTCGCGTCGCGGACCCACCGTGGGCACGAGGCAGGTCGACGCGCACGACCTCGCCGGACGCGCCGCGGAAGCTGCGCCCGCCCGCGCGCTCGGCGAGCTCCGCGAGGTCGACGCCGTACCGCACCGTGGCGTCGACGGTCCCGGCACGCGGCTGCAACCCGTCCTCGGCCTCGCGCGGGGGCGCGACAGCCACGACGACGGCGTCGACCTGCGCGTCGTCGAGGAGTGCCGTTCCGCTCAGAGCGCCCCGGGCGCCGACCACCTCGGGCAGCGTGCGCGGCAGCCCGGGGAGACCGGAGGCCCGGCGCTCACGTGCGGGCAATCAGCCCACCACGGCCTGGAGCGCCTCACCCAGCTCGCTGGCCTCGGTCGCGTTGAGCTCGACCACCAGGCGTCCGCCACCCTCGAGCGGGACCCGCATGACGATGCCTCGCCCTTCCTTGGTGACCTCCAGCGGCCCGTCACCCGTCCGCGGCTTCATCGCAGCCATCGATGGCACTCCATTTCCGTTGTCCCGAGTCCACCCCGCACGCGCGAGGAGGGGCGTCCGACCTCGGACGACGCCCGGGGACAGTCTAGTTCACGCGTGCCGACATCCCGGGCGTCCCGGTCACGGCGGCCAGCCGGACGGCGGGACGAGCCGCCACAACGACCACACCCACCACACCTGGCCCGCGACGCCGGCGACGGTCACGGCGGCGAGCCAGAGCCGTGACCGCGTCCACCCGACGGTCACCGCCGCGAGCGGGAAGGCCAGCAGCAGGAACCGCACGATCGAGGTGCCCGGCTGGATCGCCGCGACCAGGTAGGCGAGGTACGCGCCGGACCACGCGTGCATCTCCGGGCCGAGCCGGGCGGCGACCGGGTTGAGCACGAGCGCGGCCGTCGCGAGCAGCACGAGCGCGAGGACCCACGGACCGGCGTCGCCCGTCAGCCACCGCGACACGTCGACCCACGGGACGAACGGCACGATCTCCGCGCCCCCGCGCCACGCCTCCTGCGTGCGGAAGTACCCCTGGTGCACGCCCGTGACGACGCTGCACGCCCACGGCCACACGAGCCCGCTGGCCAGGGCGACCGCGAGGAGACCGCCCAGGCGCGCGGCGTCGGGCGCGCGCAGGTCCCTCCGGCGCCACCGGACGAGCCCGTGCCACAGGACGACCGCCGCCATGGGCAGCGCGACGGCGCGGGAGAAGCCGAGGAGGACGATCACGAGCGCCGCCCACCCGTAGCGACGCCGCGCCAGCAGCAGGAGCGCGGACGCCACGAGGAGGAGGGCCAGGGACTCCGTGTACGCGACCTGGAGGACGGGGCTGGACGGGAAGACGCTCACGAGCAGGACGGTCGCCAGCGGCAGGCCGGGCCTGCGCTCGACCGCCGCGGCGCCCGCCGTCGCGACGAGCCGGTGGATCACGAGGACGGCGCCGGCGCCGCACGCGAGCGCGACCGTGGGCGCGAGCGCGTCCCATCCGAGGCCGGTGACGGCGTCGAGGGCCCGGACCAGCGCCGGGAAGAGCGGGAAGAACGCCCAGACGTTCTGCTCGACGACGCCGTCAGGACCCACGGGGAGCGTGTCGGGGTAGCCGGACGCGTAGATCTGCTCGTACCAGCTCGCGTCCCACATCCGCGCGACGTACGGCAGGTACGACGGCGCGGCGTCCGTCCAGGGGTTCGCCTCCTGGGACCTCGCGACGACGAGGAGGATCACCGCGCTCACCGCGCGCGCGAGGCCGTACACCGCGAGGACCTGCGCCCACCACGGCCAGGTGGGCGGACGCAGCAGCCGCGGTCGCTCGCCCGGACCGGCCGCGGCGCGCGACGTCGTCACGCGAGACCCCGCAGTGCGGCCGCCGGAGGCGCCTCGTCGCGCACCGCGGCGACCAGGTCCAGGACGCGCCGGGTCGCCGCGACGTCGTGCGCGCGAAAGACGCGCGCGCCGAGCCACGCGGCGACGGCCGTCGCGGCGAGGGTGCCCTCCAGCCTCTCGTCGGCGGGCAGGTCGAGCGTCTCGCCCACGAAGTCCTTGCGGGACAGCGCCATGAGGAGCGGGAACCCGAGGCCCGCGAGGACCTCGGTCCGACGCAGGAGGTGCAGGGAGTGCCAGGTGTTCTTGCCGAAGTCGTGCGTGGGGTCGACGAGGACCGACGCCCGCGGGACCCCGCACGCGACGGCCCGCTCCGCCGCCGCGCGGAGGGTCGTCACGACGTCCTGGACGACGCCGTCGCGCGGGTCGGCCGCACCCGGCCGGGCCGGGTAGTCGACGCGGAACGGGTCGGTACGGGGCGTCGCGCCGCCCGTGTGCGAGCACACGACCCCGACGCCGTGCTCGCCCGCGACCTCGACCAGCCGCGGGTCGTGGCCGGCCCACGTGTCGTTGATGAGGTCGGCGCCCGCGAGCGCCGCCTCGTGCGCCACCTCCGCCCGCCACGTGTCGACGCTCACGAGCAGGTCGGGAAACTCCGCGCGCACCCGCGCCACGAACGGCACGACGCGACGGACCTCCTCGTCGGGGGTCACCACCGGGCCGACGCCGGCCCGCACTCCCCCCACGTCGAGGATCTCGGCGCCCTGGACGACCGCACGCTCGACCGCGGCGAGAGCCTCCCGGTCGTCGAGCTGGCGCGCTCCCGCGTAGAACGAGTCGTCGGTGCGGTTGACGATCGCCATCACCGCGGGCCGCTCGAGGACCCGCCCGCGCAGCACGAGCGACGTGCCGCGAGGTGGGACCCCGAGGGGAGGCAGCGGTTCGGGTGCGACGTCGGGGTGCCCGCCCGACGGCTCCCCGGGCGCGGCGGGGCCGGGTGAGGTCATCGCGCCGCGGCCCTCAGCTCGCGTCGCCGGCCTGCGCCCGCGCGAGCTCCTCGGTCGCCTCGAGCTCCTCGGCGCGCAGCTCGGCGCCGCGGTCGCACACGTACTCGACGGCCTCGGCGGGGTCGTCGCACAGGTGGACGAGGTCGAGGTCGTGCGCGCTGATCATGCCGCGCCCCGCGACCGCCGTGCGGGCCCAGTCGAGCAGGCCGCTCCAGTAGTCCGTGCCGACGAGCGCCACCGGGAACTCGGTGATCTTGTGCGTCTGGACCAGGGTGAGCGCCTCGAACAGCTCGTCGAACGTCCCGAACCCGCCCGGGAGGACGACGAAGCCCTGGGCGTACTTGACGAACATCGTCTTGCGGGCGAAGAAGTAGCGGAAGTTCACGCCGAGGTTCACGTACCGGTTCATGCCCTGCTCGAAGGGGAGCTCGATGCCGAGACCGATCGACAGCCCGCCCGCCTCGGACGCGCCCTTGTTGGCCGCCTCCATGATGCCCGGGCCCCCGCCCGTGATGACCGCGAAGCCCTCGTCGACGAGGCGGCGGCCGACGTCCTCGGCGAGCGCGTAGTCCGGGTGCTCCGGATTGGTCCGTGCCGACCCGAACACCGACACGGCCGGGCCGACCTCCGCCAGCGCGCCGAAACCCTCGACGAACTCGCTCTGGATGCGCATGACGCGCCACGGGTCCGAGTGGACCCAGTCCGCGCTCCCTCCGGTGTCGAGGAGTCGCTGGTCCGTCGTCTGGCGCGGGATCTGGTCCCCGCGCAGCAGCACCGGGCCCTTGCGGTACCCCGTCCCGGCCTGGGGCAGGCCGTCGTCGGAACCCTGGTCACGCACCGTGTCGCTCATGGTCACGAGCCTATGCCGCAGGGGCGGCCGTGAGCCACGCACGCAGCGCGTCGCGGCACAGCGCGAGCTCGCCGACCGGGCAGCGCTCGTCGTCCTTGTGCGCGAGCAGCGGGTCGCCGGGGCCGAAGTTCACCGCGGGGACGCCCAGCTCGGCGAAGCGCGCGACGTCGGTCCACCCGTACTTCGGGGCCGGCGCGCCGCCCGTGACGCCCAGCACCGCGGCGGCGAAGTCCGCGGCGAGCGGGTCGTCCAGCCCCGGGCGCGCGCCCGGGGCGGCGTCGGTGAGCACGACCTCGAAGCCGGCGAACAGCTCGCGCACGTGCTGCTCCGCCTCGGCGACCGTGCGCGAGGGCGCGAACCGGAAGTTCACCGTGACCACGCACTCGTCCGGGATCACGTTGCCCGCGATCCCACCGCGGATCCCCACCGCGTTCATGCCCTCCCGGTACACGAGACCGTCGACCTCGATCTCCTGCGGGACGTACGCCGCCAGCCGGCCGAGCACCTCGTGCGCAGAGTGGATCGCGTTCGAGCCCGTCCAGGCACGCGCGGAGTGGGCCGTCACGCCCGGGACACGCACGTCGACGCGCAGCGTGCCGTTGCACCCGCCCTCGAGACCCGCGGACGTCGGCTCGCCGAGGACGGCGAAGTCGGCCGCGAGCAGGTCGGGGCGGTTCCGCGCGAGGCGCCCGAGCCCGTTGAGGTCGGACGCGACCTCCTCGTTGTCGTAGAAGACCCAGGTCACGTCCTGCGCCGGGGCGTCGAGCTCGGCCGCGAGCGCGAGCGCGACCGCGACGCCGCCCTTCATGTCGACCGTCCCCCGGCCCCAGACCTCGGCGTGCGCACCCTCCCCCACGACGCGCGTCGGCAGGTTCGGCGGGTCCGTGAGCGGCACCGTGTCCAGGTGGCCCGCGACCACGACGCGCCGCTCCCGGCCGAGCGACGTGCGCGCGACGACCGTGTCGCCGTCGCGCACGACGTCCAGGTGCGGGTACGCCCGCAGCGCCGTCTCGACCGCGTCGGCGAGCGCCTGCTCGTCCCCGCTCACCGACGGCGTGTCGCACACGGCGCGGAAGAGCGCGACGAGATCGCCGCGGAGGTCGAGGACGGGCGTGGTGCCGGTGGTGGGAGAGGTCACGCCAGCACCCTACCGGCGGCGGATAGGGTGGGGCGCATGACTTCTGCGACCCCCGCGACCGCCCCCTCGGCGGCCGCGTCCGAGCCGCGTACGGCGTGGGGCTACGGCCTGGCGACCGTCACCGACGACGGCACGACCCTCGACGTCTGGTACCCCTCCCCGGCGCTCGGCAGCGCCCCGGCGGACACGACCGTCCCCGCCTCGCTCGACGCGCTCGCCGAGCGCGACGAGCCGCGCGGCGTGGACGTCGTCGTGGTCCGGACCGAGATCGACCTCGACGCCGCCCCCGCCGACACCGCCGACGCGTACCTGCGCCTCCACCTGCTCTCCCACCGCCTCGTCGCCCCGCACGGGCAGAACCTCGACGGGCTCTTCGGCGTGCTGACGAACGTCGTCTGGACCAACCACGGCGCGTGCGCCGTCGACGGCTTCGAGGAGACGCGCCTGCGCCTGCGCGCGACCGGGCAGACCGTCACCGTGTACGGCGTGGACAAGTTCCCGCGCATGGTCGACTACGTCGTCCCCTCGGGCGTCCGGGTGGCCGACGCCGACCGGGTCCGCCTCGGGGCCCACCTCGCGCCCGGCACCACCGTCATGCACGAGGGCTTCGTCAACTTCAACGCCGGCACGCTCGGCACCTCGATGGTCGAGGGCCGCATCTCCGCGGGCGTCGTCGTCGGCGACGGCTCCGACGTCGGGGGCGGCGCCTCGATCATGGGCACCCTGTCGGGGGGCGGCCGCGAGGTCATCTCCGTCGGGCAGCGCTCGCTGCTCGGCGCCAACGCCGGCCTGGGCATCCCCCTGGGCGACGACTGCGTCGTCGAGTCCGGCCTGTACGTCACGGCGGGGACCAAGGTGACCGTCGTCGGGCAGACCGACGCCGCGGGCGAGCCGCTCGTCGTCAAGGCGCGCGAGCTGTCGGGCCGATCCGGCATCCTGTTCCGCCGCAACTCGCTCACCGGCGGTGTCGAGGCCGTGTCCCGCACGGGCGCCGGCGTCGAGCTCAACGCCGCGCTGCACGCCAACTGACCCGCCGACGAGCACGACGGCGTCCCGCATGACCACCAGCCGAGCACCCCGCACCCGGGACCTGCCGGACGTCGGTCGTGCGCGCCCCCGGCGCCGCCCGCTCCGCGCCGCGGTCACCCTCGTCACGGTGGCCGCGGTGGGGGTGGGCGGGGTCGTCGTCGCCCTCAACCGGCTCGACGACGAGACGCCCGTCGCCGAGCGGTGCGCGGCCACGGCCGACGGCCGGACCTGGTACCTCTCCGTCACGCAGGCGGACAACGCCGCGCTCGTCGCGGGCACGGCCGTGCGCCGCGGCCTCCCCGCCCGCGCCGCGACGATCGGCCTCGCGACCGCGCTCCAGGAGTCCCGCCTCGTCAACATCGACTACGGCGACCGCGACTCCGTCGGCCTGTTCCAGCAGCGCCCGTCCCAGGGCTGGGGCAGCGTCGAGCAGATCATGGACCCCGTCTACTCGGCCAACGCGTTCTACGACGTGCTCGAGACGGTCGAGGGCTACGAGGCGATGGAGGTCACCGTCGCCGCGCAGACCGTCCAGCGGTCCGCGTTCCCCGACGCGTACGCGCAGCACGAGCCCCGGTCGCGCGCCTGGGCGTCCGCGCTCACGGGCTGGTCGCCCGCCTCGCTCACGTGCGACCTCGCCCCCGTCGCCACGACGGAGGTCCCCACCGACGGCGCCGCCACGCAGCCGTTCCAGGACCGCCTCGCCCGCGACCTCGGCGACGGCGCCCGCGTCGATCCCTTCGACGGCGGCGACGGGAGCACCCTCCAGGTCGACGCCTCGGGGCTGCCCACCGCGGGCGAGGACGGCGGCCTCGACCGTGCGGCCTGGGCCGTCGCGCAGTGGGCGGTCGCGACCGCGGACGCGACGAACGTCGTCGCCGTCGAGGTCGGGGACCGCCGCTGGTCCCGCGAGGACTCGACGTGGAGCCCGCTCGACCCCGACGAGCTCGCCCCGCTCGACGCGGGCCTCGTCCGCGTCCACGTCGCCGTCCCCGACGAGGCCTGACCGGCTACCGGAGACGACGGACGCCGCGTCGCTCACCGAGGGTGAGCGACGCGGCGTCCGGAGGAACGGGTGTCAGCGGTCGGAGACCGGGACGTAGTCGCGCTCGGTCTCGCCGACGTAGACCTGGCGCGGGCGGCCGATCTTGGTCTGCGGGTCCTTCATCATCTCGCGCCACTGCGCGATCCAGCCGGGCATGCGGCCGAGCGCGAAGAGCGGCGTGAACATCGCGGGCGAGAAGCCCATCGCCTTGTAGATGAGGCCCGTGTAGAAGTCGACGTTCGGGTAGAGCTTGCGCTCGATGAAGTAGTCGTCGTTGAGCGCGATCTCCTCGAGGCCCATGGCGATGTCGAGCAGCTGGTCCTTCTTGCCGAGCGTCGAGAGCACGGCGTCGGCGGACTTCTTCACGATGGCGGCGCGCGGGTCGTAGTTCTTGTAGACCCGGTGGCCGAAGCCCATGAGGCGGACGCCGTCCTCCTTGTTCTTCACCTTCTTCATGAAGGTGTCGACGTCGTACTCCGCGCCCGCGATCTTGTCGAGCATCGTGAGGACGGACTCGTTGGCGCCGCCGTGCAGCGGGCCGGAGAGCGCGTTGACGCCCGCCGCGACGGAGGCGTAGAGGTTGGCGTGCGACGAGCCGACGACGCGGACGGTCGACGTCGAGCAGTTCTGCTCGTGGTCGGCGTGCAGGATGAGCAGCTTGTCGAGCGCGTCGACGACGACCGGGTCGGCCTCGTACTGCTGGTACGGCGTCGCGAACGTCATGCGCAGGAAGTCGTCGACGTAGCCGCGCGAGTAGTCGGGGTACAGCAGCGGCTCACCGACGCGGCGGCGGTGCAGGTAGGACGTGATGGTGCGCGTCTTCGCGAGGAGCAGGACCGTCGCGAGCTCGACGGTCTCGTCGTCGAACGGGTCGAGCGACTCGGGGTAGAACGTCGACAGCGCGTTGATCGCGGAGGAGAGCACGGCCATCGGGTGGGCGTTGCGCGGGAACGTCCCCATGAAGGTGCGGAAGTCCTCGTGCACCAGCGTGTGCCGGTTCACGCGCTCGACGAACGCCTCGAGCGTCGGGGTGTCGGGAAGCTCGCCGT
The DNA here is from genome assembly GCF_025818875.1 of Cellulosimicrobium sp. SH8. Taxonomy (NCBI): domain Bacteria; kingdom Bacillati; phylum Actinomycetota; class Actinomycetes; order Micrococcales; family Promicromonosporaceae; genus Cellulosimicrobium; species Cellulosimicrobium sp. SH8. Next base: position 181,358 of record NZ_JAMXMH010000012.1, on the reverse strand, counting down.
GGATGAGCAGGTACGCGACCTCGAGGAAGCTCGACTGCTCGGCGAGTTGCTCGATGGGGTACCCGCGGTACCGCAGGATGCCGGCGTCACCGTCGATGTAGGTGATGCTCGACTCGCACGACGCGGTGTTCATGAAGCCCGGGTCGACGGTCACGAGACCGGTCGACTTGAGCAAGGAGGACACGACAATGCCGTCGTTGCCGTCGGTCGCCGCGACCACGGGCAGGTCCTGCGCCTGGTCGTCGACGAGGAGGCGGACCTTCGCCTGCTGAGTGGTGGTCATGGTTCCCTTCCTGCTGCTGCTCGCGCCGTTGCCGCGCGGTCGACCGTACCCCGCTTCACCCGCACGTGACCAATCCTGAACCGTCACGAGAACACCACACCTCTGTGAGGCAGGTCACGTCAGCGATGAGGCTCCGGAGAGTCGAGCGGCGGCCTCGTGGACGCGCTCGTCGGTCGCGGTGAGCGCGACCCGCACGTGCCCCGCGCCCTCCGGTCCGTAGAACGCCCCGGGCCCCACCAGTATGCCGAGGTCGGCGAGGTCGGACACGGTCCGCCAGCAGTCGCCGCCGTGGTCCCCGGCCGGCCTCGACCACAGGTAGAGGCCCGCCTCGGAGTGGTCGACCTGCAGCCCCGCGTCGCCGAGGGCCGCGACGAGCACCTCACGGCGCCGCGCGTACACGTCGCGCTGCGCGGCGACGTGCTCGTCGTCGGAGAGGGCGGCGACCATCGCCGCCTGCACGGGCGCGGGGACGATCATGCCGAGGTGCTTGCGCGTCGCGAGCAGGTCCGCGACGAGGGCCGGGTCGCCGGCGACGAACGCGGCGCGGTAGCCGGCCATGCTCGACTGCTTCGAGAGCGAGTAGGTGACGAGCAGACCCTCGTGGGACCCGCCGGAGACGGCCGGGTCGAGCAGGCTCGGCACGCCCTGCGACGCGTACGGCTCGACCCACGCGAGCTCCGCGTAGCACTCGTCGCTCGCGACGACCGCGCCGATCTCGCGGGCCGCCGCGACGACGCGCGCGAGGCGGGCGGCGTCGAGCACCCGGCCGGTCGGGTTGCTCGGGGAGTTGACCCAGACGAGGCGCACGTCCGCCCTGCCCGCCCACTCGTCGACGTCGTCGGTCGCGAGCGGCGTCGCGCCGGCGAGGCGCGCGCCGACGTCGTACGTGGGGTACGCGGTCCGCGGGTGCACGACGACGTCCCCGGGCCCGAGACGCAGGAGCGCGGGCAGGAGCCCGACGAGCTCCTTGCTGCCGACCGTGGGCAGCACCGCGTCCGGGTCGAGGCCGGGCACGGCGCGCCGGCGCGCGAACCAGGCGACGACCGCGTCGCGCAGCGCGTGGGTCCCGTGCGTCGTCGGGTAGCCGTGCGCGTCCGAGGCCGCGGCGAGCGCGTCGCGCACGACGGCCGGCGTCGGGTCGACGGGCGTCCCGATGGAGAGGTCCACGACGCCCCGCGGGTGCGCGCGGGCGCGCTCCGCGTACGGGGTCAGCGTGTCCCAGGGATAGGCGAGACCGGAGAGGTCGGCGAGGCCCACGTGCCGCGGAGCCGGGTGCTCAGGCCTGCGGCGGCAGGGCGGCGATCATCGGGTCGTCCTTCTCGATGAGACCCATCTTCGCGGCGCCGCCGGGCGAGCCGAGGTCGTCGAAGAACTCGACGTTGGCGCGGTAGTAGTCGCTCCACTCCGTCGGCACGTCGTCCTCGTAGTAGATCGCCTCGACCGGGCAGACCGGCTCGCAGGCGCCGCAGTCCACGCACTCGTCGGGGTGGATGTACAGCGACCGCTTGCCCTCGTAGATGCAGTCGACAGGACACTCCTCGATGCACGCCTTGTCCTTGACGTCCACGCACGGCTGAGCGATCACGTAAGTCACGACCGAGTACCTTTCTGGATTCGTCCGGACCCCGACCCGGCGAGGGGCGAGGTCACGACAGGGAGACGCAGGACTAGTATCGCTCAGGTCGGGCCGTGCCCGACCCTCCCTGACCAGCCCGTGGACGAACGTCACAGACCCGAGGAGCGCTGCCGTGCCCGACGCGCCCTGGACGACGTGGGCCCCCGGCACGCGGGTGGTGGTGCGCCGTCGCCTCGCCCCGGACGAGGCCACCGCAGCGGGCACGCCGCTCACGGACGTGATCGGCGTGGTCGTCCGGACCACCCCGACGGAGCTGGTCCTGCGCGAGGACGCGGGCGGGAGCGCCGCCCCGCCGCACCGCGGTCACGGCGCGCACGACGACGTCCCGCCCCTCGTGGTGGTCCCGCTCGACGCGATCGTGGCGGGCAAGCCGGTACCGCCGCGTCCCCCGCGGCGACCCGCGTCACCGAGATAGCGGCGTCAGGCGAGGACGACCGCGCCGTCCTCGACGCTCACGACGACCGCACCCCGGGCGCCGGCGTCGCTCAGCGCCGTGCGCCAGTCCCCCGCCTCGTCGAGGTCGACCCGCAGCCGCTCCCCGCCGCCGGGCGCGCGGACCGGACCGCGGACCGGCTCGGGCCGGTCGAAGAACTCCCCCACCGGCGCGTTCGACTCGAGCGCCGCGACGAGCTGCTCGAGGTCGCGCACGACCACCCGCAGCGCGGACGCCACCCAGGCGGCGTTGTCGGTGACCATCGCCTCGGTGCGCCGCGGGTCGGTGCGCCCCACCCGCGTCGCGTCCCGGAAGCTGCCCGCGGCGAGCCCGAGCGCGACGTCCCGCACGGGCGCGTCCGCGACGACGCCCAGGAGCTCGGTGGCGAGGACGTGCGGGACGTGGCTGATGAGCGCCGTCGACTCGTCGTGGACCTCGTCCGTGAGGACGTGGACGGTCCCGCCGAGCGGTCCGGTCACGAGCCGCAGCACCGTCACGAGCGCCTCGCGCCGCGTCGTCCCGTCGACCGTGACGGCCCAGCGTGCGCCGTCGAGCATCGCCGGGTCGGACGCCTCGAATCCCGAGTGCTCGGTGCCCGCCATGGGGTGCGCCCCGACGTAGCGCGACCCGAGGCCGGCCGACCGGACGGCGTCGCGCACCGCGCCCTTCACGCTCCCGACGTCGGTGACGACGGTCGCACCGCGCACGTGTCGCGCGACCTCGGCCGCGACCGACCGCATGGCCCGCAGCGGGACCGCGAGCACGAGGACGTCGGGCTCCGCCGCGCACACGTCGGCCACGTCGCCGACGACCCGGAGGCCCGCGGCGCGCGCCGCGGCGCGCGTGGTCGCCGTCGCGTCGTGGGCGGTCACGTCGAGACCCTGCTCGTGCAGGAGCCGCGCGACCGAGCCGCCGACGAGCCCGAGCCCGACGACCCCCACCCGCAGCCCGTCGGCCCCGCTCGACGGGACGACGTCGGCCGTCACCACAGCAGGCCTGCCGCGAGGTCCGCCGGCGCCGCCGAGGCGTCCACGCTGCCCACGGGGACGTGCGCGACGTCGACGTCGGCGTGCACCGACTCGTCCAGCTCGCCACGCGCCGGGACGACCCCGAGCGTCTTGAGCGAGTCGCCCGCGCGGACGAGGTCGTCGAGCACGGCCCGCACCGGCGCGTCCCACGGAGCGCCGTCGACCGTCAGGACGAACACGTACGTGCCGGCCACCGCCTTGAGCGGACGCGTGATGAGGCTCGACAGGTTGACGCCGCGCTCGCCGAAGGACCGCGTGATCCGCGCGAGCACGCCCGGTCCGGTGACGACGGGAGTCACCGCGAGCATCGTGCGCCACGGACCGTCCCCCCGGGCGCGCGCGGCCCGCAGGGTCGCCGACGCCTCCGCCCGCGGCGCGAGGACGAGGAAGCGGGTCCGGGCACCGGCGAAGTCCTCGACCGCGCGCTCGAGGGTCTCGAGGCCGTAGAGCTCGCCGCAGATCGTGGGCCCGAGCGCCACCTGGTGCGACCCTGCGTCCCGGCACGCCGCCGCGTTCGACGACGCGGCGAGCGGCGCGAGGCCCGTCCGGCGGACGAACTCCTGGCACTGGGCGAGCCCGTGCGGGTGGGCGGTGACCTCCGTCAGCTCGCCGTGGCCGGGCCGCACGAACGCGTCGAACGAGATGTCGAGCACGACCTCGTCGACCGCGACGACCGTCGCGCTCCCGACGATCGCGTCGAGGGACGGCACCACGTAGCCCTCGACCGTGTTCTCGATCGCGACCACCCCGCGCGCGAGGTCGCCCGCGGCGACGTCGGCGAACACGTCCGCCACCGTCGTGCGCGCGGCGAGGCGGGCCGCCCGGTCGGCCCGGTCGTCCCCGCGCCACGCGGCGGCGGCCTGGTGCGTGAACGATCCCTCCGGGCCGAGGTAGCCGACGACGCTCACGCGCGCACGGGGTCCGCCGCCGACGCCCAGCGCGGCGCGAGCGCGTCGGGCCCGGGCACGAACTCCTGCCCGGGCAGGACGGCGAGCAGGCGGTGGGCGACGCCGCGCTCCGCGAAGCCCGCGACGAGACCGTCGAGCGTCCCCGCGTCGGGGCAGGAGAACGCGCAGAAGAAGATGTGGGGCCCGGCCTGGGAGCGGTGGCTGCGCAGGTGCTGCAGGTCGATGCCGGCCTGGGCGACGAGCGCGAGCGTCTCCTGGAGCGAGCCGCGGTGGTCGTCCCGCGGCCCGAACGCGAGCCAGACCTGGGCGACGCCCTCGGCCCGCGGCACGGCGTCCCGGCTCTCCAGGAGCCCGTACCAGACGGGCGCGCCGTCGCCGAGGACCTCGCTCCCGGCGAGCTCGGCGTACCCGAGCGCCGCGAGCGGCCCCGCGGCGACGGAGCGCTCCACGACGAGGCTGCCGTCGGGACCGGCGAGCGCGATGCGCTCCTCCAGGCTCGTCCGCGTCGGGACGAGGGACGGGCTCACGCCCATCGTGCGCAGCACGTGGCGGCGGTCGCGCATGCCCGCCTCGTCCACGACGACATGACCCGTCAGGTCACGCGCGGCCGCCGAGCGCCCGACCCAGACCCACTGCGCCGGAACGGCCGACGCGCCCGTGAGCACGAGCGAGGGCGGCGCGGCGAGCAGCGCCCGCTCCAGCTCGTGCGAGGGCTGGGCCGGGTGCCCCAGGTGCACGACGGCGGAGAGCCCGTCGATGCTCGCGACGGTCGACAGCGTGGCGGTCGTCGACCCGAGGTCGAGCAGCGCGTCCGCCTCGGCGGGGTCGCCCGCGACCCAGCCTGCCGCCGTGGCCGCGAGCAGCGCCTGCGCGCCCGACTCCCGTTCGCTCCGTCCGAGCATGGGACCTCCGTGTGTGTGGTGGACCGGGTCGTCTACTCGCAGACGACCGCGTTGTCCGGCTTGTACGTCCACCGGTAGGACTCGTCCTTGACGAGCTCGCCCTCGTGGTAGACCTTGCGGTAGTTCGTGATGGAGAAGCCCGGGCTGCCCGCGGGCGTCGGGGCGCAGTCGGCCCCCGAGTGCGTGACCGACGTCGGCTGGACGACGTTCGACTTGCCGCTCGACGACGTCTCCACGTCGTAGTACTTGGTGCTCCAGATCGCGACGTGCAGCTCGCCCCCGCCGACCCAGGACTGCATGAGGACGCCGTACGGGGTGTCGTTCTTGAACTTCATGTCGATCGACCCGACGAAGATCGTCGCCTCGCGCCCCGCGGGGTACCGCTCGAACCAGTAGCTGTGCGGCCGGTGCTCGACGTCCTCGAGGCCGGCGAAGAAGCCCGCGTTGTACGTGGTCGTCGCCATCTGCGACAGCCCGCCGCCGACGCCCTCGGTGTGCCGACCGCTCTCGACGATGCCCGCGGCGAAGTAGCCGCCCTCGAGCGTGATCGGCGACAACGTGTCCACGAGCGAGAACGTCTCGCCCGGCTTGACGAGCGTCCCCGTCACCTTCTCGGCGCCGCGGCGCAGGTTCGCGGTGCGGACCGGGACGTTGGGGACCGGGGTCGAGAACTCCGAGACCTTCTCCTTGATCCCGAGCGCCTCGAGCGCGGCGACCGACTGCGCCGGGTCGGACTCCACGAGCTCGACGGTCGCGGTCCGCTCGTCGCCGGAGGCTGCCGTCGTGACGGCGGCCGAGATGGCCGCGGGGTCGATCGTCGTGCCCGGCTCCCCGCCCACGATGACCGGGGCGCCGTCCTGGAAGACGAAGTGCGCGTCGTCCGCGGCGGTGAGCAGGTCGTTCGTCCGGTCGACCACCGACCCGACGAGCGTCGCCCCGTCGAAGGTCAGGGTGAGCACGCCGTCGGTCGCGGCGAACGACGCGGCGGCCGCGAGGGCCTCGGGCGGCAGCTCGGCGTTCTGGCCGCCCACGGACACGACGACCGGCGCCGACACGACCTTCTGCGCCTGCGCGAGCGCGGCGTCCGTCTCCTCCTGCGTGATCGCGGGCTCCACGGGCTCGGTCGGCAGGGTCACCGCCCCGTCCTGGACGAGCCAGCTCCCGGTGATGGCCGCCGGGACCTCGTCCGTCACGAGGGCGGAGCCGTCGGCCGCCGCCGTGCTCGTCGGCGCGCCGTCCACGAACTGCACGGTGCCGTCGACCGGCTCGATCTCGAGGCTCCCGCGCAGCGCCTCGACCTGGGCGTCGAGCGCCGCGTCGTCGACCGAGATCACCGGGGCCTCGTCCTCGCCGCCGAAGAGGTGCTGCCACAGCCGGGCCGGGCTCATCGAGAAGGCGGTGAGCTCCTCGGCGGTGGCCGCGGCGTCGAACGACAGGCCCGCGGCCGCCGGGTCGAGGGTCGTGCTCGCCTCGCCGGCGGTGAGCGTGACCGGCTCGGCCGCGCGCGGCCCGAGCTCCGCCTCGAGCGTGTCCTGCGCCGCCGTCCGGGTCAGACCACCGACGTCGACCCCGGCGACGCTCGTCCCGCTCGGGACCTTGTCCGAGAAGAACCACTGCGCGCCGGTGTACAGGCCGCCGAGGACGAGCACGCCGATGCCCGTCCACATCAGGCCACGCGCCCAGCCGCGCCGCGGGGTCTCCTCCTCGAAGCCCTCGAAGGGCGAGGCCTCCCGCGACTCGTCGGGCGGGACCGGGCCGAAGGCGCTCCCCAGGCCCGCCGCCGGGGTGACCGCGGGGGTCGCCGCCGGGGCGGCGGCCTCCGCCCCGGTCGGAGCGGCCGGTCGGACGGACGTGCGGACGACCGGGGCCGGCCGCGACCACGGGTCGACGGGCGGGATCACCTGCGTGGCGTCCGTCGGGGTCGGGGTGCCGGGTGCGGCCTCGGCGGCAGGTGAGGTGGGCACCACCGGCGGCACCGCGGGCACGACGGCGGTCTGCTCGGCGTCAGGCTCCTCCACCACGGGCGTCACCGCGGTCCGCTCCGCCGGGTCCGGCTCCGACCCGGGCGGGGGGACGAGCACGGCAGGCACGCTGGGGTCGAACGCGAACAGCCGCGGCACGTACGGCTCGTCCTCGTCGTCACCCTGCGCCGCAGGCGCCGCGGCGGCGCCCGCCCCGGCCGACGCCGCCGGCTCCGGTTCCGGCGCGGGGGCGTCTCCCTGCCCCTCGACCATCGCGGTTACGTCGGCCGTCGCGGTCACGTCGGCCGTCGCGGTCACGTCGGCAGCGCCGTCCCCGGCGACCGGGGCGCCCTCGGGGTCCGCGGCCACCGCGGAGGCGTCCTCGCCCGCCGTGGGTGTCTCGGCACCTGGTCGCTCCGCGACGTCGGGCTCGGCGGCGGCGACGGGCTCGGCCGGCCCGGCGGGCACGTCGGCGGCGACGGGCTCGGCCGGCCCGACGGGCTCGGCCGGTTCGACGGGCACGGCCTGTTCGACGGGCACGGCCTGTTCGACGGGATCCGTCACGGCCCCGTCCGCGACGTCCCCGGGGTGCTCGACCGTCACGAGGCCCGGTTCCTCGACCTGGTCGGCGGTGTTCCCCACCGCCTCGTCCTGCTCCGCTGCCGTCGCCGGCTCGGCGGGGTACTCGACCTGATCGTCCGGTCCCGCGGGCTCCGCAGGCGCGTCGTCCTGCTCCGCCACCGCGGGCACCGCGCCCTGCTCGGGTGCCGCGGCGTCGTCGGCCTTCTCGTCGGCAGCGACCGCGTCGGCCTCGGGCTCGGTGGCCTCGTCAACGGTCGCGGGCGCCTCGTCGCCGGTCCCGTCAGCACCCGCCGGCGCGGGCGCCTGGGGCTGCCCAGCAGGCACGGGCACGGCGTCCTTCGGGGAGTCGAGTTCGGCGTCTCGGTCGGTCGGCTGACCCATCCACTGTCTCCGTGACGAAAGGCGCGCGTCGAGCGCGCGACGACGAGGGGTGTGCGGGGATCCGCACCGCGAATCCTAGCGGGACGCGAGGGGGTCCTCGGGTCCGTCGTGCCTGGTGGGACGTCCGTGGAGCGCCGGGCGGACAGGGCGGTCACTGAACCACGAGCGCGGCAGGAACGCGACCGCCGCGACGACGAGGAGACCTCCGTAGATCCACACGTACCCGACGGGCTCGCTCGGCACGAGGACGTCGCCGCCGGGCCCCTCGAGCGAGAGGAGTTGGACCACGACGACCCATCCGATGCCGTAGCCGAGGAGACCCGCCAAACCGCCCCAGGCGCGCGCGAGGGTCCCGGCCGCGAGCACGGTCAGCAGGGCGAGCACGATGCCCAGCCCGACTCCCCCGGGGAGGTCCACGCCGAGCAGGTGCGCCCGGTGCGCGACGGTGCCGACGAGCCCCACGAGCGCGCCGACGAGCGCGCACGCCACCCCGCGGCCGATGTGCCGCCCCATGCCGGTCTCCACGGGCCCCAGGCTAACGCGTGGGCCCGCGCCGGACCTGGTCGCCCGGGAGAGCGCCGCCGGAGGGAGCGTAGAACTCGTGTGAAGGGACGGGCGCCAGCACGTCGTTGCTGAGGGCGTACCAGCCCAGGAGGCCCGTGGGCTCGTCCCCCGCCGTGGACCCCGCGGCGGTCACGTGCTGGACCTGCGTCGCGTGCGCGCGCATCGCCGCGAGGAGCTCGCCGAGGACGGGCGCCACGGGGGCGCCCACGAGCGGGGGCAGCGAGGCGTCGGGGCGCGCGACGGGCGGCAGGTCCTCGTCCGGGTCGGGCAGGGTGAGGTCCGCGTCCGCGGCGAGGAGCGCGCGGACCGCGGGGTGCGCGGCGAGCGCCCGCCGCGCCGCGCGCACCGTGCTCTCGGGGGCGACGGCGAGCCAGAGCGCCGGTGCGGGCTCTCCGGCGGCGTCGAGCAGCTCCAGCGCCCGGACCGTCACGTCGTGCGCGCGCACGTGGTCGGGATGCCCGTAGCCGCCGCCGGGCTCGTACGTCGCGACGACCGCGGGGCGGCGGTCGCGCACGACCGCCGCCAGCCGGGCGGCCGCCTCGTCGAGAGGGACGCCCACGAACGCGCGGGGCGGAAGCTGTTCCGCGGCGACCGAGCTCGCGACGCCCGGCGCGACCCACGCCATCCCGGAGTCCTCGAACCGTGCTCGGGCACCGTCGTCGGGGACCGTACCCGCAGCCGGGAACGCGACCGTGTCGAGGAAGACGTGGTCCGCGACGCCGAGCGCGGAGAGCGCGCGGGAGAGCTCGCCCTCGCGGTGCTGCGCGAGGGCGGGACCGTCACCCTCGAGGTGCCCGGCTCCGGTCGGGTGCGCCGCGGTGTCGATCACCTCGCCTCGCTCGCCGCGCGTGCACGTCACCACGGTGACGCGCTCCCCGGAGCGCGCCCACGTCGCGAGGAGCGCGCCCGTGGCGAGCGTCTCGTCGTCGGGGTGGGCGTGGACGGCCAGCAGGCCGCCGTCGGGCACGACGGCGGCCAGCTGGAACGACGGGGCGGTCACCCGCGCGGCGACGTCAGGCGCGCTTGGCGCGGGACGTGGCGCGGGCGCGCTCGGTCTGGTCGAGCAGCACCTTGCGGATGCGCACGACCTCGGGCGTGACCTCGACGCACTCGTCCTCGCGCGCGAACTCGAGCGACTCCTCGAGCGTGAGGTGACGCGGCGGGATGAGGTTCTCGAAGTTGTCGGCCGTCGAGGACCGCATGTTCGTGAGCTTCTTCTCCTTGGTGATGTTCACGTCCATGTCCTCGTTGCGAGAGTTCTCGCCGACGATCATGCCCTCGTAGACCTCCTGGGTGGGGTCGACGAAGAACGAGCCGCGCTCCTGGAGGTTGATCATGGCGAAGGGCGTCACCTTGCCGGCGCGGTCGGCCACGAGCGAGCCCGTCGTGCGGGTCTCGATGTGCCCGGCCCACGGCTCGTAGCCCTCGGAGATCGAGGCCGCGATGCCGGTGCCACGGGTCTCCGTGAGGAAGCGCGTGCGGAAGCCGATGAGCCCGCGCGCCGGGACCATGAACTCCATGCGGATCCAGCCGGTGCCGTGGTTGGACATGGTCTCCATGCGGCCCTTGCGCTGCGCGAGGAGCTGGGTGACGTTGCCGAGGTACTCCTCGGGGACGTCGATCGTCATGCGCTCCATCGGCTCGTGGGTCTTGCCGTCGATCGTGCGCGTGACGACCTGCGGCTTGCCGACCGTGAGCTCGAAGCCCTCGCGGCGCATCTGCTCGACGAGGATCGCCAGCGCGAGCTCGCCGCGGCCCTGGACCTCCCACGCGTCGGGACGCTCGGTCGGCAGGACGCGCAGCGACACGTTGCCGACGAGCTCGGTGTCGAGGCGGTCCTTGACCTGGCGCGCGGTGACCTTGTGGCCCTTGCCGCCCTTGCCCGCCAGCGGCGAGGTGTTGATCCCGATGGTCATCGAGATCGCCGGGTCGTCGACCGTGATGAGCGGGAGGGGGCGCGGGTCCTCGGGGTCGGTGAGGGTCTCGCCGATCGTGATGTCCGCGATGCCCGCGACGGCGACGATGTCGCCGGGCGCGGCCGACTCCGTGGGGACGCGGTCGAGCGCCTTGGTCTCGAGGAGCTCGGTGATCTTGACGTTCTGGAGCGTGCCGTCGTGCCGGGCCCACGCGACGACCTGGCCCTTGCGGAGCTCGCCGTTGAAGATGCGCAGCAGCGCGAGGCGACCGAGGAACGGCGACGCGTCGAGGTTCGTGACGTGCGCCTGGAGCGGCGCGCCCTCGTCGTACGTCGGCGCGGGGATCTTCTCGAGGATGGTCGTGAAGAGTGGCTCGAGGTCCTCGTTCGAGGGAAGCTGGCCGTCGAGCGGCTGGTCGAGCGACGCGCGCCCGGCCTTGGCCGACGCGTAGACCACCGGGACGTCGAGGATCGCGTCGAGGTCGAGGTCGGGGACCTCGTCGGCGAGGTCGGACGCCAGGCCGAGCAGCAGGTCGGTCGCCTCGGCGACGACCTCGGTGATGCGCGAGTCCGGACGGTCGACCTTGTTGACGACGATGATGACCGGCAGCTTCGCGGCGAGCGCCTTGCGCAGCACGAACCGGGTCTGCGGGAGCGGGCCCTCGCTCGCGTCGACGAGGAGGACGACGCCGTCGACCATGGAGAGGCCACGCTCGACCTCGCCGCCGAAGTCGGCGTGCCCGGGCGTGTCGATCACGTTGATCGTGATGCCGTCGGGCTCCCCCACCGCGGCGGCGGCCGGGCCCGCATAACGGACCGCGGTGTTCTTCGCGAGGATGGTGATGCCCTTCTCGCGCTCGAGGTCACCGGAGTCCATGACGCGGTCGTCCACGTGCTGGTGCGCGGAGAAGGCGCCGGACTGGCGCAGCATCGCGTCGACGAGCGTGGTCTTGCCGTGGTCGACGTGGGCGACGATCGCCACGTTGCGCAGGTCGGAGCGCACAGACATCTACGGTTCTCATTTCGTGGGGTTCGAGGGGCGACGACGGCCGGCCACCTCTGCGCGCACGGCGCGGGAGCAGCCCGCCGCGGCATCACGGAGCACGGGCCGTCACCCGGGCACGGCTATCCTACCGGGTCGCGGTTCCCGCCACCATGACCCGCGTCACTCTCGCGCATCCCTCGCCGTGCCGGGGCCCGTGCCGGGCCCGTGACGGCCCTCGTCGCGGCGCCGTCGACGTCACCGCGGCGAGCCCTTGCGCGGGCGCCGGGCCAGCGCGCGCCACCGGTCCGGCCGGTCGGGGTAGAGCTCTTCCCACTGCTCCGAGATGCTCTCCGAGACCCGCGTGGTCACGTGCTCCGTCAGCTCCGTGCGCGCCGCCCGGCGCTCGGCGCGCAGGATCGCGGCGTGCTCCGCACGCAGGGCGCGGACGGTCGAGACGGCCATCCCGATCATGACGACGGAGAACGGCAGCGCGATGAGGATCGCCGCGGTCTGGAGCGCCTGCAGCCCGCCCGCGAGCAGGAGCGCGATGGCCAGCAGGCCCGAGACGCCGGCCCAGAAGATGCGGCTCCACGTGGGCGGGTTCGGGTTGCCCCCGCTCGCGAGCATGTCCACCACGAGCGAGCCGGAGTCCGACGACGTCACGAAGAACACGACGATCAGCAGGATCCCCACGACCGAGAGGACGTTGCCGAGCGGCAGACCGTCGAAGAGCTGGAACAGCGTCGTGTCGGTGTCGACCGCGCCGTCGACGAGCATGCTGCCCGGCTCGGTCAGCTCACGGTAGAGCGCCGACCCGCCGAAGATCGAGAACCACAGGGTCGTGACGACCGTCGGGACGAGGAGCGTGCCGAGGACGAACTCCCGCACGGTGCGCCCGCGCGAGATCCGGGCGATGAAGACCCCCACGAAGGGCGCCCAGGAGATCCACCAGCCCCAGTAGAAGATCGTCCAGGACGACTGCCACTCGAGCCCGGCCTCGCCCTGGAACGCGGTCGTGTCGAAGGACAGCCGCACGATGTTCTGGACGTAGTAGCCGAGCGACTGGACCCACTCCCGCAGGAGGAAGAGGGTCGGCCCCAGGGCCAGCACGAGGACCAGCACGACCCCCGCCAGGATCATGTTGCCGTTGGACAACCACTTGATCCCCTTGCCGAGCCCCGACACGACCGAGATCGTCGCAAGGGCGGAGATCGCCGCGATGAGACCGATCTCGAGCGCCGTGCTGGGCTGCACCACGTCGAGGTAGCCGAGGCCCGCCGCGATCTGGAGGACACCGAAGCCGAGGGAGGTCGCGACGCCGAAGACGGTCCCGATGATCGCGACGACGTCGATGACGTCCCCGAGCCGACCCCGGACCCGGTCCCCGAACAGCGGCTCGAGGGCCCAGCGGATCGACACCGGCCTGCCCTTGCGGTGGATCGCGTACGCGAGCGCGAGACCCGCCACGACGTAGATCGCCCACGCGTGGACCCCCCAGTGGAGGTAGCTCTGCCCCATGGCGGCCTGGGCGAGCGCCGGGTCGCTCCCCTCGACGCCCGGCTTGGGGCTCACGTAGTGCGACAGCGGCTCCGCCACGCCCCAGTAGACGAGCCCGATCCCCATGCCCGTCGCGAAGAGCATCGCGAACCAGACGGGTAGCCGGAACAACGGCTCGTCCTCGTCCTTGCCGAGCACGATGTCGCCGAAGCGGCTCAGGCCCATCCACAGGGAGAACACGACGAACCCCGCCACGACGATCACGTAGTACCAGCCGAAGACCCCGATGACGTCACGCTGGAGCGTGTTCATGAGCGCCGTCACCGTGTCGGTGAAGAAGACGGTCGCCAGCACGAAGAGCAGGATGATCCCGGCCGCCGGGTAGAAGACCCGGGGGTCGGGACGCCCCGTGCGCGGGCTGTCGAGATCATCGGCCGCGGTCGCCCCGTGAGCCGGGCCTCCCGCGTCGACCGGTGCGGGCTGGTCCGCGCCGGGCTTCCCGGAGGCGTCGTCGGCTGGGCTCATGCCTCCCAGGCTTGCCGCGCGGACCCCGCCCGGCAACCGGAACGCCCCGGCGTGGGCCACGATCGTGGCCCGCGCCGGGGCGTCGGTGTCATCGGTCGGGCGAGCTCGTGCGCTCGACCCGGTGAGATCGCCCGGGGCTCAGAACCCCGCGCCCGCCGTGGGCGGTGCGCTGCGTTCGTGGTCGATGTCCTCGCGAGACTCGGCGAGCGAGCGCTCCTCGTCCACCAACGACGACAGCTCGTCGTTCGCGATGTCGCGCGCCGCCGCCTCGAGCAGCGCGTCTCGCGCCGCACGACGCTCGCGCTGCGCGGCCGGGTCCGGCACCGGCACCGCGGCGAGGAGCCGCTGCGTGTACGGGTGCCGCGGGGCGTGCACGATCTGGGACGTCTCGCCCACCTCGACGAGCTTGCCCTTGTGCATGACGGCGATGCGGTCCGACAGCATCTCGACGACCGCGAGGTCGTGCGAGATGAAGAGGCACGCGAAGCCGTGCTCGCGCTGCAGGTCCGTGAACAGGTCGAGCACCTTGGCCTGCACGGACACGTCGAGCGCCGACGTCGGCTCGTCCGCCACGAGCAGCTTGGGCTCGAGCGAGAGCGCACGCGCGATGCCGACGCGCTGGCGCTGACCGCCCGAGAGCTCGTGCGGGTAGCGGTTGCGCATCGCGCGCGGCAGCTCGACCTGGTCGAGCAGGCGCTCGACCTCGCGGCTGAGCTCCTTGCCCTTCACGCCCTTGTGCAGCATGAGCGGCTCGCCGATGGACTCGCCGATCGGCAGGCGCGGGTTGAGCGACGACCCCGGGTCCTGGAACACGATGCCGACCTCGGTGCGCAGCGGCTTGAGGTCCCTGGGCGTGGCGCCCACCATGTTCCTGCCGACGATCTCGAGCGAACCGCCCGTGACGGGCAGCAGGCCGACGGCCGCGCGGCCGATCGTCGTCTTGCCCGAGCCCGACTCGCCGACGAGCCCGAGCACCTCGCCCTGGCGGATCTGCATCGACACCTCGTCGACCGCGCGGAACGCGGCCTGGCGGCGTCGACCCGGGTACTCGATGACCATGTCCTGCGCGTCGAGGACCAGGGCGCGGTCCTGCGTCGTGGCGGCCGGGACACGGTCCGTCGTCGTGGTCGCGTCGCGCGTGGACCCGAGGTGCGGCACCGCCTCGAGGAGGCGGATCGTGTACGGGTGCTGGGGCGCGCCGAAGATCTCCGCCGACGTCCCACGCTCGACGACCTGGCCGTCCTTCATGACCATGATCGAGTCCGCCATGTCCGCGACCACGCCCATGTCGTGCGTGATGAGGATGATCGCCGCGTCGACCCGGTACCGCAGGTCGCGCAGGAGCTTGAGGATCTCGGCCTGGACCGTGACGTCGAGCGCCGTGGTCGGCTCGTCCGCGACGAGCAGCTTGGGGTCGCACGCGAGCGCCTGGGCGATCATCGCGCGCTGGCGCTGGCCGCCGGAGAGCTGGTGCGGGTACGCGTCGAAGCGACGCTCGGGCTCCGGGATCTCGACGAGCCGCAGGAGCTCGATCGCGCGCTTCTTCGCGTCGGCCGGGCCGACGTTGAAGTGCGTCCGGATGGTCTCGACGATCTGGAAGCCCACCGTGTACACGGGGTTCAGCGCCGTCATCGGCTCCTGGAAGATCATGGAGATCTCCTTGCCGCGGACGTGCCGCAGCGAGCCGTGCGACATGCCGATGAGCTCGCGGTCGCCGAGCTTCGCGGAGCCGCGCGCGCGCCCGTTCGGCGGGAGCAGGCCCAGCAGCGCGAGCGACGACTGGGACTTGCCCGAGCCGGACTCGCCGACGATCGCGAGGACCTCACCGGAGTGGAGGTCGTAGCTCACGTCCGTGGCGGCGGGGTACCAGGCCTTGTCGACGTAGAAGTCCACGCCGAGGTTGCGCACGGTCAGCACGGGGCTGCCCTGGCGCGCGGCCGGGGCCGCGGGAGACGTCTCGATGGCCACGCTGATCAGTGTCCTTCCTGCTGGAGCCGGCGCTCGTGGCGCCGCGACTCTGCGAGCATGGGCGCATGGGTCCCACGCTGGTCTTCCGTTCGACGTACGGCCGAGTCCTCACGCTGGCGACGGGCGCCGTCGCCGTCGCGCTGGTCGTGGTCACGGCCATGACGGGGGACGCCGGCGCGATCGTGGGGGCTCTGGTGCCCACCGCGCTCGTGACGTACCTCGTCTGGATGCTGTTCTGGCGTCCCGCCGTGGAGGTGTCCGACGGCGGCGTCGAGGTCCGCAACGTGACCCGCACCGTCCACGTGCCGTGGACCGCGTACGAGGGCGTCGAGACCCGGTACTCGCTCGAGGTGCGCTACGACGGCGGACGCGTGACCGCCTGGGCGGCGCCCCGGTCGAGCGGGTCGGCCCGCTGGCTGCGGAGCTCCCGCCGGCACCCCGTGGACCGCGAGCGTGTGGTCACCGGCGCGAACGCCGAGACGGTCGCCGAGGCCGTGACGCAGCGGCACGGCCTGCTCGTGGCCGCCGGTCACCTCGACCGCGCGATGCCGGGCGCTCCCGGTGCGCGCACGACGTGGCACGTCGTGCAGCTCGCCGTGCTGGGCGCGCTCGTCGCGGGGACGGTCGTGGCGCTCACCGCCTGACCGCGGCGCGCCGCGCCGCCCGAGAGGTCCACGACCTCCCGGGCGGGCGGCGACGACGGCGGTCATCAGCTCGCCCCGGCCTCACCGGTCGCGCCCGGCGTGGCGCTGGCCGTCGGACGCGCGACGCGCCGCGCGCGGGCCATCTTGCGCTCCGACGGGATGCGCTTCTGGCGCGGGTCGAACGCGTCGCGCAGGCCGTCGCCGATGAAGTTGACGCACAGCGCGATCGCGACGATGAACAGGCCCGGCCACCAGAACAGCCACGGACGCGTCGCGAACGCCTCCTGGTAGTCGCTGATGAGCTTGCCGAGCGAGGTCGCCGGGTTCTGGATGCCGACGCCCAGGTAGCTGAGCGCCGTCTCCAGGAGGATCGCCGAGCTCATGAGCAGCGTCACGTTGACGATGATCACGCCGACGGCGTTGGGCAGCATGTGCTTGAAGATGATCCGGCTGTTGCTCGCCCCCGCGACGCGCGCCGCGTCGACGAACTCGCGCTCGCGCAGGGAGAGGAACTCGCCGCGCACGAGACGCGCGAGCGGCGGCCACAGCACGAGGCCGAGGAACGCGCCCAGGATGAGCGGGTTGCTCCCGCCGGAGAGCAGGGCGAGGACCGCGCCGATGACGATGACCGGCATCGTGATGATGAGGTCGGTGAACCGCATGAGCCACGAGTCCACGCGACCGCGGAAGAACCCGGACAGCGCCCCGAAGAGGATGCCCGCGACGGTCGAGATGACGCCGACGGAGAGCACCACGAGGAGCGACGTCTGGGTACCCAGCATGACGCGCGCGAAGACGTCGCGGCCCGCCTCGTCCTGGCCGAAGATGTGCTCGGCCGACGGGGCGCCGCCGTTGACGAGCGGGTACGTGGAGCCCTGGCCCGTCGCCTTGTAGGCGTACCAGCCGTTCCAGCCCGCGACGCCGATCGACGTCACCGCGAGGAGCACGATGCCGATGAGGACGACGAGCGCGACGACCGCACCCTTGTGGTGGAAGAAGCGTCGCCGGACGATCTGGCCCTGCGACAGGCCCTCCACCTCGAGCAGCTCGATCTGGTTCTCGAGCGCGCCGCTCTGCGACGCGTCGTTCGGTGTGTTGCTCATGCGTTCACCCGGATCCGCGGGTCGAGGGCTGCGTAGATGAGGTCAGCCACGATGTTGGCGATGATGGCGAGGGCCGCGACGATGACGAGGTAGGCCATCACGGGGTCGATCTCACCTCGTTGGAGCGAGTTGAGGAAGAGCAGGCCCATGCCGGGCCGGCCGAAGACCTTCTCGGTGATGATCGCGCCACCCAGGAGCGTGATGACGTCGATCGGGACGATCGTCGCGAGCGGGATCAGCGTGTTGCGGAACCCGTGCCGCATGACCACGGTCCGCTCGGGCAGGCCCTTGGCGCGCGCGGTGCGGATGTAGTCCTGGCTCATCACCTCGAGCATGCTCGCGCGCGAGTACCGGGTGTACCCGGCGAACTGGATGAGCACCAGCGCGATCGTCGGGAGCAGCAGGTGGGTGTACTGGTCGAGGACCTGCACCCAGAAGTTGCCGCCGAGGTTCGGCGTGCTGTTGCCGATCGTCGGGATGGGGCGGCCGTTGATCGCCGGGGCGGCGAAGTAGGCGGGCCACACGGACATCACCTTGTCGACGAAGATCATCGACCCCACGAGGAACGCCGTGATGGCCGCCGCTCGCGCCGACACGCCCTTGTCCGGGCCGCCCCACGCGAACCCGATCCCGATGCCGACGGCGACGGTGACGACGGCGAGGACCAGCACGAGCCACCAGCCGTCGACCTGGCGGAGCACGGACTGGATCGGGAAGTAGACGACGACGCCGACGACGACCGTGGTGAGCGCGGCGTAGAGCGCACGACGGTTCTGCAGGCCCGAGACGAGGGCCGTGATCGCGAAGGCGAGGGCGGTGCCGGTCACGACGATGATCACGGGACCGAGGTTCGGCTCGTCCCACCAGCCCGAGAGCTGGAGGTAGAGCAGCGCGAGCGCGCTCGCGGCGAAGCCCATGCCGAACACCGTCGCACGTCGTCGTGCGGTCCCGCCGAACGCGAGCGACCACAGGAGACCCATGATCACGCCGACCACGGCGATCACGAGGATCGAGAGGTTGGGGTCCCGGAGGAAGTCGTTGAAGCCGATCGCGCCCCACTGCTTGAGCAGGACGGCGACCCAGAAGGCCGGGAGCGAGTACAGGACGAACGAGACGAAGATCGTCAGGTAGTCGAAGGTGCTGTACTGACGCAGCGCGCTGACGATGCCGACCATGACGCCGAAGACGACCGCGAGCACCGTTGCCGCGGCGACGAGCTGGATGGTCGAGATGACCGCGCCCTGGAGCAGGGCCGAGACCGACTGGCCGCTGCGCCAGGCGACTCCGAGGTCACCGGTCACGAAGTCGCCGAGCCACTTGAAGTAGCGGATGACGACGTTCGTGTGAAGGTCGAGGTCGATCGTGCGCTGTTCGATCAGCTGGGCCTTGTTGGGGTTGGTGCTCCCCTCGAGATCCATGAAGATGTACGGCCGGATCGCGGCGCTGACGAGCAGGAACATCGCGAACGTGGACACGAGGAGGGTCGCCAACCCTGCCAGCACACGCCGCGAGATGAAGGAGAACATCGGAGGTCTTACCTCGCTGGTCGGTAGGGACCCCGGGTCTGGGGCCGGTCGATTCTACGCGTGGGTCTCGCGTGATCGTGAACCGAGGGGCACGGGACGCCGTGGTATCAGGACGTCGGGGACGGGAGCACGCGAGGACCGGGGGCCTCGACGGGCGGGCCGTCGAGACCCCCGGTCTCTCACGTCCGGACGGGCCCGCCGTCGTCCTCGCGGACGGCGACGGGCCACGTCAGGCGGTCAGGACTGTCAGCCCTCGAACGACCAGTCCCAGAAGCCGTGGAAGATGGTCGGGCTGATCGTGATCGGCTCGACACCCTTCAGGCCGTCGTTCCAGCCCTGGATGGCCGGGAACTGGAAGATGGTCACACCGAAGGCGTCCGCCCACAGGTTCTTCTCGACCTCGAGCTGGAGCTGGAACTGCTCCTCGGGGTCGGTCGAGACCTGGAGCTGGTCCAGCGCGGCGTCCACGGCCGGGTTGTTGTACTGGCCGTAGTTGTTGATGCCCGGCGTCGGCGACCAGCGGAAGTTGGCGTCCGACTCGGTCACGGCGGTCGAGGTCGACTGCCAGCCGAAGAGCGAGGCGTCGTACTGGTCCTGGCCGGACTGGAGCAGCGTGCCCCACTCGGCGGCCGGGCGGCCCGTGTCGACGATCGTGAACCCGGCCTGAGTGGCGGTGTCCGTGATGAGCGCGAGCTCGTTCACGCGGCGCGTGTTCTCGTTGTTGTACGCGAAGCGCACGTTGATCGGCGTCGCGACGCCCGCGTCGGCGAGCAGCTGCTGCGCCTTGGCGATGTCACCCTCGTTCGGGTAGTCCGCCGAGCCGTTCTCCGCGACCATCTGGTCGTAGTTCGGCGAGCCGGGGATGAGGATGTTCGAGTTGCGCACCTCGGCGTCCGGGTTGAGCGGCTTGATGAGGTTGTCGACGATCGTCTGGCGCGGGATCGACAGCAGGAACGCCTGGCGGACGGCCTTGGCCTTCTCGGCGTCGCCACCGTAGGTCGCCGGGTCGAACGGACCGCCGTTCTGGAAGACCAGGTCGACGTGCTCGTACGTGCCCTCGATGCCCGAGCGGGTCTCGATGCCGTCGAGCGCCTCGAGCGCGGTGCGGACGTCGGCGGACGCCTGCGGGCCGATGAGGTCGACCTCACCGTTCTGCAGCGCCTGGACCTGGGCCATCGGGTCGTCGATGTAGCGGACCGTGACCGTGTCGATCGAGGCCTTGTTCTGGCCCGCGAAGTCGGGGTTGGCCTTGAGCGTGAGGAACTGGTTCTCCTCGTACGCGTCGAGCGTGTAGGCGCCGGTCGAGACCGTCAGCGCGGGGTCGTCCGGCATCTTGACGAACTCGAAGCCCGAGTTCCAGAACGCCGAGATCTTCGACAGCGCCTCGACGTCGTTGTTGAGGATGGCGTCGCGAACGGCGTCCTTGGCCTCCTGCGCGTCCTCGATGCCGAGGGCCTTCTGGCCGACGACGTGCGCGGGGACGAACTGGTTCGTGAAGTTCAGCTCCCAGTCACCGAACGGCTTCGAGTAGACCGTCGTGATGGTCTTGCCGTCGTCGCTGATCGTCGGGGTGTCCTGGATGAGCGCCACGCCCGGCGAGCTGCCGTCGAAGTAGACACCGGCGTCCACTGCGTCCTGGTTGGTGACGTTGCCCTCTTCGTCCGTCTCCGCCTGGACCGTGTTGAGGTTGGTCCCGGAACCGGCCCACTCGAGGAGGATGTCGGTCGCGTCGAACGGGGTGCCGTCGGACCACTTCGTGTCGTCCCCGACCGTGTACTCGATCGTCAGCGGGTCGTCGGACACCTTCTTGTACGTGCCGAACGACTCGTCCTGGACGAGGTTCAGGTCGGCGTCGTAGTAGTTGAAGCCCGAGTTGAGCATGTAGTTGATGACCGCGTTCTGCGTCGCGTTGCCGTTCGCGGAGCTCAGGTTGAGCTCGTTGAGGGGCGCCTCCCACGCGACGGTGACGGCGGACTCGGTGTTGATGCCGGAGTCGTCGGTCTCGGTCGTGCCGTCACCCGACGTGCCGCTGCACGCGGAGAACAGCAGTGCCCCGGTGACCGTCACCGCAAGGGCGGCACTCGTGCGCCTGATCTTCAATGTTCCTCCTCCAAGGGATGGTGGGCGCGGACGGACGAGCGTTCGTTCGCCCCCCGGCCGCCCCGTCGCCCGCGCGTCCGGTTGGTGTCGGTGCGCGTGGACGGGCATGCCCACCACGGTTTGAGGCAACGCTACCCAGCAAGTTGCGAGGCTTCTCCCCCTTGCCCGGTTGCTGCGGTCGATCGTTATCGAGTTGATACTGGCCGGTACGGCCGCGTGTACACCCCGAGACAGCAGAGAAACACGCGCGAAACCTGCCCGGGCGTGAGACGACGACGCCCGCCGCATCTCACGATGCGGCGGGCGCGCTGTGCCGTAGCAGGGGCTCAGACGTTGAAGCGGAACTCCACGACGTCGCCGTCGACCATGACGTAGTCCTTGCCCTCGACGCGCGCCTTGCCCGCCGCGCGCGCGGCCGCGACGGACCCCGTCGCGACGAGGTCCTCGAACGACACGACCTCGGCCTTGATGAAGCCGCGCTCGAAGTCGGTGTGGATGACCCCCGCGGCCTGCGGCGCGGTCCAGCCCTTGCGGATGGTCCAGGCGCGCGCCTCCTTGGGGCCCGCGGTGAGGTAGGTCTGGAGCCCGAGGGTGTCGAACCCGACGCGCGCGAGCTGGTCCAGCCCGGCCTCGTCCTGCCCCGACTCGGCGAGCATCTCCTTCGCCTCGTCCGGCTCGAGCTCGACGAGCTCGGACTCGAACTTCGCATCGAGGAAGATCGCCTGGGCGGGCGCGACGAGCGCGCGCAGGCGGTCCTGCAGGCCGTCGTCCGCGAGTCCGGCGTCGTCGGTGTTGAAGACGTAGATGAACGGCTTCGCCGTGAGGAGCTGGAGGCTCGCGACGTCGGCGAGGTCGAGCCCGGCGGCGGCCGCGCCCTGGAAGAGCGTCGTGCCGGCCTCGAGGATCGCCTGCGCCTTCTGCGCGGCGTCGAGGAGGGCGACGTCGCCCTTCTTGATCTTCACCTCCTTCTCGAGGCGAGGAACCGTCTTCTCGAGCGTCTGGAGGTCGGCGAGGATGAGCTCGGTGCTGATGGTCTCGATGTCGCCCTCGGCGTCCGTCGAGCCCTCGACCCGGACGACGTCCGGGTCGGCGAACGCGCGGGTCACCTGGCAGATCGCGTCGGCCTCGCGGATGTTCGCGAGGAACTTGTTGCCGAGCCCCTCCCCCTCGCTCGCGCCCTTGACGATCCCGGCGATGTCGACGAACGACACGGTCGCGGGCAGGATGCGCTGGCTGCCGAAGATCTCGGCGAGCTTGTCGAGCCGCGGGTCGGGGAGCGAGACGACGCCGACGTTCGGGTCGATCGTCGCGAACGGGTAGTTCGCCGCGAGGACCTGGTTGCGCGTCAGGGCGTTGAACAGGGTGGACTTGCCGACGTTGGGCAGGCCGACGATGCCGATAGTGAGTGCCACGTCGCCCGAGTCTACGGGCCGGGGCCGCGGTGCGCGGACCCGGCCCGCAGGTCAGGCCGCGGACATCACCTTCTGGAGCAGCTCGGGCGCGCGCCGGTCGTACGCGCGAGCGCCCCAGCGGACGCCGAGCAGCAGCACGACGACCCCGACGACGGCCCCCACGACGAGCGTCACCCAGCCCACGACCGGCTGGTCGGCCAGGATCGCGACCAGCCCCGGCACGAGGAACGGGAGCGACAGCGCGAGGACGAGCAGCATCGCGACCGACTGCGCGACGAGCGTCGCCATGGCGGCGCCCTGCGGCTGCTTGAACGGGCTGTCGCCGGGCTTGGGCACCGGGTACAGCAGCCGCGCCGACGTCGCGCTCGACACGCCGGTCGCGACCAGGAGCGTGCCGACCGTCAGGCCGAGCAGCGCCGGCAGCGCGTCCCAGCGTCCGGCCACGGCCACGGAGGCCACCGCGAAGACGAGCGTCACGACGCTCCCCGCGACCAGCACCGGGAGGGCGCGGCCCCACCGGTCCGCGCGCCCGGAGACTCCCGTCGACACGTGCAGCGCGAACGCCGTGTGGTCGTACGCGATGTCGGCCGAGATCGAGAACCCGAGGATCCACGCGGTGAACGGCGCGAGGGCGAGGAAGATCTCGGACCCTGACCCCCCGCCCACCACGAGCAGCACGACGGGGATGAGCGGGACGACCGCGATGGACCCCGAGTACCGCGGGTCGCGGAGCCAGTACGTCGCGGTGCGCGCCGCGACGGCGCCGGTCGGCGTCGCGGGGAACCGGGAGAAGAAGCCCAGCCCCTTGGCCCGGCCTCCGGAGCCCGCCGCGGGCGGCGTCACGAGCGCGCGGGCGAGGGCCTTGTCCCACACGACCCACGCCAGCGCGAGGGTGACCAGCGCGACGACGAGCCGCGCGAGCGCGAGGCCCCACGCGCCGTCGTGCACCGCGGCACCCAGGCCCCACGGGGCGCCGAACGGGGTCCAGGCCGCGATCTCGGCGAGGCGCGTCACCATGCCCCGCACCGCGTCGCCGTCGACCGGGCCCTCCCCGAGCTGCGAGCCGACCCAGGCGAAGGCGGGCCCGACGAGGACGAGCGGCACGAACGCGGCGATCGTCACGACCTCGCGGTAGCGGCGCGACTCGAGCAGCGGGGCGAGGGCCGTCGTCGTCGCGCGCGAGCCGACGACGCAGAGCGCCACCGCGAGGACCGCGCCGACGAGCGCGGCGAGCACCGCGAGCGGCGTGCGCCACCACGCGAAGGAGACGCCGAGCGCGGCGAGGGCCGTGACGATCCCGGGGATCGACACGACACCCGCCACGGCGAGCCCGGCGAGGAGCCGGCGCTGCGGGATGCCGAACAGGACGAAGCGCTGCGGGTCCAGGGTGGCGTCCACCCCGAACGCGAAGAGCGGGATCACCCACCACCCGAGGACGGCGAGCGCCCCGACGAGGATCATGATCGACCCGGCGAGCGCGGGGTCATCCGTGCCGAGCACCACCATCCCCACGACGAGCATCCCGACGACGAACAGCCCGTAGAGCGCGCCGACGAGGAACCCGATGGTCTGCCACACGCTCCGCCGGAACGTGTTGCCCATCAGGGTGAGCTTGAGCCTTACGAACTGCGCAACCACGCCAGGCCCTCCGTGCTCTGCCGGCCGCCGACGAGGTCGACGAAGCGATCCTCGAGGCTCTGGTCGCCGCGCACCGCGTCGACCGTCCCGGCCGCGAGGACGTGCCCGCCCGCGACGACCGCGACGTGGTCGCACATGCGCTGCACGAGGTCCATGACGTGGGACGACACGACGACCGTCCCGCCGCTCGCCACGTAGCCCGCGAGGATGTCGCGGATGTTGGCGGCCGAGACCGGGTCGACGGCCTCGAACGGCTCGTCGAGGACCAGCGTCCGCGGCGCGTGGATGAGCGCGGTCGCGAGCGCGATCTTCTTCGTCATCCCGGCCGAGTAGTCGACGACGAACGTGTTCGTGTCCTTGGCGAGGTCGAGCGCGGCGAGGAGCTCGGCGGTGCGCTGGGCCACGGTGTCGCGGTCCATGCCACGCAGGAGGCCCGCGTACGTGACGAGCTGGGCGCCCGTGAGCCGGTCGAAGAGCCGGACGCCGTCGGGCAGCACGCCGAGCTGCCGCTTGCCCGCGACGGGGTCCGCCCAGAGGTCGGTGCCGTGCACGTGCGCGGAGCCCGCGTCGGGACGCAGGAGCCCGGTCGCCATGGAGAGCGTCGTCGTCTTGCCCGCACCGTTGGGCCCGACGAGCCCGTAGAACGAGCCCGCCGGGACGTCCAGGTCGATGCCGGCGACGGCGATCTTCTCGCCGAACCGCTTCCACAGCCCGCGCAGCGAGAGCGCGGCGGCGGGGTCGGGCGGCGTCGGGAGGCCGGGCTGCGTGCCGGCGAGGGGACCTGGCACGGTGCCGGGCGTCGGGCCCGGCGCGGAGGCGGGCGCGCCGGCCGGCGCGACGGGTGGAACGGGGGTGGGATCGACCATGCGGCCCAACGTAGCGGAGCCCTCCGACCTGGTGCGGTGCCTTTTGTCACGACCTGTCCGCCACGGCGCGCGCGACGTGTCGGAGGCCGTCGTGTCGGTCCCCCGTGGGAGGGTGCCGCCATGGACACGTCGGGATGGTTGCTCTTCGCGGTCGGCCTCGTGCTGGGGCTCGTCGGCGGCGCCGCGCTCGTCCTCACCGTGCGGCGAGCGTCGCCCGACGCCGCCGCCGCGGAGGTCCGTCGGCTCACGCAGCTCCTGGGGCAGGCGCAGCAGGAGGCGGCGCGCGGCGCCGGGCTGGCCGAGCGGCTGGAGGCCGAGCGCGAGGGCTTCGTGCGCCAGCTCGGCGCGGCGCAGCGCAGCGCGGACGAGCGTCTCGACCTCGCGCGAGCGACCCACGAGCAGCAGCTCGCGGAGCTGCGGGTCGCGGCCGAGCGCCGCGTCGAGGAGGTCCAGGGCGACCACCGCCGGCTCGAGGGGCAGTTCGAGGCGCTCTCGCGCAAGGTGCTGGCCGCGGGCACGGAGCAGTTCCTCGTCCAGGCGGAGGAGCGCCTGCGCCGCAGCCAGGAGCAGGGCGCGGCGGAGCTCGAGCGCCGCGAGGAGGCGGTGCGGCACCTCGTGGAACCGCTCGCGGGCGCGCTCGAG
The DNA here is from genome assembly GCF_025818875.1 of Cellulosimicrobium sp. SH8. Classification (NCBI taxonomy): domain Bacteria; kingdom Bacillati; phylum Actinomycetota; class Actinomycetes; order Micrococcales; family Promicromonosporaceae; genus Cellulosimicrobium; species Cellulosimicrobium sp. SH8. The sequence goes on along the minus strand of NZ_JAMXMH010000012.1, from coordinate 155,859 downwards.
AAGGTGCGTGCCGAGGTCGCCGAGGCCGAGCGGGCGCGGCTCGCGGCGCACGGCAGCCTCGCCGAGCAGGTGCGCGGGGTCCGCGACGCGTCGGAGCTGCTGCGGGTCGAGACGTCGCAGCTCGTGACCGCGTTGCGGTCGTCGCAGGTGCGTGGCGCGTGGGGCGAGCTGCAGCTCCGCCGCGTGGTCGAGGCGGCCGGGATGCTCCCTCACGTCGACTTCGTGGAGCAGGACCAGGTCGCGACGGACGACGGCGCGCTGCGCCCCGACATGGTGGTGCGGCTCGCCGGGGGCAAGCAGGTCGTCGTCGACGCCAAGGTCGCGTTCCTCGGCTACCTCGACGCGCAGGGCGCGACCGACCCGGCGGTGCGCGCCGACCGGCTCGCCGCGCACGCGCGCCACATGCGCAAGCACGTCGACGACCTCGGCGCCAAGCGCTACTGGGACCAGTTCGGCCCCGCGCCGGAGTTCGTCGTCATGTTCGTGCCCGCGGAGTCGTTCCTCTCGGCGGCCGTCGAGCAGGACCCGTCGCTCCTGGAGCACGCCGTCGCGAAGAACGTCGTCATCGCGACGCCCATGACGATGGTCGCGATGCTCCGGACGATCGCCTACGCGTGGCGGCAGGACGCGCTGGCCACCAACGCGCAGCAGGTCCTCACGCTCGGCAAGGAGCTGCACGGGCGGCTCGCGGTCATGGGCTCGCACCTGGCCAAGCTCGGGCGCCAGCTCCAGAGCGCCGCGGACTCCTACAACCGGACCGTCGGCTCGCTCGAGACCCGCGTGCTCGTCAGCGCGCGCCGGTTCGCGGACCTGCACGTCGTGGACGACGACCTCACGACGCCGCCGACGGTGAACCCGCAGCTCAGCGCCGTGAGCGCGCCCGAGCTGCTCGCGTCCGTCAACGAGTCCGTGGTCGCGATCGACGAGCGCCCCGAGGATCGCGAGGAATCGCGTCGGGAGCCGTCGGCGGGCGGCGCGAGCGCCTGATCGCTCACCCGGGTCGGCGGGCTGCGGCCGATTCCGGCGCGGGCGTCAGACGGGCTGGACGGAGAGCGAGGTGCGACCCCCGCGGGCGGGGCGACCGCCGTCGGACCCGGACGACTTGAGGTCGGCGCGCAGCTCGCGCGGCAGCGAGAACATGAGGTCCTCCGTCGCGGTGCGCACCTCCTCGACCTCGCCGAACCCGCGCTCCGCGAGGTAGGCGATCACGTCGTCTACGAGGATCTCGGGCACCGACGCCCCGGACGTCACCCCGACGGTCGTCGCGCCGTCGAGCCAGGCCGGGTCGATCTCCTTCGCGCGGTCGACCCGGTACGACGCCCCGGCACCGGCCTGGAGCGCGACCTCGACGAGGCGCACCGAGTTCGACGAGTTCGCCGAGCCGACGACGATGACGACGTCCGCGTCGGGCGCGAGCTTCTTCACCGCGACCTGGCGGTTCTGCGTCGCGTAGCAGATGTCGTCGCTCGGCGGGTCCTGGAGGGTCGGGAACTTCTCCCGCAGCCGGCGGACCGTCTCCATGGTCTCGTCGACGGAGAGCGTGGTCTGCGAGATCCACACGACCTTGTCGGGGTCGCGGACCACGACGTCGTCGACGTGGTCGGGCGAGTCGACGACCTGGACGTGGTCCGGCGCCTCCCCGGCCGTGCCCTCGACCTCCTCGTGCCCCGTGTGGCCGATGAGGAGGATGTCGTAGTCGTCCTTGGCGAAACGGACGGCCTCCTTGTGCACCTTGGTCACGAGCGGGCACGTCGCGTCGATCGTGTCGAGGTTGCGCGCCGCGGCGGCGGCCTTGACGGCGGGCGAGACGCCGTGCGCCGAGAACACGACGCGGGCGCCCTCGGGCACCTCGTCGGTCTCGTCGACGAAGACCGCACCGCGCTCGCTCAGCGTCTCGACGACGAACTTGTTGTGCACGATCTCCTTGCGCACGTACACCGGCGCGCCGTAGTGCTCGAGCGCCTTCTCGACCGCGACGACGGCGCGGTCCACGCCCGCGCAGTAGCCGCGCGGCGCGGCCAGCAGGACGCGCTTGCGCGGCACGGAGCCCTGCGGGGCCGCCTCCGACGGGACGGCGGGGCGGTCGGACGGGTGCGCGGACGAGCCGGCGGGGAGGTCGCTCACGCCACCGAGTCTAGGCGAGCGCCCGCGCACCGACCCCGGTGCGGCCCGTCACCAGCGGCCGACGCCCGCGCTCCTCCCGCCCTCCGCACAGCACCGACGCCGGTGCTCCACCGTCCCTCCCCACCGTCCGGGCGAGGCGCAGGAGGGCGGGAGACGGATCTCACCCGGGCGGGACGGCCCTCCGGGTCGCCGGACCTCCGGGCGCCCCGGAGGATCGAGGGATGGCCGACGACCTCGACCCGACCGACCCCGACGCTCCCCCCGACGCCGCCGACCCGAGCGAGCCCGCGGGAACCGCCGACCCCGTCGCCCCTGCCGACGCTGCCGGGCCGGGGAGGCCTCGGCGCCGTCTGTGGCGGTGGCTCGCGCCCGCCGTCGCCGTCGTCGTGGCGGGGGTGCTGGTCCTCGCGGCGACCGTGGAGCACGACCGGTGGGTCGCGTCCGTCGACCAGCACCGCGCCGACGTCGCGCAGGCCGAGCGCGACGCCGAGACCGCCCGCGCCGACGCGGTAGCGGCGTACGTGCCCCGCCTCGCGACGCTCGCCGCCACGGAGGTGGTCGGGGGTGCCGTGCTGGCGGGCAGCGAGGGCCAGGTCGAGGACCCCGCCGTGCGCGACCCGCTGGCGGCGGCGCTGCCGGAGGCCGGGTCGCTCGTCGGGACACCCGTCGAGTACCCGGTCGAGGTCCGCACGGTCGACGCGCTGTCGCGCCCGAACCCGTTCTTCCCGCGGACCCTGCCGGAACGGCGGTTCGAGGTCGTCACGGGGTCCACGCCGTCGCCCGAGGCGCTCGACGACGCCGCCTCGGCGGTCGCCGCCGCGACGCAGGACGTCGCGACGGCGTGGCAGCAGTGGGCGTACGACGGGCTCGAGGGCGCGGTCACGGACGGGCGCCCGGTGCTCGCGGAGTCGGCGGGGCTCGTCTCGGACGAGGCGCACCGCACGGCGCTCGACACGGCGCTCGCCGCCGCGGGCACGACGCTCGACGCCGGCGTGGGCGGCGCACCCGTCGCGGAGACGGTGGCGCAGCGGGACGCCGTGCTCGGCGCCACCGAGGCGGTGTGGAGCGACCGGCTGGCGCTGACGCTGCAGCAGCGCCGCGAGCTGGGGCGCGCGCAGGGCGTGGACTGCACGGTCGACCGGTGCGTCGCCCTGACGTTCGACGACGGGCCCGGTGCGGACACCGAGCGCCTGCTACAGACGCTCGCGGACAAGCACGTCACCGCGACGTTCTTCCTGGTCGGGACCAACGTCGAGAAGCGCCCCGACGTGGTGCGGGACACCGCCGCCGCGGGCCACCTGCTCGCGAACCACACGTGGGACCACCCCCAGCTCACGACCCTCGACGACGACCAGGTGCGCGCCGAGCTCGAGCGGACGCAGGAGGCGATCACGCAGGCGTCCGGCGCGACGCCGACGTTCCTGCGCCCGCCCTACGGCGACGTCGACGACCGCGTCCGGTCGGTCGCGACCCGCACGGGGCTGCAGGTGATCCTCTGGAACCTGGACACGCTCGACTGGAAGACCAAGGACGCCGCGGAGACCCGACGGCGCGCCGTCGAGGGCGCCCGGCCGGGGAGCGTCGTCCTCATGCACGACATCCACGCCACGACGGTCGACGCCGTGCCCGGCATCATCGACGACCTGCGCGCCCAGGGGTACCTGCTCGTGACGGTCGACCTGCTCGCTCCGTGAGCGGCCGCGCAGACCCGACGGCGCACGCTCCGACGGGCGGGCGCACCGGGTGGGCGTGGGTGGCGTGCGGCAGGCTGGACCCGTGACCGCCTCGATCCCCCTGCCCGACGACGTCCCGCGGCCGGGCACGTCCGCGGGGGGCTCCCGGCCCGGGGACCGCGGCCCGCTCCCGGCGCGCGCGCTCGAGACGAGCGCGGAGCACCCGTGGCCCGTGCGGCTCCTCGCCCGCAAGATCGAGCAGTACGTGGAGCGGATGGCTCCCGTGTGGGTCGAGGGGCAGGTCGTGCAGCTCAACCGGAGACCGGGCACGTCGACGGCGTTCCTCACGCTGCGCGACACGGACCTGGACATGTCCCTGCCCGTGTCCGCGGCCACGCGCGTGCTGGACGGCACGCCGCTCGCGGAGGGCGCGCACGTCGTCGTGCACGCCAAGCCGGTCTTCTGGACGCGGCGCGGCACGCTCCAGCTCCAGGCGCGCGAGGTCCGGCCGGTCGGTGTGGGCGACCTGCTCGCGCGCATCGAGCACCTCAAGCGTGTGCTCGCCGCCGAGGGGCTGTTCGACACCGACCGCAAGCTGCCGCTGCCGTTCCTGCCGAAGGTCGTCGGGCTGGTGTGCGGCCGGGAGTCCAAGGCGGAGCACGACGTGGTGGTCAACGCGCGCGCCCGCTGGCCCCAGGTCCGGTTCGAGATCCGGGAGGTCGCGGTCCAGGGCGCGCACGCCGTCCAGCAGGTCGGCGACGCGATCCGGGCGCTCGACGCCCACCCGGACGTCGAGGTGATCGTCGTCGCGCGCGGCGGCGGCGCGGTCGAGGACCTGCTGCCGTTCTCGAACGAGGCCCTCGTCCGGGTCGCGGCGGCGTGCCGCACGCCGCTCGTGAGTGCGATCGGGCACGAGACGGACAGCCCGCTCCTCGACCTCGTGGCGGACTACCGCGCCTCGACCCCGACGGCCGCCGCGCGGCGTGTCGTCCCGGACGTCGCGGAGGAGCGGGCCCGGACGGCCCAGGGCCTCCACCGGCTGCGCACCGCGATCGCCGGGCGCGTGGCGCGCGAGCAGGCCCTGCTCGACGGCCTCCGCTCCCGCCCGGTGCTGGCCGCCCCCGGCACGATGCTCGCCGACCACGCCGAGCGCGTCGTCGCGCTGCGCGACCGCGCACGGCGCGCCCTCGACACGCGGCTCGTGCGCGCCTCGGGAGAGGTGGGCCGGCTGGAGGGCCAGGTCCGGGCGCTGTCGCCGGCGTCGACGCTCGAGCGGGGGTACGCCGTCGTGCAGCGTGCGGACGGCCACGTGGTCCGCTCCCCCGACGACGTCGCGGCGGGCGACGTCGTCCACGTGCGGCTCGCGCGCGGTGCGCTCGACGCGGCGGTCACCGCCACGCACGACGGCGAGCCCTCGTCCGACGCCTCCCGGGACGCGTCGTGAGGCGCATCCTGCATCCCGCGGCGCCCGGTTCCCGGACGCCTGGTCCGACCATGACGCACAGATGGGGTTGAATACTGCCGTGACTTCCTTTGACAACGCTGTCACGACCGACGTCGCGACGCTCTCCTACGAGCAGGCGCGCGACGAGCTCGTGCAGGTCGTCGCGCGGCTCGAGGCCGGCGGAGAGCCGCTCGAGGCGTCGCTCGCGCTCTGGGAGCGCGGCGAGGCGCTGGCCGCGCGCTGCCAGGAGTGGCTCGACGGCGCCCGGGCCCGGCTCGACGCCGCGCGCTCCCCGGAGGCACGCACGCACGACGAGTCCGACGACACCCCCGACGACACCACCGGAGACGACCGATGAGCACCTCCCCCGCCGCCCCTTCGACCGACGACGCGCCTGCGCACGGCGAGCACGTGCTCGTCGTCGGCGAGGCGTTGATCGACGTGGTGCACCGCGCCGACGGCAGCGTCGACGAGCACCCCGGCGGGAGCCTCGCCAACGTCGCGCTGACCCTGGGACGGCTCGGCCGCGACGCCCGGCTCGCCACGTGGCTCGGCCAGGACGCGCGCGGCGACGTGATCCGCGCCTGGCTCGACGACTCCTCCGTGACCCTCGCCCCGGGCAGCACGGGCGCCGCCGCGACGAGCGTCGCCACGGCACACCTCGACGAGCAGGGGGCGGCGACCTACGAGTTCGACCTCGAGTGGCGCGTCCCGGTGGGCACGGCGGCCGCCACCGACACCCTCGCCGTGCACACGGGTTCGATCGCCGCGGTGCTCGAGCCCGGCGCAGCCGACGTGCGCGCACTCGTCGCGGCCGCGCGCGAGACCGCGACGATCACGTACGACCCCAACGCCCGCCCCGCCCTCATGGGCGACCCCGCCGACGCGCTCGCCCGGATCGAGGCGCTCGTCGCGCTGGCCGACGTCGTCAAGGTCAGCGACGAGGACGTCGCGTGGCTCGTGCCGGGTGCGGACCCGGTCGCCGTCGCGCACCGGTGGCTCGCGCTCGGCCCCGCGCTCGTCGTCGTGACGTTCGGCGGCGAGGGAGCGGTCGCCGTCACCGCTGCCGGAGAACAGCGCGTCGCCGCGCCGCGCGTGGGCGTCGTCGACACCGTCGGGGCGGGCGACTCCTTCATGGGCGCGCTCGTCGACGGGCTCTGGGACGCGGGCCTGCTCGGCGCGGACCGCCGCGACGCCCTGCGCGCGATCGACGCAGCAACGCTCGCCGGTCTGCTCGAGCGCTGCGTCGCCGTCGCCGCGATCACCGTCTCGCGCGCGGGCGCCAACCCGCCGCGCCGCACCGAGCTCGCGCGCGCCTGACCCGGCGTCCGAGGGGCTCCGTCACGTCCGAGGTGCACCGGGTGGGACACCTCGGACGTGAGGAGTGCCTCGCGGTCGTCAGACCTGGGCGTCCTGCTTCTGGGCCCGCTCGAGGGACCGCTTGCGGTCCTCGGCGTTCTCCTCCTCGATCCGGTCGGCCTCGGCGTCGTCGCGGGTGAGGTTCTCGCTCGTCTCGGGGTCGAAGATCATCATCTTCGTCGGGTCGAACCAGAGCTCCGTGGTGTCGCCGTCGCGCACGCGCGACGCGGAGTCCAGGGCGACGACGAACTGGGTGCGCAGGCCCTCGCCGTCGAGCTCGCGGTCCAGCTCCTCGAGCTGGCCCTTGACGGACTCGTGCATCTCGAACGGGACGTACGCGTAGAGCTCGGCCCCGAGCCACTCGGTGACGTCGATCTGGATCTCGAAGGTGTGGCCTCGGTCCTTCTTGGACGGGTCCACGAGCTGCGCGTCCTCGAAGTGCTCGGGCCGCAGCCCCACGATGACCAGTCCGCGGTCCCCCACGACCGACGCGACGTTCTCCGGCATGTCGAACTCGCCGAACGGCAGCGTGATCCGCCCGCCCGACACCTCGCCGGGGAGGAAGTTCATGGGCGGCGTCCCGATGAAGCCCGCGACGAACAGGTTGACGGGCTGCTCGTAGAGCCCGCGCGGGCTCGCGACCTGCTGGAGCACGCCGCGGCGCAGCACGGCGACGCGGTCGCCGAGCGTCATGGCCTCGGTCTGGTCGTGGGTGACGTAGACGGTCGTCGTGCCGAGGCGACGCTGGAGGCGCGCGATCTCCGTGCGCGTCTGCCCGCGCAGCTTGGCGTCGAGGTTGGACAGCGGCTCGTCGAAGAGGAAGGCCTTCGCGTCGCGCACGATCGCGCGCCCCATCGCGACGCGCTGGCGCTGCCCGCCCGACAGGTTCGCGGGCTTGCGGTCCAGGTGCTCGCGCAGGTCGAGCATGTCGGCTGCCCGCTCGACCTTCTCGCGGATCTCGGCCTCGCTGTGCTTGCCCTTCGCGAGGCGCAACGGGAACGCGATGTTCTCCGCGACCGTGAGGTGCGGGTAGAGCGCGTAGTTCTGGAACACCATCGCGAGGTCGCGCTCGCGCGGCGCCTTCTCGTTGACGCGCACGTCGTCGATGTCGAGCTCGCCGGACGTGATGTCCTCGAGCCCGACGATCATGCGCAGGACCGTCGACTTCCCCGAGCCGGACGGCCCGACGAGGATGACGAACTCGCCGTCGGCGATGTCGAGGTTCACGCGGTCGACCGCGAGGAACCCGTCGCCGTAGCGCTTGACGATGTCCTTGAGGGTGATCGACGCCATCAGCTCTCTCCTCGGGTTCGGCGTGCGGCACGGTGCCCGACGGCGCGGGCGGGGCGCGGCGGCGCCGCGGCGGGCTGCGGGGTTGGCTGCCGGGCGGTCGCCCGGCGATCAGTCGTGCTCATCCCTTCACCGCCCCCTGGGTGAGACCGGAGACGATCTGACGCTGGAAGAGCACGACCAGCACCACGACCGGGATCGTCACGACGACGGCCGCCGCGGAGATCGCGCCGGTCGGCTCCTCGAAGTACGACGCACCGGTGAAGAACGCCAGCGCGGCCGGGACCGGGCGCGCGGCGCTCGTCGACGTGAGCGAGATGCCGTAGACGAAGTCGTTCCACGCGATGAAGAAGGCGATGAGCGCCGTCGTGAAGACGCCGGGCGCCGCGAGCGGGACGATCGCCTTGCGGAAGGCCTGCCACGGCGTCGCGCCGTCGACCTGGGCTGCCTGCTCCAACTCCCACGGGATCTGGCGGAAGAACGCGGCGAGCGTCCAGATGGAGATCGGGAGCGTGAGCGACAGGTACGGGATGATGAGACCGAGCCACGTGTCGTAGAGGCCGATGTTGCGCCACAGGTTGAACAGCGGCGTGACGATCGAGACGACCGGGAAGATCGACACACCGAGCGCCGTCGTAAGGATGAGGCGCTTGCCCGGGAAGTTCAGGCGTGCGATGGCGTAGGCGCACAGCGTGGCGAGCACGACGGCGATGACCGTCGCGATGAGCGAGATGCCGATCGAGTTGCGCAGCGCGGAGAGGAACAGCTCCTGCGCCGAGCCGCCCGTGGCGAGGATCTGCTCGTAGTTGTCGGTGCTCCACTGCGGCGGCAGGAACGTCCCGGAGTTGATGTCGCTGGGACCCTTGAAGCTCGTCATGAAGATCGACAGCACGGGGAACAGCGCCCCGACGAGGACGACGACCGTGATGACGGCCCACCAGATCTTGGCCCGGGTGCTGAGGACGCTGCCCATCACTTCTCCCCCCTCGCGCCGGCGAGATCCACCTTGAAGAGCTTGATCGCGATGAAGCAGATGAGCACGACGCACAGGAACAGCAGCACGGAGATCGCCGAGCCCATGCCGATCTGGAGCTGGCCGATCGAGGTGCGGTACGCGAGCAGCGAGAGCACCTCCGTGCCGTTGGCACCGTTCGTCATGATGAAGACGTTGTCGAAGATGCGGAACGCGTCGAGCGCGCGGAACAGGACGGCGACCATGATCGCGGCCTTCATGTTCGGCACGATGACCCGCGTGAACCGCTGCCACGCGGTCGCCCCGTCGACCTTCGCGGCCTCCTCGAGGTCGCCCGGCACCTGCGCCAGGCCGGCGAGCAGCAGGAGGGAGATGAACGGTGTCGTCTTCCACACCTCGGACGCGATGATGACGAACAGGCTCGTGCCCTGCTGCGCGAACCAGTTGAGGTCCGGTCCGACGCCGGGCACCCAGTCGAACCAGTGGTTGACGTACCCGGACGTGATGTCGAACGCGTAGAACCACGCGAACGCCGAGACGACCGTGATGATCCCGTACGGCACGAGGATCGCGGTGCGCAGGAGCCCGCGCAGGCGCTTGATCGCGCGGTGCATGACGAGCGCGAGCGCGAAGCCGAGGACGAGCTCGATGGCGACGGTGATGACGGTGATGAGGAGGGTGACCCACAGGGCCTTCCACCAGACGGGGTCCGTGAGGATCACGACGTAGTTGTTGATCCCGACGAACGCCCGGTCGTCCGGAGCCGTGAGCTTGTAGTTGAAGAGCGAGTCGTAGACGGCCTGAAGGATCGGGTACAGCGTCACGGCGAGCATGACGACGAACGCCGGCCCGGCGAGGTACCACCCGAGGCGTGCCTCGGCGCGGGCGCGGTCGCTGCGCGCGGCCTTCGCGGCGGCGTCGGGCGCGCCGCGGGAGTCCTCCCGGGACTCGCGACGGGACGCGTCGCCGCGGCGGGTCGGCGCGTCCTCGGTGGCGGTCGAGGGAGTGGAGGCGTGCCGGCCGCGGGGTGCGGGCTCGGCAGGAGGTCCGGCGTTCACAGGAGTCGCTCCCCTCGCAGGACGGCGGTGATGAACTCGGTGGACTGCTGCGGGGTCGTGTCGGGGTCGACGGACGCGGGCGGGTACCACGTCTGCTGCAGGCCCGTGGAGACCTCGTTGTAGAACGGCGTCTGCGGTCGCGGCGCGGCCTGGTCGAGCGAGTCGCGGATGACGTCGTACATGGGGAACGCCTTCTGGACGTCGGGGTCGTCGTAGGCCTTGGTGCTCGCCGCGGGGTTGCCGTTGGTGACGAAGTACTCGGCCTGGTTCTCCGGGCTGACGATGCACTGCGCCGCCTCGTACGCGAGGTCGGTGTGCTTGCCGAACGCCCCGATGCCGAGCGAGATGCCGCCGTAGGGCGGGCGGGCGTCCTCGCCCTCGGTGGTCTGCGGGTAGAGGGCCCAGCCGATGTCGTCGAGCAGCGACTGGTCGAGCGATCCCGCGTCGACCGCGCCCTGGGTGGAGGACCAGACGAACGGCCAGTTGACCATGAACGAGCCGCGGTCGCCCTGGAACTTGGTGAGGGACGCGGGCTCGTCCTCGCTCGGGAGTCCCGGTCCGCCGACGCCCGACGTGCCGATGTCGCCGATGATGGTCGCGGCCGCCTTGCCCGCGTCGGAGTCGAGGCCGAGCTTCACCTCGTCCGCCGGTGCCTCCGGGTTCTCGAGGATGTGCCCACCGGCGCCCTCGACGAGCGCGTTGATCCACACCGTCAGCGACTCGGCCTTGGCACCCTGGACCGCGAGGAGCTTGTCCTGGTCCTGCGCGGCCTGCATGATCTGGTCCCACGTGACGGGCTGCGACATGTCGAGCCCCGCGGCCTCGGCGACCGACTTGCGGTACCAGAGGAGCTGGGTGTTGGCCCAGAACGGGATGGCGACCAGCTCGTCCTTCCACGTCGACGCGTCGATCGCGCCCTGCACGACGTCCTGCGTCGTCGCGTCGGCGACGTCGTCGGGGACGGGAGCCAGGAAGTCGGCCTCCGCGAACTCGGCGATAAACACCGGGTCGAGGCTCATGATGTCGATCGACGAGTCCTTCGCCGCGAGGCGGCGGGCGAGCTGCTCCCGCTGTGACGCGGCGTCGCGCGGCAGGAGCTCGGTCTGGATCCGGTACGCGCCCCCGGCAGCCTCCGTGCAGGAGGCGGCGATGTCGGCCTGGCCGCCGTTGTCCGGGTTGATGTACCACGTGAGCACCGGCGTCCCGTCGTCGCCCGGGCCGCACGCGGCGAGCGGCGCCACGAGCCCCACGGCGACCAGGACGGCGAGCGCTCGGGTGCGTCGACGCACGTCAGCTCCCCTCGGTCGCGGCTTCCCCGTCTCCGGGGTGTCACCCTCCATGGCTACACCTCCCGGGCGCGGCCCGCCATGCGAACGGGCACGTCATGAGGGCCGCGGGGTGCGCGATGATGGGGGCCATGACCTCTCCCACCTCCGCGCCGCCGGCCCGTTCGCTCACCCCCGCCGAGGCGTGGGCGACGCTGCGGGCGGGCAACGACCGTTTCGTCGCCGACGCTCCGATCCATCCCTCGCAGGGCGCGGACCGACGACGGGAGACCTCCGCGGCGCAGCACCCGCACACGGTGCTGTTCGGGTGCTCGGACTCGCGTGTCGCGGCGGAGATCATCTTCGACCAGGGGCTCGGCGACATGTTCGTCGTGCGGACCGCGGGGCACGTCGTCGACACGACCGTGCTCGGGTCGATCGAGTACGGCGTGGAGATCCTGTCCGCGCCGCTCGTCGTGGTCCTCGGGCACGACTCGTGCGGCGCCGTGGGCGCCGCGGTGGAGACGCTCACGACGGGCGCCCAGGCCGACGGGTTCGTCCGGGCCGTCGTCGACCGGGTCATCCCGTCGATCGCGAAGATCACGGGTGCCGGGAACGGCTCGCTGGAGAACCTCGACCCTGCCGTGCTGCGCCGCGAGCACGTGCGCAACACGGTCGACATGCTCCACTCGTACTCCGCCGGGCTCGCGGCCGCGGTCGCGGAGGGGCGCTGCGCGATCGTCGGCGTCGAGTACGACTTCGCGGAGGGTCGTGCCCACCTGGTCGACGTCGTGGGCGACGTCGGCGAGGCACCCCTCGCCGACGCCTGAGGCGGCGACGCCGGCGCGTGACCGGCCCGCCCCGCGGCCCGCGTGACCTCGGTCACGCGGGTTGCGGGTGCCCGCGCGCGGTGCGGCAGGATGGCCCCATGACTGCATCTCCCGAGGCTTCCGGCGCCGCCGCCGGCGAGGCCGCACCGACGACCGAGTACCGCATCGAGCACGACACCATGGGCGAGGTGCGCGTCCCCGCGCAGGCTCTCTACCGCGCGCAGACGCAGCGTGCCGTGGAGAACTTCCCGATCTCCGGCACCCCGCTCGAGCGCGGCCACATCGAGGCCCTCGCGCGCGTGAAGAAGGCCGCGGCCCGGGCGAACGCCGAGCTCGGCGTGCTCGACGAGGACGTCGCCGGCGCCATCGTCGCCGCGGCCGACGAGGTCGCGTCGGGCGTGCACGACGCGCACTTCCCGGTGGACGTCTACCAGACCGGGTCCGGGACGTCGTCGAACATGAACACGAACGAGGTCCTCGCGACGCTCGCGACGCGCTCGCTCGGGCGCGACGTGCACCCGAACGACCACGTGAACGCGTCGCAGTCGTCGAACGACGTGTTCCCCACGTCGGTCCACGTCGCCGCGACGGCCGGGGTCGTGCGCGACCTGGTGCCCGCGCTGGGGCACCTCGCCGAGGCGCTCGAGGCGAAGTCCGCCGAGTTCGCCACGGTCGTCAAGTCGGGCCGCACGCACCTCATGGACGCCACTCCCGTGACGCTCGGCCAGGAGTTCGGCGGGTACGCCGCCGCGATCCGCTACGGCATCGAGCGGCTGGAGTCGGCGCTCCCCCGTGCTGCGGAGGTCCCGCTCGGCGGCACCGCCGTCGGCACGGGCATCAACACGCCCGCCGGGTTCCCGCAGCGCGTCATCGCGCTGCTCGTCGAGGACACGGGCCTGCCGCTCACCGAGGCGCGCGACCACTTCGAGGCGCAGTCGTCGCGCGACGGCCTCGTCGAGCTCTCCGGCGCGCTGCGCACCATCGCCGTGTCGCTCACCAAGATCTGCAACGACCTGCGCTGGATGGGCTCCGGCCCCAACACGGGCCTGGGCGAGATCTTCATCCCCGACCTGCAGCCGGGCAGCTCGATCATGCCGGGCAAGGTCAACCCGGTCGTCCCGGAGGCCGTGCTCATGGTCGCCGCGCGCGTAATCGGCAACGACGCGACCGTGGCCTGGGCCGGCGCGTCGGGCTCGTTCGAGCTCAACGTCCAGATCCCGGTCATCGCGCAGGGCGTCCTCGAGTCGATCCGCCTCCTCGCCAACGCGTCCCGCGTGCTCGCCGACAAGACCGTCGCGGGCATCACCGCGAACGTCGAGCGGGCGCTCGCGCTCGCCGAGTCCTCGCCGTCGATCGTCACGCCGCTCAACCGCGTGATCGGCTACGAGGCGGCGGCGAAGGTCGCGAAGCACTCCGTCAAGGAGGGCCTCACCGTCCGCCAGGCCGTGATCGACCTCGGCTTCGTCGAGCGCGGCGAGGTCACCGAGGCGCAGCTCGACGAGGCGCTCGACGTGCTGTCGATGACGCGTCCGCCGCAGGCCTGATCCGCCGGGACGACCGGTCCGCCCGAGAGCCGGGCGGGGTGCGCACGCATCCCGCCCGGCTCTCGGCGTCCGGGCGGCCGGGCGTCTCGGCGGACGGTCAGTAGTCGACCGGGTCCAGGCGGCGAAGGACGACGCCCAGCAGCCGCGCGAGCTCGGCGCGCTCGTCCTCGTCGAGGTCCGCGAGCGCCGCGCGCTCCCGGTCAAGCTGCTGCGGGAACACCTCGTCGACGAGCGCGACGCCGTCCACCGTGAGGGCGACGAGGACGCCGCGACGGTCCCGCTCCGCGACGGTCCGCTCGACGAGCCCGGCGCGCTCGAGCCGGTCGAGGCGTTTGGTGATCGACGCACCGGGGGCGCCGGTCATCGTCGTGACCTCTCCCGCGCGCAGCGGCCGGCCCGCGCGGCGGAGCGCGGCGAGCACGTCGAACTCCGCGCGCGAGACGTCGTGGCGGGCGGCCGACCGTTCGAGCGCGCCTTCCAGGAGTCCGGCGACGCGCCGGAGCCGCGCCCCGACGGCGGAGGTCGAGGTGTCGAGGTCCGGTCGCTGCTCGGCCCACTCCGCACGCACGCGGTCCACGTAGTCCACGGTCCCAGGATAGGGCGGGCATCACAGTATTTCACTAGTGAAACATCATCGAATAACCGGTACCCTGGGGCGGTCATGCCTCTCCTCACCCCCGCACCAGCCCCCGTCCCCTCCCCGGCGCCGTCCGCGCTCGCGCCCGTGCGCTCCGCCGCCCGGGACGCCCTCGACCCCGCCCACCTGCGCGCCGCGCTCCGCGTGAGCCCTGCCGACGCGACGCTCGCCGCCGCGCTGCGGTGCGGCGCGGCCGTCGCCCTCGCGATCGCAGTGCCGGGCCTGCTCGGCCGCCCCGACCTCGCGGCGTTCGCGTCGCTCGGTGCGCTCACGTCGCTCTACGGCCGGTACGACCCCTACCGACGCCGCGCCGCCCTGCTCGCCACCGTCGGCGTCCTGATGACCGGCACGATCACGGCGTTCACCGTCCTTGCGGTCGTCGGCGCGCCCACGCTCGCGACGACCGTGGCCGTCGCCGTGCTCGCCGCAGGTGCGACGGCCTTCTGCCTCCTCGTCCGGACCGGTCCGCCGGGGGCGACGATCGTCGTCTTCGCCGCCGGGGCCGGGCTCGCCGGGTCCCCTTCGCTCGCCGATCTCGGCCCGCGCGTGCTCGCCGGTGCCCTCGGCGCACTCCTCGCATGGCTCGTCTGCATGGCCGGCGCGCTCGTGCGCCCGACGGCGCCCGCACGCCTCGCCGTCCGGCGCGCCGCCGACGCCGCGGCGGTGGTCGCGCGGGAGGCCTCGCGCGGCGCGGACGCCGCCGGCCTGCGGCCGACCGACGCAGCGCTCGCCGTTCCGACCCCGCACGGCGCGCACGCCGCCCGGGCCGCCGTCGGCCGGGCGCGCGAGGTGCTCGCCGACGACGCGTCGTGGCGCGTGCCCCGGGACGCCGTCCCTGCGCTCTCCCGCGAGCTCGACGAGATCGAGCGGGCCCTCGACGCCCTGGGCGTCCCGCGCGAGGACGCCGCTGCGCCCGTCCGTGCCTCGCTCACCGCTCAGGCGCGGTCCCGCGTCCGTGGCCCGTGGCGGCTCGCGACGGCGCGCGTCGGGGTCGCCGGTCTCGTCGCGGGCGGCCTCGCCGCTGTCGCCGGCCTCGGGCACGCCGCCTGGGCGACCATGGGCTCGACCGCCGTCCTCCAGGGCGAGTCGGCCCGCCACGCCGTCGTGCGGGCCATCCAGCGCGGGGCCGGCACCGTCACGGGAGCGCTGCTCGCGTGGCCGCTGCTCGCGGCGCCGCTCGGCTTCTGGGGGACGGCCGCCGTGGTCGTGGTGCTGCAGACCGTGACCGAGACGATCGTGGGCCGCCACTACGGCCTCGCGATGCTCACCATCACGCCCATGGCGCTCCTCATGACGTCGCTCGCGCACCCGGCCGACCCTGCCGGGCTCGCCCTCGACCGCGCGCTCGACACGGTCCTGGGTGCCGTCGTCGGCGTCCTCGCGGTGGTCCTCGTCCACCCGCGGACCCGCCCCCGCACGAGCGAGATCCCCGGTCCGCCGAGGTAGAGGCCCGGCACCGCGAGGGAGAGGCCTGGTCAGGACCATGCCTCTCCCTCGCGGCGGGTCACACCTCGATCGACTCCAGCATCTCCGTGACGAGCGCCGCGACGGGCGAGCGCTCGGAGCGCGTGAGCGTCACGTGGGCGAACAGCGGATGGCCCTTGAGCGCCTCGATGACCGCGGCGACGCCGTCGTGCCGCCCCACGCGCAGGTTGTCGCGCTGCGCGACGTCGTGCGTGAGGACGACTCGCGACGACTGCCCGATGCGCGAGAGGACCGTGAGCAGCACGTTGCGCTCGAGCGACTGGGCCTCGTCGACGATGACGAACGCGTCGTGCAGCGAGCGTCCGCGGATGTGCGTGAGGGGCAGCACCTCGAGCATCTCGCGGTCGATCACCTCGTCGAGCACCTGCGGGGAGACGAGCGCGCCGAGCGTGTCGTAGACGGCCTGCGCCCACGGGTTCATCTTCTCGGCCTCGGATCCCGGGAGGTAGCCGAGCTCCTGCCCGCCCACCGCGTAGAGCGGGCGGAACACCATGACCTTGCGGTGCTGCCGGCGCTCCATCACCGCCTCGAGTCCCGCGCACAGCGCGAGCGCCGACTTGCCCGTCCCCGCCCGGCCGCCGAGCGACACGATCCCGACGGACTCGTCGAGGAGCAGGTCGATCGCGACGCGCTGCTCTGCCGAGCGACCGTGCAGCCCGAACAGCTCGCGGTCGCCGCGCACGAGCTGGACGTGCTTGTCCGCGGTGACCCGGCCGAGGGCCGAACCGCGCGGCGAGTGCACCACGAGCCCCGTGTGGCAGTGCAGCGGCCCGGCGGCCTCGACGACCTCCGGGTCCAGGCTCGTCAGCTCGACCGACTCGTGCTCCCAGAGCGCCGCGGCCTCCGCGTCGGTGAAGGAGATCTCCCCCATGCCGGTCCAGCCCGAGTCCACGGCGAGCTCGTGGCGGTACTCCTCCGCGCGCAGCCCGACCGCCGACGCCTTGACCCGCATCGGCAGGTCCTTGGACACGACCGTCACGTCGTGGCCCTCCGCCGCGAGGTTCGCGGCGACGGAGAGGATGCGGGTGTCGTTGTCGCCCAGCCGGAAGCCGGCGGGCAGCACGTCGGGATCGGTGTGGTTGAGCTCGACGCGCAGGGTCCCGCCGACGTCGCCGACGGGGATCGGTGCGTCGAGCCGGCCGTGCTTCACGCGCAGGTCGTCGAGCATGCGCAGCGCGCTGCGGGCGAAGTACCCCAGCTCGGCGTGATGGCGCTTGGCCTCCAGCTCGGTGATGACGACGACCGGGAGGACGACGTCGTGCTCGGCGAACCGCCCGATCGCGCGGGGGTCGCTCAGCAGGACGGAGGTGTCGACGACGAACGTGCGGCGCGCGTCGTCGCCCCCATCGTCCTGCGGGGTGGGTGAGGTACCGGGGGTGGGTGAGGTGCGGACCACGAGGGCTCCCCTCCGGCGCGCGGGCGCCGTTCTCTCTCTGGGCGAGGCAGGCGACCGGCCGTCGGGCCGTGGGTGCCACGGCTCAGCAGCGCCGGTGCCGGCCCTCCTGAGCGGAGCGTGAACCCCATCGGCTGGCCTCCCGGAGGACGGCGGTGGTGCCGTCCGTCTCCTCGAAACTACGCCCGTGTGATTCCGCGCACCACCCCCGACACACCTCCGGGACGAGGTTTAACCCCCCGTTCACGCGAGGGTCCGGAGGCGTGCTCGAGTCAGTGCTCGACGTGCTTCGGTGCCATCGCGATCGCGCACACGAAGCCCACCACCAGCACCGCGGCCGTGACGGCGAGGGTCTGCCCGACGGCGGTCGCGAACCCCTGGTGGAACGCGGCCGTGGCGGCGTCGGTCACCTGGCGCGCGACGTCGTCGGGCACCCCGGGCGGGAGGTCGAACGACCCGCCCGCACCGCCCCCCTGGAGGGAGCCCGCGTTCGCGAACCCGTCGACGAACTGCTGGCGGAACTGCTCGGGGAGCGACGCCGCCGCGTCCCGCGCGGCCGCCGGGAGGGTGACGGCGAGGCGCGCGGTGAGCGTCGCGACGATCGCCGCGGAGCCGATGACGCCGCCCACCTGGCGCGTGGTGTTGAAGGCGCCCGCCCCGGCGCCCGCGGTGCGATGGTCGAGGCCCGACGTCGCGAGGTTGGCGAGCGGCGAGAACACGCAGCCCGTGCCGATGCCGAACAGCGCCATGGGCAGCACGATCGTCACGACCGACACGCCGGGGCCCACGACTGCGGCGAGCCAGCCGATCGCGACCGCGAGGACGCCGAACCCCGTCGCCACGACCCACTTGGCGGGCACCTTGTCGGACAGGCGACCCGCGAGGGGCGCGACGATCCCGGAGACGAGCGACCCCGGCAGGTTGACGAGCGCGGCGTGCAGCGGGGACAGCCCGAGGATCGACTGCAGGAAGATCGTCAGGGGGAAGAAGATGCCGATCATCGCGAACGAGACCGACATGCCGGCGACGTTGGCGAGCGAGAAGTTCCGGGAGCGGAAGAGCTTCAGCGGCAGGAGCGCGCCGTCGCCGAGGTGGCGCTGCCACAGGACGAACCCCACGAGCACCAGCAGCCCGGCGCCGATGACGCCCCAGACCGTGATCGGGCCGGTGATGGTGCCCCAGTCGTACGTCTCGCCCTCCTGGAGGCCGAAGACGACGGCGAACAGGCCGACGACCGAGAGCACGACGCCGAGGACGTCGAACGAGCGCTTGTTCGTCGCGAGGCGCGGCAGGCGCGTGAGCGCGAACCACAGCGCCACGACGCCGACCGGCACGTTGACGAAGAAGATCCACTCCCAGCCCCACGACTCGACGAACACGCCGCCGAGCAGCGGTCCGGCGATCGTCGCGACGCCCGCCGTGGCGCCCCACAGGCCCATGGCCGCACCACGCTGCCGCGGCGGGAAGACGCGCGTGATCATCGCCATGGTCTGCGGCGTCATGAGCGCCGCGCCGACGCCCTGGACGACGCGCGCCGCGATGAGCATCTCGATGGAGCCCGAGAACCCGCACCAGGCGGACGCGAGCGTGAACACCAGCAGGCCGACGACGAACACCGGCTTGGGGCCGTACCGGTCGCCGAGGCGCCCGGCGAGCAGGAGCAGCACCGCGTAGGAGAGCAGGTAGGCGCTGTTCACCCAGCCCACCGCGACGAGCGACGCGTCGAGCTCGGTCTGGAGCGTGGGGACGGCGATGTTCACGATCGTGGTGTCCACCATGATCATGAAGAAGCCGAGGATGAGCGGCGGCAGGATGCTCCAGGCGCTGCGGCCGTGGAGGTCGACGAGGGGCACGACGCGCGAGCCGGCGTCGGCGGGGGCCGGGGCCGTGCTCGGGCTGCTGCCCGGGGTGGGAGTGGTCACGAGGTCTCCTGAGGTGAGGCAGTGCGGGGGAAGCGGAAGGCGTCCGCGGGCTCCTCGGTCCAGCTCAGCGCACCCGACTCGACGTCGGCGATCGTCGCGTCGAGCCACGCGATCTCCGCCGCGGCCTGGTGGAGCTGGAAGGACGCGTCGAGCAGGTAGCGCCGGGGCAGTCCGCGCGCCACGACACCGTCGAGGTGCTCGCGCACCCCGTCCGTCGCCGCGGCGAGAGCCGCGCGGCGCTCGCGCAGGAGCGCGAGGGCGTCGTCGAGCGGGAGGTCGTGCAGGAGCGCGAGCCCGACGGGGAAGGCGGGGTACTCGGGCGGCGTCTCGCGCACGAGCTCCCGCGTGCGGTCGTGGTGCGCGGCGACGCCCGCGTCCGTGATGGCGTAGACCGTGCGCTCCGGCCGGTTGCCGTCCCGGTCGACGCCTGCACGCTCGACGAGGCCGTCGCGCTCGAGCCGGTCGACGGCGTGGTAGACGGCGCCCGGGTTGAGCCGGACGAGGCGGTCGTCGCGCCGCTTGCGCAGGCGTACGAGCATCTCGTACGGGTGCATGGGCTGGTCGAGCAGCACGGCGAGCACGAGGGTCGCCGTTGGGCTGAGGCGCGGTGCGGGCACGGTCGTCTCCGGGACGGTCTCACGGGCGGGAGGAGCGGACGGTGCGGGCGGGCGGCCCGGACGAGGAGGTCCGCGGGGAATATTCCGCTTGGAATATACGCCTCGGCCGAGCGGCGTGTCGACCCCGGACGGTTCGCGCGGTCGTGGCACGCCGCGTAGGTTCACGACCCATGAGCGTCACCGACCTGCTCGACCTCGACGCGACCGCCCTCGCCCACGCGCTCCGGACCGGCGACGCCTCCCCCACCGAGGTGCTCGACGCGACGCTCGACGCCGCCGCGAGCGTCGGCGCGGACGTCGGTGCCTTCACGGTCCTCACCGCCGACCTCGCGCGCACGCAGGCGCTCGCCGCCGAGTCAGCGCTCGTCGCAGCGCGCCGCACGGGGAGCGCGGTCGAGGGGCCCGCGCCCGGTCGACCCGACGGGCTCCCCCCGTTCCTCGGCGTCCCCTGCCCGGTCAAGGACCTCACGATGGTCGAGGGCGTGCCGATCCGTGCCGGGTCGGCAGCGATCGACCCGTTCCCGGCCCCCTACGACGACGGCGTCGTGACGCTCCTGCGCGCCGCGGGCACGGTCATGGTCGGCAAGACGACCACCCCCGAGCTCGGCCTGCCCTGCTACACCGAGCCCGACGTCGGGCCGACCGCCCGCACGCCATGGGACCTCGCGCGGTCCGCGGGCGGGTCGAGCGGTGGCGCGGCGGCCGCGGTGGCGGCGCGCGTCGTCCCCGTCGCGCACGGGAGCGACGGCGGCGGGTCGCTGCGCATCCCGGCGAGCGCGTGCGGGCTCGTCGGGCTCAAGCCGTCGCGCGGGCTCGTGAGCCCGGGGCCGTACGGGGTGGACGGCGCGGGGCTCGCCACGCACGGCGTCCTCACGCGGTCGGTGCGCGACGCCGCGGCCTTCCTCGACGTGCTCGCCCGCCCGTGGCCGGGCGACACCTTCACGGCGCGCCTCGCGACCGCGCCGGGCGAGCGACGGCTCCGGGTCGGGCTCCTGCTCGACCCCGTGATCGCCGCCGACGCCCCCGTGCACCCCGCGTGCGCGGACGCCGCCCGCGCGACCGCGGCGCTCCTCGCCGGGCTCGGGCACGACGTCGTCGAGATCCCCCCGCCCTTCGGCGCCGAGCGCTGGGACGCGTTCGCCGCCCTGTGGTCCGTCGGCGCGCTCCAGGCGCCCGTCCCGCCGGACCGCGAGCACCTGCTCGTCCCGCTCACGCGGTGGTTGCGCGAGCGCGGGCGCGGCGTGAGCGGGCTCGCGTACGCCACGGCCCTCGCCGGGGTGCAGCAGCTCACGCGCGAGGTCGCCGCCGCCTGGGCCGGGGTCGACGTCGTGCTCTCCCCCACGCTCGCCCAGCCGCCCGCGCTCGTCGGCAGCCAGCGGATCGACGACGACCCGGCCGCCGACTTCGCCGCGCAGACCGCGTTCACCCCCTGGACCAGCGTGTGGAACCTCACCGGCCGCCCCGCGATCTCGCTCCCGCTCGGGGAGACGCAGGTCGCCGACCCGGGCCACGCGCAGCGGACCGTCCCCGTCGGTGTCATGCTCGGCGCCGACCACGGCGACGACGCGCTCCTCCTCGCCCTCGCCGCTCGGCTCGAGGAAGCCGCGCCGTGGTCCCACCGACGACCGGGGACAGCGTCGTGACCGCCTACGTCGCCCTGCTGTTCGCCGTCAACGTGGGCGGGCGCAAGGTCCCCTCCACCGCGCTGCGCGAGCTCGCCGGCGAGCTCGGATTCGCGCACGCCCGCACCGTCGTCAACAGCGGCAACCTCGTCGTCGCGCCCGGGACCTCGGGCGTGTCCGGTCCCGACGACGTCGCACGGCTCCTGCACGACGCCGTCGCCGAACGCTTCGGCGTCGACGCCGCCGTCGCGGTGCTCACGACCGAGCGGCTGCGCAAGATCGTCCGCGGCAACCCCCTCCCCGACGACGCGCAGGAGCGGCCCGCCGCGCTCCTCGTCCTCGTGGGCGAGTCCCCGGTCGACCCGGACGGCGCCGCCACGATCGACGACCGCGGCGGGACGGAACGCGCCGCCGTCGCGAACGGCGTCCTCTACGTCGCCTACCCCGACGGCATCGGCCGCTCGACGCTCACGACGGCGGTCCTCACGAAGGCCGCCGGCACCCCGGTCACCGGCCGCAACTGGAACACCATGACCCGCCTCCTCACCCTCGCCGAGGACACCCCCGCCTGACCGCCCCGCCGAGGGAGAGCCACAGTCACGCGAGGTAGAGCCGTGGTTCGGCGAGGTGGGCGTGGTCGGATTTCAAGCCCGCGGGGTCGGGTCCGCGGTAGGGGCTCGGGCCTCAAAGCCCGCGGGTCGGGTCCGCGGTAGGGGCTCGGGCCTCAAAGCCCGCGGGTCGGGTCCGCGGTGGGGGCTCGGGCCTCAAAGCCCGCGGGTCGGGTCCGCG